>JAFXCE010000021.1 GCA_017521565.1 Clostridia bacterium | reverse complement strand
GTACTGGTCGGCATGATGATACTTCCTTTCTCATTCTGTTGTCGTGTTGATGTTGACGGTCTTCTTTATCAGGCGACCGGGTTTTCTGTCGAGACTTGGATATTACTGGAAACGAGGTGCTGTTTTTCGCCCTTAGCGGTTACGCGCGACTCTGCCGGATCGCCAGCACGAGCGCTGCAACCGCCAACAGCGCGATCAGGATCACGGTGGGAATGATGAGGAGATATGCGCCGTTTTCCACCGCCATTATCATAAGCACAAATGCAGACGCCAGCAGGTTGACGACAGCCGCGACCAGTCCTGTCCCGCCGGATTTACCCTGGAACGACCGGACGGCCCAGCCGATCAACAGAGCCGCCGCGACGATCATCGCAAAGGCCGCGATCTTGTAGACAGGCTGGTCGCTGTCAAAGCCGCTGGTGGCGTGGGAGATACCGAACTGCATCTCGCCCAGGTACAGCACCTGGCTGTACTGGGTTGCCCGCCCGCGCTCGCGGCCTGCCGGCACGAACATGATTGCCACGCAAAGCAGCGCGACAATGGCGCAAATCAGATGGATCCTGGCCTTTGCTCCGCCGGAGCCTTGCTTTTCACGCATTTTTCATTCCTTCCATCATTTTGTCGCCGCCGCGTACAGTGCACGCACATACTGCATAGCGTCGCTCTGTTTGCAGTTCACGCCCCGGTAATCCGACGACGGGCCGTGTTTGACGTTGTCCAGCGAAGACCATTCCTTCGTATCAAGGTTGAAGAAGTACAGGTCATAATCATAGTCGTGCTTGTAGTGGCCGTAGTTGTTGCCGCCGCTGCGATGGGTCACCACACCCTTTCTCGCGGTCATGTGCCGAACGGCGATGATCACGGTCTTCAGCTGCGATACGTCCTCCTGGGACAGATAGTAGCGCTCCAGGTGCGCGCCGCCGGCGCTGAAGCGGACGGCATTGTTTCCGTCCTTGCCGGCGGCGTCATACCAGCAGAACAGGTAAGGAGAGGGATAGCGCCCGGTCAGGCTTCCGGCATCCTTGACAAATTCAAAGCCCTCCGCCCGGACGGACCCGCTGTTGTCCTTGAAGGCCTGCTCCAGCTCGGCGATCCGCGCATCCCTGCCCAGATTGTTCTTTGAAACCATGTCCAGACCAAAGGCGCCGGCGGCGACGAGCACCAGCAAGGCCAGGGCGGCCATGCGGATCCGCTTCTGCCCGCCGCTCTCCCATAGAGTCTGCGTAGAAACGCCCAGCATCAGCAGCGGACCGCCCAGGCATAGGTACCACCGGCCCCCGAAGAGCCACAGTATGAGTCCGAACGCGAGCGCGCAGCCGAAGGGTATGCCGTACAGCTGCTTCTTGCCATTCCCGCCCAGCTTTTTATGCAGCACGCCCACGCCCAGCACCGCGCCGAAGCACAGTATGGCCTGGAGGAGGTAGCCCATGGTGTACAGCCACACCAGCAGGCCGGCGGCTACGAGAATAATAATTTTTGACATGATGTGATCTCACCTTTCCATGCATTTCGTGATGAATTCCCTGCCTGGGACGATCAGAGTTCCCTCCGGCAGATGCGGGTACCACAGCGGACTCGATTGACGCACACAGAGCCTTTGCGTTTATCCTCGTCGTACCGCTGTGTCAGGTCTGATCATACAGATTGCCGTCAAGCGTGAACACCAGCGTGTCGCGGTCGGTTCCTGCCTGCTTTGCTCATATTGCGCCTTCGCCTGGGCGAGGAAATCCTCGTCGAAGCGGGGCAGGTCGTCGGCGTTCCAGGGCAGCGCGGCCAGCTTCATTATTTCGCCCTGCGCGCCGGTGGCGTAGCCGCCCGCGAAGGCGTGGCCCTCGACGGTGATCTTCTCCTCGCCTTGGATCGTCGCGCCGCAGAAGGCGCAGCGGCAGGTGTAGGGCACGGCCAGGGTCGCCGTGCTGGTGCTG
>JAFXCE010000074.1 GCA_017521565.1 Clostridia bacterium | reverse complement strand
CTGGAATGCCGACTTGGCTATGAAGCGGCCCCAGCCGAGGTTCTTCGCCGAGGGCAGCGAGCGGCGAAAGGCGGAATTCATCGCCGAGTGCGAACACTGGATCAACCTGGGACTGCATCCGAATATCGTTTCATGCTATTATGTGCGCGACATCGGCGGGGTGCCCACCATCTTCTCGGAGTGGATGGACGGCGGCAGCCTGAAGGACGCCATTCAGTCACGCAGGCTGTACGAGGGCACGGAGGAGGAAGCTCAGGAGCGCATACTGGACATTGCCATCCAGGTGGCGCGGGGCTTGCAATACGCCCACGAGCAGGGATTGATTCATCAGGACGTGAAACCGGGGAACATCCTTCTGACACGGGATTGGGAGGCGAAGGTGGCGGACTTCGGTCTTGCGAAAGCCCAGAGCCAGCTGACCGACGGCGAAGGGCCCGCTTCAAGCGGCTTCACCCTTCAATACTGTCCGGGAGAGCAGGCCGAGGGCGCGACGGCTGAGAAATGGATGGACGCCTTCGCCTGGGCGCTGACGGTCATGGAGATGTACGCCGGGCGGCGGATATGGGCAACGGGCGCGGAGGCGGAGGATCATCCCGGAGCGCTCCTGGAGGCATGCCTCGTTCCGGAGGCGCTGCGAGGCCTGTTGGAGGACTGCCTGAGGGGCAGGAGGGCTTTTGAGGGCGAGGATGGCGCACTGTCGTCTTTGGAAAGGGCCTATTGCCAGATCTTTGGCATGTCCTATCCCCGGACGCTGCCGGAAGGCTTCTCGGTCACGGCGGGCTACCTGAACAACCGCGGGCTGTCCTTTCTGGATCTGGGGATGGAGCAGGCGGCGCAACAATGCCTGGCCGAAGCCTTCCGATTGGACGGCCAGGACCTTGAGGTCGCCGCCAACAGCGCCATACTGCTCTGGAACGCCGGACAGATCACGGACCTGGAGGCGCTTGGCAGGTTGGAGAACTGTCAAAGGGATTCGGAAGTCTGGACGCGGCGGATGGAAGAGCTGAAGGCGCTGACAGGGCACGGTGAATATGCCGAGGCGGAAGGAAAGCGCGCGTACCCCTGGAACGATGAACAGATCAGGTCGATCAGCGCGTCCCGTGACGGCGAGGTCTTTGCGGTGTCCGGCAACGGCGAGGCATTCATATGGCGAATCGGAGAACCGGAACCCGCCATACGATTCAGCGAACGACTGGGGAAGGATATCAGCTTTGCCACGATAACTGGAAGCGGGAACTATGTCGCGCTGCAGCAGGGCAGGGATATCCACATCTGCAGGACCCGGGACGGTGAACCTGTGTGCAAGGTCAGCAATGTCCAGCGATTCAGGTCCCTTGACGATTGCCTTGCCGGGGATCGCCTGGTATTGGAGAGACAGAGCGGCGACGTGCTGTTCACGGTCTATGATTTGGAGCCATTGAAGGCGAGGGAATTCAGGGCGGACCCGGCGCTTTTGCCAAATGGTCAGGATAGTGCGGCGATGCTTTCCGATACGAGGTACGCTGTCCAGCTGGTCACGAGCAAGCTTGGGAAGTGCATCGCGGCCTTTCGTGGGAAGGAACTGGGTATCTGGGAGACCGGGACGGGAAGGATGCTGGCCTATTATCCGGACGATACCGTGCTGGGCAATGGAGACAGAACGCCGGCGTTCCTGTGCCTTTGCGGCGAGGACGATGAATACCTGGCGTGTTGGGATGGACTGATCCGGTGGCGCGACGGCGTGAGGGTGTGCTCCTGCAAAGAGGGCGGGCATATCGTCTCGGTGGAAAGAGAGCATGTGCGCGTGCAAAAGGGCTGGACGGAATACTGCCTCCCCTTCCCGACGGGACAGCCGATAAAGGCCTTCCTTGAGCTGTCGAGGATCCGGAGCCTCAAGTTGGCCCTTGCGGATCAGCAGCGAGCGCTGCGCCTGCTGCGCGAGGCGCGGGAAACCATGGATGCCGGGGCGTTTGACGAAGCGCGTGCGCCCCTGTTCGCGGCGGAGACCTTGCTGAACGACGAACTGATGAAGGAATGGATCGGGCTGTACAGAAGGCTTTCCGCCCGGGCCAGACGGGGCGGGATCCTCCGCTATCTGAATCTCGGGCAGCTGCGCATGGATGGAAAGATTCGCGCGGCGGCCTTCCGGGTCAATTCCGACACGCTGTGCGCCTGGGACGATCATGGAGAGCGTAAGTGCCTGAGCGTTGCTGCGCAGCCGATAGACGGCCCCTGCGCCCTGTTGGTGCGCACGCCGGGGCACAGGCGCTGGATGAACGAAAAGCCCTCCTATGAAATGGAGATGATCGACCCGTCCCCCTTCTTTGACGCGCCGGTCGAGCGCCTGTACTACTGCGACAGGTGGAACACATCCAGCGAGGAAAACCCGAATACCGATCTGGTCGAGACGGAGGGACAGATCGTCCTGAAGGCGGTGGATCTTGCGACCCGCCGGGAAAACACCGTGGATCCCGGCCATGCCTACAGCGATACCGGGAACACGGAATACAGCGCCATGGGGGCGATCAGCGCGGACGGCAACCGCGTGCTGCTGCTGGCGGAAGAGCGGACAGGCAGGCGCACACAGGACTTCCTTTACGAGAGAGACGGGGTTGCCGGGGAGTTCTTCGACCGTTCCCAATGGCTCGAAATCGCGCCGTTCGAGGATTTCTGCTGCGGCGGCGCCCGCGAATCGGACTGGCTTGGCGGATACGACATCGTTAGCTCTGACGGTGATTTCGCGGCCAGACTCCTGGACGATTATACGCTGGAGCTCCGACTCCTGATTCGCCGGTGCGAGATACTGCCTCCGTCCGACGACGTATCACAGACGGGAAAGCTGCCGGAGATCTTCCTCGCGCTGCATCCCAAGTGGACGGAAGTGGATTTTGAAGGGCTGCTGGCCGAACTCCGGATCCGCGGGCTGGGCCACATCCGTTCGGAGGCGCTGCGTGACCGCCTGACTCCGTAGAAGAAGAGCACGGAAATGCCCGCAAAAGACTTCGGCCTGGGCAACGGCCTGTCAAAGGACAGCTTGTGAGGGCCGTTCCATATGGTATTCCGGGTTGCGGCGACACTGTCAAAGAAAAAGAGGAATGGGTGTAAGTATTCTGCCATGGGTATCAAGATATTCAGAAGGGAAAACTGGGATCGATGGGAAAGCGGGCCCTATACGTTGAGGGATTTCCTGCTGGACCCTGAAAAGGACAGGTGGCTTTTGCAATACATGCTGAGCCACTGTTCGGATACGCAGCAGAGTCGCGTACCGAAGAGGTTCAATCTCGATCAGGTCCCCGAGCCGCCCGTGAACGTGGACGATCAGGGGGATGAGATGTACGCGCCCTACATCATGCTACGCGAGCAGGTGATGCGGGAGGATGACTGGTGGACACTGAAGGCCGCGGCTTTGGAAGCTCCCAACGCCATGATGCGCCGCTTCGCGTTCTGTCGCCTGACGGGCTACAGTTGGCCGGGGAACGAATGCGACGCTTACAGCTATCGCACCTATGACTGTGGACTCAAGAGCATCGTATCTCGTGAGGACATCGATGATTTTTGCCGCGAGCTGATCGCCTCCAAGGGCCAATTTGCAGTGGAGGCCGCTGAGTGGCTTGAAAAGCTGCCGACGTTTTCAGATGATGTGCTGGCGGAACGGTCAGCTGGGAAGACAGAACGAAAATACGACTCGGAGCCGGAAGAGGTGCTTCGGAAGAACTTGCGTCCGGCGAAGAACCTCACTGCCCGGGAGGATTTGGAGGACAAGCTCCTCGCCATCTTCGACGCCTACATCTTCCGCAAATACCAGCGCCATCATTTCAATGGCAGCGGTGTTGTCCTG
>JAFXCE010000073.1 GCA_017521565.1 Clostridia bacterium | reverse complement strand
GGCAAGAAGACCCGCAAGAAGGATCTGGGCATGATGGCCATGTCTTACGGCTATGTGTACGTTGCGACCGTCGCCATGAGCGCGAACCCGGCGCAGCTGCTCAAGGCCATGACCGAGGCTGAGGCATATCCGGGCCCGTCCCTGATCATCGCCTACGCTCCGTGTATCAACCATGGTATCAACATGGCGCACAGCCAGCTGGAGATCAAGCGTGCGGTTGCCTGTGGCTACTGGCCGCTGTACCGCTACAACCCGGCTCTCGAGGAGCAGGGCAAGAACCCGCTGACCGTCGATTCCAAGGATCCGACCGAGTCCTATCAGGACTTCATCAAGTCCGAGGTCCGCTACGCCTCCCTGGCGAAGCTGTTCCCGGGCAAGGCGGAAGAGGCCTTCGCGATCAACGAGAAGGACGCTGCCCGCCGTCTGGCGACCTACAAGAAGATGGCGCAGTAATCCAGTTTTCTGCGGCAGCCTGATTGCATAGGTTGATTGCAGGCCTGTCCCGAACGGAATAGGATGCCTGCAAGCGGATACATCATCATACAGAGTTCCCCTCGCTCCGGCGGGGGGAACTTTTTGCTGCGCAGGTGGAACGCTGCGGGCAAAATGATTGTAAACAGGAAGCAAATATGATAAAATGACCATGTATTATGATCATTTTATGCGTATAAAAGGAGGTTGTTTGATGAAAGGAATCATCCTTGCCGGAGGCGCCGGTACCCGGCTGTATCCTCTGACGATGGTCACATCGAAGCAGCTTCTCCCTGTTTATGATAAGCCCATGATCTATTATCCGCTTTCAACGCTGATGCTGGCGGGTATTAAGGATATTCTGATTATCTCCACGCCGGAGGATACGCCGCGCTTTGAGCATTTGCTTGGGGATGGAAGCCAGTTCGGCGTGGAACTGAGCTATTGCGTTCAGCCGTCTCCGGATGGACTTGCGCAGGCTTTCCTGCTCGGGGAGGCGTTTATTGGCGATGACGCCTGCGCCATGGTGCTTGGTGATAATATCTTCTATGGAAACGGCTTTTCAAGGATTCTGCGTACAGCTGCGCAGAACGCAGAAAAGAACGGGCGCGCGACGGTATTTGGTTACTATGTCATGGATCCCGAGCGCTTTGGCGTGGTTGAATTTGACGAAGAGGGGCATGTGGTTTCCGTTGAGGAGAAGCCCGCGCATCCCAAGAGCAATTATGCAATCACGGGTTTGTATTTTTACCCGAAGGGCGTATCTGCGATGGCGCGTGGCGTGAAGCCCTCTGCGCGGGGGGAACTGGAAATCACGACGCTCAACGACATGTACCTCAAGCGGAGGAACATGGATGTTCAGCTGCTGGGCCGCGGTTTTGCATGGCTGGATACCGGTACGGTGGACAGCCTTGTGGAGGCGGCGGAGTTTGTGAAGATGGTAGAAAAGCGGCAGGGGATTAAGATCAGCGCGCCGGAGGAAATCGCATACAAGAACGGTTGGATTTCAAAGGAGAAGCTGCTTGAAAGCGCGGTGCGCTATGGCAAGAGCCCATACGGCGCGCATCTTAAGGCTGTGGCGGAAGGAAGGCTGCGTTACTGATGAAGAGAATCAATACCAAGCTGCCGGGTGTGTGCATCGTTGAGCCCCAGGTGTTCGGCGATCATCGCGGATATTTCATGGAGACGTACTCCACGAAAGCCTTTGCCGAGATCGGAATTACCAATGTGTTCGTGCAGGACAATCAGTCCTTCACAGAGAGGAAGGGTACGCTGCGCGGAATTCACTTTCAGAATGCGCCGATGGCGCAGGCTAAGCTGGTGCGGGTGACAAAGGGCGCAGCGCTGGATGTCGCCGTGGATCTGCGCAGGGGCAGCCCGACGTATAAGCAGTGGGTTGCTGTGGAGCTTACGCAGCAGAATAAACGCATGCTGTATATCCCGCGTGGATTTGGCCACGGCTTTGTTACGCTGACGGACGGGGTCGAATTCTGCTACAAGGTGGACAACCTATACAGCAGGGAATGCGACCGATCAATCCGATTTGACGACCCGGAAATCGGCGTTGTCTGGGGCGTGACGGAGCCTGTGCTCAGCGGGAAGGACGCTGCGTCTCCGATGCTTGCAGACAGCGACTGCAACTTTGTGTACACGGAGGAATGAGCATGACCATAATCGTAACCGGCGGTGCGGGATTTATTGGAAGCAATTTTATCTTCCATATGCTTGATAAGTATCCGGATGACCGCATTGTCTGTCTGGATAAGCTGACCTATGCGGGCAATCTGTCGACGCTCGAGCCGGTGATGGATCATCAAAATTTCAGGTTTGTCAAGGCGGATATCTGCGATCGTGAGGCGGTTTTTAAGCTCTTTGAGGAGGAGAAGCCACAGGTTGTTGTCAATTTTGCGGCAGAAAGCCACGTGGATCGCTCGATCGATGATCCGGGCATCTTCCTGAGGACCAACATTCTGGGTACGCAGACGCTGATGGATGCCTGCCGGAAGTATGGCATTGTGCGCTATCATCAGGTATCGACCGATGAGGTCTATGGCGATTTGCCGCTTGACCGCCCGGATTTGTTCTTTACGGAAACGACGCCGATTCACACCAGCAGCCCGTATTCCGCCTCAAAGGCGAGTGCGGATCTCCTTGTTCTGGCGTATCATCGTACATATGGTCTGCCGGTGACCATTTCCCGCTGCTCCAACAATTACGGCCCGTATCATTTCCCGGAGAAACTGATTCCGCTGATGATCGCCAATTGCCTGAACGACAAGCCCCTGCCCGTGTATGGCGAAGGGCTGAATGTGCGTGACTGGCTGTATGTGGAGGATCACTGCAAGGCCATCGATTTGATTATCCGCAAAGGCCGGGTAGGCGAGGTGTATAACATCGGCGGTCACAACGAGATGAGGAATATCGACATTGTGAAGCTGATCTGTAAGACACTGGGCAAGCCGGAGAGCCTGATCACCTATGTTGCGGACCGAAAGGGACACGATATGCGGTACGCCATCGATCCGGCTAAGATTGATCGCGAGCTTGGCTGGAAGCCGGAGACGATGTTTAATGACGGTATTGTGAAGACGATTCAGTGGTATCTGGATCACCGTGCATGGTGGGAAGAGATCATTTCCGGTGAGTATCAGCAGTACTATGAGAACATGTATCGTGGCCGCTGAGGTGAGCAGATGAGGGTATTGGTTACAGGCGCGGCAGGTCAGCTGGGCTGCGATGTGGTGAATGAACTGAAGAAGCGGGGGCATGAAACGATCGGCGTGGACATTGCTGAGATGGACATTACGGACGCTTCAGCATGCAGCCGCGTGATGGAGAATGCGGCGCCGGAGGCTGTGATTCACTGCGCAGCATGGACAGCGGTTGATGCTGCGGAAGATCAAGAGGAGAAGGTTCGCCAGATCAATGCGCAGGGTACGCGGAATATCGCCGGGGTTTGCAGGCGGATCCAAGCCAAAATGATGTATATTTCTACGGATTACGTCTTTGACGGTCAGGGAGAAACGCCGTGGCATCCGGACTGCAAGGCATATGCGCCCCTGTCTGTCTATGGAAAGACGAAGCTGGAAGGAGAATTGGCCGTCAGCGAAGCGCTGGAAAAGTGTTTTATCGTGCGCATCGCATGGGTATTTGGCGAAAACGGAAAAAACTTTGTCAAGACGATGCTCAGTCTCGGTCAGACGCATGATACACTGCGCGTGGTCTGCGATCAGATAGGTACGCCGACGTACACACCGGATCTTGCCAGATTGCTGGTGGACATGATCGAGACAGACAAGTACGGGTATTATCATGCAACCAACGAGGGCGGATACATCTCCTGGGCGGATTTTGCAAGGGAGATTTTCTGTCTGGCAGGCATGGATACACAGGTAATTCCGGTGACAACGGAGGAGTATGGCCTGAGCAGGGCGGTGCGTCCGCTGAACAGCAGGCTCGACAAGGGGAAGCTTGTGGAGAACGGGTTTACGCCTCTGCCGGATTGGCGGGATGCGCTCAAGCGGTATATCGCCGGGATGCAGAGCTGCTGATGAAAACAGATGGATCATCGATCAAAGGACTGTCGGGGGATACCTGACAGCCCTTTGTTTTTGGATGCGAAAACAAAGCAAAGGAAAGATTTACACACGGAAAACCTGAATCATTGGAAGAAAGGACTTGCATCTACATGCATAAATCTTTATAATAGAAATAACGTACTGTGGGATAGGGGGACTATATCATGGCGAACGAACATGATAACGAGCTGGAACAGACGAAGAGAATCAGTCCGTTTCAGCAGGAGAGTCTGTATGACGGCGAGGAGGCTAATGACGCATTTAAGCGCCGCCGCAGAAATGACAGCGAAAATGAGGATGCTCCGCTGGTTGGCGAATATGAATATGAATACGATGACGAGTACGTCGATGAATATGACGAGGAGTATGACGATGAATATGCTGATGAGCGCAGAGGAGGATTCTTCTCGACGCTGATGGGCAGGATTGTGATCGGCGTGATTGCGCTGCTGGTCGTGGTTCTGGTTGCTCTGTTGGTTGTGCGTTTTATCGGCATGCCGACGGATAAAGAGCAGCCGAAGCCGACAAAGCAGCCGACGGTCTCTGAGCCGACCAAGGCGCCGGGATCGATTGTCTTTGCGCCTGTGGTGCAGGAGACACAGAAGCCGACAAGTGCGCCTGTCACAGCACCGACAAAGGCGCCGACCAAGGCGCCTACCGCTGAGCCGGAGCCGACAGCCACGCCGCTTCCGATTATCATGACCAATACGCCGACGCCGAGTCCGACGCCGACCGCTACCCCGTCGCCGAGCCCGTCTCCGACGCCTGTCGCGACGGCGACACCGGAGCCGACTGCTGTGCCGGAGCTTGGCACGGGTGAGGTCAACCGCGATGCGAAGCTGAGGGAAAGCGCATCTTCTTCCGCCAAGGTGAAGAGTACGATCAAGAAGGGTGAAAAGGTAACGATTCACGAGACCGTTCTTGATAAGGACAGCAAGATCTGGTATGCGCTTACGGTTGACGATTTGGAAACGGCTGGCTGGATGCGCGATTATGTGGTTGATCTCGACGAGCAGATCGCTAAGCCGACCCATACGCCGGATCTCTCTGCGACGCCGGAACCAGTCAAGGATGAGGCAGAAGAGGCGGAGAAGAACGAGACCACCCCTGAACCGACCAAAGCGCCTGCTGAAGATGTGATTGGCACTGGCGTCACGGTGAAGGATGCCAATGTTCGCAAAGTGATGAACGGCAAGGTACTCGTGCAGCTGCGCAAGAACAAGAAGGTGGAAATCCTCTCTGCTAAGATCGACAAAAACGGCAAGCTCTGGTATGAGGTGCGCCCGGAGGGAAGCAGCACGGTGGGCTTTGTGCGAGATTATCTGATCAAGCTGGATGAGGGGGTTAGCATCCCGATTCCGACGGCTACGCCGGCGCCGGAAGGAACGCCGGAACCGACAGCTGTGCCGGAGGAGGATCAGCAGGATACTGCCGAGCAGAATGACGATGAGCCGGAGGCGAAGGAAGAGAGCATTCTGGATCGAGAGATCATCGGCAAGGCCAAGACAAAGAAGCCTGCCAATGTCCGCGTGAAGCCGGTTGCCGGTGCGAAGCTGGTGCGTCAGCTTTCCAAGGGAATTGAGCTGATGGTGCTGGAGAAGTATCGGGATCAGGCTGGCGATATCTGGTACGAGGTATGCACGGAGAGCGGCAGGACGCAGGGCTTCGCGCGCGATTATCTGCTGAACTTCTCGGAGATTGATGAAAACCGGGAAGCCAAGACCTATGGTGAAGAATCCGTGAACGCTGAATAACAGCAATACAGAACGGCCGCCGGCAGTGCCGGGCGGCCGTTTTGATCATCGATAGTCTGAGTCCTGCTGTAGGATTGCGGCAGGACTTTATGATTATTTGGCGTATTTGTGAATCTGTTCGAGCACAGCCTGTGTGCCGTCTGCATTGCTGAGTGCGCTCAGACGCTGAACGAGAAGATCCTTGTCGGCATAGAGCGCATCAATCGCTTCAGGCAGGGACTGCGCATTCATGTCGCTCTGGATCATCACATGTGCAAGACCGCGGGCCTTGAGGGAGTTGGCGTTGAGCACCTGATCGCCGCGTCCGCTGTGATAAGGAATGAGCAGGGCGGGCTTCTTGAGCGCCATCAGCTCGGACAGAGAGTTGGAACCTGCGCGGGAGAGGACGATATCGGCGCAAGCGAAAGCGTCCGGCAGCTTTTCGGAGAGGTATTCAAACTGCTTGTAGCCAGCCATTCCCGTGAGTTCTTCAGCCAGATTGCCCTTGCCGCAGACATGCAGCACGTCATACTTCGCGGTCAGCGCAGGAAGCGCCTCGCGGAGAACGGCATTGACCGTCTGCGCACCGAGAGAACCGCCGATCATCATCAGTACAGGCTTTTTACCGTCAAAGCCGGAAAGCGCCAGTCCCTTTTCGCGGCTGCCAGAGAAGATCTGCGAGCGCAGCGGCGTGCCGGTCTGTACGCCCTTGCTGCCCAGCAGCTTGGTGCATTCGGGGAAGGTGGTGCAGACCGCTTTGGAAAACGGCTTGCAGAGCTTGTTGGCCAGGCCTGGCGTGATGTCGCTTTCGTGCATTACGACGGGCACGCCGCACAGCGCAGCGCCGACCACGACGGGTACGCTTACGAAGCCGCCCTTGGAAAAGACAATGCGAGGCTTGAGCTTGCGGATGATGGAAAAACTCTGCATCATGCCTGCGATCACGCGGAAGGGATCGGTAAAGTTCTGAGGATCGAAGTATCTGCGCAGCTTGCCGGAGCTGACTGCATGATAGGTGACGCCCTGCATCGGCTCAATGAGCGAGCGTTCGATGCCGGCCTTGGTTCCGATGTAGTGGATTTCCCAGCCTTCCTCAAGGAGCAGGGGAATCAGCGCCTGATTGGGAGAAACGTGGCCGGCTGTACCGCCGCCGGTCAGTACGATGCGCTTCACAAAAAAGACCTCCTTGCTGGTCATTTGATCCTATTATACCAAGCGTGCATGATCGGGTCAAGTACGATGCCGGGCTCATCACGCTCATTTTGGGCAAAGCGGCAATGGGAGCAGAGGGTAACGTATGAAAACAGACGTAAAATTGTGGCAAGCAGACAAATTTATCTATTTTTATAAAGTTTTGATTTATTCCTGTGCGAGTTGTGTTATAATAAGAAGGAAAGTGTGTATCATTTCCAGATCGATAGTAATCGATTACTGAAGAAGGGGAATCATCATGAGCAACAACAACGAAGCGTCCAAGAAGTTTCCGATGATGCCAATTGCGCCGCTTGGTGTGATCGCGATGCGCGGCTGTGAGGAGATGGGCAAGGCTGTCAATGCATATCTGACCAAATGGCAGGTGGACAATAGTACCGACGAGAAGCTGCATAGCTTCTACGGCTCTGAGGCCAACGGCTTCCTGATCCACACCAATTGCCCGCGCTTTGGCACTGGCGAAGGCAAGGGCATGCTGCTGGATTCTGTCCGTGGCTATGACCTGTACATTATCTGTGATGTCGGCGCATATCAGTGCACCTATAAGCTCTATGGCAAGGAAGTTCCGATGACGCCGGACGAGCACTACGCTGATCTCAAGCGCATCATTGCAGCTGCCAGCGGTAAGGCGAAGCGAATCAACGTCATCATGCCGATGCTTTATGAAGGCCGTCAGCATCGTCGCACCGCTCGTGAGTCCATGGACTGCGCGCTGATGCTTCAGGAACTCGTTTCGATGGGCGTTTCCAATATCATCACCTTCGATGCGCACGATCCGCGCGTGCAGAATGCGATTCCGCTGAGCGGATTTGAGAGCATCATGCCGACCTACCAGATGCTCAAGGCGATGACGCATACCTATGCCGACCTGAAGATGGACAAGGATCACATGATGGTGGTCTCTCCGGATGAGGGTGCGATCGGCCGCAACATCTACTACAGCTCTGCGCTTGGCGTGGATCTGGGCATGTTCTACAAGCGCCGCGACTATACCCGCGTTGTCAATGGCCGCAATCCGATCGTTGCGCATGAGTACATGGGCGATACCGTTGAGGGCAAGGACGTGTTTGTTGCGGATGATATCATCGCTTCCGGTGATTCCATCCTCGATCTGGCGTATAACCTCAAGAAGCGCGGCGCAAAGCGCGTGTTTGCGGGCGCGACCTTCGCGTTCTTCACCAGCGGCCTTGATGCGTTCAACAAGGCATATGAGGAGGGCGTGATCGATCACGTCTTTGCGACCAACCTGACGTATGCGACCCCGGAGGTCCTCAGCGCGCCGTGGTTTACGCAGGCGGACATGAGCAAGTACATGGCGTTTGTCATCGCGACGCTCAACCACGACCAGTCCATCAGCTATCTGCTGGATCCGTGGAAGCGCATCGAGAAGCTGCTCAAGGATTATCGCGAGAATCACAAGTAAACTTTTCAAAGCGAAAGAGCGGATGCATGCGTCCGCTCTTTTCTGTATATGTCTGTCAGGTAAAGAAAAACCCCTTGCAGCGCTGCAAGGGGTTTTGTGCGGAAATCAGCCGCCGAAGGAGATATCGCCCTCTTCGCCGGATTCCATGTTCTTGGTCGCATTGCGATCGGCGCGCGGGGTGCGGGTCGGCTTCGGGGTACGGGTCGGACGCGGGGTGGCAGTGGGCTTGGGAGTCGCCTGAGCCGTAGCGCCCTCGATCTTCTGATCAGCCATGACGATGACTTCCTGATCGTTGTTGACGATCTGGATGAAGGTCTTGCCGACCTTCATTTCGAGCTCTTCGCCGTTTTCATCGAGGAAAACCATGCGGCTCGAGAGGGAATCAAACTCATGAGCCTGCGCATCGTTGTGCGTGCGCACCCAGGTGCCGCGGATGTACTTGCCGTTCTGGAAGATATCGGCAGTACCCTGACCGACCAGCTGGATGACCGGACGCTGCTGCGCGTTGTTGTACCAGGTGACGTTGGTGCGCAGGACGATGACGTTCGCGAAAGAGGTCGCCATGCCGTTAAGCGCATCGTAGTACGCTTCGCCATTGCGGTAGCGATCGTACAGGCCAGTCATCTCATTGTACTTATAGTTCGCCACATAGGCCGGCTTGGTGGTCTTGTAGTTGATGGTGATCTCAGAGACGTTCACGCCACGGTCAAGGCCGGTCTCGGTGAACTTGTAGGGATGCATCTGCGGCTCGGACTCGAAGAGCGCCTCAACAGCCTTCATATCGATCTGCACATTGTGCGGCGCGACATGCTGACCGTCGTTCTCGCGATGGAAAAGGGTGGCATAGTTGCGCTCGGTGCCCTCGATGAACGGGAAAACCCAGCGGCCCTTCACGCGGGCGTTGGGATTGACATACGTTGCCCAGTCGACCACGTCAACCACCGTGTTGTTGTCGCGGAACCAGGTCTGCCAGCCGTAGAAGACCCATGCGCCGCCCCACATTTCACGCAGGGAGCCCATCGGCACGCGGCCGGAACGAACCGGGCCGGCGTAAGCCGGGATATTGCCCATGAACAGCGCGAAGGAACGGGTGGAACCGTCGGCCTGAATGGGCATTTCATAGATGATGTCGGCAGAAGAAACGCCCCAATGCGGCAGCGCTTCCGGATGAGCATCGATGTTGACGCCGATCGGATAATACCGGCCCTGCCACGGCTCACCGGTCAGGGGGTTGATACCATCCTGCGCGGCATTCTCAGCCGGAACGTTTGCAGATACGGCGAGCGTGGCGGTGAGGCCGTTGGTCGGGAGGGACTGATAGAAAGTCTCTTCAGCTGCAGCAATGCCGGTCAGAATCAGGCAGAGCATCAGCGTTGCGGCAAAAATCCGCTTCATCGTGCGATGCAATTTAAACACCTCCATATATACTCAGAAAGAAAAAAATATACCTTACCTATAATAGCGCAAAAAGTGGAATCTTTCAAGTTTTTTTGCGAAAATGCGTTATTTTGTCACAGGGACGGATATTCCGTCATAAGCAGATTCTGAGAATGATTCGGCAAAGATAAAATTAAAATGTCTTAATTTGCAGGAATATAAATTCAGATATGCAAATTAAAAGCGAATATTAAACAGAAAAGTCTTAAAAAGCAGTTGCAAGAAATGGAAATTGCGTGTATAATAATCTCAGACATTAAACGACTGGAATATCCGAAGGAGGAGTTCATCCATGTCTCTTGAGCTTTCCCGTCTTTGCAGTGCAATTTCCCCGTCTCCGACGCTGGCGATCGACGCCCGGGCAAAGGAGATGGCCTCTAGTGGCCGCGATGTCGTTTCTTTCTGCGCCGGTGAGCCTGATTTTATTACGCCTCAGTACATCCGTACCGCTGCGCATGAAGCGCTTGATATGGGCCTGACCAAGTACACGCCTGCGCCTGGTACGCTCGAACTGCGTCAGGCGATCTGCGACAAGCTGCTGTGCGACAATGCGCTCTCTTATACGCCGTCCCAGATCGTCGTTTCCAACGGCGCGAAGTTCTCCATTTATGCGGCGCTGTGTGCGTTGGTCAACCCGGGCGACGAGGTCATCATCCCCACGCCTTGCTGGGTTTCTTATCCGGAGATGGTCCGTCTGGCTGGCGGCGTTCCGGTGCTTGTTGAGGGCTCTCGGGAGAAGAACTATGTGACCGAGGCGCGCGATCTCGCGCCGTATGTCACGGAAAAGACCAAGGCGCTGCTGATCAACACCCCCGGAAATCCGACTGGCGCGGTCTGGAGCCGTGATCAGCTCCGTGAAATCGCCAAGCTGGCGGTTGCGCGCGGTTTCTATGTCATTGCGGATGAAATCTACGAAAAACTCGTCTATGACGGCGAGCAGCATACCTCCATCGCATCCTTTGGCGAGGCGATTTATAACCAGACGATCGTCGTCAACGGCGTCTCCAAGGCGTACGCGATGACCGGATGGCGCATCGGCTATGCCGCGGCGCCGCAGCCCATTGCCAAAATCATGAGCAGCCTGCAGAGCCAGGTGGCCTCCGGCAGCAACGCCATCGCGCAGTATGCCTGCGTCGAGGCGCTGACCAGCTTCAAGGGCGTCACGCAGGTGGAGAATATGCGCCAGCAGTATGACCGCCGCCGCAAGTACATGGTCTCCCGTCTCAATGCAATGCCGGGCGTGCACTGCAACATGCCCAAGGGCGCGTTCTATGCGATGATGGACATCAAAGAACTCTTTGGCAAGTATTACGGCTATGTTCAGGTTCACGATTCGATGACCTTTGCCGAGCTGCTGCTGGAGAATGCGGATGTCGCCGTCGTTCCGGGCAGCGCGTTCTGCTCCGAGGGTTTCTGCCGCCTGTCCTATGCGACTTCCTTGGAGAATATCCAGCGCGGCCTCGTTCGCATTGCTGCGTTTGTTGATGCGATGACCGACGAGCCGGCGGAATTGATTCAGAACCTCCCGGCGGATCAGCACGAATAATAAAAGCGTATTTTGAATCGGCCCCGCAAAGGTGCGGGGCCGGTTTTGCGCTTCTGATTTACCCGGCGCGGTCAGCGGTTTTCGTTGACAGCGCCGGGTAAATCATGCTAAAGTATAGAATACAGGATTATGTGAATAACAGGAGCGATCATCATGTTTGAATTGAAACTCGAAAAGAACTGGTACGACGCCATGTACAAGCGCAGTTCTGTGCGTGCATACACCGGCGCGCCGGATAAGGAGCAGCTGGATCGCCTCGGCGTTCTCTGCCGTAAGCTCAGCTGGCAGGGGATTACGGTGCGCATGTTCAAGGGCCCGGGTCTCAGGAGTCAGATTAAGGGTACGGATGTCTATGCCGTGATCGTCGCGAAGAAGGGCACGCCGATGGAGCTGGAAGGCTATATGGGCGAGGCGCTGGTGCTGGAGGCGACCGCTATGGGCCTTGGCACCTGCTGGCTTGGCGCCGGCTTCCATATGGATGTGATCAGCCGTAATGTCAGCCTGCAGAATGACGAAGAGGTGCACTGCGTGATTTCCCTGGGCAAGGCAAATCTGCCTGCCTTTGCGCCCAAGCGCAAGGATATTGTCAAGGTCTGCGGCAAGACCGAAGAGGAGCTTGCCGCTCTCGGTGTATGGCAGAAGGAGGCCGTGCTTGCTGCGCGCCTTGCGCCCAGCGCGATCAACATGCAGCCGTGGAAGATCACGGCTGACCGCAGCAGCGTCGCCATCGAAGAGCCGCAGTTCGTCCTCTACAAGAAGTATGCGGCGCTGGATCGCGGCATTGCTATGCTGCATGCTGCCGTTGGCGCCTACCACGCCGGCCGCGAGGCGATCTGGAAGAAGAACGAAGAAGGCTACGCGATGAAGGCGTAAGCGCATATACCTGATCGGGAGCCGGAAATCCGGCCCCTTTTGGTATATATGGGGAAAGCATCGGGCAAGATGAACGCCATAGGTGGTGATTCTATGCTCACTGGTTTTCTTCGTACCGTCATTCTCTTTTTCGTGACCACAATTGTCCTTCGCCTCATGGGCAAACGGCAGCTGGCCCAGCTAGAACGGCATTCATAATAAAAAGCTAGGCGTGGCCTAGCTTTATTTTATTGCCTAGCTTTTTGGCGTATCTCGAATATCTCGTTTACACCAATATTCCCGATCGTCTGTCAGAATTGTTTGTCAAATCTTCTGTCACGACATAGCTTTGCAAATACTCTTCCATCTTCTTGTCAGATTTCAGATTCTGCTCAATCGTTAGTTTTGCATAGAGGTCACGTGTCATTCTCACATCTCGATGACCCATGATTTTACATGCTGACTTTTCATCTACGCCAGCATTAAAGAGCATAGTTGCGAAGGTATATCTCAAATCATGTGGTGTAAAGGAGATATACTTGAGCGTTGCTTCAAATGCGGCTTTTTGCTCTGGTGTTCTTTTGACATGCAGGTGCGCAGGATATCCGCTGTTGACGTTGGTAAGTCGACGCATAAGTGTATCCCATTGTCCGCGGAATCCACCTTCGGAGAGAATGGGCTTCCCGCATTCTTGACTAGCCAGATATTGACGCGGGTTTTCTGAAAGATCGCGCTTTAATATAGAATATAGTGGTTCGTAAATTGGTACATCACGGATGCCGGCTTTCGTTTTTGTTGTTCCGGCATTAACAGCCTTGCCATCTTCAAAACGAACAGCCGTGACAATGTGGATTCTACGTGCTTCAAAATCAATATTCTTGGTTTCAAGTGCGAGTAGTTCACCGCGTCGTAATCCAGCAAAAAGCATGGTGAGCGCCCAAATCATGCTGCGATGAATCGTTACATTAGCAAGCAGGAAATCAATTTCCCACTTTTCAAGAATCCGATGGCCTTCATAAGTTCCTATAGGTCGAATGATGTCCATTGACGGATCAATAGTAATGAGGCGATTTTTACGAGCAAATGAAAATATGCTCTTAATGGTATTGGAAAGCTGCTCAATCTGTGATTTTGACATTCCGGAGCGAGAGTTTAGGACGTTTTGAAGATGAATTTCCCTAACATCACGCACGCGCATGTGACCAATTTGGGCGACAATAAGGCGCATTTGCAGGTCAGCATTGCGTTGATATCCCTTTCCTTTTGTTGCTCTTCTGGCTTTGAACCAGAGATCACACCAATCCTTTACTCTGATTTCATAATCCAGATTGGTTAGACCATTAGTGACAAGCATTTTGTATTCTTTGGCTTGCTCAATAACATCTTCGGTGGAAGTGCCATAAATTGCTTTTTTGATACCATTGACTGTTACATATTTGCAGAAGCGGCCATCTGCACGTTCGTATTTACGCAGCTTTTTGCGCTTTTTTTTCTTTGGTGCGGCTTTGGTGGGGAATTCCAAAACCTTCAGTTCGGCCGGCATGATGATCCCTCCTATCTGCCGGGAACAAATGTTCCCTTTTGGCTTTTAAAAATTGCGCATCGGTGAAGATGCGCTTTTGTATGTCAAAAATCAATCTTTCAATGCCGGATGGCACCAATAGCTGTAAGAGATTGCATCGAGGTCTTTATAATTGAAGCGATCCCAGTTGATCTTCTCCAGCGTCTCTTTATATATCCGCAAAGCAATGGCTTTTTCCGTTGTTGCATTGCCGTAGGTATCGATGAATTCTCCGTCAGCTTGCAAATAGATGCTGTCAAGAAGGATTGCACCGCTGTCATTGAGTTCATCTAGTTTTTGCAGGACTTGTGCACAATCATAAAGGAATCCACTTCGTATGGAAGCATTATCCCAACCGCTGCCGAGATGGAAATAGATGTTGCAATTAGCAGTATAACTGTGTATTTCGTGCCTGATATAGTCCTCGCCGAGCTCAGCACGAATAGCTTGCTCAATTAGGGCTTCTGGGGTCAGAGACGTCGGTTCTGGTGTGGGAGCAGGAGTTGCGGTCAGGGTCGGGTCAGGAGAAGGTGTTGCAGCTGGTGTGTGCGTCGGAGTGGGTGTCGATGTCGGAGTGGGAACAGGTGTTGCTTGTGCTGTGGTTGCCTGGTAGATGATATCATTAGCACCAAGCTTCTGGATGATAGACTCGTTCAGATATGGTACTACGTTTTTAAGAAGTTCATTGTCGCAATAGTAGATTTTCTCGTCGGAGAAAAACGCGACTTGATGGAATGTTTGGGAGGATTCGTCGTGCCAATAAATCATGGTCATTTCGTATGACGATTTAGATTTATCAGCAAACTTAACGGTGCAATTGCCGGAAAGCATATACATAGTTCTTGCGCGTTGATCTTTGAATCCTAAAAGAGGATAGGAGGCAGTAGCGTCAGATGGAATCAGAGATTCAAAAGCGGATCTGAAATTGGGTGCAAGGAGGGTATATACATCAGAAGAAAAGGAAGTAGCTTCTTTGTATTCGGCTTCAGCAAGGGTGATAAGTTCCTTGATTTCAGCAGGGGTCATTGCATCTAAATCAACCGTAATCGGTTCTGCCAGAGAGATAGAAGAGAAAAGAATAATTGCGGAAGCAAACAAGAAAACCGACTTTTTCATCAAAACTTCCTCCTGACTTCAACCAATCTGCCATAGATTCTGACCGGCAGATCAGCGATTTCTTCCTTATTGTAGAAGTGTGGTTCATAGGCTGCGGTATTGAAGCCAATCAGCATCATACCATCTGGAGAGAACTTGACCTTCTTGATCGTAGCTTCCTCTCCGTTGACCAGCACCACGGCGATGTCGCCATTCTCGACAGTTTCCTGTCGGCGAATGATTGCGATGTCGCCGTCTTTTATTTGTGGCTCCATAGAATCGCCCTTTACTTTGAGTGCGACGAATTCGCCGGTCTTTGCCATGTCGGTGGTGATTTCTTCCCAATCTTCAATATCTTCGATTGCGGCGACTGGGATGCCGGCGCGGATTATTCCAAGAACCGGAATTCGGAATCCGGTAGCTTTTGACGCTGGTACGTTGGAGTGATCTAAGACGTTAGACTCCCCTAGAAGGTAAGAGACAGTAACACCAAAGTATTCAGCAAGTACCTTTGCATACTGATAGTCCATATTGGTGCGTCCAAGTTCCCACTGAGATACAGCTCCTTGGGTGATATGTAAGAGGTCGGCAATTTCACCTTGCCGGACGCCTTTTTGTCTGCGTAGTTCCTTGAGACGGTTCATAATGCACCTCCCTGCTTTTTACACTAATATTTTATTACTAAATTAGAGTAGCTTCAATTATGAGTTATAAAATATTAGAAATTGTAAAAAATAGGGTTGACTTCTCTAATATTGTGTATTAGAATAATAGCAAATAATAGCGAAGGGAGTAAAGCAGTGGTTAGTAAGATCAAGATTCTTCGCGTCACCAAGGGCCTGAATCAGCAGGAACTTGCAGAATCTCTTGGAGTGACGCAGGGCGCTGTAAGCCAGTGGGAACTTGGAATTTCGCAGCCCAGTAACAAGATGCTTCCTAGGCTTGCCAAGGTTCTTGAGTGTGCTCCGGAAGATCTTATGCCGGCTCAATTGGTGGAAAAGTCCGGCTAATATATTAGTGGGACTATTTCATAATACCAGAAGCGAGGGCATTAAACATGGCAGATTCCGCACAGCAAATTCTCAAAACAGCACGGATTTCGCACAATCTGACTCAACAGCAGATTGCTTCGATGCTTTCCGTAAGTCTTGAGCAGTACAAAAGGATGGAGTACGGACAGGTCATTCCCGAGATGTCCGACGTGGATATCCTCGAGGAACGTCTTCCCGAGCCGGGGCTTTTCAGGCGCTGGGCGAGGGCGCAGTTCCCGGAGATCACTAAGTATTTCGGTGCATCCGACGAACGGGATTATGGCCTGCTCGGTGCAATCCTCAATACCAAGCATCAGATGAACGATGTGCTTGCTTTGCATGAGAAGGTCGAGCGGGATGCGCTGGATGGCAGGATTGATGATCCAATCCTCAGAGAGAAGTACGAAAATGAGCTTCAGGATGCGCGTCGGGCAATCGACGCATCGCTCCAGAAGATCAACGAGGTGAGATGACAGGAAGGAGGTTCCGGTCAATGAGCCAGCCCAAAGCTGCGAGCCCTGCTCGCCGTGAGTTCTTGAGCACGAATGACATCGCAGAGATCACGGGATTCGGATATACCAAAGCCCGCGAGATCATGATGGAATTCGACCGTCAGTACATGACCGTCCATTTCGGACGGAGTATCCTCGTCCGGCGTGAGATCTTCGACAACTGGACGATGGAGCAGGATGGTTTCAATAAAATCACTGGTCAGCGGAATTTCAAAATCATCAAGGGGAGGAAGCGCGCATGATCGACAAGGCAATGTGGGAAGCGCTCTGGCAGTTGTATCCGGTGGATATGGCATTGCTGTGTACGCTTACTGCGATGATCAGCGTGATCTTTGCGGTTTGCGTAGTGGCGATGGCAGTTAGCTTCATCGACGACGACGGAGAGGGGGGAGAAGTGTGGCTGGATTGATGGCATGGATTCAGAGTGTGCAGTCCTGTATCGGGCAAATACAGGAGGCTGTGAGGGCATGGACGCAGGCGGCGATCGCATGGCTGATCGAGGCCTTGCAGCTGGCGCTTGTGTATACGCTGGCGGCTGCGACCGTGATCGGTTTCGTCGTTCTGATTGTCATGGCGCTGTATCTGCGCGACAAGGACATTCAGGAACAGCGCACACAGCTTGATGGCAAATAAAAAAGCGCTGACGAGGGCAATTCGTCAACGCTGTACACCGCATCCAAGCAATTCGATTAGGTGTGCTTTGATTATAGCACACAAAGAAGCGACACGTCAAGGAGGCATGAACATGCTGGATATTGACTACGAGATCCTTGAAAACCTGGGTACCGCGCGCCGATCTTTTCAATTTCTGATTGACGAGCTGGAAGATAAGTCTTCCCGCGACAGTCGGTTGGATGATGTGATTCATGGCTGCTATGCTTTGCTCGACGAGGTGAAGGAGCTGGAAGAGGAATACGCAGACAAGGCCAATGCGGCCGAAGATGAGGATGTCTACATGATGGAGGATGCGTCATGATTGATGCTCAGATCCGAGGGATCCCGAAGATCGAATTCGACGAAGAGTCCCATGTATATATGCTTGGCGGCATGAAGCTGCCGAGCGTGACGCAGATCATGGAGCCGATGAGCCTGATGCTCTATAGCGATGTTCCGGAAGATGCGCTGCAGAATGCAGCCGACCGGGGTACGCGGGCGCATGAGCAGGTGAGCAACTTCGTGAAATACGGCATCGTCGAGAGTGACGAAGATACTCAGCCATATGTTGAGGCATTCATCCGATTCCAAGAAGAGCATCACCCGGTATGGGTGGCGTCCGAATTGAGAATCTTCCACCGCCTGATGTCCTATGCTGGCACGCTTGATCTGCTGGGCTACATCGAACCAGATGATGGAACCGGGGTTGATGTGATTGACATCAAATGCACGGCGGTCTATCACCCGGTCATGCTGGCTACGCAGATCGGTGGGTACTCCGAAGCATTGAAAAGCCACGGAATCAAGGTGCGTCAGCGCTATGGTCTCCAACTGCTCAAGAATGGCAAGTACCGTTTTGAGCGGGTGGGGGATGGATACAAGAACTTCCTGCATTGCCTTGCAATTTACAACGCGATGCAGGGCGAGAAGAGAGCTTGAAGGGAGTATGAAAGATGGAATCTGTTCGACAGATGCAGGCTTCCAACCTTGTTGCTGATGCTTCGATTGAGTTTCAGCTCAAGTTGGCTGGAACTGCCGCGATCAACGAAGCGAAAGAGCTGAAGATCGAGAGCCAGCAGGATTATGAGCGCGCCGCTGCGTTCCTGACGGAGATCAAGCGGCGCGCCAAGCAGATGAAGGATTACTGGAAGCCGACGAAGGAAGCGGCGAAAGCTGCCCATACGCAGGTGTGCCAGAGGGAAAAAGAGATGCTTGCTCCGCTGGAAGAAGCGGAGAAGGTCATCAAGAAGAACATGGCCGGATATCAGATGGCGGTCGAAATAGCGAGGGTGCAGGCCGAGCAGGAAGCCAAAAAGCTGCAGCAGGAAGAACGCGACCGCCTCTTGCAGGAAGCTGCCGAAGCCGAAAAGTCTGGCGATGTTCAGGGCGCGATGGTCAGCATGGCGATGGCTGAGATGGTTGAGGACATGAAAGCGCCGACACCGGTTCAGTTTGAACAGGCCAAAGGAACCAGCACCCGCAAGAAGTGGCGCGCCCGTGTGGTCGATGCCAAAGCTGTTCCTGCCTATGTCGATGGCATTGAGGTTCGCTCGATCAACATGTCGGTGCTGGATAATCTCGCCAGAATGAGCAAGGGAACGGCCCAGATTCCGGGCGTTGAGTTCTATCAGGAAACGATCATCAGCGCGAGAGCGTGAGAAAGAGAGGCAATTCGATGAGTGATTACTTTGACGACGGCATGTCCGTTGTGAATCCCTATGCAGTTGGTGCTGCGAACCCGATGCAGATGGATACCAATCGCCACGATTCCGGCAATGCGGTTGCTGCTAACATGGAAGCCCGTGCGATTTCCGAGGTCAAGGCGCAGGTGTTCATGGCGCGCCAGTATCCGCGCGACCCGCTGTATTCCATGGATCAGATCTTGAATGAGTGCAAGCGTCCCACGCTGGCCGATGCTGCGGTGTATACCTTCCCCCGCGGTAAGGAAACGGTATCCGGTCCGTCAATCAGGCTGGCTGAAGTGCTTGCCCGTAACTGGGGCAACGTCAATTTCGGACAGGAAGTGCTTGAGCGCGGCGTTGACAAGCGCGGCGTTGGATTCAGCCTTGTGCGTGCTTTCGCGTGGGATTTGCAGACGAACCTGTATGTTTCCCGACAGTTTGAGGTTAAGCACTTCCGATCCACGCGCACGGGTGGATATAAGCTGACCGATGATCGCGACATCTACGAGCTGGAGGCCAACATGGGCGCCCGTCGTTTGAGAGCCTGTATCCTTCAGGTGATCCCGGGAGACGTCACGGCCGCAGCGGTTAATGCTTGTCGTCAGACGGCATCCTCCGGCTTGAATGAGATGATGAAGGATGAGAAGCAGCGTGCGGCACTGGTTGCCAAGATGCTGCGCATCTATGAAAAGCTGGGCGTTGCGCAGGTTGACCTTGAAACGTATCTCAACACGAGGATGGAAGACTGGTCCGCAGATGAGATGCTCAAGCTCAAGGAGCTGAAAAACGGCCTTGACGATGGCGCGATCTCGCTGGGCGATATCTTCCCGCACCTTGCTGGCAATGACAAGAATCAGCTGATTTCCAAAGAGCAGATCACTCAGCTTATGGAAGCCGCGGCAAAGACTGGCCGTCAGGGCGAGATCAGCGACGCGCTCAAGCGCATGAAGATCGCCAAGTTTGCTGATGTGCCGGCGGCGCGCTTCGATGAGGTGGTCAAGATGATTGATTCCTTTATGCCGGAGAAGCCTGCGCAGATCGCCGGAGGAAAGACCGAGCAGAAGGGTGAGAAGCAGAAATAACCATTTTCGTGACCTCACGAAAATGGTCACAAGGGGCGAAAGCCCCTTTCCATGGAAGACGATGCAGGATCAGTTCAGGTGCAAACAGCCATGTTGCCTCTGATTGGGAATCCCGAGAAGCCGTTTCACACTCCTTATAGATAGATCTGTTATCGCGTAGCACCTTAACCTGAACAGCCAGTTCGAATCTGGCGTCTTCCACCACCCAGCTGTGATCTGGGGCATAAGGAATTCACTCCTCAGTGCTATAAGCACGAGCGCTCTCCCAGCTTAGTCTCTGGGATGCGCCGGCTTCCTCCCCAGGGCTAGGGGTTAAGGAGGCCTATATGCAGGACGTAGCTCAAGCGGCAGAGCGGCGGGGAGATCTGTTCCCTGCGTCACATTGGCGATAAGATGGCGAAGAGCTTTCAGCCTAGCCAGCGAAAAAGGGATTCGTCATTTGTTCTGGTTCGAATCCAGACGTCCTGCACCGTTTATGCAGCGATGGATGGGAGACTGACCATGGGTGCCTCCCGCTTTCCGGTTCAACTCCGGAACGCTGCTCCAACTCCGGGTGTAAGACCCGGCAGGCGAAACGCTGACACGACAGCGGAGCGAAGATCAACGCTAAAGCCATTCCAAAGGGCGATAATCTCGTTCCCGGGGTGGCATCGTGGCTATGGAACGGTAGCTCAGTAGGTAGAGCGACATTATGTCGGGGCGATGGTTCGAGTCCATCCCGTTCCACCATCGAAGGACGTGCCATTGATCCTTCGTAACTCCCTTCGCGCTATAAGCGCATGGCGGCTTGTTGTTTCGTTTTTCCTTTCTCCAAGTGGCCCGACCTCCTCCGGATGTCTTGAGTTCTTTGCCAGATTTCTTCGTGTTCAGCATACGGTCAAGGAGGTCTAGGGAGTTTCAGTGTGGGTGTAGTTCAGCGGTTAGAGCACCAGCCTTCCAAGCTGGGAACGCGGGTTCGAATCCCGTCACTCACTCCATCTTTGTTCTTTTGCTGTCGTAGCTCAATAGGCAGAGCAGTTGCTTTGTAAGCATCAGGTTGCGGGTTCGAGTCCCGCCGACAGCTCCATCCGGGGGGTATGGCGGAAATGGCATACGCAGCGGATTTATACCAGCCAGGGTTCGGGTTCAAGTCCCGATACCCCTACCAGCGGCGAGATTTGCCGCATCCAAGCAATTCCAAAGGCAAGGGGGTGAATCAAAATGAGTTCCGATAAGCAGCAGGGGTTTGTGATCTACTTTGATGCGCTCAATGCGCTCAATGAGCAGGTCGCCAGCAAGCAGATCAGCGCGGAAGATGCGTTTGCAGTTGTGGCAGCGTTGGGGCAATATGCGCAGTCTGGCACAGAGCCTGCCGTTGGATCACTCAGCCCTGTGGCGTCCATGGCCTATGCCATGATGATTAGTGGCGTGAAGAAGTCCCTTGCAAAGTACGCTGAAAAGAAGAAAAAGACTCGGGAAGCTGCCAATGCGAGATGGGGAAAAGGTGCATCCGAACGCATGCAGACGGAGGAACAGGGCGTCCATCCCATGCAAGAGGATGCAGGTGCATCCGAACGCATGCAGACGGAAGGAATAGAAACTGAAACTGATACTGAATTGAAGGTAGAAGTAGAGGGGAAAGGATCAACGTCTGAACAAGAGGAACGCCACGTCGACCTTCATGAACAGATCCGGAAGAACAAGCTGGCAATGAAGATCATTGAGCAGTATCGTCTGCCTGATTATCCGTCAACGCTGGATGCTGTTCTGGAAGATCTGGACAAACATGGAGAGGATGTGCTGGATCAAGCTCTTCGTCAGGCCTGTAACTCAAACAGTCGTGAACGGCTATCCGTCAATTTCTACCGCAGCGTTCTGGCGCGCATGACAGGCGGCAACTCGTCCCGGGGTGCTCCCCGTGCTGCTGAACCTGCTTTTGAGCAGAAGGGCGGGAAAGAGTACTACGACGGCCTTGAGGTGTACGGATGAGCGACGAGCAGAAGAAATCGGTCTATGAGGCCATTTCCAGCGAGCGAGCGGTCATCGGTGCGATTCTAACCGATGCGGTTTCTTTCCGGGATGTCGATCTGCAGCAGAGTGATTTCCGCGATCTGGTATGCAGCACGGTATACAGCACCATGGCGCTTTTGGATTCTCAGGGGAAGCCGTGTGATCTGGTTTCTGTGGCTGATGCGCTGCCAGATATGGACACGTCGATTCTTATCGACCTGATGCAATCCGGCGTGTCGTTTGAGGTTCCGCATTACGTCGAGAACATCCGGGCAGCCAGCATGCGGCGTGCGCTCAGTAAAACAGCGCAGAATCTGCAAAAGCTGGCGAGTGATGCTTCGATTGACCCGACAAAAGCAGCAGACCAGATCCGCAATGAGATCGATGAGTTGCAGAAATCGGGCCCTGTTCAGGAAGTGACGCCGATCGAGAAGGTATGCCTAGATATGCATATGTGGATGTTTGAAGAAGAAAAGACAGATGACAGCATCAAAACCGGCATCTGCACGTTGGATGATCTGCTTGGCGGCGGTATCCGCGGCAGCAAGCTGTGCGTCATCGGTGCACGGCCGTCTGTAGGCAAATCGGCTCTGGGACTTTACATCGCAGAGAATGCTGCAGCAGCCGGAAAGAATGTGCTCATCGTATCCATGGAGATGGATGAGAGCGAAATCTACAGCCGTGTGCTGGCGAGATACGCCCATGTCCCGGTAGACACAATCGAAGCTCGGCGCTTCTCGGGAGACCAGATTGAGAGAGCGATTGAAGCCTACGGAAGCATCTACAGCATGCGCTTGTCTATCACGACAAAGGCAACCACGCCGGCGCAGATCAGGACCATCGCATTGCGTCAGCGCAGGGATAAAGGGCTTGACTTGATCGTTATCGACTATCTGCAGCTGATGAGCAGTGGCCAGAAGACTTCAAACCGCACAGAGGAAGTCGGTCAGATTTCCAGACAGCTCAAGCAGTTGGCAATGGAGCTCAAAATCCCTGTCATCGCCATGACACAGATGAACCGCCAGAGCGAAGCCGGTACAGGCGAGGGCGGCAGAATGCCCAAGATCTCGGAGAGTCGTGAATCAGGATCCATCGAGCAGGATGCCAATCAGTTTATGATTCTGCACCCTGCAAGCAAAGAATCACTCTCCGACAAGTGGCGTCCTCTGCATGATACCTGTCAGGCCAAAGGCTGGACGTTCATGCTCATCGCGGTGGCTAAGAACAGAAACGGAAAGAAGGGTATCGTCCCCGTCGCGTTTGATGGCGCGTACATGACCTTCGTTCCGTTCGACACACGACAAAACACAGCAGGAGGATAAACCATGGCTCAGACATTCTCAGGTATGGGCGACCTCAATTCCCTGATGGGCGGCGCTGTCAACGAACGTTGGCAGGATGCGCTGAACGAGCTCGCTCAGAATGTTCTTGACCCGAACACAGACCCGACAAAAGCGCGCAGGATCACGATGGTGCTCACCGTGAAGCCCAACAGCGCGCGCGATGGCGGCGAGATGTCTTTCGACATCAAGAAGAATCTCGCACCGCCTGTCCCGGTGAAGCAAACCGTCTTCTTCGACATGGACGATCTTGGTACAGTCCATGCGACGCAGAAGCTCGATCAGGTGCCGGGTCAGGTCAACATGAACGGCGAGATTACGCCGCAGCCGGTTTCTGTGCCGCTTGGCACGCCGCCGGAAGAAGCAGAGGAACAGCCGAATGTGCTGTCCTTTAAGTAAGAAAGGAGCAATGCAATATGGATGAACAGAAGAATGCACCGGTCCAGAACATGGTGACACATCAGTCTTCGCATGTAAAGGACGCGTATTCCAAGGATGCGCTGGAATTCATGCACAACCTTGGCAAGCAGTCGAATGACTTTACTGCTGTTGAGATCAATGGCCATACCTACGTCAACACCGGAGATCTGGTGCGGATCAAGCCCGTGGAAAAGGAAGAAGCGCCGACGTATAGAGTGTTCACGCTTCAGGGTCTGATCGACTATATCAACGACGATCCGGATGATCTGCTCTCCCAGTTCCCCCGTCTCATCGTGCATGTTGCCGATCCGAGGACGGTGCATCTGTACACGAAGACGTATGGTACGGACAATTCCGTCCGCACGATGCTTGCGACCTGCGTCTGTACGAACAAGCCTTACATCTTCGATGTGCAGTACGATCGTGAAGAGTTCATGGTCAAGCTGATGAGCCTGTTTGTTCAGGATGAAAACGCCAAGAAGGTCGGCTCGGTGGTCGGCAATCTGACCGTTGAAGATGCGACGACGATTGCAGATGACGGCATGAGCCAGAATGTGATCGTCAAGAGCGGCATCGCGCGCAAGAGCAGCGTCAAGATCGAGAATCCGGTCAAGCTGTCTCCGATTCGCACCTTCCCGGATATCAAGCAGCCGCAGAGCATGTTCGTCCTGCGAATCAAGAACGCGGCTGATCATGCCGAACCGAAGGTTGCGCTGTATGATGCGGACGGCGATCAGTGGAAGACGAAAGCCGTGCGCAGTATCCACGACTATCTTGCGAAGGGGCTTGAGCAGCTGATCAATGACGGAAAGCTCTCCATCATCGCATAAACAAAAAGCGCCCTGCCCGCTTCTCCCACCGCGGACAGGGCCATGATCTAAAATCACACCGTCATCATAGCAAATGAAAGGCGAACCGTCAATGAAAAACACAGAAATCGTGGTGGACAACTTCGCCGGCGGCGGCGGGGCGTCTACTGGCATTGAGATCGCCATCGGCCGCAGCGTAGATATTGCCATCAATCATGATCCAGCTGCGATTGCCATGCACCGGGCTAATCACCCGACGACCAAGCATTATATCGAAGATGTATGGGCTGTTGATCCTGTAGAAGCGTGCGAGGGCAGACCGGTTGCGTTGGCTTGGTTCAGCCCGGACTGCAAGCACCATTCCAAGGCTAAGGGCGGCAAGCCGGTGGATAAGAATATCCGAGGTCTTGCCTGGGTGGCTGTGAAATGGGCGCAGGCGGTACATCCGCGCGTGATCATGCTCGAGAATGTCGAAGAATTCATGGACTGGGGACCGCTGACAAAGGATAACCGTCCAGATCCAGACAGGAAAGGTGAAACGTTCCGGGAGTTTGTGCAGGCGCTTGAAAACTGCGGATATTTCGTGGATTATCGCCTGCTCCGCGCCTGTGACTACGGTGCGCCTACGATTCGAAAACGCTTCTTCCTGGTCGCTCGCTGTGATGGAAAGCCCATTGTATGGCCGGAACCGACACATGCAGAGCCGGGAACACTGGAAGTCATCGCGGGTCTCAAACAGCCGTGGGTTCCGGTTGCTGATGTGCTGGATTTCAATCTTCCGTGTCCCAGCATCTTTGCATCCAGCGAAGAAATTTTCGAGCAGTACGGCATCCGCGCCGTTCGTCCGCTGAGCGAAAAGACTATGCGCAGGATCGCGCGCGGCGTGATGAAGTTTGTCATCAACAATCCGCGACCATTCATCGTGCAGGTCAATCATGGTGGCGACACCTTCAGAGGACAGGCGGTCGAAGATCCGCTGGACACCATCACAGCCAAGCATGGGACGGGTGTAATTCAGACCACGATTGCACCTGTTGAAATCAGAAACAACAATGGCTCATACGGAAATGATGTGCGAGAACCAATTCGGACAATCACTACGGGAGGGCATCACATGCTTGCAACGCCTGTAGTTGTCTCGATTGCACAAACCAAATTTGGCGGTGATGGAAGACAGCATAGTGTTGAGGAACCGCTTCGTACAATCGTGACCAAAGCTGAGCATTGTGTTTGTGAACCGATCCTTGTTCCGTGCATGATGTGCAATAACGAGAATGCAGCCGGCAGCGATGCGCGTGATCCCATCGGTACGATTACGACAGGCGGACATCACATGATGATCGCGCCTAGCCTGATTCAGTATCACGATGAGATGGGCAGCGACAATGTACGTGGCCAGCATATCGAAGAACCGATTCGGACTGTGGATGCTTCCAACCGATATGGGCTGGTATCCACTTTTATTTCCAAGTATTACGGCGGCGTGACCGGAAGCAGCGCGGAAGACCCTCTGCACACGGTAACCGCTATTGACCACAATGCGGTCTGCGCGGCGTATGTCACGCAGTTCAACAACCACTGCGATGGGCAATCCGTCCAGCAGCCGCTGAATACTGTCACAGCTGGGAATGGACACTTTGGCGAAGTCAAAGCATTCCTCATCAAGTATTACGGAAACGGCGATAATTCTGCATCCTGTGATCGGCCGGCGCCGACGGTAACGGCAAAAGATCGGATGGGGCTGGTCACTATTCACGGTCAGGATTATCAGATCGTGGACATTGGCCTCCGCATGCTTACGCCGCGGGAACTGTTCGATGCCCAGGGATTCCCGCCTGACTACATCATTGATGTGGATGCAGACGGCAAGGAATATCCCAAAGCCGAGCAGGTGGCACGCTGCGGCAATGCAGTCTGTCCGCCGATCCCTACGGCGCTTGTGAGGGCCAATCTGCCGGAGCTGTGCGAAAGGATGATTGCATGAAAAAGACCAAGATCGACTGGGCTGATTCTTCGTGGAATCCCGTATCCGGCTGCTTGCATGGGTGTGAATACTGCTATGCCAGAGGAATTGCAAATCGATTTGGTGGTTACAACATTGATCCAGTTGGAGAATCCACTTTTATTTGCGAGAAGATCGATGGAACAAAGGTTGCTATGCTTACGCATCAACTCTCGAAAATCGACAAATCTGGAAATGTGCATGTTGCTCCATATCCGTATAGATTTATGCCTACATTCCATCAATACAGACTCGGTGAACCTGCAAAATGGACGACGCCGCGTACGATCTTCGTATGCTCCATGGCTGATCTGTTTGGCGACTGGGTGCCGTATGAGTGGATTCAGAAGGTCTTCGAGGCCTGCAAAGCTGCGCCGCAGCACCGCTATCTCTTCCTGACCAAGAATCCTGACCGATACATCAATCTTGCAAAACAGGGACTTCTTCCAATGGAAGAAAACTTCTGGTACGGCTCTTCGACTCCGACGATGGACTATAAATTCTTCTGGTGTACCGGGGCAAATACGTTCGTGAGCATTGAGCCGATCCTTGAGCCGTTCACCGATCTTCTGGATGACAGTATTGCTGCTGTGAAGCGCTGCGGATGGATTATCGTCGGCGCAGAAACAGGCAATCGCAAAGAAAAGGTCATCCCGAAGAAGTCATGGATTATGGAGCTTAAAAAGACAGCGGCAGAATGCGGCGTGCCGATCTTCATGAAGGAATCTCTCAGAGAGATCATGGGTGATGATTTTATCCGGCAGTACCCGTGGGGGGATCGCACATGAAGCGCTATGAAGCCATGAGGGCGCTGAGCTCCATCGAGGATATGTCCGATCATGAGATTTCGATCAATGCAGAGTTTATCAGAAAAACCGCATCTGCGGCGATCAGTCACCTCGGCAGCATGAGCAGAGTGCTCGAAGAGAATCGGAAACTGCGCACGACCGTGCAGTGCCAGAAGCAAAGAATCAGACACCTTGAAAGCACAAAGGACAGGAGTGAACGACATGCAGAGGCTGACGTCGGAGCAGCGCAGGATGGTGGAAGATAATCTTCCGCTTGTCACATACACCATGAATGAGAGAATCCGGTACGTCAGTCCGGATGACTGGGACGACGTTTTTCAGGAGGGGGCAATCGGTCTTTGCCGAGCGGTGAAGCTCTATGATCCCGCTTACGGTGTTCAGTTTGCAACGTTTGCCGTTCCGTGCATCATCAATGCGGTTTATGCGCATATGCGCAAATGGACGACCGGGAAGCATCGTGCGTATGAAAATGCGGTGAGGCTCGAAGAGAGACTAAGCCACGATCGCGATGAGGATTTGCTGGTCGGGCATACGATTGCAGCACGTGAAACTGTCGAATCTGAATTCGCCTATCACAGTCTGATGGACTTCATCAAACATGCTCTTCCGGACAAAGAATCAAAGATCGTCTTCCTGCTGCTCGACGGGAAGACACAGATCGAGATTGCGGATGCGGTTGGATTATCTCAGCCGCAAATCAGTCGAACGATCAAGAAGATCGAAAACCGTATCCGGCTGTTCCGCTTCGGAGAATCTGTTGCCGCGGCAGCATGACGCATGGTTACGCGTGAAGAATTGCTCGGAGCAATTCATAAAAGGTGCATGGATTGCTCCGGGTACAGCCGCAAGGAAGTGGAGAATTGCCTTGTCAAAGATTGCTTTCTGTATCCGTATCGGTCAAAGAGAGCGATTGAGCGGCTGGAAAAACAGAGAGCAAATCTAAAAGAAGAACCGCAGCAGATGAGCATGCTGCAGGTTTTGGAGTAACTATGAAATACACAGAATTTCTCAAAAACAAGGTCGTAGTCGCGCCGGACAGTGGGTTCGATGTTACGCCGGATCAGCTGAACAGCGCGCTCAAGCCGCATCAGGCTGACGCGGTTGCATGGGCGCTGCGCGGCGGCAGGCGCGCCCTGTTTGAATCATTCGGCATGGGCAAGACCGTGCAGGAAATCGAGTTCTGTCATCAGGTCGTTGTTCATGCGCGCAGGGGGGGTAACACGAAAGCGCAGGCTTTGATCGTTCTCCCTCTTGGCGTCAAGCAGGAATTCGCGCGGGATGCCGTGCAGATCCTTGGCTATCCTGCGCCGGCCTATGTGCGCACGATGGAGGAATCCAAGGCGGCAGATGGCGAGATCGTCATGACCAATTATGAGCGTGTGCGCGACGGGGACATTGATCCGCAGAAGTTTACTGCTGTGTGTCTGGACGAGGCCAGCGTGCTGCGCAGCTTTGGCAGCAAGACCTATCAGACCTTCCTTGATAAGTTTCGCGGTGTCCAGTATAAGCTGGTCTGCACGGCGACACCCAGCCCGAACAGGTTCAAAGAGCTGATTCATTACGCAGGATTCCTTGAAGTCATGGACACCGGACAGGCGCTGACGCGCTTTTTCCAGCGGGACAGCACCAAGGCGAATAACTTGACTCTTTATCCTCACAAGGAACAGGAGTTCTGGCTATGGGTAGCGAGCTGGGCACTGCTTTTGAGCAAGCCCAGCGACCTTGGATACAGCGATGATGGGTACGACCTTCCGCCGCTGGATATCCGCTGGCATGAGATTGCTGTTGACCACTCCCAAGCTGGTACGGACAAGCATGGTCAGGTCAAGCTCATCCGCGATGCAAGCCTCTCCCTTCAGGATGAAGCGAGAGAAAAGCGGGAGAGCCTCGACAGCCGCGTGGCCAGAATGGCCGAGATTGTGGAATCTGCGCCGCAGGATCATTTCATCCTCTGGCATGACCTCGAAAGCGAACGCCATGCGATCAAAAAGGCCATCCCCGAAGCGGTGGAGGTCTACGGCACGCAGGATTTCGATGTGCGCGAGCGCAATGTGATTGACTTTTCCGACGGCCGCATCCGGCTGCTGGCGACGAAGAAAGAGATTTCCGGTCAGGGATGCAACTTCCAGCGGCATTGCCATCGGGCCATCTTCCTGGGAATCGACTATAAATTCAATGATTTCATTCAGGCGATCCATCGCATTTACCGCTTCCTGCAGACGGAGCAGGTGATCATCGATATCATCTACACCGAAAGTGAAGCACAGATCAAGGAAGCCTTGCTCAAAAAGTGGGCGCAGCATGACGAGCTCCAGCGTCAGATGGTTGCCATCGTCAAGCGGTACGGTCTGCACAGCGATATGATCGCAGAAAGGATGCAGCGCAGTATGGGCGTTGAGAGATTGGAAGTCTGCGGAGAGCGCTACAAGGCGATCCGTGCGGACTGCGTAGAGGAAACGAGCCGGATGCAGGACAACAGCGTTGACCTGATCGTGACCAGCATCCCGTTTTCTAACCATTACGAATATACACCGAGCTACAACGACTTCGGTCACAACGAGGACACGGCGAAGTTCTTCGAGCAGATGGACTATCTCAGCCCGAATCTGCTCAGGATCCTTCGCCCGGGCAGAGTATTTGCCTGTCATGTCAAGGATCGTGTTCTGTTCGGCAATGCCACGGGAACCGGCATGCCCACAATGGAGCCGTTCCATGCAATGTGCATTCAGCACTACATGCGTCACGGCTTCCAGTATTTCGGCATGATTACGGTCGTGACCGACGTTGTGCGGGAGAACAACCAGACGTACCGCCTTGGATGGACAGAGCAATGCAAGGACGGCACGAAGATGGGCGTCGGATGCCCGGAATACATCCTGCTCTTCCGTAAGCTGCCCACGGATACCAGCAGGGCTTATGCGGATGTCCCGGTCTCCAAGAGCAAAGAGGAATACACCCGCGCTCAATGGCAGATCGACGCGCACGGATACTGGCGCTCCAGCGGTGATAGGCTGGTGGGCAAAGCAGAGCTGGCAAGTGCGCCGGTGGACAAGCTGCAAGCGCTGTACCGCCAGTTCAGCCGCGATACGGTGTACAGCTATGAGGATCACGTCAAGCTGGCGCTCAAGCTCGACAGCGACGGCAGACTGCCGGCGACGTTCATGGTGGTCGGCCCGGGAAGCTGGACTGATCAGGTATGGGACGACATCAACCGCATGCGCACGCTCAATACCACGCAGAGCCAGCGCCGCGCGCAGATGCACGTCTGTCCCTTGCAGCTGGATATCGTGGAGCGCCTGATCCGGCGCTACTCCAACGAGGGCGATACGGTCTTTGATCCTTTCGCCGGACTGTTCACCGTTCCGAAGGTCGCCGTGGATATGGGCCGTCGAGGCCTTGGTACGGAGCTGAACGTTGATTACTTCCGCGATGGCGTCGGATACATGCAGGCGGCTGATGCACAAGCGGCGGCGCCCACGCTCTTTGACCTGATTGGACAGGAGGCGTAAAGATGGATGAAAAAGGGCTTTACGGCAAATATCGTGTAACGAAAGCCGATGGAACGCCCGTTGATAACTGCTTCATTCTTCGTCCGGAGAGAGATCCAGCTGCTGTTTCTGCGCTTCGGGCGTATGCTACAGCAACGGAGAATGAACAGATTCGCGAAGATCTGTACAGGTGGGTTGGAAAGCCGATGCAGAAGCCGCTGACGCTGGAAGAACTGAAAGCCCTTTGTGAAACCGGAAGCCATTGTATCTATATTGAACATTACCACGCAAATCCGGACATTGAGAATCCGATAACCCCTAATGTCGGTATCAAGAGCGGAAGAGGATATCGGATCACGCATTGCAACGGTTACAGGTATAAGTTCATGTGGACGGATTACGGAAAAACATGGCGAGCATGGATTTCTATGCCGACCGACGAAGAACGTGCTTCGGCAGCGTGGTTGGAGGTGTGAACGTGTTTTTGAAAGAGCAATACGAAGCGTTGCGCAGCAAAGGCTATACGCCGATCATTACTGTGTTTTTTAGTCCGAAGGATTGCCCGGGCAAGTATATTGCTCGCATCTTTGTGGTTGAGCCAGGCAAGACGATGGCGACCAAGTATTGCACCGTTGCCGATACGCTGGAAGCCATGCGCGCACATATCCCGACGAATCAGCTTCTTTGTTTTCCGAGAAGCCCGGAAGACGATCCTTGCGTCGTAGAAAGCTGGTTGTGAGGTGTGTCATGCTGAAATGGATTAAGCGGCTGTTCTGCCGCCATGAATGGGAAGTCTGCCGGAAGGTCAATCCGTATGGATTCTCCTGCATTTCCGGTGAGCAGCTTTATAAGCGCTGCACGAAGTGCGGCAAGGTGAAGAAGTATATCTGGGTCGAGTATGAAGGGATGGGGTATAAATGACGCAGACATTATGCGACCGCTGCGGTACTGTAGTGCCGGAAGTAAAGCGCGTAAATGAGATAAAGCGTACGTATCTGAAAAAAAGCCCGAATATTTTGCTGTTTAGAAGATCGTCGTACAGTTGGGATGATGTTCATCTGGTAATCTGTGACGATTGCCGCAGAGAATTCGATGAGTGGCTCAAAGAAAAGGGGAGCAATCCATGTCAGAGTTGAAACCGTGCCCATTCTGTGCCAGCTCTGCTGATTGGTACTGCCCGAGATTTGCGAGAAGGAAGTGCGAGAGATGATTGACAAGAGCAAACGCAAGGCTATCGTGGAGAGATACGGTGACATGGTAGTTATCCGCATGACAGGCGGACCGGATTGCCTGTGGCTGAACATGTACCTCGATACAAAGGACTGGCAGATGACCTGCGACAGTGACATCGGGTTTTACGCTTATCGTTGGGGTTCGCATACAGGGGGAAAGGCCGAAACTTTTGTAGAGTTCTGTTGTCGCTGGCTGTATGACGATGAATGGCTTCTTCGCAAGTGTATCGGAGAACGGCACGTTGAGAAACGTTTTGACCATGAGAAAACGGTTGAAAATCTGCGTGTCATGATCCAAGAAGATACGGACGGCGAAGATGAAGACAATCTGGAATATGCACTGGAAACTGCAGGAGAGCACGGAGATGACCGCAGAGCGTGGGCGGCAGCTTTTGCTGTGGCGGCCGATCATGAGATGACCTACTTGCCGGATGAGTGGTATACGTGCATCGAAGAAGATTACAGCCCATGGCAAAAGCGATTCGCAGAAATATGCCGAGAGGTGATTGTGCCGAAGCTGCGGGAGGTTAGAGCGCATGAATAATGATTTGATCAGTAAAAGCGAACTGCTTGAAGTCTTGCATCGACTGCTCAAGTCGGAGCAGTTGAGTGATAGCGTTATCAGTTCTGAAGGTTTTGGTGTGCAAATGGCCATTACAAGAGTCAATCATGCACCGGTAGTCCAGATCGACGGCAACACCAGCGACGGCTATCACACGTTCAATGAGCTGTACGATCATCGCGCAAAGCTGTTTTCCGTGATCGTTCGCAATTATCCGTCTCTGTGCTGGAAGTCGAAGCAGCATAGCGACGGTACGATGTTTGACGGCATGTTTATTGTCGGCATCAAAACGCCGCAGGGACAGGCCAGCTATCACTATAACATTGATCCGTATTGGGACATGTTCATCTGCCGCGAGCTTGAGCGAGCGCCGGTGTGGGATGGCCATACGCCGGAAGATGCAATCAACAGGATTGCAGCCCTCGACGCTGCACTGGTGGTGCATGCGAGGTGGATTGATCTGCGTGAATCACACAAGGATATTCCGAAAATTGAGTGCTCAAATTGCAGAACCGTGATCATCGGGCTAGAAAGCAATTTCTGTCCGAAGTGCGGAGCACGGATGGACGCGAAGGAGGACTGACGATGCGGGAGATTCTTTTCAGGGGCAAGCGCCTCGATAATGGGGGATGGGTTACCGGAGGTACGATTATCCAGTTTCTTGATGATGGAATTCACGCCATGTACATGCCCGATATGAATGATAAATGCACCACGCTTCACGAAGGAGATACGGGAAATATCACCAGCTTTGAAGAGTGTCTGATGTATATGGTTGATCCCGAGACGGTCGGCCAGTACACCGGCCTCGAGGATAGAAACGGCAAGCGGATTTATGAAGGCGATATCGTCCGCTGGATGAGCAAAAATACTTACTTGGTAAGCAATTATGTATACGCCGGAATTGGAGCTTATGGCTATGGCTCTGTGCTGATTGTTACTGCGCTTGAAAGCGGTTTTACATTACGGCCGATCAATGACAATGCGCCCGATATCCCGAATGCAAACCGCAAGATCGACAACTATGCGTTCTGGAATCATCACAATCAGCTCGAAGTCATCGGCAACATCCACGACAATCCGGAGCTGATGGAGGTACAAGCATGACGATTTATCATTTCTGTGCCAGGCGTCATGTTCGGCGAATCCTGCGCGAAGGCTTAACGCGCGGCGCTTTGAGCATTCCCATGGGCCGCGGCTTTCTGATGATGCAGGGATGGACATGGCTGACGCTGTGCGGCAATCCGAATGTTCAGAGCTGGGCAACGCAGAATGCAATTGACTATGATCGCACGGCGTATCGCCTGACGATTGAGCTGCCGGATGAGGCCATCCCCAATCTGTATGACCGCGATCGGCTTGAAAAAGAGTTTCCCGGCTCCGCGCTTCTCTTTGATGGCTGGGCAGGATCCGAGAACTGGCGCGCGTACAAGGGCAGGATTCCTCTTGAGTGGATCAAGGAATCTGTCATAAAGGAAGAAATCGGAGGGGCGCAATGAGAAAGCTGCCGATTCTGTTCAATACAGAGATGGTCCGCGCGATCCTCGATGGTCGGAAGACGCAGACGCGGCGGGTCATTAAGCCGCAGCCGACAAATCCACGTTGGAACAACGTAGGTTGGCTTGGTTGGGATGATGGGCATGGTTATCGCATGAAAGCACCGTGAGCTGTCGGTGACGTATTGTGGGTGCGGGAGACATGGTGCAAAGGCAGGGTTGAATACGGCGAGGAGCCGGATGGCAGGAGCGTTCCCTACATTGAACAATGCACTGGGGATGATCGCATCATCCATAAAGAATGGGCTGTCCGACATGATGTTGGGATTGATGATGTTGTTTGGAAGCCATCAATTCATATGCCGCGGACAGCAGCTCGCATTTTCCTTCGCGTGAAGGATGTGCGGGTTGAGCGGCTGCAGGATTGCGGAAACGGATGGTGCATCGACATCGAAAGAGAGGGGATAAAGGCCCCACAAGACCCGATCTTGTATGTGAACGACGATAAATACCACAATGCACTGACGGCTGAGATGGAAAAGGTCTGGGATGAAACCATCAACCCCATCGAAATCGAACGGTATGGCTGGGGTGCCAATCCATGGGTCTGGGTGATCGAATTCAATATTGAGCACATCGAAGGCCGGAAGTGGGTGGAAGCTCCATGAATCCCCAAGCGATCTATGCCAAGCTCAGTTTGGAAGAACTGAAAAAGGCAGAAGAAAAGCTGAAGGACAAAGAAAACGAGAGCTATCAGCTTTTTGTGATGGCGGCGCCCAGCAGATCCGCTACCCATCTGAACCGGTGTTTGCAGTTTGCTCATCAGCGCAGGCTGGTGCGTGATGAGATTCGGAAGCGCAATTGAGAGGAAACATGAGAATCGGTTTGATTGATGTAGACGCTGAATCGCGAGGCAAGGTAACGTTTCCTAATTTGGCGCTTATGAAGTTATCTGCCTGGCATAAAGCGAAAGGTGATCATGTCGAATGGTATTCGCCGCTGTTATCCGGGAGGATGGACGTCGTATATATGTCCCGTGTCTTTGGCGACGAATACACGAAAGATTATCCTTTCGCAATTCATGCCGATAGGATTGTCAAAGGTGGAAGCGGATATGCAATCAGCATCCGAAATGGTCGGGAATGTTACTGTAAAGCACGTGACCCTGATTTGCCTGAAGAAGTGGAAAGTATGCGGCCGGATTATAGCATATACGAATCGTATTGCGGTTCGGAAACAGCGTACGGCTATTTGACAAAGGGATGCCCGAGGGGATGCCCGAGGGGATGCCCGTTCTGTCATGTGGCAGCAATGCAAGGCAAGCAAGTGCGAACGGTTGCCCACCTTCAAGATTTCTGGTGTGGACAGAAGTACATCAAACTTCTTGATCCGAATCTGACGGCAAGTGCTGATTGGCAAATGCACTCCAAAGCGCTTGCGGACAGCAAAGCTTATGTTGATTTTACACAGGGACTTGATGTGCGTCTGATGACCAAAGAGAAGATTGATGTTCTGAATGATGGCATTCGATGGTCAACGATTCACTTCGCATGGGATGATCCGAATCAGGATTTGAGAAAGCACTTTGAACGAGTGGTGCAGCATTTGCGTGGTGTTAGGCGTCAGACGGTAAGCGCATATGTGCTCACAAATTTCGGAAGCACACACGCGCAGGATATTGAACGTGTGATGTTCTTAAAGGATCTGAATATCCAGCCCTATGTCATGATCTACAGAAAAGAGACAGCACCGATACAGACAAGAAAACTGCAGCGATATGTGAATAGTCCGATGATCTTTTGGTCTGTTCCATCATTTTCGGACTATCAGAAGGGAGAAATAAACAGATGATTCTCGGTGATAAGGAATTACGAAGCCGAATTACAAATGACCTGCTTGTGCAGGGAATCGAGCCGGATCAGATCAATCCGGCAAGCGTCAACCTGAAACTGGGTGACACTTGGCTGTCTCCGGATAAGATGGACTACCCGGTCGTGTTGGGTGATTGTCTGGACTATGAAAAGATCAAGGCACGCGAGATCGTGATCAGCCCGGGAGAATTTCTTCTGGCGACAACGGAGGAATGCGTCAATATGCCGCATGATCTGTCTGCATTTGTTCAGGGCCGTTCCTCTATCGGAAGGATCGGCCTGACGGTCCAGAATGCTGGCTTTGTTGATCCCGGCTTCCATGGGCATATCACGCTTGAGCTGGTGAACGAATCGCCCAATCCGATCATTCTCAGAGCGGGATACCCTGTGGCGCAGCTGGTATTTTTCAAGACATCTGCGGTTGAAAAGCTGTATCGCGGAAAGTACAACGGTCAGATCGATGCAACCGGATCCCGGATGTACATGGACAGGGAGGCTGATAAGCGATGAAAGCGAAGGAAGCCGCACAGAAGGAAATTCGCTATGTGGTTACGCTCACAGACGATCAGGCCCGGATGGTCGGAGAAGCTTGTGAACTGTATGCACGCCTCAAGATCGGCCAGTTTGAGCGGATTTCTGAGCTGATGCTCGATGTAAAGGACGTCGATCAGTATTGTCAGCGCCGTGATATCGCCAATGATCTGCTGCGCACCGTGGCATGTGTGATCTTCGGCAGGAACATCAACGGATACCCTCACGCTCAGAAAGATGCCAAGCACCATCGCGCATGGAACATCTATCATGCACTGCGCTATAAGCGCGCATGGCATGAAAACCCGAAAGGCGGCTGGGGTGTCTGCTATGACAAGCCGTATCCCTACGGCGGCGAGCCTGTCCCGGATGTAGAAATCAAGTATGTTGAAAAGGCGGTGGATAAGAAATGATGGTGGTTACGCTCAAACGCTGCTACAGCGATGTGGATGGGATTTGCGGCGAAGCAGCCGCGCTGTGCTGCAACAGCAGCAACCCGCAGAAATCTCTTGCGATTGCCCGAGGCAACGGACATCTCTCTGTGATGGAGCATTCCGCATTCACCTTCCTGGTGGAGGGTGTCTCCCGAGCGCTGCTGGCGCAGCTGACGCGTCATCGCATTGCATCCTTCTCGGTGCAGAGCCAGCGATATATCGACATGTCGTCGAAATGCGCATATGTCGTGCCGCCCAATATCAAGTCGCTTCGTCCCAGCGCGGAATCGGAATTCATGTATCAGATGGGCATGATTCATGGATGGTACAAGAATTGGCAGGATGAACTGCTTGCAGCTGGTCATACGCAGGGCGAGGCCAATGAGGATGCTCGGTTTGTGCTGCCCAATGCGACGGCGACTTCCCTGATGGTCACTATGAACGCGCGAGAGTTGATGCACTTCTTTGAACTGCGGTGCTGTAACCGCGCGCAATGGGAGATCCGCCAGATGGCGTGGCTCATGCTGGAGCAGTGCAAGATCGTCGCGCCGGAGCTGTTCAAAGATGCTGGCCCGGCTTGCTTCCGTGGTCCGTGCCCTGAAGGGAAAATGACTTGCGGCAATCCGCCGAAGAAAGAGTGATGCAGCGTGATGTCGATGGAAGAAATGAGAACAGCCTGTGAAAGGGTGTCGAGACTCGCTGCAAAAAGTGGGATTGATGTGGGAATGGTCGGCACTTCCAAAGTGCAGATGCACGCGGATATCTGCCAAAGTCTCAACGCTTTATATGAGCGTAAGAATGCCGACTATGGTGATTCGTTTGCAAAGTCGTTTGAGGAATACGGCCTTGCAGCGCCGTGCATCCGGCTCGAAGATAAGCTGAATCGCCTGAAATCCCTTCGCAAAAGGCCGGCACAGGTCAAGGATGAAAGCATCGAAGATACTCTGCTTGATCTGGCGAATTATGCGATCATGACGCTTGTCGAAATGAGAATGAAAGTGATAAGCGCAGATCCGTCGAAGAACACAGGAGGGCTGAATCATGTTGACCCCTGAGGAACGCAAAGCGCTGCCCAAGAAGCGCGCAAATCGGAATGAAATCGATACGTTTTATCTACTGGCTGCTGCGCTGTCTGCAATCATGTCCGGTAAGGACAATCTGGAACAGCGCATGAAGATGATTCCGGGGGGATGGCGCGATCTGTGCATGATCCGCACGAAGCTGGAAGGCATTGTCCTTTGTCTACTGAACACCTTTGAGCCGGACAAGCAGCGTCATGTTGGCAAGCAGATGCAGCATTTGCGCATCAAGACTGTGTTCGGCCCGGAAGCGCATAAGGATCCAGAGATGTTCATGCTCCCGATTGAAGACCTCGGCCTTCTGGTTCGCGTATCGACCAACGAATGCAAGCTGAACATGTGTCCGAGCTCGGATTGTGCGAGATGTCAGCTGGGCAAGGTGCTTGATCGTGCATCCTTCGTCAGCCGCGGCGATCGTGCCTGGTGGGAAGTTTTCGAGCAGGCGACGCATCGCGACGTTGGCATGGAGGAATGCGGATGAAAAAGGAACCGGCTTATAAGCTGCCGGCTTGTCCACGGTGCAGCGGCAAGGCGAAGCTCGAGTACAATCCTGAGGTTGGATTGTTTACACAGAGCCGCGTCCGGTGTACTGTTTGTGACCATAAGACAGGCTGGCGGCCGACGAGGTTTCAGGCAGAGGTGGACTGGGAGGAATTGACGGAAACAGAAGGTGGAGGAAACTATGTTCGAAAACTGGATCAGACACATCCTGCCGCAATACAAGTCAAGGCGAGAGCTGAAACAGGAAATTGTACAGCTTCAGCGTGAAAACTTTGCATTGAAGATCAACAACGGTTTTGTGGCTGGCATGTTGGACAGCTATCGAACCAAGAAAATTAATAAAGTGCAAGCGAGAGTTTTTCTTTCCGGGTATGAGCAAAGAAAGCTTGTCGAAGGTGGTTTCGGCTTTGAAGGATATGTTCGCGAAAAGGTATTCGAGGAACTAAAAAATGAACTAATTGACCATATTGAGTTGAAATGTGATGAAATGTTCCACGAAGAAGGGCGAGCCTATACCGGAGTAATCTATATCGCAGGAGTATCGGAGGAAAAAACAGATGAACAAAGTGTACCTGATCGGCAATCTGACGCGCGATCCTGAGTTGCGGACGACGGGAAGCGGTATTTCCGTCTGTAATTTCAGCATCGCCGTGAATCGCCGGTTTAAGAATCAGCAGACGGGTCAGACGGAGACCGATTTCTTCAACATTGTTGCTTGGCGTCAGCTGGCAGATCTGTGCAGTAGGTATCTGGCGAAGGGCAGAAAGGTCGCTGTATTCGGATCGCTGCAATCGCGAACGTATGAGGCGCAGGACGGCAGCAAACGCACCGCCATCGACATTGTAGCCGACGAGGTGGAATTCCTTTCCGCGAAGGGCAACGCGGATCAGGGAAACGCTCCGGCGGCGCCTGCGGCATCCTCTAGTTATGAGTCGCCGAGCAGCGGCTTCACGCAGGTGGATGACGAAGAGCTTCCGTTCTGATCGACCATAGGAGGGCTGCATGACAGCGATTCAGTGTTTGATCTTGGTGACAGTTGGATATCTGTTCGGTGTGTATTCCATGAGCCTTGCATCCAAGCAGCAACTCAAGCAGGCGAATGCGATGAGGAAACAAGCGCAGTTTGATGTTCGCAGAGCCGGAAGACTCTACGGATTGACTATGAAGGCGCTCTCCTCCGGCATTGTGCCTCGGAATTGGGAGGCGGAGCTGGATGACAAAGGCGAGACTGATCAAAAACCTGTATGATTATCGGGAAACGTGTGCGCGCATTGAGATGCTTTCCCTGCGTGTGAAAAAGGCAGAGCGATGGCTTGATATGCACGGCAATGAGTTCATCTCAGGTACCCAGCTTGCCGGCCGCACGATCACGGACATGCCGATTGCACATGGCGGCGTATCCAGTCCGACTGAGAAAACAGCAATCCGGCTCATGGATGCAGATTTCGATACCACGATCAACGTCAGTGATCTGGACAGGGATATCAGAGAACTTGAGACCTTGAAGGGCGTCAAGGTACAGATGGACATCCTCGTCGGATCGCTGCAGGATCGGGAACGGTTTATCATCGCCGCTCATCTGATTGATGGCCTGAGATGGAAGGAAACCGGAAAGCGATATGCAGCTGAGTACGGCGAAGAACTGACGGAAGGTGCGCTGCAGCATATCATGCGAAAAGGCCTTGATCGAATGCTGAACGTTGCCCGTGCAGGAGAATGAGAAAAGCGCGCAGGACGATAGATGATCCTGCGCGCTTTATTTGTTGGTGCTATTCACTCTTTTCCTGATCGGGAACGTATTCAAGGATATCTCCCGGCTGGCAATTTGCCATTTTGCAGATTGCGTCAATCGAGGATAGATTGACAGGAAGATTCTGATTGATCTTCGTCAGCGTGGACTGTGGAAGCAGATTCTCCTTGCGGAGGCGATAGCTACTGTATCCGTTTTCCTTGAGCCGTTCCATGATGTCCTTATAGATGATCATCCGTTCACCTCCATTTGTAACAGTATACCACACGAACATGCACGAAATAAAGTGTACATATTATACAAAAACAGACACGAAATAAGGTGTATAATGTCAATGGAATGTGTACGAAATAAGGTGTATAATGAGCCCATAAAACACAGGAGGGAAACGAAATGAAGTACATGGTTATGGTGAACGGCAAGTATATGACGCAGGTTGAAACCGACCGAAGTGCCTGCGGCGCGGAACATATCATCCTCGACGATATCCGCTACGGCATCACCTCCGCGCAGGCGTTCGATCAGAACGCGATGAAGACGGAACACTTCTTCGCCTGCTTCCAGTCCTGCGAGATGATCAGCCTCGATGAGCTGCGCAAGATGAGCGACGCAGCCAAGGCCGAGCTTGACAAGCAGATCGAGGATGCTCAGCACGAATATGACATGATCACCTCCCAGATCGATGAGCTTCAAAAGAAGCAGAAAGAAGCTTGGTGGCACCTCAACATGGTAAAGGGCAAGCATGGCCGCGAGATTTAACAACAACCAGCGCCGGGCCGGGCGGCATAACCCGGAGAAGGGAGAAAACACCATGATCACCGTCAAGCATTGTAAGACCTATACGCTTGAGCTTGAAATTTCTTCTCGCGAATCCTCCTATGAGATGTTCCGAGAGGCATATGACAAGCATGATTCCGAACCGTTCGCCAGAACGGAGGACATCTTCGAGTTCATCGAGCGCGAGGTTCGTCCGTTGATCCCCTTCAAGAAGGTGCACAGCCCCGGCTTCCGCCTGTATAGCACCAATCCAGATCGGGTCATTGGATGCGTAGTCACCTATAAGCTCTCCAACATGGAGTTTGATTTCATTTAAGCATTCGCCCCAGCCGGGCGGGGAAAAGCCCGGCAGAAAGGAGCTCGCATGTTTGAGTTGTTCAAGGCCAAGCTCATGCCTGGCATGGAGATCGTCAGGGTCAAGGAGACCTCCGGACAGTATCTGGTCACCACGAGGTACAAGGGAGATACGAACGTCACGTATCTCCATAAGACCTGCGCGCCGGGAAGGCAGAATCATCTCATCCATCAGGCGCTTTGCAACATCATCGCAGCTGCCGCGATTGAAGCTGGTGACTATGAGATGGCGAAGCTGTGGCTGAACAGGAATACCGATTTCAGTAAGTGGGCGTGGGAATATGAAACTTGATGTTGAACTGGCCCGGGAGATTTCCCGGTACACCGCGAACGATGGTTCCCGCGAATCCATTCTCAGGATCCGAAAGGAACTGAGGGCATGCAAAGCGGCGATGTCCTGCCCGGAAGTGATGACCCGGTATGCGGAACATGTGAAAGCGTTCGGGCGTGTGCCGGTTGCGATCTGCACGGCCTGTACCATTTTGGAGCGCACCAAGCGGCTTAATTCATGGTCCGTCAAATGGGCCATTTCTGTGATCGCAGCATGCCGGATGAACCTGAACACGGCAGATTTCATGGTTGATGATGGTTTGCATCCGCTGAGGATCGAAGAATATGCCGCATCGTTTATTCGCCTGACAACCGTTGAGGATTAAACACGAAAGGAGAACAGAACATGTTGTTTTTCAAGCTCAAGAAGCCTGCAAAGTGCAGGCAACCGAAGCAGGAGGCAGAGCGTTACTGCCTCGACGATGAGGATATGGACAACCTCATCAAGCTGATGGAGGAAGCCAACGGCATCCTCGATTACTACCATGAGATGCCGGAGAACCTGACCGGCATCTTGGCAACGTCACTGCTGGATAAGCACGAAGAGTTGCTGGGCTTGGTTGACACCTTCAGGGATGCTCTTTTCCGCTTCGAGCTCTTGTCTGGGGGGCAGTCGCAATGACCGTTGCCGAAAAGCTCCGCATGATGCGATCTGTCGAGCAGAGAAACAGCCAGAGGATTGCCGCCTATGCTGCGGCAGAAAGGAAGTCCGCATGAGTGTCACCTATTATCCGATCAACGAGAAGACAGCGCGCCTGTCTCATGACATGATGTCCATGTCCGATTATCAGGAGGGCTGGAAGACCGCCGAATACCGGCAGCTGGTGGATATCGCAGCAGCGATGGCAGAGCGCGAGAAGAAGCGTAAGCCGGATTATGCCGATGCGATTGACAGCCTCCTCGACCGCTACGCCAGAAAGCTGGCTGAGTGGATGAATACCGAGAGCAGCATCGGAACGATGTGCCCGTCCATTCTGATCGCCGGTGGCGATGGCGTCTCTGCCCGGAAGAAAGAACGCCAGAACAGACGCATGGATGCGCATATGGGCAAGCGCACGGAGATCGACAAGCTGCTCGACCGCATGCACACGATTGGAACGGGAGGGATCAAAGCAGGGGACGCCAATGCGCTGGTCAAGCTGGAAGCCAAGCGCGACGACCTTACGGAGCTTCAAGACCGCATGAAAGCTGTCAATGCATATTGGCGCAAGAACAAGACGCTTGATGGCTGTGAACTGCTGACGACCGAGCAGATTGAAAAGCTCAAGGCTGATATGGGAAGAAACTGGCGAACGGACTGCGCTCCGTTCCCGTCGTATCACCTGACCAACAACAATGCAGAAATCAGGCGCCTCGACAAGCGGATCAAGGAACTGATGGAAGTTAAGGCCGGCGGCGATAAGGAATACAGCGCAGAGAACGTCGATGGTCTCAAGGTGATTGAGAATACAGCGATCATGCGCATCCAGCTCATCTTTGATGATCGGCCCGATGCTTCTGTGAGGGACATCCTCAAGTCGTGGGGCTTCCGGTGGTCGCCGTCGCAGGGCGCATGGCAGCGGATGCTCAACAGCAACGGCAGGCACGCTGCGCGGATGGCCGTGGAGAAAATCGCGTCTTTGAATTTATGATGCGGGAGGAAAGATATGCGCAAGAAAAAAGGGGCTGGAACGTGTCGATGTATGATTACGCTGACCTCCCGTCCGGTTAGGGACAAAGAAGCAGTTTCAAAGAAACTGATGAGATCTTTATTCAGAAAGAAACAAAAATAGTTGATGAACCGGGAGTGTTTCCCGGTTTTTTCTTTTGAAAACTTGTTGCAATACGTGTTAATACGTGTTATAATGTAAGGGCAAGGAGGAGAAAAGGAGGAACAAATGAAAAATCGTGACCTTGTAAAGAAGCTCAAGGCAGCTGGATGGAAGATCGAGCACGGCGGGAATCATGATCTTGCGACGCATGAGGAACGACCTGGGGTGAAAATCCCGATCCCCCGGCACATCGAAGTCAATGAGATGACGGCCAGAGCAATCCTCAAACAGGCGAGGCTCATTTGAGCCCCGCCGGAGGATGGCCGACTTGGGCAATGCAAAGTATTGCAAGGAAAAAGATTGTAATTTTAAAATATTTTTTCCCCTCCTTGTACCAATTCAAAGAAAGGAGCTGTGCTTATGAAATATGTGTATCCCGTGGTTTTTACTCAAGATACGGATGGCAGCTATATGGCCTGTGCTCCGGATTTGCCGGGTATGTTTACCTGTGGCCGCACGCTTGCTGAAGCTGTAGATATGGCGACAGATGCCTGCGAAATGTGGCTTTGGGATGCAGAAAAGAAGAAAGAAGCAATTCCAGCTGCTTCCGATCTAAAAAATGTGGAGGTTGAGGCGGGTCAAAATGTAGCCCTTATCCTTGCTGATACGGATGCATACCGTAGACGTATGGATAGCCACGCAGTCAAAAAAACGCTTACGATTCCTGCGTGGATGGCATATCAAGCAGAAGAAGCTGGGCTGGGACTTTCTCAGCTTCTGCAAGAGGCTATTCGCAATAAGCTTAACCTCATGGAACGCACTTGAGAAATGAACCAGAATCAAAATGGTTTTTCTGTATGGGATATAGAAAGGGTGCGGAAAAGCTAAATCGGGTTTAGTCTCGTATTTTGATGCTTTTTTGATGTTAATTTGATGATGACAGCGAAAAATGACCGTGTTATAATCATGATATCAAAACTGCATTCACACAAGGCCGCTGGGGATCACCCAGACGGCCTTTTTTCGTGCCATGAAGCGGGAAGGGGATGACCGAATGGGATTTGTCAGGGTGCCGAAGAGATGCCTGCTGTGCGTCTTTCTGAGCACATCAAGCGGCAGGCCGTATTGTCCCTTTCCGTTCTGCATGAAGGATTTGGATAAAGAAACCAAGCGAGAGGAAAGCGAGGAGAAGGAACATGATTGATATCAAATGGGCAGATTCAGCGTACCATCTCCCGCTGGATGCATTTAAGCCCAATCCCAAGAATCCCAAGAAGCACAGCAAAGCCCAGATGCAGCACATTCGGGAGAGCATCCTGCACTTTGGATTCCTGGATCCGATCGGCGTATGGGGCGAGGATCACATCGTCGTTGAGGGACATGGCCGTCTGGAAGCGCTGAAACAGCTGATCGCCGGCAAGGAGATCGCACCGCCGGCAGATGGAATCCCGTGCCTGCGTCTGGATCATCTCTCCAAGCGTGACCGAGACGCTTATATGCTTGAGCATAATCAAGCGACGATGGAAACCGGCTGGGATGATGACCTGCTGGATGAGCTCATCGGTGACATCACGCAGGATGGTCTGGACATGAGCCTGTTCGGCTTCGATGTTCCGGGAGAGCTTGAGGACGATGACAAGTACACCAAGGACATCAACATCCCGCAGTACGAGGTCCGCGGAGAAACGCCGAATTTCGCCGATATGCTGGATTCCAGCAAAGCTGACGCGCTGATCGACGAGATCAATGCGGCCGACGTGAGCGCCGAGGAAAAGGCGTTTTTGATTCAGGCTGCGAGGCGGCACAACGTGTTCAACTACCGGCACATCGCCGAGTATTACGCACAGGCTTCGCCGCAGATGCAGCGGCTCATGGAGCGCTCCGCGCTGGTCATCATCGACTACGACGACGCTGTGGCAAATGGCTTTGTCAAGCTGCAGGGCGTGATGAAAGAGCTGCTGGAGGGTGATGACGGCGATGATGCGTGATGATTTCGCCGTGATGATCCTCACGCATGGGCGCGCGGACAGAGTATATACCGTCAATAGCCTCCGTAAAGGCGGATATACCGGAAAAGTGTATTTCGTCATCGACAACGAAGATGATCAGCATGACGAATACGTCAGGAGGTATGGTCAGGATCGTGTTGTGGTGTTCGACAAAGAAGCTCAGATGCGCAAATGCGACACCATGGACACATTCGGTAAAAAGGGTGTGATCCTGTTTGCCCGGAATGCATGCTTCGAGATTGCGAAAGATTTGGGGCTGACGTACTTCCTCGAACTGGATGACGACTATACGTCGTTCGACATGCGATTCCCCAAAGACGGCAAGCTCTCGGCAAAGCCATGCCGGGATCTGGACAAGCTCTTCACGGCGATGATCGAATTCCTGATCCAGTCCGATGCGCTGACTGTGGCGCTGTCCCAAGGCGGGGATTACATCGGCGGGTTGAATGGCCGGTATTACGAAAAAATGCTGACCAGAAAAGCGATGAACACGTTCTTCTGCCGGGCGGACAGACCGATCGGATTCATCGGCACGATCAACGAGGACGTGAACGCATACACCACCCATGGCAGCCGGGGCGAGAAGATATTCTCTGTCACACAGGCGGCTATCGTCCAGAAAGAGACGCAGTCCAATGCCGGAGGTATGACCGGTGTATATCTGGACAATGGAACATACCTCAAGTCGTTCTATACCGTGATGACGATGCCTAGCTGTGTGACTATTGCCATGATGGGATCGTCTCACAAGAGAATTCATCATAACGTATCTTGGGTCAACTGTGTTCCTATGATTCTTAATCAAAGATATAAGAAGACCTGAGAAGCGAGGGGTGAATCATGGGAAAAAAGAAGGGGCGACCGAGAAAAGAAATCGGGAAGATGGAGTTCGAGGGCCTTTGCAAATTGCAATGCACAGAAAGAGAAATCTGCGGTGTTTTTGGCATTTGTGAGGATACGCTCAACAGCTGGTGCAAGCGCACATACAAGATGACTTTTTCGGAGGTATATAAAATATACAGCGTTGACGGAAAAGTGTCTTTGCGCCGCATGCAGTTCAACCTTGCGAAGTCATCTCCTGCCATGGCGATCTTCCTGGGCAAGAACATGCTTGGCCAGAGTGATGATCCCAATCCGATGGACGGCGCGGACGTTCAGGCGAGAGCCAATGCGCAGACGCAGGCGCTTGCCGATCTCATCAATCACCCTGTAGCTGAACGCACCATGGAAGAGATCGAGGCGGAGGGGGATGGCGACTGATGGTTGACCTTTCCAGCCTCGTACCGTATGCGCCGCTGGACAGCAAGCAGACCGCATACATCGAACGATCGCTTGATAGCTGGCTGAACGTGGCCGAGGGCGGCAAACGTGCCGGTAAGAATATCATCAACCTCATTGCATGGGCAGCGTCGCTTGAGACGCATCCCAACAAGATCCATCTGTGCGCCGGCGTTTCTATTTCGGCGGCGCGCATGAACATTATCGACAGCAACGGCTTCGGTCTCAAGCACATCTTCGCCGGAAGATGTAAAGAGGGCCAGTACGAGAAGCGCGACTGTCTGAGGATTTACACGAAGACCGGCACGAAGATCATCCTCATTGCCGGCGGCAAAAAGGTGGACGATGCAGCACGCATCAAGGGCAACACCTACGGAAGCGTCTATATCTCCGAGGTCAACGAGTGCCATCCTACCTTCGTCAAGGAATGTTTCGACCGTACGCTGACGTCTGGAAGGCGCCAGCTCTTTTTTGATCTCAACCCGAAGCCGCCGTCCCATTGGTTTTACAAAGACATTCTCGACTATCAGGATGAGCTCAAGAAGCAGGGCAAGAACCCGCATTACAATTACGCACATTTCACCATCCTCAACAATCTGTCCCTCACCAATGCGCAGCTGCGGCGCGAACTGTCCAAGTATGATAAGTCGTCGATCTGGTACATGTGCGATATCCTTGGTCTGCGCACAGCGGCGAATGGTCGCATCTATACCAGCTACGACAGATGCGCGGTTGCCGTTTCCCGTCAATGGATTGCAGAGCAGAAGTTTATCGAATTCGCTGTCGGCGTGGACGTGGGCGGTACGGACGCGACCTGTGCCACGCTCACGGGGATCACGCGCGGCTGGAAGAATGTCGTGCATATTGATGGCATCTACGACAAGCAGGGGATCAGCGAGAAGATGACCGAAGCTGCGTATGCCAAGAAGATTGCCGATTGGCTTGAGCCATGGACGAAGATTTATCCACAGATTGCCCACGTTTATGTGGATAGTGCGGCAAAACTTTTCAGATCCGCGCTGCGGGAAGAACTGATCCGCAGGAGAATGACCCGCATCTCGGTCGTGGGCACCGACAAGGGCGACGGTATCAATGCGCGTATTGAGCTTGCGTGCATGCTGATGATGCAGGGTCGTTATTATGTTGCCAGCCATCTTGAACGCTGGCACGAAGCGCTGACCATGGCGACGTGGAGCCAGGAAGCCTACGACAAGGGCGAATGGGAACGGACGGACGACGGCAGCTATCCTGTCGATGCGCTGGATAGTGCAGAGTACAGCTTCTATCCGTTTGTCAGATATCTCAACCCTGCTGCATAGGAGAGTGATTCATCATGGAAAACATCAACATCGAAGATATGGAGCTGTCTGCGATCCTCACGCCGAAGCAGGCATGGGATAATCTGGTACAGCACAATGAGGCGTATTATCGCCAGTATGCCGCAGAGTACAGCGGCGACGAAGCGAAGCTTGCTGTCACAGCAAGGCCGAAGACCTTCTGGAATCGCCCGGGAAAACAGAAGACGCACGTCCCGATTGCTGCCGATATTGCAGCGACCTCCGCTGATTTGCTTTTCAGCGAGGAAGTGAAGTTCTCCGTTTTCGATAATGTTAAAGAGGTGCAGGAAGGCGAGAAGGTCGCCGGCGTACAGAAACGTCTGGAGGAGATCCTTCGTCTGAATCGTGTGCCGGAGCTGCTCAATGAAGCAGCAGAATCGTGCAGCGCGCTGGGCGATGTGTATCTGAAGATTGGCTGGGAATTGAATGGACCGAAGAAATGCCCGGTTATCCAGATCGGACAGGCTGATATGGCGTGGCCGGATTACAGCTTCGGCTCGCTCAAGGCGATTCACTTCTTTACCAACCTGCAGCGTATCAAGGAGCCGTCTCAGCAGAAGGCGACGATATACAGGGCGTATGAGTGCTACACGCCGGGCAAGATTGAGACCAAAATCTTCAGGGGAACGGAAGACAGCCTTGGCACGGACGTCAGCGTGCCGTATCTGGAAAACTTTGGGATCGAGCCGGAAACAGCTGTACCGGATGATTCTATTGCGGCGGTACACATTCCCAACATCCGGCCTAACCGTATGTATCGAAGCTCGTACATGGGCCGCAGCGACTTTGACAGCCTGCGCAGTCTGATGGATTCGCTCGACGAGACGTATTCTTCGTGGATTCGCGATATCCGTCTCGCAAAAGCACGCCTGATCGTTCCGGTCGAGTACCTGCGCCGCAAGGCGTCCGATTTCTTTCCGGATGGAGAAAAAACGCCGCCGACGTTCGAGTTTGATGAGGATGTCGAAACGCTGGTTGCGCTGGATGCCGATCCTGATAAGGTGGGCGAAAACAAGATCACATCCAGTCAGTTTGCGATTCGTGCCGACGAGCATGAAAAGACCTGTCTGAATCTGATTACGCAGATCGTCACCGGAGCCGGATATGCGCCGCAGACGTTCGGTATCAATATCGAAGGTCTTGCTCAGTCCGGTACAGCGCTGCACATCCGAGAGAAAAAGAGCTTCAAGACGTGCGCTAAGAAAAAGACGTACTGGGGAGATGCACTCGAAGAACTCATGACCACGCTTCTGCATATTGATGCAGAAATATTCGAGGCAAAGGGAAGCTCCAAAGATGTGCATGTGCATGTCCGCTTTGCAGATGCATTCGCAAACGATATCACGACGCTGGCGACGGCTGTTGAACTGCTGCATCGTGCGCAGGCTGCGTCTGTGGAAGTCAAAGTGCGCATGCTTCATCCGGATTGGTCGGAAAGCGAGATCAAGGAAGAAATCAAGCGCGTTTATACTGAGTACGGCATTGGCATCGAAGCTCCGGATGCTTCCGAAGGTGATTTTGCTGATGTGGGCGGCAACGATGGCAATGACAGTCAGAAACCCGCCAGCGTGGCGAAGGATGGCGCAGGAGATGCGCAGGAGGGGACGGAGGATGATTAACCATGCCCATTCCCGTGAACCGATACGAGGCCCTTGCGCGCGAAATGCTTGGCATCTACGAGGAAGCCGAGCTCGTGATGATCCGGCGTGTCGTCAGGAGATTGATTCGCGGCATCACGCAGCCTGGATGGACCGAAAAGAAATACGCTGAGGTAAACGAGGTGCGCAGGCAGCTTCAGGATACGCTCAAAGCGATCCGGGATAAGCGTCAGCGTATTGCGAGTAATGCCGTGGGCAATGCCTACAATGGCGCATCGCAATGGTTCTTTACCGATGCGAAAGAATTTGCGCTTGCCGTAGGCACACAGCACCTTTCGCCTTCCAGTGCGAAGGTTGCAGCCATCCTCAACGAGCTTGAGATGAAGATGGATGCGGCCGATCGTTTGATTCTTCGCCGAGCGAACGACGCATATGCCGATGTCGTTGCCCGTTCGGCTGCGCTGATGGCAACAGGCACCATTACAGCGCGCGAGGCGGTACGCCGGGCAGTCAACAGCTTTGCTGACCGGGGTATCGCCTCTTTTGTAGATAATGCTGGACGCACTTGGCAGATGGGTACCTATGCGGAGATGGCTATTCTGACAGCCATCAGTCAGGCGACGGTTGCGGGGTATACGGATACGATGGCCGAATATGGCTATGACCTCGCGATCATTTCCTCTCATGCGGGGGCTTGCCCGATCTGCACGGCGTGGCAGGGCGTTGTGGTTTCCGTATCAGGAGAGGATAAGCACCATCTGTCGCTTGATGACGCACGCGCTGCTGGTGTATTCCATCCCCGCTGTCTGCATCACATTTCGATCTATCGTGAGGGCATCACGCATGGAGCTGCTCGCAATAGACCCACTGTAGTGCAGGCGCCGGGTGTGGAATATACGGCGAGAAGCCGTCAAAGATACTGTGAACGCCAGATTCGCAAGTACAAGCGTCGTCAAGCCGCAGCAATCACACCCGAGGATGAGCGTACAGCCAGAGCATTTGTCTCCCGCTGGCAGCAGGAGGTACGCAGGGTGATTGATGAAGCCCCGGTCGTTCTCCATCGTCATTATGACAGAGAGGGCGGTACGGTGCCGCTTTCAGCCGCAGCGAAAGATCTTCCACCTTTGCATGTCTATCCGAGTGGACGGATTGCACAGGCGGTGCGTCGCGTCAGCAGCCATAATGTGCCAAAACCTACAGGGCAGACGCCGTATGCTGCTTTTATCAAGCGCGGATCTGGTGAAACGGATATTTTGTATTTGTATGATGGAAGAGGAAATGTTATAATGCATATAGACGCTGGTCATCATGGAAACCCGAAGGAACACACCTATGAGGATGAGCATGGCAATATCACTCATGCTCATTACCATCTCGCAAAATGGAATGAGAACGGGGATTTCAAAGGGTTTGTTGAAGCGCGGTATGCGAAAGCAGTTACGGAGGCAATGAAGAAAGACTTCCCGGAGTTTTTGAAATGAGGTGAGCGCATGGAAGTCATATCCGATGGACGGGATTACATGATCGAAAACGATGTGCGCGTAACCCTTGACGAGTGCTGGGATGAGAGCGGATTCGATTACAAAGGACGCGCGTACTATTTCTCACATTTTGGACCTGATGCGCCCTACGTCATTTGGGGGCCATATAACGAACGGACGGAGCTTTCTTCTATCGATGAGGTGTTGGACACGCTGCTCATTGAAAAGGACATGACCTTCCGCGAAGCGCTGAAAAAGCGGCTGATTCCGTAATTACACCATTCCGTTTGGGATGGTGTTTTTATATAGATTCTGAGGTGATAGCTATGACAGCCAAATTAAAGAACATCACGATCAGCGTAGAGGATGCCAAGCAGCTGTTTTCGCTGTACAGCACCTGCGAATCGGCTGATCGTCATTTTTATTCATGTCAATCTGCGTCGTTCAGGCAGTTTGTCAGTTCGACATATAAGGCGGCGAATGTGTCTGGCGCATTTGCACGCTTGAAAGAGAAGATTGAATCGAAGGAGGTTTAAGCGATTATGTTGACCAGCAATACCGAAAGAAAGAGTCTGCGCAAGACGTACCGTAATGAGAAGAACAATCACGTTCTCGCCCTGCATCTTTCCTACGACAAACGCGAGATCATTTTCCAGATGGAGCGCATTGATCCTGAGTACTGCGATACGCATCCGGACGAGGTCCAGGCGGCGGTATCTGGTTTCCTTGAAGAAGCGAATGCTGCGCTCAAGGATGCGGGGCATGTGCTGATTTCTCAGTAAACGGAGGAAAATGCGATGATCAAGGTTTTTATTTCTCAGCCGATGAATGGCATGACGGATCCTCAGATCGAGCGCGAGCGTGAGCTTGCTATTGCAGACGCGACGCAGCAGATCAAATCATGCTACCCGGAAGACTGGGACGGCAAAGACGGCAACGAGGTTGAGATCGTGGATACGCAGATCAAGGGCCTGATTCCCGGAACGCATCCGCTGGTCTACCTCGGCAAGTCGATCGAGATGATGGCGAATGCGGACGTCGTGTACTTTGCCAAGGGCTGGGAAAAGGCGCGCGGCTGCTGCATCGAGCATGAGTGTGCGAAGAAGTACGGCAAGCATGTGATGTACTACTGATCGCACTGACAGGAGGATACGTTAATGATGAATCTTCATGATACCGTCGAGCCGATGCTCAGTGCGGATTACAAGGAGCGGTTCAGGGCTGAGTATCATCAGACAAAGAACCGTTACGACAAGCTGCATGCTATGGTTGTCAAATATGACGCAGGCACGCTCGACTTCAAACCCACATGCTCGATTGAACTGCTCAAGCAGCAGAAATCGGCGATGGGACAGTATCTTTACTGTCTTGAGGTTCGTGCCCAGATCGAACATGTTGACCTGACCTGTAATAGATCCATTTTGGATCCAAATTGAAAGTTTCAGCGGGAAATCTTCATCTATACTTGCAAACATTGCAAGTATAGTTTGAAAACCGCCAAATCCATCAAATCGGGCGTGATTCCCTGTATTTTTGGGAATCGCGCCTTTTTTGTATCCATTTTTCGCCCGGTGCGTGGGTTTCGCGCACCCCGCCGAGCGGGAGACAGCCCGTAAAAAAGTCCAAGCGGGAGCTTTGAACAAGGAGGTTTACACCATGTCTGATACCCAGAATTACGATTACCTGCAGCCTGTCCTTGGGGACGAGCTTTTTGCGCAGTTCACCGAAAGGATGGGCACCGCGCAGGGAATCACCCTCGCCAACATCGCTGACGGCAGCTATCTCCCGAAGGCGAAGTACGATGCTGAGCGCACCGCGAGGGGAGCGGCGCAGAAGCGTATCACAGAGCTCGAAGCGGCGCTCACCGCTGCCCAGCAGTCCGGCAACGATGTTACAGAGCTTCGTAATCAGATTGCGCAGCTTACCAGCGATGTTGCGGCTCGCGACAAGACCATCGCCGATATCGGCAAGCGCGGCAAGGTGCTCGAGCGTATGCGCGCTGATGGTTTCCGCAATCCCGAAACCGCTGTCCGTCTTTTTGATCTGGACAAGATCACGCTGGACAAGGATGGCAAGATGGATGGCTACGATGATCAGTTTGCCTCCATCAAGAAATCTGACCCGTATCTGCTCACGACCGCGCCCGGTGGACGCGCCGGGATGATGGGCGGCGGTGGCGGCGCACCGGGTCAGGATGTCAACCAGCAGATCAACATGCTGATTCGTCGCGCAAGCGGACGGATGGGCTGATGATCCGCTTTTTTGAACGCACATGAGTGCAGAACAGGAGGAACACTTTATGGCTATTATCGCTCGTTCCAATGCCGAAGTCCTCATTCCCGAGCAGGAATCCCGGCAGATCATTCAGGAGGTTGCGACCTCCTCCGTTGCACTGCGTCTGGGCAATAAGATGCCCAACATGACTTCGAAGCAGCTCAAGATTCCGGTAATGACCGGCAGTGTCACCGCTGGCTTCATCAACGGTGATACCGGTCTGAAGCCGACTTCCAACATGACCTGGGACAAGGTCTACATCACCGCCGAAGAGCTGGCCGTCATCGTTCCGATTCCGGAAGCTGTTCTGGATGATGCGGATTACGACATCTTCGGTGAGGTCAAGCCGCGTATCGTTGAGGCGTTCGGCAAGGCCATCGACGGCGCGATTTTCCATTCCATCAACAAGCCGGACTCTTGGCCGGTGGGCCTTGTTCCGGGCGCGATCGCCGCTGGCAAGAAGATTGCTCTGGGCGACGATCTGTATCAGAACATCAACGGCGAGAAGGGCGTTATTGCGCTGATCGAAGAGTCTGGCGTTGCGGTCAACTCCTATGTCGGTGCGCTGCAGCTGCGTGCGAAGCTGCGCGGTGCGGTTGATGCGAACAAGCAGCCGATCTTCCGCGCGGCCTATTCCAACGGTGCGAATGGCCGCATGGGCTATGAGCTGAATGGCACCGCCATCGAATTCCCGGAGAACGGCTCTTTCGATGGCAATCAGGCGCTGCTGCTCGCCGGCAACTTCAACTACATGCGCTACGCCATCCGTCAGGATATCACCTACAAGATTCTCGATCAGGCGTCCATCACCGACGAGACTGGCAAGGTTGTCCTGAACCTTGCGCAGCAGGATTGTGTCGCCCTGCGCGCTGTGATGCGCCTTGGCTGGGCGCTGCCGAAGCCGGTCAATCCGATCAGCGGTCTGGATTACTATCCGTTCGCGGTCCTGACCCCGGCGGAAGCTGCCGCCGCTGCTGAGTAATGCGTGATGGGGAGCAGATCTTGATCTGCTCCCTTTGATTGCGTGTGAAAGGGGGGAATGGCAATGGCTGATTTGCATGCCAATACCGGGCAATACAGCGAAGATGAGCTTGCCAACATGCGTGCGCGTATGCGCGGCTTTATCCTGCCGAACGTTGTTCGGACAGAAGAGGAAAAAGCCGCATTTGAAAGTGCATGCATGTACCAAATTGAGCATGAGAAGCGCCGGCAGGATGTGTTGAAAGATAAGTCGATTCCAGATGGCGTAACTTCTGTTCAGATCGGGCATTTTGCCATGCAGTTTGACGTCGATGTGTTCAAGACCACCCTGAACAGGCGGACGATCTGTGATGCGGCGTATGCAGAATTGCTGTATGCAGGATTGCTGTATCGTGGTCTTGAAGGGAGGTGCGGCCCATGTCTTTGATTGGTGCATTTCTCAATCAGACGGCGGTTATTAGGCCGTATGTCCGCTTTGGCGGCGGACAGATGATATACGGTGAAAGAGAGGAACGCGACTGCCGCCTGCAGCTTGGGTTCAAGACCAAAGTGGTCTATAAGAATCCCGCTGGTTCTATTGTGGAGACAGTGAGCAATGCGCTCATGTTTGTCGAGGGCGACAGGATCCCTGTGAACAGCGAAGTAACCTGTGAAGAGCAGACGATGCGTGTCATTCAATGCGAACCTATGCGCGGTCTTGGTCCGTCGCATATGGAGGTGCTGCTTGAGTGAAGCGCTGTCGCGTCAAGATCAAGTTGGATAAGGCGCTCATCGAACGCAGCGTTCAAATGGGTGGACAGAAAGGCGTGTTTGATGCTCTTGACCATCTGAAATCCGTATCGCAGGATCAGGTACCGCTTGATCAGGGACCGCTCAAGGCATCTGCATCCGTGGATGTCAGCGCAGATGGCACAAGCGGCACAGTTTCGTATGATACGCCGTATGCGGTTGTGCAGCATGAAAACACATGGTACAGCCATCAAAGGGGTCGTAAGGCAAAATATCTTGAAGACCCTGTCAACGATCCGAGCGTACAAAATGAGATGGTTCAGCTGCTGGGCGGCGGCCTGAAAAGTGAACTGGGAGGCTGATGTGCATGAATTTGCTGGAACAGGTTGCAAGGCATCTTGAATTCGTGGGCATCGGCAATATGGCCACGTATGAAGAAGCTGGAGATATCTACTATGGGTATCTTCCCGACAAACCGGAAAGTGCTGTATGTGTATTCTCTTCCGACAGCGCGTATCCCGGTAGTAAAGATGGTGCGAGGATTCAGATTTATACGCGCGGAGTGGTAGGAGACGCCAAAACGCCTTACGAGCTCGCTTGCCGGATTACGGATGAGCTGCGCGGCTATATGGGGTTTCTTGCCGGTGATGGGCCTGATGTGCAGATCGAGGTCATTAACTCTGCGCAGGGTATGGGACTTGATTCTTCGGGTCGCCATATCTACAGCAGCAACTATCGCATTCTTTATTGCGATTACTAAGACAAGGAGGAATAAACCATGGCAAAGAGAGGACGCAAGACGGGCTGTCCCGTCAACATCCGCAATTGGCTGGTCTACATTATGGATGTGGCCACTGAAACGTGGATCCGTATCTATGGTCTGACCAGCCTGTCCCGCTCTGTCGAGGGCGAGACTGAAGATGGCAGCGCGGATACCGATACCTGGGCCGAGCCGTACATCACCAAGCGCTCCAGCACGTCTGAGCTGGAGGGCACCAAGAAGGTTGTCGAATCTACCGGCGAGATTGATCCCGGTCAGGAGATGCTCGACTACTACGCCGAGCAGGCTGGATGCGGCAACGATTGTTCGCTCAAGTTTGTTGATCCGTTCGGTCATGGCTGGATTGCCGATTATGTCGTCACCAGCATGGAAGAATCCGTGGATGATTCCGGCAACAGCAAGAGCTGGTCTCTGGAGCAGGTCGGCGAGGCCGAACCGATCCAGTATGTTCAGGTTGAGAGCATCGCTGTGCAGGTGGATGGTCAGGCTGTGACTGAGCTTGCGATGGTGGTTGGCGATGCGTCGAAGGTCGTTACCATCAAGTTTACGCCGGAGAATGCTTCCAATCAGCGTTTCCGCGTGACGAACACCAAGCAGAAGTCTGTCGTGCATGTCGGTGACATCAATGAGACAGGCTTTACACTTACGCCGATGGGTGTGGGTACTGCGAACATTGCGGTCACCAGCATCAACGGAAGTAAGACGGCAACCCTTGCAGTCACCATCAAGGCTGCCGGCGCGTAAGGGCAAAACGGAAAGGGAGAGGCGAAATGCTTCTCCCTTTTTTTCTGGATTTTGGGAAGGAGCAAAAACATGAGCAAGATGCTGGATTTTGACCTGTTTATGTCCGAGAAGGAGAAGGAGACGATCACCGTCAAGGTTTATGGCAAGGAATACGAAGTCCCTGCGAAGATGCCGGCTGTGGTTCCGTTGATGATGGCCCGTGCCGAGCGGCTGGCTGATCAGTCTTCCCGCAACGCCGCATTCGTCAAGATGATCTTCACGGCGGCTGATGCATTGTTCGGAACGAAGCAGATGGATGATATCTGTGCCAGAGGCATGGACGTTGAGCAGCTGTCCATGCTGATTCAGAAAGTGTTCAATGTCATCAATGGATCGGAAGAGGATGATGGCGAAGCGACCGAGTTGACGGATGAGGACAGCCGTACCAAGCTGCCGGGCGGTAACGGCGCAAAAAAGTAAACCTGCTTCGCATCTGGGACGCCATCGAGGCCGACTTCCTGAGAGACTACGGCATCGATCTTGTGGAGCAGCTTGACGGAATGACATGGCGTCGATTCCTGATTCTTTGTAGAAATCTTTCTCCGAATGGTGCTGTGGCAGTGCGTATCCGTGCACAACAAGATCTGCAAGAGGAAGAAAGAGACGAAACGGACGAAGAGCGCGACAGGCGACAGGCTGCCGCTTTCTTTTCGTCCGTTATTTCTGTTTAAGGAGGTGAACAACTATGGCACTCAAAGTAGGCGAATTGTTTGCTTCGTTTAATCTGGATTCTTCCGGCGTAAATGCAACCATGCGTACCATCGAGAACAACATGGAAGCAATCGGCGCTAATATGGCGTCGTTTGGTGCGAAGCTCGACAGTTCGTTGACATCGCCGCTTGAATCCTTTGCCAAGCAATCTCTTTCTGCCGGTATGGATTTTACATCTCAGATGAGCATGGTAGAGGCAATCTCCGGCGCCACAGCAGAACAGATGGTAAAACTGAATGCAGCTGCGCTTGAGATGGGATCGACAACACAGTTTACCGCAACCGAAGCCGGTGAAGCGCTGGAATACATGGCGATGGCCGGTTGGAAGACCGACGAAATGCTTGCTGGCCTTGCACCGATCATGAATCTGGCAGCAGCATCCGGCGAAAACCTCGGCACGGTATCTGATATCGTGACCGATGCGCTCACAGCGTTTGGCCTGAAAGCTGATGACGCAGCGCATTTCTCTGATATTCTTGCCGTAGCTTCCTCCAATGCGAACACCAACGTCTCCATGATGGGTGAGACGTTCAAATATGTCGCACCGGTAGCTGGTGCGCTTGGGTATAAAGCAGAGGACGTTGCTGTTGCAATCGGTCTGATGGCAAACAGCGGCATCAAGGCTGGACAGGCGGGCACTGCTCTGCGTGCGGCGCTCAGCCAGATGGCGAATCCGAGTGACCGTGCGGCAACGGCGATGGACAAGCTCGGGCTGAGTCTTACATATTCCAATGGCGAAATGAAGCCGTTCAATGTGCTCATCAGCGATATGCGCAGCAGCTTTGCCAAGCTGACTGAAGCGGAAAAGGCACAGTACGCCGCGTCGATCTTCGGACAGGAAGCAATGAGCGGTATGCTGGCGATCATCAATGCCAGCGACGAGGATATTCAGAAGCTCACGAATTCCATCTATGACTGTGACGGAGCGACAGACAAGATGGCCAAGACAGTCCTTGATAATGCCAAGGGTGATCTGACGCTGTTCAAGTCTGCTGTCGAAGGTGCGCAGGTTGCGTTGTTCACGCTCAATGAAGACGCGATCAGAGGTGTGATCCAGTCCGGCACGAAGCTCGTTGATAAGTTCAACAAGTCTTCAAATGCCAGCAAGCAGCTTGCGCTCAAGATGGGTATCCTTGCTGCGGCAATTGGTCCGGTCATGATGGCTGGAGGGCAACTTCTCCTGACGCTCAGTCGCATCGGTGTGATTCTTGGTATGCTGGTCAGCCCGATCGGCATTGCAGCTGCGGGACTTGGCCTGTTTGCGGTTGCAGCTGTTGATGCAGACAATGCGGTTGGAAAGACGTTCATTCAGATGTCCAGAATGGCGCAGCAGCACCTGTCCAAGATCGATAAGTATGTACAGTCGGCAATTGCGTCGGTATCTGCACGAATGCCCGAGCTGATTTCGCATATTTCTCACAGCATCAGAATTGCGCTGCCTCAAATGACCAGCACCGCAGTCAATATCATTTCGTCCCTCGCGGAAATGATTGGCAGCAACGCCGATGGACTCCTCGACCTTGGCGTGACCATCATTGAGAGCATTGTCGAGGGGCTTTCCAGAAGTTTGCCCAATATCGTTCGGGCAGGAACGAAGCTGGTGACCGGACTGATCGACGCGTTTACGAGCGGAAGGATCACAGAAGCGCTTGCAGGAATGATTCGCGATATCAAAGAGGGGCTTAATGCAGTAGACTGGCCTACCGCAGGAAAAGCGATTCTGACGTCGATTACTGGTGCGCTGAACGGACTTTCCGCTGATATCTCTGCGAAGTTTACAGCTGCAAAGCAGGCGGTGGAGGAGATTAGCTGGAGTGAGATTTCCACGAAGATCAAATCTGGTGTGACCATCGCATCGGACTGGCTGAAAGGCGTGATCCTCGGTGATACACTCACTGATGAGAGCACATGGAAGGATGTCGGCTCCAAGGTTTGGAGCTGGATCCGAAGCGGTTTCAGCGCGGCAGAAAGCTGGCTCAAGAACCTCATTCTCGGTGAAGATTCTGAGGGCGCGGGTTGGTCCGATGTTGGCGATCGGATTGTCGGGAAGATCAGCGACAGCCTCGCATCTGTCACGCCTGAGAGTCTGGCTGCGGGTATCGGTGATCTGTCCGCTATCGCTAGTGCGATTGTCGATAAGGTTGTAAGTAGCAAAGCCAACTTTGCTGCTGGGGCGGGACAACTGATTGCAAAGCTTGTAACGGGCATCAGCACGTTTTCAGGATGGGATGCATTGGCATCTGAATTCCAGACGTTTGCGGGAAATGTTGTTACCTCCATTGTCAACGGTATTGGTAAAGTGACGGGAGCTGCTTCTGATGTCGCAACGGCAATTGGAACGGTCCTCAGCGGTATTACTGTTGAAGATGTAACCACGGCCACATCCAGTGTTGCGGAGTTGATCATCAATGGAGTTGTTGCCGGAATCAAAGCTGCGGTGACCGGTGCTTCTATGCTTGCCGGTGCATTGGCGAACACGCTTGAAAATATCAACGAAAAAGACTACGGAGAGACTATCGGAACACTTGCTGCTGATTTGCTTGGTTATATCTGCAAGGCACTCAACAATATTACCGAAGCACCCGACGTGACAGATCTGATGCTCAATATCGGAAATGGCATGAAAAATGCAGTTGCTTCCATTGGAGACATTGCAGGGGAAATTGCTCGCTATATCACATCTCCCGAAGGATCTTCTGTGATTATTGAGGCGGGAAAGAGTGTCATCGGTTCATTGATGATGGGAATGGCCATTGGATTGGGCAGCTTGGGCGATGGACTTGCATCTGCGATTCATTCTGTACTTGACGGCGCCGTTCGAGGAGTTCTTGAACACTTTGGAGTGGACGAGAATTTGGGACTGGATGCATTCCAAGACACTGTATTCGAGAATACCGTTGAAGGAATGCTGACTGCTGCGCAGTTGAGTGAACGATATCTTCATCAGGAACTTGGTACAATTCTTGATCAAGCAGCAGCATACGTGGCTCTTGAAGCTGCCGGATTTGGTGACGAACTTGGAAATTTCAATGCACAGTTCAGCAGTGCCGGCATCGCACTTGTACAGGCGCTGCAAAGCGGAATGTTGTCTGAGCAGGAAGCAACAATGGCAATTGCTGGATTGATTGCCAACAATATGGCCGATGGTTTGCTCGGTGATGAGATTGCAGGTCAGTATTATGCTGCTGGCGAGCAGTCGATGTTTGCATTTATCGATGCATTTGGAACTGGAGAAGATGCGCTCGTTGCACTCTGCCAGCAACTGGGTCTTGATGTCCCTCAAACGCTTAGTCAAGCGATTCACGATTCTGAAGCGTGGACAACCACCGGTGATATTATTGGTGAAGAAATGAATAAAGCCATCGCGTCTGCCTCTTCTGGGCTTTATGAGAGCGGTAAAACAATGGTCGAGGATAGCGTTGTTGGCGGCGTTGCAGACGGTGCAAGCGAATCTCAAGCCACAGTACAGGCAGCCGCAGATTCCATCATGAACACCATCTCCGGTCTGGAAGATCGTGCAGCTGTAGAATCTGATGCAAAAACGACCGGACAAACTGCTGGAGGCGCGATCGGAACGGGTATGACAGATGAGCAAGCAAGTGTGCAAACCGCAGTTCAGACCTTGATTGCTTTGATGAACACAACCTATCAGCCTATTGTTGTGAATTTCGGTCAGACCACACGCACTGCGATGCTTGGAATCTGCAACGGTGTCAATGCGCTTACACCGAGTGTAATCAATGCAGTGCGCAATTCTATGACTTCCGCTGTGAATACTGCCAAATCGATCATGAGTGCTTCTGCAGGATCCAGTATTGGCCGCAATATTATGCAGGGTGTAGTCAATGGCATCAATTCGATGAGCGGTACGCTTGCGAGCGCTGCACGCAGAGCGATTTCCAATGCTCTTTCGGCGATGCGCAGCGAAGCAAGAATCAACAGCCCCAGCAAAGAGGGCTATGAGATCGGCTCCTATGTTGATATCGGTGCAGCGAATGGCTTCCTTGGCGGCGAGATGGCGAAAGCCGCTGCTACCGCGATGGCAAATGCAATTCATGCATTGTCGAAGGGAGCATACATCTCTGATCCGTCCTTTGGAACAGTTCTTTCCGACAGGCAGAATGCTCGTCAGGTTGCCAACGAAACTGCGCGAAGTCTGAGCGCCAGCGGCGATGATGGCTTCGCACGTCAGGTTGGTACGGCGATGGCGGATAGGCTCATCGAAAGCGGAGCGCTTGACGGCGATATCTATCTGTCCGGTAAGAAGGTTGGCGAGCGCGTGACGAAACCCGTCTCTCAGAATATTGCCAAAAAGAGCAAGTCCACCATTAGCGGACGTGCTGCACAGGGGGTGATTGTGTGATGACATTCAATGGCATTCATGCGTCACAGTTTGGATGCACGAAAGTGACAATCATTTCTGATCGGTTCACGGCACCGATGACGCACCAGACAGTTGTAAAAAATGGCGTAGTGATTACTGCTGTCTGCGTGCCGACAGTACGCGAAATCTCTCTTGAGCTACTTGTTAGGGAGAGAGGGCATCAGGCGCTATACACTCGGCTTGAGCAGATCAATGATTGGCTGATGAAATCGGGCGAAGCGAAGCTTGAACTTCGTCATACGAAAGGAACATACTACAAAGCTCGGTGCAAAAACATCGAGCCGCCTTTGTTTAATGGCCTCACAGCGCGGCTGAGCGTTGTCATGATGTGCATGGATTATCGGCTTTACAACAAGCATGATAATAAGCCTGTGGCCGGCGCAGACCCTGAGACGGACAATTTCACGTTTGCTGGGAAGCATTGTCTGAACGACATGCACTGCATGTTTGTTCTGAACAGTAAGACCGCTGTGCCGCAGGTTTCTGCGCACAAATACGAAATTCCCGGTATTGCAGGCACCGTTAGATATGATGACGATAACCTAAGGATTGCTGAAAAGGCCATCAAGGGAACGCTGTACTTCGTCAATGCGAATGAAAATGGCGTTCCGATTACCTACGAGGAAGCAGAAAACCGGATGATGGAGGTTTCTGCATGGTTGGTCAATGCTGGACGTGCATCGCTGATTTGGGATTCCGATATCACGCGCGTCTATCAGGTAGAGGTTGAGAATGAAGCGCTGTTCAGCCGTACGCAATGGGAGAATGGCAAGCTGGATCTGACGCTGACAGCACAGCCGTTGGCGATGGATGCTGCGCAGGGACAGGTAGAGGAAACGCTTTCTCTGTCTGCGGGAACAGCTAAAGCAATGAATATTGCCAGCGCATTTCCCCGGGGCATGGGATATGATACACCCCTGCACATTGAGATCACCAACACAGGAACTGCCGCCATTACAGACTTGACGATCGTCTATAAAGACAGATACGGCAAGACACGAAAGACACGCTACTACAGCGGAGGGTTTAGTCTCTCTGTTGGTTCTACACTTATGGTTGATGGAGAAGATATGTCGTCTTCTGTCGGATCTACAAACGCCGCCAAATGGCTGTACAGCGGTGATTATCCCATTGCCACAGTTGGCAATCAGAGTATCGCCATTCAAACAGCCAGCGCAGCTACGGTCAAGGTGATCGTAAAGGCGAATGCGAGGTGGGTCTGATGAAACCGCCGATCTACGACCGAAATATGGTCAGACTGGGTACGCTGCAGCATGCCTTTGAAATCGGATACAAGCGGGTGATGAATGATCTGTGCACGGCACAGTTTACGCTGCCCATGCTTGATGAAGGAAATGATCTGTGCGAAAGCGTCAACTGCATTGTCGATATCTTTGATGGTGATCGCTCTGTTGGGAAGTACCGAATCAGCGATGAGCCGGAAGAAGATATCCGGGAAATCGGTGCCGTTCATGTATACTCCTGTGACCACGTGATCGCGTTTCTGTTTGATGATTCCATTGACGGTTATCTCGAGATCGGCGGCACGGGCGTGACGACCAAGCAGGTGCTGAATTACTTGCTGAGTTTGCAGACCCCAGATGACAACGGCATTCGCCGGTGGAAGCTTGGCCGATGTGAGTTTGAGTATCAGTTTCAGTACAGCTGGGAGAATGAAGACCTGTGCAATGCGATCTTTTCTGTGCCGAAATGCTTTGATGATGCGTACATTTGGGAACTGGATACAGCTTCGTATCCATGGACCATCAATCTGCTCAAGCGGGAAACCGTGCCGTCATGTGAGCTGCGCATCCGTCGCAATGAGAAGGGCATCAAGCGCAGCAGAAACCGCACAAACCTCTGTACGCGGCTGTATTGCTATGGCAGCGGTGAAGGCGTGAACCAGACGAACATCCGGCGCGTCAATCCGACAGGGAAAAACTATATTGATTCTCCATATATCAGTCAGCATGGTGTCATCTGCAAGCGCTTGATTGACCGCAGTATCAGCGACGATGAAATGCTCTACGCCAAGGGAAAGGCATATCTGAGCGCACTCGAAAAGCTCAGATACAACTACACCATCAGTGCGATTGATCTGCACAAGAAGACGGGGCTTGACTATGATCTGATGGAAGCAGGGCGTCTGCTCCGCCTGATGGATGAAAAGGTCGGCGCATGGGAAAACGTCTACATCCTTGAGGTGGAAAAAGAGGACGTGGAGGGTGATCCGCTGGAAAAGAACATCGTGATTTCCAGCACGCCGGACGACGTGTCTTCGATCATTGAGGATGTGTCGGCCAAAACGGCCATTACCGCACAGTATTCCCAAGGCGCGACAAACCTCTTCCCGATGCAGGTAACGGATAATGCTGATGAAGATCATCCGGCGATACTCAAATTCTATATTCCGCCTGCCTGCGCGAAGATCAATGCGGTCAAGCTATCTTGGCAGCTCAGCTTATTTCGTGCTTATGCAAAAGGTGCCAAGGCTGGCGGAGGAACGTACTCCAGCACATCGGAAGGCGGAGATATCTATACAACTACAGAAGAAGGCGGGGGCTTCTACAAGACGATTGAAGAGCGCGTCTATGACATCAATGCAGCCACAACGAGCGCGAAAAGCTTTTCTGCCGGTGGGGCATCAATGACTACGACCGATGCTGCAAGCACAGGAATTACTGTTGCCAAATATGAGGGGAATTCAGGCGAGAAATCCCCGGAGACAGATAGTGACAGTCATAGCCATACGGTTAACTCACATAAGCACTCGATTGATGGTCATAGGCACCCGATTTCATCTGTTGATTCCGGTTACACCAGCTACTATTACTTAAATGAAACAGGTGGCGCATACCCTGATACAGATAGTGACAGTCATAGCCATACCGTAAAATCTCACAATCATTCGATCAATCACAGCCATACAGTTACAGATCCAAATCATAGTCATAATATGAATCATTACCATAGTGTTGTTGCAACGCTGACTATTCCTGCCCTGAGTATTTCAGTAAGTGCTCACTCTCATTCGATTTCTGTAGGTTCTCACACGCATAGCGTGGAGCTTTATGATCATGCGCACGATATTGTGTATGGAATCTACGAAGGTGGTATGGCAGAGAGCATTTCGATCTCTGTTGACGGCAAGAAGGTGCCGACTGCGAAACTGGTAGACAGCAATGGCTATCAGGTCGCAGAACTGGATGTAGTGGAGTATATGGCTACTGATGATGATGGGCGGATTACCCGCGGAACCTGGCACGAAATCGAACTGACGCCTGATTCGCTTACGCGAATTGAGGCGTTTTTGTTTGTTCAAACATTTATCACATCCTATGCAGGCGGTAATTATTAAGGAGGTGAAAACTGTTGTTCACATATGAAACGACGATTGACATTGCCCGGCCGCAAAGAGAAATCTATTGGGAGACCATTGCCAATGTAGGTGACAAGAAAGCCCATGCTTTCGTTATCCATCTGGTCAGAGATAAAGTCCCAGTAGATATTTCAACGGGCTACACGGTACAGCTCCTTGCCACACGTCATGACAAAAACACTCGATACCTTGCTGGCACTATTGTTGAAAATGCAGCGACGGCTGAATTGGACTATTCCTGTTATGAAATTGCTGGCGAGCTGAGATGTACCATGGAGATTTCAAAAGATGGCTATGTTATCTCTGCCGCTCGTATCTTCATGCTAATTGGCGAGAAGTACGGTGAAGGCATTGTCGATCCATCGCATACGATTCCGACTACAGCAGAGTTACTTGACGAGATTCAGACGATGCGCAACGCCACTACTGCAGCGAATCAGGCGGCAGACGCCGCAAACGAAGCTGCCGGCCGTGCACCGTACATTGATGAAAAAACCGGTACGTGGTTTGTTTGGGACAATGCAAAAGGCGCATACGCTGACACGGGCAGCGTGGCAAAAGGCGAGAAGGGCGAACCCGGCCCGGAAGGCCCGGAGGGTGGAAGAGGCGCCCCCGGACCGATTGGCATAAGCGTTGCAAATATGGAGCAGACCATAACATCCACTGAGGATGGAGGTACAAATGTCATCACTGCTACGCTTAGCAACCATCTGACATTTGATTTCGAGGTGAAGAATGGATCAAGAGGAAGCCAAGGACCAAAAGGAGAGACCGGTCTGCAAGGTCCTGCCGGTGAACCCGGCCCGACTGGCCCAAGCGGTGTCGGAATTGAATCTGTTATTCAGACTGCGACTTCGACGGAGAATGGCGGCGAGAATACCATTACTGTTACGCTGACTGATGGAACTAAAAGCAGTTTCGTTGTTAGAAACGGACAGGGAAATTCCGATGATGCATTAATCGGAGAAATCAGCAGCATAACGCCATCGCAAGTAGTGCAAGCACTTATTGATGGAAAAAATGTGCTCATCTCAGCCGTCAGTTACTCCTTCGGGACATTATCTTTTTCATCGTTTCTTCTTGCAGTCAATTTGAATTTGGTTGCATCTTCAAGCGTGTTTATTCTTGACGGCAAGACTGCCACTTGTCAATTAGAAGGCGACTTAAATGATGATGTTTGGAATCTTTCTTTTGCTGAGATGTCACAGACAAAAGATATCCCTTCCACCCTGCCTAATCCTAACGCTCTGACTTTCGCAGGCGCAGTGGCAGGAACCTACGACGGCTCTGAAGCCAAAACCATTACAATTCCAACCATTGCAGGCCCAAAGGGCGATGCGGGCGAATCTGTCACAGTATCCAACGTGACGACCAGTACGGCGGACGGCGGCAGCAATGTGGTGACGTTCAGCGATGGCAAGAGCGTGACCATCAAGAACGGCAGCAAAGGTAGCACTGGTGAAAAGGGAGAGAAGGGTGATAAAGGCGATCCGGGAGACACTGGTCTGCAGGGAGAAAAAGGCGATAAGGGTGATCCCGGTGAGAAAGGTGATCCTGGAGAAAAGGGAGACAAGGGTGACACTGGTACAGCCGGAAAAACACCTGTCAAGGGGACTGATTACTGGACGGCGGCAGACAGGCAGCAGATGGTCAATGATGTGATCGCCGCGCTCCCTGTCTATAACGGGGAGGTGGTCTGATGGCTAACACACAGATTGACGTGATCAACAATGGCGTGGTGACGCTTGCGACCGCCGGAAAATACTGCGACAGAAACATTGACGTCAATATCAATGTGCAGGAAACGTACATTGTGCCGGACTACTGGAAGAGTTATCTGGCGGCAAAGGCGACGGAGATCGATGCGGCGCTTTCTGCTGCGGGCGATAAAAGGTCTGCATTCCTGTGGTATACGGATGCGCACTGGACGACCAACTATGGGCAGTCTCCGATGATCCTAAAATATCTGAGCAAGTACACCGGAATGTACAAAACCTATTTCGGCGGCGATATTGCTGTTAATGAATCAGGTGAAACAGATGTGCTTACAGCGTGGCTCGATGATGTATCTAAGATTCCCAACCATCGAAGCATGATCGGCAATCACGACAACAAATACATCATAGATTTCCCTACAGAGGATGAACGGGCAGAGTTTTTTGTATATGCAAATCGTACCGCTGATATGGCGTTCGGAACGGATGCAACGTATGGCAAGATGTATTACTATGTGGATGACTATATAGAAAAAACACGCTACATCATCCTGAGTACGGGAAAAATGTGGACGTATGCAGATGAGGTGGCATGGTGTATTGACGTTCTAAACTCCACTCCGGCTGGTTGGCACATTGTTGCACTGTCGCATTTGTGG
>JAFXCE010000072.1 GCA_017521565.1 Clostridia bacterium | reverse complement strand
TATCCGGAAGCCCTAAATCCAACAAAATCATATCCGGATTATGCGAAGCCGCTTCTATCACTGCCGTTTCGCCATTGGCAGCAGTGATGTAGCGGTAATCATGCGCTTTCAGTGTCGTCGTAATCAGATTACGGACAGGCTGATCATCTTCAACAATCAAAACAAGATAAGGATTCATCTATTGCAACCTCCTCAATGGGTAAGGAAAAGGAAAACACTGTGCCTTGCGGTTCATTATCCTTTATGGAAATACTTCCGCCATGTGCAGCGACAATGGCGTCGCAAAGATACAATCCAAGTCCCAAACTCCGTCTATTATCCGCTGCATTGTTCTTACGGCTTCCCCGATAAAACTTCTCAAAGACACGCTGCTTTTCTTCATCTGCGATTCCACATCCATAATCAGACACCTCAACAACCGCCATGTCTGCATCTCTTTTGATCGACACGCAGACAGGCGATCCCGACGGTGAATACTTGATTGCATTATCGGCCAGATTGATGATCACCTGCATTAAGAGACGAGAATCGGCCTTGACCATCAGCATTTCATCCTGACAGTCATATGTAATCCAGTTCGTTTCCTGATTGACATGCTCAAGCGCTGCTTCCACAATTTCTCCAAGCAGTTCTTTATTCATTCTCAGATTCATACGTCCATCCTCGATTCTTGTGGCGGCCAGCAGGTTTTCAACCAGCTTGATCAGCCATTGCGAATCATTATAGATGTCTGTATACATCTGCATTCTTGTCGACTCGTCAAAGTTTGCATCGCTGCTCAGAAGACTGCTCGCATAACCTGAAATGGTCGTCAGCGGCGTTCTCAGATCATGAGAAATCGTTCTGAGAATATTGGCTCGAAGCTGTTCATTCTTTGCCTGTACAGATGCAATTTCTTTTTCTCTTGCATTCTTTTCATTCTCAAGCGCCAGCGCGCCCTCGCCAAGAATAGAAAGCAAAATATCATACTCCTGAGCGTCCAATGGATTATCGCGTGTTTCAACGCCCACAACGCCGTATACCCGGTCATTTACCCGCAAGGCAAAATACATATATGCCAGTTCAGAAAAGACCTCAGTCGTCGCACCGGCAAAACGGTTATTCTGATAAACCCACCGGGCAGCAGGCCTCTCTTTTTCTTCATCGTATTGACTTTCTTCTTTCAGATCCGATGTATGAATCTGAACAGACGACAGCGTTCCCTCTGTTCCATCGTAAATCACAATGTTGCGTCCAAGCAATTTCACGATCTGATCGGCAAGCACCTGAAGAATGCTTTCTTTTCCATTTGCTTTGGATAGCGTTTTGCCTGTATCGAACAGGATTTTTGTTCGCCTTGCGATCCGGGCGGCCTGACGCGCCTGTTCCTTATATCTGATAGCAAACGTACCGGTAATCATCGCTGTGAGAAACATGGTGATGAATGTAACAGGATATCCCGTCTCATATGCTGAAAACGAAAAGCGAGGATATGTAAACAGAAAATTAAAGATAAATACACTTGCAACCGAAGCAATGAGGCTATACATTCTGCGCGACGTCACAGCCGAAATAAGCAAAACGCCCAGAATATATACCATGATGATGTTCGTGTCCGTAAACCCAACATGATCAAACAACACGCCCAGAAGCGTTGCACAAATCAAAATAGCCAGGCTCTTGGCAGAATCCATAAGCACATGACGGACGCTATCGCGCCTGGATTGCTTCGGACGATAGGACGCATCTGCATTCTGATCGGGAATGATATGAATGTCCACCTGAGGCGCATAAGCAACAAGCTGGTCCGTAAGTGTCGGCTTTCCGAAAAAGCGCACTTTCGATACGGCACTGCGCCCCAGAACAATCGTTGTCACTTCCGATAATCGTGCAAACTCAGCAATCTGGTAGGCAATGTCATCTCCCAGTACCTTCTCAACGTCCGCCCCTAAACGCTCTGCCAGGCGGCAGTTGTCCTGAAGCCTTTGCTTGTTTTCCGGCGTCGCCACAGCATAATCCGGCGTTTCAACAAAAAGGGCTGTAAACCTGCCTGAACTTGTTTGAGCCATACGAGCCGCAGCGGCAATAATTCTGGCATTAGAAGGCGCCGATGATAGGCAGACAAGAATATGCTGCATAGAATCACCTCTTACGCTTATTCTAGCATGGGAATGATCGGGTTTCTAGTCATCTCTTTCGTTCTCGCCTGTCAGAATACGGGAGTTCTTCAGCTTTTGCCTGCGCTTTCTGCCTATGTCCATCACATAGTCCAGCCTTCGGATCATCTGATAAAGAAGAACAAAAACAAGAAGAGTTGATACTGATAAAAGAAATTCCTTCATTCGCAATCGCCTCCCCAAACCGTTCATTGCCTTTGTTTAGCTCATCGTTCAGATATGAAAACACTTGTGAATCGCTTTTTCATGGCCTACCACAAGAATAGACTGCTGCGCACTGAGCCTCATATCCGGCTTGATATCCATATTGAGCTTTCCGTGATCTCTCACGCCCAGCACGTTAATCCCATATCTTCTTCGAATATCCAATTCAACAATGGTTTTTCCATCCCAGATTTGCGGCACCTCTAACTCCAATATGGCATAATCATCGTCAAGCTCCACATATTCAAGAATGTGTTCCGACGTGCAGCGTATGGCCATCCAACTTGCCAATTGCTTTTCCGGATATACCACCTCGTCCGCGCCATTTCGAAGAAGAAATTTCTCCTGCATTTCCCGTGAAGCCCGGGCAATCACCTTTTCTGCACCCAGTTCTTTCAGCAGCCATACCGTTTCAAGCGAATTCTGGAAATTGTCTCCGATTGTGACAATACAGACATCAAAGTTTCGAACACCCAGCGACAGTAAAAACTCTTTATTGGTACTATCGCCAATCTGCGCCTCCGTTACATAGGGAAGCGCTTCCTGAATACGCTCTTCATTCAGATCAACCGCCAGAATCTGGTGCTCAAGATCATTGAGCTTCATCGCAATATGCTTTCCAAAGTGACCCAATCCAATCAGCAATACAGATTTCATCGTTTCCTCCTTAACCCACAGTCAATCTTTCCTGCGGAAAGCGTGAAGATGTGCCTTGATTTCCCGGCAACGCTGCAAAAATCAGTGTCAGGCCACCCACTCTGCCAAAGTACATCAGCATAATCAAGATTGTTTGTGATACAGTTCCTAACTGCGCTGTTATGCCCAGAGACAAACCCACAGTACCCACAGCGGATGCCGTTTCATACAAAGCCGTCAAAAGCGGAATTCCTTCCATCCGGCTAATCACAATCCCGCCTCCCAGAAACAGAACCAGATACATCATCAGAATCGTTGCAGCGTTGCGAATTGTGTCGTCCGTGATCCTGCGTCCGAATAAATGCGTATGCTGTTTTCTATGAAATACAGAAACGGATGTGGACAAAAGAACTGCAAAAGTCGTCGTTTTCATTCCGCCCGCCGTTGATCCCGGAGAACCGCCTACCAGCATAAGCAGGATCATTACCGCAAGCCCACTTTCGCTGATCGACGTCAAATCAACAGTATTAAAGCCTGCCGTTCTGGGCGTGATTGCCTGAAACATCGAACTCCAGAAACGAACCGGAAACTGCATATAAGAAAACTCAAAGAAGAAAAAGTATCCTGCCGCCGCAGCAATCAGAGCCGCTGTTGTTGTGATAATCACTTTACTCTGCATTCTGTATTTGCGAACATGAAGCTTATGACTGCGAATATCGTCCCAAGTCATAAATCCAATACCGCCAATCACAATCAGCATCATGATTGCCGTATTCACCACCGGATGATCTGCGAAATATGTTAGTGAAGAGTACGGCGTTTTTGCGCCCATCAAGTCAAAACCAGCATTGCAAAATGCCGATACAGAATGAAAAACACTATACCAAACGCCTTTGAAAAAACCAAATTCACTGCAAAATGCCGGAAACATAACAAGCGCGCCAACACCTTCAAAAATCAAGGTCATTTTCAGTATGAAGCCTGTCATGCTGACAATTCCGCCTACCTTCGGTGCAGAAATTGCTTCCTGCATGGTGCTTCTTTGCTTCAGACTGATTCTCTTTCCTGAAATCGAAGTGATCGCAATTGCCAGCGTAACAATTCCCATACCACCGATTTGTATCAGCAAAAGAATGACCATCTGACCAAATCCAGACCAATAAGTAGCCGTGTCATGAACGACTAATCCCGTTACACATACTGCCGATGTAGATGTGAACAAGGCATCAAAGAAGGAAGCGCCCAGACCGTCTTGTGTTGAAGCAGGGAGCATCAGCAGAAAGCTTCCCAGAAGAATCGCCAATGCAAAAGTCAGAATAATCATCTGCGAAGATGACAATCTCCTAAGATACCCCTGCATAAACGCCTTACCTCCTCGCTTTCTTTGTTTTATTATCGCATGGCATGTATGAATTATGGATTAGTGATATTGTTGTGGTATTAAGATTGTATTAGTAAACTCGGATCCATCGCTTTGGTAAAAAAGCAAAAACAGCACTCGCCAGCGCTGTTCTCAACGTTTAATACCGCTTCGGCAATACCTGTCCTTTTGCCGAAGCCATGTCTGATGTAAAAGTTAAACGCTCCAAATAAGTTTTACATCGCAAAACATTGACTGTCTGTCACCAAGCACCTATAATACATACAGGGCGTCAGGGTACACTTTATCGCAAATTAGGGTACACTTTTTCCTGATGCCGACAACAAAAATCTGCAATTCAGGCGAAATACCAGCTTTTTTGACGATTTGTAGCGTGCTTGCACGGGCCGGGAGGCACTCCCGGCCTATGGGGTTCAAGAGGCCGCGAGTTCGAATCTCGCCACTCCGACCAGTAGGAAAACCTCTCTGAGAAATCAGGGAGGTTTTTTCATGCTCATTTTTCTAAGTATTATCATCAAACTTTCATTATTGCAGTCAAATATTCGAAGTATACTTTGCAAACGGACAATGCGCACTTAACGCATCAAGCTGCGCGTTCGGCATGTGCGAGGTGGTCAAAAGGTGGTCAAGTGGTCAGAAGCATACTTACTTGCCTGTGTATTCTCGTCTTTCTCGTTATCTTCATGGTCTGTCTTTAACCAACTATCCAAGAACTCGACAAGCTGGATTCTTTGCTTGTTTTCACGTTCCTTCGAGAGATGGGTATACAGGTCAAGCGTCATGCGGATATCAGAGTGTCCCAGATATATACGATGGGAAGATGATGCTGACTACCTGAGAAGCGATCTTGGATTCTGGACAACGGAACGAGAGATCGAGATTGCTGGCAACATCCATGACAATCCAGAGTTGTTAAAGGAGAAGTGTGATGAGTGATTACGTTTTCTTAAACACGACGCTTAGACGAGTTGACGGTGGTCGTGTTACATCTGTTGAAGTTGATGCTCTTGATGAGTTTTTTAATGAAGAGTATGGAAGATGCTGCTATAATTGCCGACCGTATGTTCTGATTGACATTACTGAAAGAATATTATATCGTAAAAGCGGAAATGTGATCATATGGTCAAAGGATTAAGGGAGATATAATCTAAGAAAGTGGGGAATAGGGATGTATACGAAAGCGGACCTGATCGGTCATCTGCAGCAGATGGGCCTCAAGCCTACGGACGCAGTGATGATACACTCTTCGATGAAAGCAATTGGCGCGGTTGAGGGCGGCGCGGACACCGTGCTCGATGCGCTGATGGAGTATTTTGCGCCGGGACTGCTGATGCTGCCGACCCATACATGGGCGCAGATGAATCCGGATTATAATGTTTTTGATCCGAAAACCGAACCGGCATGCGTGGGTATTCTGCCTAATCTGTTCATGAAGCGGTCGGGCGTGGTTCGTTCGCTCCATCCCACGCACAGTATTGCTGCGTATGGTCCCGGTGCTGCGCAGTATATCGAGGGAGAAGAAAACTGTACGACGCCCTGTTCCAAGGGCGGATGCTGGGAAAAGCTCCGCGGTATTGGCGCGAAGGTGCTGCTTGTGGGCGTGACGCATGCGCGCAATACGTATATCCATGCAGTGGAGGAATGTCTGGACGTGCCGGAGCGCCTGGCCGAGAAGCCGGCATATTTTACGGTGATTATGCCGGATGGTACGCATAAGCAGGTGATCCAGTACCGCCATTATAACGTCAATGAACCGCACGTGTCGGAGCATTTTGTTAAGCTGCACGACGGTTATCTGGAAACCGGCGCTGCAGTGAAAACGCATCTGGGCGATGCGGAGTGTCTGCTGTGCGATTGCGACGCCCTGTACCGTACAACCGAGCGCGTGTTGAAGCATGAAATTAACTGCTTCCTGGATCGTGATGAGATTCCGGCGGAATGGTGGAGGGAATAACCAAAAAAGAGCAGTTCATCATGAACTGCTCTTATTTGTTGCGTGATTATTCTTCGGAAAGCCTCTCTTCGCAAAACGTTTCTTCTGCAGCGGCGTTTTCCGCGGCAAATACCATGGCATCGAACGCTTCTGCAGTGCTGTTTGAGACACGGCTGGTGCGCTTTTTGTATTCCATCGGCGTGATGCCGTACCGCTTGCGGAAAGCGCGGAGGAAGCTGGAATAATCAGAGAAGCCGCTCTCGGTGCAGGCGTCCAGAACGGTCTTGCCTTCTGCGATGGCGAACTGGCAGTGCTGCATGCGCAGGTTGGTCACGTAACTGTGTACGCTCTCCATGGTGTATTCCTTAAACACGCGGGAAAGATGACTGCGGCTGACATACGTGTATTCAGCCAGCTTGCCTACCGTCAGGTCGGGATCGTCATAGTGCGCCTGAATGTATTTGACGGCCTTTTCTACCAGCGCGCTGGTGGCGTTGGGGCGCACCTGATTGTCATCGAGCTGAATCTGACGGATGATCATCATCAGCTCACACAGCTGTGCCTGAATCATGCGGGTGCGGATGGACTTGTCCATCGTGGTTGTGCGGCTGATGCGGGTGAATAAACCGCGGATATCCCACGCGGAAACGGTTTCCGAGGTGAAGATGATCGGTTCCTTAGCGCTGAGAATATCTGGAAAACCAATGGATTCAGCAGTCGTCCGCCACAGTTCTTCGTCTACTTTAAGCAGAAGACGCTCAGAGACGTCTGCACCGACGTCGTATTTGCCGGAATGGAAGACTTCGTCCGGGAAGATGATCAGTTCGCCGGTGTGTATGTGATACAGGCTGCCGTTGACGGAATAGAGCACCTCGCCGGCAATCGGCAGAATGGCCTCGTAATATGGATGAGAATGCAGAACGGATTCCCGATTGGTTTTGTTGGTGTACCATGTGATATCGACCTTATCGGCTGTCAGCCGCTCCCGCGCCATGTCTTCTGTCATGAGGTAGTCGGTGATATGGGTGAATTTGCGGATCATTACGCAGGACCTCCTTGCCAATATGCAGATGCTATAGGCGTGTTTACACTGTCATTATAACAGATTGAGCACAAATTGCAATGTTTCTGCTACAAAACCCAGAGCGAACAAGGTAAAGAATTGGTATGATTTTGTCGAATAGGACCATATAGATGACGCTTTTTTGTATAAACTTATGAATTAAGATGAATATTTATAAAGGAATTTGAATAAAGGACATCTGCTTTTTTAGGTTTTTGTCGAGGAATACATGAAAATGGGGTATCAGTATTACGAGGCAGAGATGGAATACAGTGATGAAACCATCCGCCGGATGTTCAAAACAGAATATTACACGTATGAACGGCTGCGTTTGGTGCTGCGATATGTGCTTGCCATAGCGCTGGTCGCAGCGGCGCTGCTGCTGGGGCTGCCGATTGCGCCGCAGGCGATCTGCCTGATGATCGGAGCATGGCTGTTTGTCACGCCGGACTTTCCGAGCAAGGTGCGGGCAGAGGGTGTGATTCAGCAGCGCGGGGGACAGACGAGCACGGTTCGTATGACCTTCGACGGAAAGTCGATCGGCATCGGCAACGGACTGACGATAGCCTACGCTGAAATCGACCGGCTGATCGAGGATGGTCAATACTACTATATCTTCCGCGACAGGCAGACGGCGGTGATGGTGCCCAAGGGCGGCGTCCGAAACGGAAGTGAGGAGGCGTTCAGGAGCTATATCGAGGAAAAGACGGGGAAGGAATTCGCCGTCAACAAGAACATCCTGAACATGAACCTCAAGGATATCATCGCCATGCTGCGCGACGAGATCGCGCAGAAGAAGGCGCGAAAGCGCCGCTGACTTCGTATTGCGGCGGCAATAAGCCGACGTAAAATAAAAAATTGGAGGTATACCCACCATGACCAAGAAGATTGCTGCGATTCTGTTCGCCGCGCTCCTGCTCGTCGTGTCCTGCTCCGCGCTGGCTGACGAGACCTTCAACCTCAAGCTCGGCCACAACCTGGCTGAGGACCATGCGGTTCACATCTCCCTGACCGCGTTCGCTGCGGACGTCGCTGAGAAGTCTGCCGGCACCATCAACATCCAGATCTTCCCGAACGGCACCCTGGGCAGCGAGTCCGATATGATCTCTCAGGTCCAGATGGGCATGCTGGACATGGCGAAGGTCTCCGCCTCCACCCTAGGCAACTACAACAAGCTCTACAACGCTTACTCCGTCCCGTACGTCTTTGACAACCAGGAGCACTACTACTCCGTCATGGACGGCGAGATCGCCAATGAGCTCTACATGGCGACCGAAGGCGACGGCTTCATCGGCCTGACCTGGCTGGACTCCGGCTCCCGCTCCTTCTACACCAAGGATCGTGCCATCCGCACCCCGGCTGACCTGAAGGGCCTGAAGATCCGCACCATGGACTCCCAGATGGCCATCGACATGATGAACAACCTGGGCGGCTCCGCGACCGTTATGGGCTACTCCGACATCTACACCGGCCTGCAGCAGGGCGTCATCGACGGCGCTGAGAACAACGTGACCGCGCTGCGCGACCATGGCGACGTTGCGAAGTTCTACTCCTTCGACGAGCACACCCGCATCCCGGATATCGTTGTTCTGTCCGCTGACGTCTGGAACAGCATGTCCGACGACCAGAAGAACGTTCTGAAGACCTGCGCTCAGGCTGCGACCGACGAGTACAAGGTTGCCTGGAAGGCTTTCGAAGACACCGTCCTCGAGGCTGCTGTGAACAACAACGGCGTTGAGCTGGTCCGCGACGTGGATATCGCTGCGTTCCAGGCTGCTGTTGCGCCGATCTATGACAACCTGAAGGCTTCCGAGCCGGACGTCTACGCGGTTGTTGAGAAGATCCGCGCTGCCGCTGCTCAGTAATGTACCATTTCTGACAAGCGATTCTGAAGAAAAACATCCCTTAGACTTGTCTTGATGAGTCGATCAAGGGGGCAGATCTGAGGGCCTCCAGGCTTTCAGGCCTGTCCCCTTTTTATATCGACTGTGATTCTATTTGCGAGAATTGAGGAGATACACCGTGAAAAAGTTCAACGATGTGCTGGATAAGGTTATGCGCTTTATCATGGCTGTCGCTATGTTTGCTCTTCTGGCTGGCGGCACCTGGCAGATCTTTACCCGCTGGATCCTTAAGGATCCCTCTACCGTTACCGATGAATTCCTGCGTTACGTGCTGATCTGGGCTGCTATGATCGGCTCCGCGTACTGCTTCTATAAGGACGAGCATCTGTGCTTCGACCTGTTCAAATCCAAGGCGAAGGGCAAGGCTGGCCTTGTGCTGAGCATCGTGATCGAAGTGCTCGTTCTGGCGTTCATCGGCTATGTCTTTGTCTATGGCGGCTGGAAGCTGACCATGAAGGCAACCAACCGTTCTTCTGTTATGCAGATTCCGTTCCGCTTCCTGTACTCCATCCTGCCGATTTCCGGTGTGTTCATCGTGGTTGGCCGTATCGTGAGATTTGCTGACGTGAATCTCCTGAAGAAAGGATGAGTGAAGCATGGTTATTCAGTCTACTCTGATTCTGTTTGGTTCCTTCTTTGCCATGCTGCTGGTCGGCGTGCCGATTTCTGCCGGTATCGGCCTGGCGTCCATCGTGACGGCGTTCTCCACCGGTATCCCGGCGGATAAGTTTGCGCAGGTTGCGGCGCAGCGCTGTTTCTCCGGCGTGGACTCCTTCTCCCTGCTGGCGCTGCCGTTCTTCTCTCTGGGCGGCAACATCATGAATAAGGGCGGCATCGCCAAGCGCCTGATCCGTATGGCCCGCATCTTCGTGGGCGGCATCCCGGGCTATCTGGCGGCCACCAACGTGCTGGCGAACATGTTCTTCGGCGCGGTTTCCGGTTCTTCCGTTGCGGCTGCGTCCGCGATGGGCTCCATCCTTGCTCCGCTGGAGGAGGAAGAGGGCTATGATCCGAACTTCTCCGCTGCGGTCAACATCTGTTCCGCGCCGACGGGCATCCTGATTCCGCCGTCTGGTCCGCTGATTCTTTATTCCATCACCGCAGGCGGCGTCTCTGTCGCTGCGCTGTTCATGGGCGGCTATCTGCCGGGCGTCCTGATGGGTCTGTCCGTTGCGGTTGTCGCGATCTTCATGGCCAAGAAGAGAGGCTATAAGGCTTCGAATGTGGAAGAGACCGACTCCAAGGCGAAGATCATCTGGGACGCTGTTCCGGCGCTGATGGCGGTTATCATCGTCATGGGCGGCATCCTCGGCGGTATCTTTACCGCGACCGAGGCCGGCGTCGTTCTGTGCCTGTACTGCCTGGTACTCTCCATCATCTACAAGGAGATCACCTTTGAATCCTTCTATAACCTGCTGGCCGATACGATGAAGGGCTCCGCGACGATCCTGTTCCTGATCGCTGCTTCCTCCATCATGTCCTACGTCATGTCCTTCACCGGCATTCCGGCTGCTATCAGCCAGGCGCTGATGAGCATCTCCAGCAACAAGTTCGTCATCCTGCTGATCATGAACGTGTTCCTGGCGGTTATGGGCATGTTCCTGGACCTCACCCCGGCCGTGCTGATCTTCACGCCGATCTTCCTGCCGATCGCCCGCAGCGTCGGTATGAGCGACGTGCAGTTTGGTATCATGCTCATCATGAACATGGGTCTGGGCAACGTGACCCCGCCGGTCGGCTCTGTTCTGTTCGTCGGCTGCGGCGTGGCGAAGGTTTCCATTGCCGGCGTCACCAAGTACATCATTCCGCTTTTCGCGGCAATGTTTGTTGCACTGATGATGGTCACCTATATCCCGGCCATCTCCCTGTGCATCCCGTACTTCTGCGGCCTCGTGCCGAGCATGTGGTAATTCTTTGACTTGATGACAGAATGCATCGCTTGTATAATGGAGTATATCTCTTTGATAAGCGGTACCATTCGAAATTACCTCCCCTGGCGGCAGTTCTCCGTCCATTCGGGCAACTGCATGGATGGGAACTGCCGCTTTTTCTGTCCACTCCCCATTTGCAAGAGAAGAATGTGAAATAGGAGAATGAACTGAAATGGATATCTGTTCGCAATATCTGAGCACGGAGAAGATTGGTAAGGCGTATCTGGTGCATACCAACTGCGCGGACATCAAGATCATCTTCGTGACGGACGAGATTGTCCGTATGCGTGTGTCTTTTGACAAGGAGATGGCGGAGGAATCCTACGTCCTGATGACGACTGCGTGGGAAGACCGCATGGACAAGCTCTTTGAAGGCGAGCGCACCCGCGTGGAAGCGGTAGAACCGGCGTTCGAAGAGAACGAAAAGACCGTGACCTTCGCCGGCGAGAAGGCGACGCTGGTCATCGAGAAGCAGCCGCTGTGCGTGAAGCTCTTCAATGCTGAGGGCGTAGAGCTTTACAGCAGCGTGCCGGGCAGCCCGTTCACCAAGGACGGCAACAAGCGCGTGACGGCGCGCACCCGCATGAAGGAAGAGGACTGCTACTACGGCTTTGGCGAGAAGGCAGGCGAGCTCAACAAGAACAAGGAGTTCCTGCGCGAGCGTGCGACCGACGCCATGGGCTACGACGCAGAGAAGATGGATACGCTGTATAAGCATATTCCGTTCTACATCCGCCTCGACCGCGAGACCAAGAAGGCCGTTGGCCTGTTCTATCACAACCTCTACGAGTCCGTGTTCAACATGGGCGCGGAGAAGAGCAACTACTGGCCGCGCTACACCTACTGGCAGGCGGACGGCGGCGACATCGATCTGTTCTTCCTGTGCGGCGATACGCTTGCGAAGGTGGTCGACAACTACACGAAGCTGACGGGCCGTCCGATGCTCTTCCCGAAGCGCGCGTTCGGCTATCAGGGCAGCTCGATGTACTATCCGGAGCTGGAGAAGGACAGCGACGACGCGGTCATCGACTTCATCGACACCGTGCACGCCGAGGGCTTCCCGATCGACGGCTTCCATCTGTCCTCCGGCTACACCAGCTATAACAACAAGCGCTGCGTGTTCACCTGGAACACGACCCGCTTCAAGGACCCGAAGGGCTACTTTAACGCGATGAACGAGCGCCATGCGCAGAACGTCCCGAACATCAAGCCGGGCATCCTGGAGATGCATCCGTGGTTCAAGGAGTTCGAAGAGCAGGATGTGTTCGTCAAGGACAGCAAGGACGAGAGCAAGTATGCCGCCGGCATGTGGTGGGGCGGCGTGGGCGCGTTCTGGGATTTCACCAAGGAGAGCGCCCGCGAGATCTGGAAGAAGTATGTGAAGGAGAACCTGATTCAGGTCGGCACGAACTCCATCTGGAACGACAACTGCGAGTATGACTCCCTGCTGGATACCGAGAGCAAGTGCTACTTCGAGGGCAAGGTCGGCACGATTGCGCAGCTCAAGCCGAACATGTGCAACATCATGTGCAAGATGAGCAACGATGCGGTCATGGAGAACGACCCGAATGCGCGTCCGTACTCCGTCTGCCGCTCCGGCAGCTCCGGCATTCAGCGCTATGCGCAGACCTGGTGCGGCGATAACTACACCAGCTGGAAGAGCCTGAAGTACAACATCCCGATCATCACCGGCATGGGCCTGTCCGGCCAGCCGAACGAGGGCGCGGACATCGGCGGCTTCGCCGGCCCCGCTCCGGAAGAGGAGCTGTTCGTGCGCTGGGTACAGCAGGGCATCTTCCAGGCGCGCTTCTCCATCCACTCCGCTTCCAACGACAACACCGTTACCGAGCCGTGGATGTTCAAGGACAGCGCGGACATCATCCGTGACGCGATCCACTTCCGCTATCGCCTGACGCCGTATCTGTATTCCGCCGCATACGAGGCGACGAAGACCGGCGCGCCGATCATGCGTGCGCTGGTGTATGAGTTCCAGAATGACGAGAACGTCTACGATACCAGCTTCGATTACATGTTCGGCCGCGATATCCTCGTGGCGAACGTGCTGGAGAAGGGCGCGAAGACCCGCAGCGTATACCTCCCGAAGGGCACCAAGTGGTACCGCTGGGACAACAACTTCGAGTGCTTCGAGGGCGGCCAGACGATCGAGTTCCCGGTCGATATCAAGAGCATTCCGATGTTCCTGCGCGAGGGCGCGATCGTCCCGATGGCAACCAACAAGTTCATGAGCATGGAAGGCGACCATATGACCGGCCTGCACCTGACTGTGGTTCCGGGCGAGCGCACGTACGAACTCTACGAGGACGACGGCATCACCAACGATTACAAGAAGGGCGGCTACCGCAAGACTACCATCAGCATGACTGGCGACAGCGTGGTCAAGCTGGACTTCGCTTCTGAGGGCGAATATGCCGATACGGTTGAGCATGTGACCGTGGAGATGGTGAAGAAGGAGCGCAGCCCGTTCTGGGTCGCGCTGGGCGGCGAAAAGCTGGAGCACTTCCTCAACCGCAAGAAGTTCGAGGCCGCGACGACCGGCTGGTATTACAGCCAGAGCAAGCGCGCCGTGCTGGTGAAGTATCCGAACCCGAAGAAGGCTGTCACGCTGACGGTTTCCTTCGAGGACTTCGATCTCATCGGCATGTAATTCTGAGTTTCAGCGTAACTTTCTAAATAGGGGGGAACAGTGCATAGCCTGCGGGCTATGCACTGTTCTGTTATAGGAAAAACTCCGGCAGTAAAGCTGCAGGAGTTTTTCATGCAAAAGATTGTTTACAGAAGCGATATCACGTGCGGGCTCAGTGACTGAAGGAATGCAATGCACTGCGCGTCGCTCGGCGCAGTTGCCAGAGCGGCGAAAACCAATGTCCGGTTTTCCCGACCCTGACGGGCGGATTCATAATCCAGCATGTGTCGGCGCAGAATCGTATCCTGAAGCCCGATGTGCTTACTGAATGCGTTCACCTTGTCCATGCCGAGCAGATCAATCAGCACGTTGGTCGCGCTGTTGTTGCTGTCCGTAATCATATGCTCCAGCAGAACGGAAAGTGGAACATCCGTGCCGTCCTTGATGACAGGCGCTTCGTTGACTACACAGTGACAGGGGAAAACAGGTATTCTGCTGTCGAGGGCCAGACGGCCATTTTCGACTTCCTCAAGTGCCAGAGCATGATGGGGGTTTTGATCAGGCTGGCGCTTTTGAACACCATATCCTCGCGATAGCACGCAAGCGTTTTGCCGCTGAGCGCATCCCATATTGCGCAGCCAGTGGTGCAGCCGTGTTTTTCTTCCAGCTGGCGGACGATATCGTTCAGAAGCATCGTAATCCTTCTTTTGTTTTTCTTGATTATACCATGCTGCATGTTTTTATAATAGCATAGATCCGAAAGAAAGCGGCATGCTGGAAGAAATGGTGCAGAGGGATTTTTTCTTTGCAATTGACGCGGAGAACGAACGTTGATATACTGTAAACATCAAATTCCTGTGAAGGAGCAGTATTATGGCGAAGAGTGTTCAGGATATCCTGCGCATGATCGAGGCGCATGGAATCAGAATGATTGATTTTAAGATGGTAGACATCAACGGCCAGTACCGTCATGTCACGATTCCGGCGGAGAATTTCTCTGAGGATACGATGAAGAGCGGCATTGGCTTTGATGCGTCCAACTATGGTTATGCTGTGGTTGAAAAGAGCGACATGGTGTTCATCCCGGATCCGGATACCGCTGTGATTGATCCCTTCTGCCAGATTCCCACGCTGTCGATGACTGGCAATGCGATGGTGATTGATCACCCGGAGAATCGCCCTCTGGCGCAGTATCCGCGCAACATTGTCCTCGCGGCTGAGCAGTATATGAAAGACAGCGGCGTGGCGGATACCATGCTGATTCTGCCGGAATTTGAGTTCTATCTGTTTGATCAGGTGGGCTGGGAAGTGCAGGGCAATTCCATCTCTGTGCAGCTGGACGCGAATCAGTCCTACTGGAACAGCGGAATGCAGGGCATGGGCGTCGTCGTGCCTAAGCAGAAGAACTATCACATCGCCAAGCCGTTTGATCAGGCGTATGAGTGCCGCAGCGAAATGTGCATGCTCATGAAGGATATGGGCATTGAGATCAACTATCATCATCCGGAGGTCGCAGCATCCGGTCAGTTCGAGATCGAACCGCAGCTGGGCCAGATGTCCAAGATGGCTGATGCGACCATGATGATCAAATACATCATCCACAACACGGCGCTCAAGTATGGAAAGAGCGCGACCTTCATGCCCAAGCCGATCTACGGCGAGGCGGGCAGCGGTATGCATGTCCATATGCAGCTGTTCAAGGATGGAGAGCCGGTGTTCTCCGACGACAATGGCTATGCGCATCTGAGCGAAACGGCGCATTACTTCATGGGCGGTCTGCTCAAGCATATTGCTTCTCTGTGCGCGCTGACCAACCCGAGCACCAACTCCTTCAAGCGTCTTGTCCCGGGCTTTGAGGCCCCGGTGACGGTGGGCTATGCCACGTCCAACCGCAGCGCGGTCATCCGGATTCCTGCCTATGCCAAGGCGCCCAACAAGCGCCGCTTTGAACTGCGCAATCCGGATGCGACCTGCAATCCGTATTTCTGCTACGCTGCGCTGCTGATGGCAGGCCTTGACGGCGTGAAGAACAAGATTGATCCGCACAAGAACGGCTGGGGCCCGTACGACATGAACCTGTATAACCTGCCGGAGGAGGAGAAAGCGAAGCTCAAGGGCCTGCCGACCTCTCTGGAGGCGGCGCTGGATGCGCTGGAGGCGGATCACGATTACCTGACCGCCGGCGGCGTGTTCCCGGAGACGCTCATTGAGAATTTCATCAAGGCCAAGCGACAGGAATGCCGCCAGATGGCTGCGATTCCGCATCCGGCCGAATTTGACAAGTACTACAACCTGTAACTGCGCAGCGCCCCGGCTTTGCCGGGGCGTTTTTGCGCGGGATGGGGTATAGGGCGGCTGCGCCGGGCGCAGGATACGGATGAGGTGATCATGAATGAGCGAAGAAAAGCGCAAAACGCGCAGAAGGCGCATGAACCCCGAACAGACGCAGCGCCCGGTTCCGGAAGAAATCTATCCGGTCATCGACAACGATCTGGCGAGGGACAACATCGAAAACGATCTGCCTGCGGCGGATTTGAATGAACTGTGACCCATTTGCGCCAAGGCGCATCATTGACAACGCTTTCCTGCTTTTATATAATGGGATGGACAAAGAAAAAGCGCCGCATCATGCGGCGCGTGATTATGCTTATTGATCGATACCCAGGACGATGGAAGAGACGGTCATGCTCTCCGCTTCGATGGTATACACGCAGTATACATGTTCGTAGCTGCCATAGCTGTCCTGCGTTCCGGCAGGGTATGCGCTTGTGGGCGCAAGGAGCGTGACGATAATCTCTCCGCCGTCCGTGTTGATGAGCCCGCGCGGCGGCAAAGCCGTCATATGGCCGTTCTGATTTTCGAAATAGCTGGCGCAGTAGAGGATGATTTCCTCGTCGGACTGCATGCCGGTGATTTCCCGGTCATTTTCGTTTTCGAGATAATCGGTGCAATAGAGCAGAAGCTCTTCGTCGGATTGGGCGGCGGCGTCCTGCGTGCCGGCATGGGCGCCGGTGAAGGTGGCAGGATATTTCTCCAGCAGCTTTTCCAGCGGATCGCCGACACTGATGCCGCGCGGACCGTCGCTGACCCGCATGCGTCCGCTTTTTCGGATTTGGCTGACCTGAGCGGCGGTCAGATCGCCGATGGAAAACGGCGTCAGGACGTCGTAGGGCAGGGCCGTGCTTACAGGGGCAGCCGCGCCCGTATCTTTGGGAAACGGATCAAAGATCAGGATGCAAAGGATCAGGCTGAGCAGCATCGCGCCGAGGCCGCCTGCGACACACAGGATGGTGATGATGCGCTGCTGATGCTTGATCTGTTGTTCTCTTCTGCGCCTTTGGGCCATATGGTACCTCCTTTTCCCGCTATGGGCGGATTCATTATATCATATTTGCTTCCCGCGCGCTACTGCGGGAGGAGACAGGAAGCGTGAAATGATGGAATTCATGACATATCTGGCGCAGATGGATCTGCAGCAGGCGCTGCTGATTTCGTGTATTGTGCTTGTGTTTGCGATGCTTGCGGCGCTTTTTCTGCTGCACCGCAGAACGAGGCGCGCCGAAAAGCAGATGGAAGAGATGGGCAGGAGTGTCTGCGAGCAGCTTGCGGCGGCAGGCGAACGCAGCCGCGAGAGCAGCGAGCAGCAGCAGCGCGAAATCAGCGAGGCGATGCAAAGCGTCAGCGATTCCATGGTGCGGATGATGGGCGAAATGACGCGTACGCAGCAGGGGCAGATGGACTCCATCGGCGGTCAGCTGCGCGCGGTCGGCCGTCAGGAGGAGGAGCGCATGGAGCGCATGCGTGAAACCATGGACAGGCGGCTCAATGCCTACGAGGAACGCCTTGGCGGCGTAACGCGCACGCTGGATGACAAGCTCAGCGGCAACGAGGCGCGCATGGAGCGCATGCGCGAGACGCTGGAGGGCGGTCTGCAGCGCATGAGCGAGGAAAACCGCAGAGAGCTTGAGCAGATGCGCCAGACGGTTGACGAGAAGCTGAGCGCGACAGTGGATCAGCGGCTTGAAGCATCCTTTGCGCAGGTGACGCGCAGGCTGGAGCAGGTGACCAGCAGCCTCAACGCCATGCAGTCCCTCGCGGGCAGCGTGGATGAACTCAGCCGCACGCTCGGGGGCGCGCAGCCCCTGGGAGCATGGGGAGAGATCCAGCTTGGCGCGCTGCTTTCGCAGATGCTTGCGCCGGATCAGTATGCGCAGCATGCCAGCGTTCGCCCAGGCGGTGAGCAGGTGGCGGATTTTGTCGTCGTGATGCCGGGTCAGGGGCATGGGCATACGGTCTATCTGCCGATTGACGCCAGCCTGCCGATGCGGGAATACACCGAGCTGCGCGCAGCGCTGGACAGCGGCACGCGGGATGACATCGAAAATGCGCGCGGATTGCTTGAATCCGCCGTGCGCATGCACGCGCGCCGGATGAGCGAAAAGCTGATTGCCCCGCCGTATACGACGGATTATGCTGTGCTCTTCCTGCAGAGCGAAGGGCTGTTTTCGGAGATCCTGCGCATCAGCGGTCTGGCGGAGCGCATCCAGAGTGAAAGCCGCATGGTCATTGCCGGACCGACGACGCTCTCTGCGCTGCTTTCCAGCCTGCAGATGGGATTCAGGTCGCTGGCGATTGAGCAGCGCACGGAGGAGATCATGGCGCTGCTCTCTGCGGTCCGCACGGATTTCGGCGGCTTTGCGAGCCTGCTTTCCCGCACGCAGAAGCGTTTGCGTCAGGCGACAGAAACCATCGAAACCGCGCAGCGCCACAGCGAGAGCATCGCCCGCCGCCTGTCCGATGTGGGCGAGCTGCCGGGCGGGGCGCAGCCGCTGCTGCTTGAGGACGAGGAGGCCGAAAGCCCGTTTGATGAGGATGACGTCTGGGATTAAGCGCCCGGTCGCAGGGATTTCGGATGCGAATGCATATGGACGATATAAAGGGAGAAGCGTGTCATGCGCTTCTCCTTTTTTGCGCGCTGAAGCGACAGACACGGGATCGTTGACCCTATACAATGATCCTATCCATGATATTTACCGGGAAGGCGGGGCTTGTATGGCACAGAAAGCGATGGAATTGGATGGCGCGCAGGAGCATTCGCCTTCGGCGCATGTGATGCAGGGATTTTTAGGCGGCATTGCGGATACGCTGCGGACAAGGGGAACGCTTTCTCAGCGCATGCTCTGCATGGCGCTGATGGCGCTGCTGACCGGCGCGAGTCTGCCGGGCGGCGGATACTGCTGCCAGGCGGCGATGTTTGCCGTATTGCTCCGACTGGGGTTTTGCGTGCCGGCGGCATTTGCGGGCGTACTGATCGGCTTCTTTGCGGGCTTTTCCCGCGGGGCGATGGAAGTATGCTGGCAGCTTCCGGTATGCGTGCTGCTCTGGCTGAGCACGGGGCTTTGGGTGCGGCGAAACAGCCGCATGCTGATGGCGGCGGCGGTTCTGATGATGCAGCTCAGCGGCATTGCGGTTTCCGGTGCAGACAGCATGTATGCACTGCTTGTGCCGGCGCTCACGGCGGCGGCAGGCGCGGGGCTTTCTGTGCTGTATGATGGTGCGGTGCTTTCCGTCTGCCGCCGGGAGGAACTCGACGGGGAGACAAGACCGCTGTGCGTCATGGCGGTATGCGCGTCGCTCATTGCGGGGCTGATGCGCCTGCCCTATGGCAGAATCCTGTCCTGCGCGCTGGCGGCGTATCTGACGCTGGAGCATGCCTATGTGGGCGGCGCGTCGCAGGCGATTCTCTGCGGCGGCGTGCTGGGCGGCGCTGTTTCGCTGGGGATGAACAGCGTGCATGTCTGCGCGATGCTGCTGTGCGGCGGTTTTCTGGCAGGGGAGATCAAGACGCGGCACAGGAGCGTCTGCCTGCTGCTGATGCTCTGCGGGATGGCTGCGGCAGGCGCGCTGCTGGGCGGGGATCTGCACGCGATCCGGATGTTCGTGTTCTGTCTGCCGGGCATTCTGCCGTTTTTGCTGCTGTCGAGCGTGCGGCGTGCAGGCGTGACGAACCTGATCGAACACGACGCGCCGGCGGAACTGACACAGTCGGAAGCGATTGCCGTACGCTGTGCGTCGATGGTGCATGCATGGGCGCATCTGTATGAGAATACGGCCAAAATGATGGAGGGACTTTGTATCGAGCCGGAAAACCAGACGGTTGCGCAGTGTGTGCAGCTGCTGGGCAGGACGGGCACGGCTGCGCATCAGATCTGTGAGCGGACGCTCAGCGAGATCCGGCCGGATGACGAGGCGTACCGGCGCGTCCGGTATGCGCTGGTACGCGCCGGGGAGGACGAGGTGCGCGTCGCCTATGCGCTCCGCGTGAGTGGACGGCTGGAGGTCCTTCTGCTCAAGCCGGAGCACATCGCGCCGGTGACGCTGGAAAAGCTGGTTTCCGCTGCATGTGGCCTGCCGATGCGCGCCTGCACGCGGGAGGGAATGCTCGGCACGCAGGCGATCTTTGAGCAGTCGCCTGCGCTGATGCTGGAAATCGGCGCGGCGGCGCGGAGCCGATCAGGCGAGGAGGTTGCGGGGGACAGCTATCTCTCCCGCGCGCTGGCAGCCGGGCGGCATGTGCTGGCGCTGTCGGACGGCATGGGAAGCGGATCGAGCGCACGGCAGGAGAGCCACGCGGCGCTGTCGCTGCTGGCGGAAAGCCTGAGGGCGGGCTATACCCGGGCGCAGGCGCTGGATGTAATCAACGGGCTGATGCTCATGTGTACAGGACGGGAGGTGTATGCGACGATGGATCTGTGCGTCTGCGATCTGCATACGGGCGAAACGGCGTTTGAAAAGCTGGGCGCATGTGCGTCCTACGTCGTTCGCGGGGGCGAGGTACGTGCAATCGGGGCGGATACGCTGCCTGTCGGCGTGCTGCCGGATGTGGAATCGCATTCTCTGCGCATGACGCTTCAGCCGGGGGACGTCGTGGTGATGCTGACGGATGGCGTGACGGATGCGTTTCCGGGCGGCGAGGAGGCGCTGAGGACGGCGATTGCGAAGCTCTGCTGGCTTCATCCTCAGGCGGTCGGGGAGCGGCTGATTGCGCAGACGGTGGGGGAAGGACAGGCAAAGGATGACATGACGGTGCTGTGCGCGCGGGTGGGCCGCGCGGTATCGGGGATAAATCGTTGACCGTGGCGCTGGAGGGATGCACTTCCAGCGCTTTTTTTGCGCTTATGCCTTGCCATTTTGCGATTGAGCAGGTACAATAGACTATGTATGGACAGGAGTAGACGGAAATGACAGCAGAAGAATTCAGCCGGTGCCTATCGCAGGACTGCCGCGTTGCACCGGGCAGCCATGTGCTTGCGGCGGTCAGCGGCGGTGCGGACTCGATTGCGCTGCTCTGCCATTTGCTGCAGGTAAGCGAGGGCTATCCGCTTTCCGTATCCTGCGTGCATGTGGAGCATGGTATCCGCGGCGATGCGTCCATAGAGGATATGGCGTTTGTCCGTGCGCTTTGCGAGCGGAGGTGCGTGCCGTTTTATGGGGCGCATGTCGATGCGCCGGGCCATGCGCGGGCGCAGGGCTGCGGGCTGGAGGACGCCGCTCGGACGCTGCGATATGACGCGCTGTATCGGATCGCACGGGAAATTGGCGCAGATGCGATTGCGCTGGCGCACCATGCGGGCGATCAGGCGGAGACCGTGCTGCTGCATGCCGCCCGGGGCAGTGACCTGCGCGGGCTGTGTGCGATGCGGCCGCGCAGGGGGATGCTGATCCGTCCCCTTCTTGCATGCACAGCGCAGGAATTGCGCGCATACCTTTGCGATATCGGCCAGCTATGGCGGGAGGATCAAAGCAACGAGGATGTACGCTACGCGCGAAACCGCATCCGGCGGGATGTGATGCCTGCGCTTGAGCGGGCGGCGCCCGGCGCGGGCGCGGCGCTTTGCCGGTTGGCGGGCGCAGCGCAGCGGGATGAGGATTACTTTGCGCAGCAGCTGGATGCGCTGCACATCCGGACAATCCCCCTGGTCGACGGTATAGCTGCGGAAAGAGAACAGCTTGCCGGGCTGCATCCGGCGCTGCTTTCGCGGATGTTGGTGAGGATGGCTGAACGAGCGGGAATCCGGCTGCAGAGCGCTGCGGCGATTGAGGCAATTATGGGCGCGATTGCGGAGCGGGACGCGGTGATCAACCTGGGCGGAGGCGCGCATGCGTCCGTTGGCGGGGAATATCTGTGCCTGACGCGCGCACAGACGCCGGAAATCGATGTACAGCTCTGCGTGCCGGGCAGGACGGATACGCCCTTTGGTACATTTGAGGTGAGCGTCCCAAAGCCGGGCGAAGCCGGGGACGGACGGAGCGCACAGCGCATGCCGGCAAGACTGCTGGCAGACGCCCGGGTAACGTGCAGGCGCGAGGGCGACGTGATGACGCCCTTTGGCAGACGGACGCCTGTGAAACTCAAAAAACTGATGATTGACGCAGGGATTGAGCGCGCGATGCGCGCGAGTGTGCCTGTGATTCGGAATAAAGAAGGTATTCTATTTGCCGTCGGCCTGAGACCGGCGGAGAATTGCCGGTGCGCCGGAAATGGAAAAGAAGAACAAATGATTGTCCGGTTTCTGGGCAAATGGCCGAAGGCGGACGTGCTAACAAAGAACAATCAGGAGGAATGAATCATGACTGAAACGCGTTCGACATATGCGGATCTGAAAGACGAACTGCTGCTGACCAAAGAAGAGATTGCCCAGCGTGTCAAGGAAATGGGCCGCCAGATCACCGAGGACTTCAAGGATAAGGATCTGACCGTGATCTGCATTCTCAAGGGTGCGGTGGTATTTTTTGTGGATCTGGTTCGCGAGATCGATCTGCCGATGAGCATGGATTTCATGGCGATTTCCAGCTACGGCAGCGCGACCAAGTCCTCCGGCGTGGTGCGTATCATGAAGGATCTGGATAAGCCGATCAATGGCAAGGATGTGCTGGTTATTGAGGATATCGTCGATTCCGGCATGACGCTTTCCTTCCTGAAGGAGAATCTGCTCAGCCGCGGCGCGAAGTCTCTGCATATCGCGACCCTGCTGGATAAGCCGGAGCGCCGCCGCGTGCCGCTGCATGTGGATTACTATGGCTTTACGATTCCGGATGAGTTCGTGGTGGGTTATGGACTTGACTACGACGAGAAGTACCGCAATCTGCCGGACATCGGTGTACTGCGTCCGGAAGTCTACGAGAAGTAATGCTGCATATCAATTCCCGCGGCGCGGCCGCGGGCATGGAGGTTCCCATTGAAGAAATCATATAAAGGTTTTTCGATCTACGCGCTGATCATCCTCAGCGTGCTGATCGTGACGCAGATGTTCACGAACTCGATGCACAGCGAAACCGGCAAGCGGATTGAATACAGCGAGATGCTTGCCAGCATCGAAAAGGGCGAGATCGCGCAGGTTGCCCTGCAGGAGGGCGTCGTGTATGCGCGCCTTGAAGAGAGTTCGATTCCGGAAGCGCGCTTTTCTGAAGAGGCGTACGATTACGTGGCGAGCGCCTCGACGGATACGTTTGTGGATGCATGCAGGCGCATTGCGGCAAAGCGCAGCGGCGCAGCGCCGGATGAAATCACTGATCTGGAGCTGGGCTTTGAATTGATCTATCTGCCCGAGCCTTCGACGCCGTGGCTGCTTGAGCTGATGCCTTATATCGTCATGACGCTGGTCATGATGCTTTTCTGGATGTTCATGATGCGCCAGCAGGGCGGCGGCGGCAAGATGATGAACTTTGGCCACAGCACGGCACGCGTTTTTGAGCCGGACGAGGGCCGCGTGACGTTCGCGGACGTGGCGGGCGCCGTGGAAGAAAAGGAAGAGATGCAGGAGCTTGTCGAGTTTCTCCGCAATCCGCGCCGCTTTACCAAGGTTGGTGCGCGCATTCCCAAGGGTGTGCTGCTCGTCGGCCCGCCCGGTACGGGCAAAACCCTGCTGGCCAAGGCTGTCGCGGGCGAGGCGGGCGTGCCGTTTATGTCCATCTCCGGCTCGGATTTCGTGGAGATGTTCGTAGGCGTAGGTGCAAGCCGTGTGCGTGATACGTTTGACCAGGCGAAGAAGCATGCGCCGTGCATCGTCTTTATCGACGAGATCGATGCGGTCGGCCGCCGCAGGGGCGCCGGCATGGGCGGCGGACATGACGAACGCGAACAGACGCTCAACCAGCTGCTCGTTGAGATGGACGGCTTTGCCATCAACGAGGGCGTGATCGTCCTTGCAGCGACGAATCGTAAGGATATCCTCGATCCGGCGCTGCTGCGTCCGGGCCGCTTTGATCGCCAGATTACCGTCGGTTATCCCGACGTGCGCGGCCGTGAGGCGATCCTCAAGGTGCATGCCAAGGACAAGCCGCTGGCGGAGGACGTCGATCTTGAAAACATCGCCAAGCGCACGCCGTATTTTGCGGGTGCGGATCTTGAAAACGTGATGAACGAGGCCGCGATCCTCTGCGCTCGCGAGGGCAAGGAGCAGATCACCGCGCGCCATTTGAGCGACGCCATCGAGCGCGTGCAGATGGGCCCGGAGAAGAAGAGCCATGTCGTTACGCCGGAGGACAAGAAGCTGGTCGCCGTGCATGAGGCGGGTCACGCCATCGTGGGCGAGCTGCTCCCCGGCTGCGATAATGTGCATCTGGTTACGATCATGCCGCGCGGCTCAAGCGGCGGACATACGCTGCTGCTGCCGGAGGTCGAGAGCGATTTCACAACCCGCACACAGCTGCTGGATTTCGTTGCGATGGCGCTGGGCGGCTATGCGGCCGAGAGCCTCGTGATGGGCGAAATGAGCACCGGTGCGAGCAGCGATCTGCAGCGCGCAACCGATATCTGCCGCCGCATGGTGATGCAGTACGGCATGAGCGACGACATGGGCCCGATCTATCTGGGTGGCAATCACGACGAGGTGTTCCTCGCGCGCGATTACGGTCAGCAGAGCCGCATGTTCTCCGAAAGCGTTGCCTCCCGCATCGACGGCGAGGTGCAGCGCAAGATGAACGAGGCGTTTGAGCGCGCGAAGGCGCTCCTCGCCGATCACCGCGAGAAGCTCGACGGTCTGGCTGATCTGCTGATTGAACGCGAGACGGTTGACCGTAGGGAATTTGAGGCGTTCATGAAGGGCGAGGCCCTGCCTGCGCCGCAGGAGACGGAGGCGGAAGCCGAAAAGGCGGAAGCATCTGCTGCCGGCGAGCAGGAACAGGACGGCGCTCAGTAAGTGACATACACAGAACGCCGCGCTGCTGTTTGGCGCGGCGTCTGCTTTCATTTTTGCAAAAAGGAGAAAACTCCCGTGAATTTTTCCCATAAGCTCGATGCGTTTGAGGCGAGCATCTTTACCGAGCTGCTGGAGGCAAAGCTGGCGCTGCGCGCAAAGGGCATGGATACGATTGATCTGTCGATCGGCACGCCCGATCTGCCGCCGCCCGAGCATGTGATGCGCGCGATTTCTGAGGCGGCGATGAAGCCGGAAAACTATATCTACGCGGTCAAGGACAGGCCGCAGCTGCTTGATACGGTGGCTGCGTGGTATCGGCGCAGGTTTGATGTGACGCTTGACGCCGGAACGCAGATTGTCTCCCTGTTGGGTTCGCAGGACGGTCTGGCGCATCTGACGATGGCGCTGTGCGATCCGGGCGATGCGGTGCTTGTGCCTGATCCGTGCTATCCGATCTTTGCCGACGGCCCGCGCCTCAATGGATGCGATGTGCATTACATGGCGCAGCCGGCGGAAAACGGCTATGTGATCGACTTTGAAAGGATTGATCCGGCGCTGGCGGACAGGGCTAAGCTGATGGTCGTCTCCTATCCGAATAATCCGGTTGCTTCTGTCGCTCAGGAGGGCTTTTATGAAGAGCTTGTCGCTTTTGCAAAGAAGCATGACATCGCTGTGCTGCATGACAATGCCTACAGCGATCTGACATTTGACGATTATACCTGCGGCAGCTTCCTCAAGACCCCGGGCGCAATGGATGTGGGTATCGAGTTCAACTCGCTCTCCAAGACCTACTCCATGGCGGGCGCGCGCATCGGCTTTGCGCTGGGCAACAAGGAGATGATCAAGCGCCTCAAGAGTCTGAAGTCGAACATCGACTTTGGCTGCTTCATTCCCGTGCAGCTGGGCGCGGAGGCCGCGCTAAATGGCCCGCAGGATTACATTCAGTTCATGCGCAGCAGCTATCAGCGCCGCCGCGACGTGCTCATTGACGGCCTTGCCGAGGCGGGCTGGCAGATTAAAAAGCCGAAGGCGACGATGTTTGTCTGGGCGAAGATTCCGGATGGATATGACAGCGCGCGGGCGTTTGCCTATGAGCTGATGGAGAAAACCGGCGTGATCTGCGTGCCGGGTACGGCATTTGGCCCGTGCGGCGAGGGCCATGTGCGCATGGCGCTGGTTCAGCCGGAAGAGGTGCTTGCCGAGGCTGTGCGCCGCATTGCGAAAAGCGGCATGATTCAAAAGGCATGAGGGCCGATCTGCATCTGCATACCACCGCATCGGATGGCCTGCTCACCCCTGAACAGCTGACGGAAAAGGCCGCGCAGGCGGGATTTGATCTGATTGCCGTCACCGATCATGACAGCATGGACGGTGTAGAAAGCGCGCGTGCCTTTGCAAAGCCGCTTGGGCTTGGCGTGCTGACCGGCGTGGAACTCAGCTGCGGCGCTCAGAAGGAGATCCATATTCTGGGCTACGGGATCGATCCGCAGAATGCGGCGCTTCGGGCTTTTTGCAGGGAGCGCCGCGCGCAGAGAGCGGCGCGGACGGAAGAGATGGTAAACAGGCTCTGCGCGCTGGGAAAGCCGGTGTCTGTTGAGCGCGTGCGCGAGATGGCGCGCGGCGTGATGGGCCGGCCGCATGTTGCGCGGGCGCTGGTGGAGGCGGGGCATGCCGCGTCTGTGTCCGAGGCCTTTGAGCGGTATTTGAAGCCGGGGAAGCCTGGCTATGTCCCTAAGGAAGACGTTCGGGTGGCCGAGGCTGTGCGCCTGATTCGCGGCGCAGGCGGCGTCGCCGTGCTGGCGCATCCGATGGAACTCAAGATGGGCGAGACTGCGCTGGAGTCGCTTGTGCATGAATGGAAGTCTCAGGGGCTTTCGGGCATGGAAGTGTACCATCCCAGCGCACAGAATAACCATGCGCATGCGCTTTATCAGATGGCGCGCAGGGAAGGACTGCTGGTGACCGGCGGAAGCGACTTTCACGGAGAAGCCGCACACAGGGGCGGCATCGGCGAAGGGCTGGATCGCTGGCGGACGGTGCAGGAGGATACGACGGCGCTGCTCAGCGCTATAAAGGATTGCAGCATGAAAACTGAGGTTAAGGTCAGAGATTGAGGTGCAGTGTCATGCCGACCATGACAAGGGCGGGCTATGTGCCCCCGAAACAGGAGCCAAAAAAGGACGTCGGGCAGGCTCCGCCCAAAACACAAAAGCCCAAAAAGAAAAAAGGAAAAAAGAGAAGAAAGCTGAATGCGGCAGGCATTGCGTCGCTGGTGATCTTTGCCATTGCCGTGCTGATTGGCGCGGGAACGATTTATCTGTACACGCAAACGCAGGCGTATACGCATGCCTTCCTGCCGGGTACGATGCTCATGGGTTATCCGCTGGGCGGAGCGCCCTATGAGGGCGGCGAAGCGCTGGTTAAGCAGATTGAGCAGGAAAAGGTGAGCGGCTGGCAGATGGAAATCCGCTGCATGAACCAGACGCACACGATTACTGCCAAGGATATCTCGCTGGCCATTGATGTGCAGGCGACGCTTGAGCCGCTGTGGCAGGCAGGCAGGGACAGCGGCATGGCTGCGCGCTATATGAAGATGCTTCAGCTCTTTAAGGAGCCGATGAATGTTCAGCCCGTTCTGACGTACGATCTGGCTGCCGTGGATGCGCTGCTGGAGTTGATCCGCATGGATGTGGAGTGTGATCCTGTTGACGCATCGGTGAGATTTACGCCGGGCAGCGCCACGCCGTTCTCATTTACGGATGAAGAGATGGGCTATGCGCTGGATCTCACGGGTATTCGCGAGGGCATTGAGCAGGATGTGCGGAATCTGGCTTCGGGCAGCCTGACGCTTCAGGCGAAGGAACTGGAACCGGATGTGTTCCGTGCCGCACTTGAAAACGAGATTTCCCTGCGCACGAGGCTGACTGTGGCGCTGGATGCTGACGCGCAGTCGCAGCACAACGCAGGGATCGCCGCTGCGATGTTTAACGGCGTGACGGTCGCGCCGGGGGAGACGCTTTCCTTCAACGGGATTGTCGGAAGGCGAACCGCGGAAGGAGGCTATGTTTCCGCGCCGGAGCCTGCCTATGGCGAGAATGTATCCGGCGTGGGCGGCGGCGTGTGTCAGATTTCGACGGCGCTGTACCGCGCGGCACTGCTTGGCGGCTACGAGATTGTGGAACGCAGCGCGGCGGCAAGGCCCGTACGCTATTGCGAAATGGGGCAGGAAGCCACGGTGTCCGATCAGGGACTGGATCTTGTGATTCGCAACCAGACGGATGCGCCGCTGTTCATCATGGCGCGCACATATGGCGAAGAGGACGCGGCATTTGCTGAACTGACGCTCTTTGGCGCGCCGCTTGAAACGTGGTATGAGCTGGAAAGCCTGACCGAGGAGACGGGTCTGATCGAAGAGCCTGTTTACATTCGTGATCGCGATGGCGCATACGCGACCTACAGCGATGAACGGGTGCCCGTGGGCAAGGCGCAGATGGGCTATGTCGCCGAGGTCAACCGCATTGCGGTCGATGAAAATGGCGCGGAAATCGGGCGGGAGATCATCTCCGAGGACATTTATGAAGCGATTCCGCCGACGATATACGTCGGCATACAGGACAGAGAAGAATAAAGACGACGACATAAAGAGGAAAGCGAGGATACGATGATGGATAAGATTTGTTTTAAGACAAGCAAGGGCCCGGCGGCTGTCGGCCCGTACTGCACGGCGGTGATTTACGGCGATACGGTGTACATGTCCGGCATGATCGGCGTGGATCCGGCGACGCAGAAGCCGGTTGAGGGCGGCGTGATGGCGCAGGCGAAGCAGGTGTTTGAAAACATCCGCACCGTGCTGGGCGAAATGGAGCTGACGATGGATGACGTCCTCAAGACGACTGTGTTCCTCAAGGATATGGGCGATTTTGCTGAAGTCAACAAGATGTACGCCGAGTATTTCGCGCCGAATTATCCGGCCCGCTCCTGTGTGGAGGTTGCCAAGCTCCCGATGGGACTTGCGATCGAAATCGAGTGCATCGCAAGGGCAAAGAAGTAAAACACAGACACGGGAAGGAAGGAAACAGCATGCGGGAACAGCGCTTTACCCCTCAGGATATCCGTTATCTCAAGCTGCTGCGCAAGCAGTACAGGACCATTCAGGAGGCGTCCGCAGAGGTTGCGCATTTGCGCGCGGTGCTGCGTCTGCCCAAGGGTACGGAGCATTTTCTTTCAGACCTTCACGGTGAGCATCAGGCGTTTCTGCATATCCTGCATAACGCCAGCGGCGTCATCAAGCGCAAGATCAATGACCTTTACGGCAACATCCTGTCCACCAATGAGCGGGACATGCTCTCCACACTGATTTATTATCCGGACGAGAAGCTGGCGCTGCTTAAGAAGCAGGGCGTCGTTTCTGAGGAATGGTATCGCCTGACGATCTACCGGCTGGTCGAGGTCTGCCGGATGTGCTCGGTCAAGTACACGCGCAAGCGTGTGCGTGATGCCATGCCGCGGGAGATGGGCGCGCTGATTGAGGAACTGCTCCTTTCTGACGGCACGCCGGAAAAGAACGGCTATTATGCCGAGGTCATGACCTCCATCCTTGAAACGGGACAGGCGGACGCGATGATCATCACGATCAGCCGCGTGATTCAGGCGCTGGCGATCGACAGGCTGCATATCATCGGCGATATCTTTGATCGCGGCCCGCGCGCGGATCTGATTCTTGACGCGCTGGAGAATTACCATCAGGTCGACGTGCAGTGGGGCAATCACGACATCGCGTGGATGGGCGCCGCTGCGCTTTCTGAGGCATGTATCGCGCAGGTGATCGTCACATCCGTCAAGTATGGCAATCTGGAGACGCTGGAGGTCGGCTACGGCATTTCGCTGCGCCCGCTTTCCACGCTGGCGATGACTTGCTACAGCGATGATCCCTGTGCGGAATTCCATCCGAAGGACAACGGCGAGGATGCGCATGAGGACGAGATGGAGCTTGCGCGCATGCATAAGGCGGCAGCGATCCTTCAGTTCAAGCTGGAGGGCCAGCTGCTTGCGCGCCACCCGGAATATGACATGGAAGGCCGCAGGCTCCTGCACCGCATCGACTATGAAAAAGGGACGATCGAGGTGGATGGGGAAACCTACGCGCTGCGCAGCTGCCATTTCCCGACGATTGACCCGGCGGATCCCTATGCCCTCACGCCGCTGGAGCGCGAGGTCATGGACAGGCTGGTGCTTGAGTTTGCACACTCTGAAAAGCTGCAGCGCCATGTGCAGTTCCTCTACAGCACGGGCGGCATGTATCTGCGCTGCAACGGCAACCTGCTCTATCACGGCTGCATTCCGATGGAGGAAGACAGTTCGTTTGCTGTGGTGCCGGTTTCCGGCAGCGAAAAGCTGTGCGGCCGCGCTGCCATTGATGCGGCAGATCTGCTGGCGCGTAAGGGATACTTTTCTACACTTGGCACCGCGTCCCGGCAGAACGGACAGGATTTCCTGTGGTATCTTGGATGCGGTCCGTATTCCCCGCTCTTTGGCAAGAGCAAGATGGCGACGTTTGAGCGCTATTTTATCAAGGACAAGAAATCGCATGTTGAGATCAAGAATGCGTACTACAGCTATCAGGATGACGAGGCGACCGCTCTGCGCATCCTGAAGGAATTCGATCTCACGGAAAACGGATTCATCATCAACGGCCATGTGCCGGTCAAGCTGGGTAAGGGCGAGAGCCCGATCAAGGCCAACGGACGCCTGCTGGTCATCGATGGCGGCCTCTCCCGCGCCTATCAGCCTGTGACGGGCATTGCGGGATATACGCTGATCTTCTCCTCGCATGAACTGAGCCTCGTCGCGCATCAGCCGTTTGAATCGACGGCCAGCGCCATCCGTGCAGAGCAGGATATTCATTCCGTCCACAGCATCGTCAAACAGATGCCCGCGCGTTTGCTCATCGCCGATACGGACGAGGGCGAAACGCTGCGCGGGCGCATCGACGATCTGATGATGCTGATCTCTGCATACCGCAGCGGCGTGATCAAGGAAGTGCACGGCGAGAATGATCTTGCATAATCGACTGAAATGCAACGGAGGATTTGCATGAACGGACCGCTTTGTATGGGACAGACCATGCGCGCGCTGCATCCTGATATGCTGGCAATGAAGCGCCCGGTGCTGATTGTGTTCGATCTGGACGGCACGCTGACGGACAGCGAGGATCTGGGCAGGCAGCTTTTCAAGCGCGTTTTTGCGCGGCTGGGCTTTGGGGAGATCAGCGATGCTCTGGCCGACTCGTTTAATGGCCCGAGCTCGGATGAGGTCTGCCGCATCATGGGCATTGAGGACCGCAAGGACGAATACAACGCGCTGATTGACGAAATCGAGACAGAGCTGGTCCGCACGCAGGGCATCGTATTCCCGGGCGTTACGGAAATGCTCAGGAGTCTTGCGCCGCATGCGCATCTGGCGATCCTGACCAACGGCTCGCCGGCGTACTGCAGCGCGTGCATTGAGGAATACGGCTTCGCGCCGTATATCAGCCTGCAGGCAGGCTTTGCCAGCGGCGTGACCAAGGCGATGCGCATCGGCATGTGGGAACGCGAACTGGGCGTACGCCGTGTGATCGTGGTCGGCGACAGGCGCACGGACATCACCAATGCCCGGGCAGCGGGCGCGTACGCCATCGGCGTGACGTTTGGCATGGGCTCAGTGGAAGAACTCATGGATGCGGACAGTTTGTGCGACAGTGCACAGGAAGTGACACGGGCATGCCTTCGGGTTATCGCTGAGGTATAAAACCAAACAGAGAAAAGGAAGAAATTATCATGGAAAAGAAGAATACTGCTGTTGTCACCGTTGTGGGCAACGATACGGTGGGCATTATTGCCCGCGTGAGCGCCGTGCTCTCCGAGCATAAGGCGAATATTCTGGATATCTCTCAGACTGTTCTGTCCGGCATGTTCAACATGATCATGATCGTAGATATCTCTCTGTCCACCTTTGCGCAGCTGTCCGACAGTCTGGTGGCGCTGGGCAATGAGATGGGTCTGCAGATTCGCATCCAGCGCAGCGAAATCTTCGATGCGATGCACCGCATTTGAGCGCGGAGGTTTGCTATGATCAATACGTCTGAAATTCTGCAGACCGTACGGATGATCAATGAGGAAAAGCTCGATATCCGTACGATCACGATGGGCATTTCACTCTATGAATGCGCGCATCCGGATAAGAGCATTCTTTACAATAACATATACGACCGCATTACCAAACAGGCCGAGCATCTGGTGAAGACCGGCGAGGAGCTGGAGCGCGAGTTTGGCATTCCGATCGTCAACAAGCGGATTTCTGTCACCCCGGCGAGCCTTGTGGCGGCGTCCTGCGGCGATCCGATCGTCGTGGCACGTGCGATGGACGCGGCGGCGAAAGAGACTGGCGTCAACTATATCGGCGGCTATACCGCTCTGGTGCAGAAGGGTATGACCAAGTCTGACCGGGCGCTGATCGCGTCTCTGCCGGAAGCACTCTCCACGACCGAACGCGTCTGCTCGTCTGTGAACGTAGCGTCTACCCGCGCGGGCATTGATATGGACGCTGTGCGCCTGTGCGGCGAGGCAATTAAGGACATTGCTGAGGCGACGAAGGACACGGATGCCTCCGGCTGCATGAAGCTGGTCGTCTTTGCCAACGCGGTGGAGGACAATCCCTTCATGGCGGGTGCGTTTCATGGCCCGGGCGAGGGCGACTGCTGCATCAACGTGGGTATTTCCGGCCCGGGCGTTGTTAAGCGCGCACTGGAAATTTCCGCGCAGGATCAGCCCTTTGACGTGGTGGCAGAGACCATTAAGCGCACGGCATTCAAGATCACGCGCGTGGGCCAGCTGATTGCGCGCGAGGCGTCTGCAAGGCTTGGCGTGCCGTTCGGCATCGTGGATCTCTCCCTTGCGCCGACCCCGGCGATGGGCGATTCCGTGGCGCATATCCTCGAGGAGATGGGCCTGGAGTGCTGCGGATGCCACGGTACGACAGCGGCGCTTGCGCTGCTCAACGATGCGGTGAAGAAGGGCGGCGTCATGGCGTCCAGCCACGTCGGCGGCCTGTCCGGCGCGTTCATTCCGGTGTCTGAGGATATCGGCATGATCAACGCGGCGGCGAAGGGTGCGCTCAGCCTTGAAAAGCTCGAGGCGATGACCTGCGTCTGCTCTGTCGGCCTTGATATGATTGCTGTTCCGGGCAACACCCCGGCGAGCACGATCGCTGCGATCATCGCGGACGAAGCCGCCATCGGCATGGTCAATAGCAAGACGACCGCCGTGCGCATCATTCCCGCGCCGGGCAAGGACGTCGGCGACGAGGTCGAGTTTGGCGGACTGTTTGGCCGCGCGCCGATCATGCGCGTGAGCCCGTATTCCGCGGAGAAGTTTATCGCCCGCGGCGGCCGCATCCCGGCGCCGCTGCAGAGCCTGAAGAACTAAGACCTCTCCGTCAGCCTTCGGCTGCCACCTCCCCTTAAAAGGGGAGGCATGAGGCCTGCATAGTTACGATATATTGCGCGAAGCGAAGAAGGGAGTCCGAGGGACAATGTCCCTCGGGCGGGGTACGGGGCGGAAGCCCCGTCGTTCCCATTATTGAAAGGATGGTTGTCATGGAAAACGAACTCACCAGAAGCACGGTCGATCCCAAGTATACTTGGGATGTGACGCGTATTTATGAAAGCGACGAGGCATGGGAGGCGGCGTTTGCAAAGCTCAAGGAGCTGGGCGATGCGATCGCGGCGAAGGCCGGCACGCTGGCAAGCGGCAAGGAGGCCGTGCTCAGCTGTCTGCGCATGGAGGATGAGATGGGCTGCGTGCTCAGCTGCATCTATACCTATGCGATGATGAAGCAGAACGAGGATACCACTGCCGGCAAGTATCAGGCGATGCTCGGCCGCGCGGGCACGCTCTACAGCGAGGTGATGGCGAAGGCGGCGTTTATAACGCCGGAGCTTCTGTCCCTTGCGGATGGCGTGCTGGAAGGCTATATTGCCGATCCGGACTTTGCGGACTTTGACGCGGCGCTTGCCAAGACGCTGCGCATGAAACCGCATACCCTTTCTGCGCGTGAGGAGCAGCTGCTGGCGATGGCCGGCGACGTCTGCGGCGCAAGCGAGAACGCGTATGACATGCTGACCGACGCGGACATGGATCTGGGCACGACACGCGGCGAGGACGGCAAGAAGACCAAGCTGACCGACGTTCGCCTGAATTCCTTCCTTGTCAGCCCCGACCGCGCTGTGCGTAAGGCGGCCTATACCAACGTGATGAAGGGCTACGGCAAGCTGGGCAACGCGATCGCGGCGATGTATGCCGGTCAGGTTAAGGGCGATATCTTCAATGCCAAGGCGCGCGGTTTCAAGAACTGCCGCGAGTCCTATCTCTATCGCGATGATGTCAGCGAGGATGTCTATGACAGCCTGATTGACGCTATCCATGGCGGTCTTGATACGCTGGCGGAGTACCTGCGCATCAAGAAGGAGCAGGTTGGCCTGGCGAACATGCACATGTACGATATGTATCTGGGCGTGGATACCGGCTTTGACATCAAGATGGATATCGACGAGGCGTTTGAGACCTTCCTGGAGGCGGTAAAGCCGCTGGGCGAGGACTATGTCGCCGATGCGTCCCGCGCGCTCCCGGACCGCTGGATCGATGTCTACGAGACCAAGAATAAGCGCGGCGGCGCGTATTCCACCAGCGTGCACAGCGCTCCGCCGTATGTGCTGCTCAACCACAAGAAGACCTACGACGGCCTCTCCACGCTCTGCCATGAGATGGGCCACGCGATGCACAGCTTCTATTCCAACAAGACGCAGCCCAGCGCGAAGGCGGACTATACGATCTTTGTCGCCGAGGTTGCCTCGACCTGCAACGAGATCCTGCTCTCTGAATACCTGATGAAGAAATACGAGGGCAACCGCGCGGCGAGAATCATGCTCATCGGTCATCTGCTGGAGCATTTCCGTACGACGGTCTTCCGCCAGACGATGTTTGCGGAATTCGAGCACAAGGCGCATGCCATGGCCGAGGCGGGCGAGAGCCTGACCAAGGATAACCTCTGCGCGATGTACTACGACCTCAACAAGCTCTACTACGGCAGGGCGGTGAAGGTCGACAAGGAAGTGCAGTATGAGTGGATGCGCATTCCGCACTTCTACAGCTCCTTCTACGTTTACAAGTATGCGACGGGCTTCTGCGCGGCGGTGGCGCTGGCGCGCGGCATCCTCAGCGGCGATGAAGAGAAGCTGGCGGCCTATCGCAGGTTCCTGACGCTGGGCGGCAGCATGACGCCGATTGAGGAACTCAAGGTGGCGGGCGTCGATATGTCCACGCCGCAGCCGGTCTGTGAGGCGCTGGATTACTTTGCTGAGCTGGTGATGCTCTATCGCGAGCTGCTCTCTCAGGAGGAAAACGCATGATCATGCAGGGCTATAACGTCGAGGAAGCTGTTCCGTTTATCGCAAAGGCGATGCGCAAGGAAGGCCATAAGCTCGCGCAGCAGAAGCTGGAGCGCTTCATTCGCCGCGCGATTGAGGCGGACATGGCGTATATGCGCGAAATCGACGTGATTGACGAGGATGGCCTGATGGGCGAAGGTGAGTATGACGATGACGATGCGTTTGAGGCGCTGCTTGAAAGGCTCTGCGGGGATACGGACGACGAGGACGCGATGAACGCTGCAGCGCAGCTGCTTAACAGCTACATGGAAGCGCAGCAGGCTTTCATGGAAGCGTCCGGACTCATGGAGTAATGGGATGGACAGCATCATCTACAGGCAGCAATGCGCTGCAAAGCCTCTGACAGGCAAAGGGTTTCTGCTTGCTGTTGCGGGCATTCTGCTGCGTCTGGCTGCAGCGCAGGTGATCATCAACCTGCTGATCGCGGCAAGCGGACTGGGCATTCTGAATATTGCGTTTTATCTGTATGTCGTCTGGCTGCTCTTCTGCTTTATGCGAAAGACGGTCGCGTGCTATGTCTATACGCTCAAGACGGGCTCCATTGTGCTGGAGCGCCGTCTGGGCGACAGCCCGATCACCGTCGTGCAGATCCCGCTAAACAGCATCGCTGCGATGCGCCCGGTCAGGCGCGGTGAGCGGCTCAAGACGACGTACAGGCAGGTGACGGAGATCGATCCCGCCTGCCGCCCGGGGCTGCGCGTGCGCACGGCGTTTGCGCTCAGCCTGGTTTCTGCGCATCTGGCGCGGCTGTGCGCAGGCAAGGGCATGGAGGAGACGATTGGCCATGTGCTGGTCTTTGACGAGGAGAACCAGCGTCGGGCCTGCGTGTTTGCGCCGGATGAAAAAATGCTTGCGGCGCTTAAGGAGCAGCTGGGCGATGCGTTCGGATTTGACGAGCGCATGACCCATGCGCGTGTGGCGACGCTGTATGGCCGCGCGCTTGAGCGTGCATTTCCGGCGCTGTATCCGTATGTCGATCCGCTGGTCAGCCGTGAAGCGGTGAAATGGGCCAAGGAAGAGATTGACCGGCAGAAGGCGGAGCGTCAGGCGAAGAAGCCTGCGAACGCAAAGCCGAAGAGCGGCGGAAAGCTGCCCAAAGAAGAAGCCGGGAATGAACCCCATGAGGGGGAAATGTTCCGGGAAGGACGCGGAGGCGCGAACAGGAATCAGCCGCGCCGCCGCAGAAAGCAGGGATAAGCGATGAAGTACACGACAATCCTGTTTGACCTGGACGGAACGCTTACCAGAAGCGAAAAGGGCATCACCCGATCTGCGCTTTACGCGTGCGAGAAGATGGGCTACAGCGGCTATACGGCGGAACAGTTCATGTCTTTCATCGGGCCGCCGCTGTTTGAATCCTTCCAGCGTGTTGTGGGCATGAACGAGGAGCAGGCGCATCAGGCCATTGCTTATTATCGCGAGCGCTTTTCAGTGCTGGGCTGGGCGGAGAATGAAGTATACACCGGCATCCCTTCGCTGCTGCGCAGCCTGAAGAAGAACGGCGCGAAGATCGCGATCTGCACGGCGAAGCCGCAGGCTTTTGCGGAGAAGATTGCCAAAAAGTTTGGCTTTGAGCCGTATCTTGATGCGCTCATCGGCCCGGATATGAGCAATACGCACGCCAGCAAGGCGTGGATCGTCCGCAAGGCTGTTGCGCAGCTGGGCGGCGTTCCGGTGATGATCGGCGACCGCTGCTACGACGTGGAGGGCGGTCAGGAAAACGGCGTGGATACCATTGGCGTATGCTATGGCTACGGCACGCGGGAGGAGCTGGAAACCGCAGGCGCGACGCATATCGCCGAGACGGTTGCGGAGCTTTCTGATATTCTGCTGGGCGACGCGCCGCGGGCAAAGGGCGTGTTCCTGACGATGGAGGGCGTGGACGGCTGCGGCAAAACGACGCAGCGCAATGCGCTCATTGAGCATCTGGCGCAGCTTGGATGGGATGTGCAGCTCACGCGGGAGCCGGGCGGCGACGAGATCGCAGAGAAGATCCGAGAGCTCATTCTCGATCCTGCCAACACCGCCATGGACGACCTGACGGAGGCGTATCTGTATGCGGCGTCTCGCGCGCAGAATGTCCGCGCGAAGATTCTTCCCGCGCTTGCTGACGGTAAGGCCGTGGTCTGCGACAGGTTTGTGGATTCGTCCATCGCCTATCAGGGCGGCGGCAGACAGCTGGGTACAGACACGGTGGAGGCCATCAATCGCTTTGCCGTTGACTGCGCGACACCGGACATCACCGTTTACCTGCGCATGCCGCCGGAGAAGGCGCTGTCCCGCAGGCTGAGCACATCTGAGCCGGACAGGCTTGAGCGGGAAAAGGCGAGCTTCTTTGAGCGCACGTACAAAGCCTACGAGGCGCTGTATGCGCGCGGGGATATGGAGCGCGTGGTGACGGTGGATGCAGGCCTTTCCATTGAAGAAGTATCCGAAGCGATGATCGCCGCAGTGGATCAAAAGCTGCATGCGCTTAAATGATAAGGAGACAGCATGGCAAGAATTGTAGTCGGCATGTCCGGCGGCGTGGACTCGTCCGTCGCGGCGCTGCTGCTCAAGCAGCAGGGGCACGAGGTGATCGGCGTGTTCATGAAGAACTGGGAGGAAAAAGACGATAACGGCGTATGCACCAGCGAGACGGACTGGGCGGATGTGCGCGAGGTATGCGATAAGATCGACATCCCGTACTACTCGGTCAATTTCGTGAAGGAATACTATGACCGTGTGTTCTCGTATTTCCTTGATGAGTATCGCCGTGGGCGTACGCCCAACCCCGATGTGCTGTGCAACCGGGAGATCAAGTTCAAGGCGTTTCTGGATTTTGCGATAGAATTGGGCGCGGACCATCTGGCAACGGGGCATTTCTGCAACCTTGGCGCGGCGCAGGATGGCAAAAAGCAGCTGCTGCGCGGCGATGATCCCAACAAGGATCAGAGCTATTTCCTGTACATGCTGGGTCAGCGGGCGCTTGAAAAGGCGATGTTCCCCGTCGGTCATCTGACCAAGGCGCAGGTACGCGAGATCGCCAAGGACGCCGGCCTGATTACGTCGCATAAAAAGGACTCAACCGGTGTGTGTTTCATTGGCGAGAGGAATTTTAAACCCTTCCTCAAGCAGTTCCTTCCGGCGCAGCCGGGCCGCATGGTGACGCTTGACGGGCGGGTGGTCGGCAGGCACGACGGCCTGATGTACTACACCCTCGGTCAGCGCAGGGGATTGGGCATCGGCGGCGTGGACGGCATGGGCAGCGGCGGACGCTGGTTTGTGCTGGCGAAGAATATGGAAAGCAACGAACTGATCGTCACATGCGGCGAGGATCATCCGCTGCTCTACAGCAAAAACGCCATCGGTGAAGGCGCAACGTGGATAGCGGGCGAGCCGCCGGCGATGGAATTTGACTGCACGTGCAAATACCGCTACCGCCAGCCGGATCAGCAGGTGCATGTCACGGTGCTGGACGGCGGGAAGCTGCATATTTCGGCGAAGGAGCGGCAGCGCGCCGTTACGCCGGGGCAGAGCATGGTGCTGTATATGGGCGACGTGTGCCTTGGCGGCGCGGTTTGCGAGCAGGTCCTCGACGCAGGGCAGGTGGGCTGATGAACGGTATCAGGCGTTTCTGGGGTCATCTGAGTACGATTACGCGGCATAGGCATCGCGTCATTGCGCACTGTGCGAAGGCGGGGATTCTCTGGCAGGGACTTTTTCATGACCTGTCCAAGTACAGCCCGGTGGAGTTCATGGAGGGCGTACGTTACTTCGATGGTACGCATTCCCCGACGGAGGACGCGCGCAGGCTCAACGGAAGTTCGCTGGCATGGATGCACCACAAGGGGAGAAACCGCCATCACTGGGAATACTGGACGGATTTTAATCTGGCGGAAAAGCGTTATACGGCTGTTCCGATGCCCAGACGCTATCTGGCGGAAATGCTTTGCGACCGCGTTGCGGCGAGCAAGATCTATAAGGGCGCAGCCTATACGGACGCGGCGCCGCTTGAATACCTGATGAACGGCAGGATGCGCGACAGCATGCATGAAAGCACGCGGGTATTGCTGATCCGCTTTCTCACACAGCTGCGCGACGAGGGCGAGGATGCGATGTTTGCAGCGCTGCGCAGCTGGATCAGAGAAGGATAAAGAGCGTCAGGAGAATAAAAAAGGCCGGAGCTGGCATAAAGTCAGCTTCGGCTTTTTCTGTGTGTCAGGTTTCCAGCAGTCCGGCGGCGCGCAGGTTCGCCAGAAGCAGATTGAATTGTTCCAGAACGCCGGTTTCTACCGTCGCATCGGCAACAGGCGCTGCCGGAGTGAATTCGGCGTCAGCGCCGGCAGGGCCGGTTGGACCTGTCGGACCTGTCGGGCCGGCAGGACCGGTTGCACCCGTTGGGCCGACAGCGCCGGTCGCGCCCACCGGGCCAGTCGCGCCGACAGGACCCGTCGCGCCGGTCGGTCCCACCGGGCCGGTCGCGCCCACCGGGCCAGTCGCGCCGACAGGTCCAGTCGCGCCGGTCGGTCCTACCGGGCCGGTCGCCCCCACCGGGCCAGTCGCGCCGACAGGACCCGTCGCGCCGGTCGGTCCCACCGGGCCGGTCGCACC
>JAFXCE010000071.1 GCA_017521565.1 Clostridia bacterium | reverse complement strand
CCGGCAACGCACTGATCGCGCAGCACGCAAACGCCGGTGGTGATCAGCTCAGCGCGGTACTCGGTGTACTCGTCGGTCGCCAGCGTCTGCGGCATCGCGTAGAACTTGCCGGTGTTCACGACGGCCAGGCCCTCGTAGAAGGAAGCAGCACCCGGATCGAGGTCTTCGATCGCAACGCCGGCGAACAGGCCCTGCATGAAGGCTTCAGTCTGCCACGCGCCGCCGAACGGCTCATACTGCATGCCCATAGCACGGTAGTCAACGAAACCGTTCGCCACGACTTCGGGGTACATAACCGGCTTGCCGTCAACCCAATCGTAGCTGACGCCTTCGATGCCGTAGTTGTAGAGGTTGATGCCTTCCTCAGAGAAGCACCAGTTGAAGACCTTGAGGATGTCCTCGATCTTGTCTTCCGCGGTATAGGAGATGCACCACAGGCCGGTCACAGCCGCGCGCTCCTGGGTCATCTGGTCGCCGTACGGTCCAGTGATCGGGGCAACAGACTGCCACAGAGCGTCTTCATCGCCAGCGTCAGCATTGGCATAAGTGCTCAGCTTCGCGCGCTCCGCCCAGGTCATGGTCGTGCCGCAGAGGTTGGTATCCATGATGGTGAACAGTTCGCTCTGGGTACGGGTGGCAAACTGCTGGTCGATGAGGCCTTCAGCGTACATCGCCTGAACGGTCTCCAGGAACTCGCGGTAACGCGGATGCTCGTACACCATGGTGTAGGTGCCGTCTTCCAGGACGCAGAACTGGCAGTCGCTGGAAGCCTTGATGCCGAACGCGTTCAGCAGGCTGGCCATGGAGCGCTCGCCGCTGCTGCCCTGCTCGAGGGCCAGCGGGATCTCGTCGGTCGGATCGCCGTTGCCGTTACAGTCGTTGGCCTTGATGGCGCGCCAGACTTCCATCCAGTCTTCCCAGGTCTCGGGCAGATCCAGACCCAGCGCGTCGAGCCAGTCCTTACGGACCTGAACGGTCTGGGAGCCCGGAACGTTCACGATCGTCGGGATGGTGTAGATGTGGCCGTCCGCAGAACGCCAGTCAGCCATACGGTCCTCGCCGACAGCCGCCACGATGTTCGGGATCAGGTGGAGATAGTCGTCGATCGGAAGGATCGCGCCTTCGCTCACGAGCGCGCTGATGCCGTAGTCACCCGCCTGGATGATGTCCGGCAGCTCGCCGGAAGCCAGGGTGGTGGCGACCTGCGTGCCGTAGTTGTCCTCCACGCGCCAGTCGATGGCGATGTGGGCACCGGTCTTCTGCTCGATGGCCGGGAAGTAGAAGCAGCCGTCAAATTCGGTCGGGTAGCTGTTGAAGTGGACGCCCATACCGGTGATGGACAGGCCGTCTTCAAAGTACAGGGATTCGCTCTTGGTCAGGGACGGAACGGCGTCAAGTAGCTTCTGCGTGTAAACAGAAACCGTAGACTCCGCAAGACCCGTACAGCCAAGCAGCATGGTCAGGGCGAGTACGATGGCAAGGATCTTCTTCATAAGGTTTCCTCCTTTTATTTTATTCTCACAGGTTTGCCTCCTGTGGAAATAACCAGATAGAATACGTCAGCCCTTCACCGAACCGAGCATAACGCCGCTGATGAAGTAGCGCTGCACGAACGGGAAGACAATCAGCATAGGCACCATGGCGACCACGAGCACAGCGTTTCTGGTCTGCTGGCCGAGCGCCACCGCGCCGCTGGTCTGCTTAGAGCCTGTCATGGAGATGTTGTGGATCGAGGATTCGGCGTTGAGGACCAGCTCCTTGAGGATCATCTGGAGCGTATAGTTCTCGCGGTCGCTCAGGAACATCAAGGGATTGAGGTAGTCGTTCCAGTGGCCGACGATGATCCACATCGCCACGGTCGCCAGCACGGGCTTGGACAGCGGGATGATGAGCTTGAAGAGGATCAGGAAATCGTTGGCGCCGTCGATGCGCGCGCTCTCCACAATCGACGTCGGGATCGACTGGAAGTAGCTGCGCACGATGACGATGTTGTAGGCGCTCAGCAGCATGTTGAGGATCAGCGCCCAGTGGGTGTTGTACAGCCCCAGTTCGCGGATGGTGAGAAACTGCGGGATGATGCCGCCGTTGAACCACATCGTAAAGAGGATGAAGAGGCTGTAGGCGCGCTTGCCGTAGAAATTGCCGTATGCCAGCGGATACGCCGCTATACACAATCCGACAAGGCTGAGCACGCAGCCCACGCCCGCGATAAAGATGCTGTTGCCGAAGGAGCGCCACAGGTCCTGGTTCTTGAAGATCAGGTCATAGGCCTGCGGATTAAAGCCGATGGGATAGAAGGTGACGTCTGCGCGCAGGACGGCGTATTCGTTGCTCAGAGAAATCGAGAACATGTTGAGCAGAGGATACAGGATGAAGCACAGCATGAGGAACATCACAACATTCAGAATCGCGTCCGCGATCTTATCCCCTGTGCTGCGGCGGATGAACTCGCCGTTCCTGCGGCGCTTCTTCATCGTGGTCTGTGCCATGTCAGTCCCCCCTTTCTCAGAACAGCGAGGTCTCGCCAACCTTGCGGCTGACCGCGTTGGCGATGTACACCAGCAGGACGCTCACAACCGAGTTGAACAGGCCCGCGGCGGTGGCGTAGCCGTAGTTGTGGCTCTCCATACCGGTCTTGTACGTGAACGTCGGCAGCATCTCCGATGCAGCGAGGTTGAGGTTGTTCTGCATCAGGTACACCTTTTCAAAGTTGATGCTGAGCATCTGGCCGACCTTCATGATCAGAAGCAGCACGAACGTGTTCGCCACGCCGGGCAGGCTCACATGCAGGATCTGCTGCCAGCGGTTTGCGCCGTCGATCTTCGCCGCCTCGTAGAGCACCTGGTCGATGCCCATGAGCGTCGAGTAGAAGATCACGCTCTCCCAGCCCACGGACTGCCAGAAACCGGACACCACGCTCACCGGGACAAAGTACTCCGGAATCGTCATGAAGCTGATGGGCGTCTTGCCCAGCATCTTGAAGATCTTGGCGAGGGTGCCGTAGTCCGGGGAACAGATCGTGTTGATCATGGAGACCAGCACGACCGTAGAGACAAAGTGCGGCAGGTAGGAGACGGTCTGCACCGTCTTCATAAAGCGATAGCTGCGCAGTTCCTTGAGCGCCAGGGCAAACACCAGCGGCGCCGGGAACAGAATGACGAGCGCGGCAAAGTTGAGCTTGAGCGTATTGCCGATATAGGTCATCAGGTTCGGGTTTGTAAACAGGCGCTCAAACCACTTGAGGCCGACAAACTTGGAGTCAAAGCCCCTGAGCAGCTTGTAGTCGTAGAACGCGCTGCGCAGGAACCACATCGGCATGTACTTGAGCAGCACGAAGTAGATGACAACCGGAATCACCATCAGGTAGATGTAGCGGTTGCTCCACAGATTCTGCTTCACGCGAGAACGAACCCGCTTGGAATTGAAAATGGTCTGCTTCGG
>JAFXCE010000070.1 GCA_017521565.1 Clostridia bacterium | reverse complement strand
CTTCATCCTCAGCGTGCTGGCGCTGACGCTCACGCAGGGACTGATGCAGGCGAACATGACCAACACCATCGTGTTTGTCAACTATACGCAGCCGGACAACAACGTGATCTCCGCCTATGCCATTTCGGTGATGTATCTGGGCATGTCGCTGGGCGCGGTATTCCTGGGGCCGCTGGCAGATCGGTTTGAACCGCGCGCCGTGCTGTCCTTCTCTCTGCTGCTGACCGGCGTCAGCTGCGCGCTGCTGCTGCGCTTCACCGCAGACGCCTCTGTGCTGCTGCTGATGTCGGCGCTGGGCCTGCTGGGCTTTGGCCTTGGCGGCAACGGCACGATCTTCATGAAAGTAGCGCTGAGCGACCTGCCCGGCAATCAGGCAGGCGCGGCCACCGGCACATACGGCCTGTTCAGGGATCTGGCTGCGCCCTTCGGCGTGGCTGTCTTCGTGCCGCTGTTTACCAATCGGATCACTGGCTATATGGCGCAGGGTCTGTCGGGCGCAGACGCAGCCGTGCAGTCCATCCATTCCCTGGCGATCATCGAAATTCTTTGCGCAGCGGCAGGCATCGCCGTCGTGTTGATGCTGCCCCGCATTCACCAGGAGAAGCAAAATCAGGAGAGGAGAAATCATCATGCGGCTCAAAGATAAAGTCATCCTTGTCACCGCCTCTACCCGGGGTATCGGCCTGGCCATTGCAAAGGCATGCGCCAAAGAGGGCGGCGTTGTCTGCATGGCGGCCCGCGATCTTGCCCGGGCGCAGGAGATCGCCGATCAGCTTTGCAGCGAAGGCTGCCGTGTGCATTGCGTCTACAACGACGCCACCAAGCCGGAAACCTTTCTTTCCATGGTCGAAGAAACCGTTGAAAAGGCCGGGCGCATCGACGTGCTGGTCAACAACTTCGGCACCTCCAATCCGGGCCGGGATCTGGATTTTACGCACACCGATCCGGAGGTCTTCATGAGCACCGTACAGCTCAATCTGCGCAGCGTGTTCATGGCCAGCCAGGCATCTGCCAGGCATATGGCCAGCCAGGGCGGCGGAAGCATCGTCAATATTTCCTCCGTGGGCGGCAGTGTGCCGGATATCTCGCAGATTGCCTACGGCACAAGCAAGGCAGCAATCAACTACCTGACAAAGCTGATCGCCGTTCACGAAGCGAAGAACAAGATCCGCTGCAACGCCGTTCTGCCCGGCATGACCGCCACCGAAGCGGTGGAAAAGCACCTGAGCGGCGATTTCCGCGCGCTGTTTCTGAGGCATATTCCGCTCGGCCGGATCGGCCTGCCGGAGGAGATCGCGCAGGCAGTCGTCTATTTTGCCAGCGACGAATCGGCTTATACCACCGGGCAGATTCTCAGCGTATCCGGCGGCTTCGGACTGGGGACGCCGCTTTACGGCGAGCTATCCGGAAAGGACATGCGCAGGTGAGCCGTGCTGGATCATGGCAGCATAGCGGCGATATCACAGCAAAAGCCCAGAAATCAAGCTCTGCATGATTTCTGGGCCATGTTTTTGTTTTCCAGCGTGCATTCTGTCGCGGAAAAAGCCTGTGCCTTTTGCTCAATGGCATTCATTTGGCTTCCTCATGTTTTCTGTTTTTCTTTATTCAAACTCCGGCAGGTTCTCTTTCTTCCTGCGGACGAAGACATATGTCTGCGCATCGGAATACGTCTCATCATAGCGATAATCCAGCCCCTCAAACGCCTTGATGTCCTCCGGATTCTCGATTCCGTTCACCGCCATGAAGCGCACCATCTCGCCGCGCGCCATCTTGCACATGGTACCCTTCTCGATGATCTTTCCATCCTTCTCTTCGCCGAAGACACAGGTGATCATCCTCTTATCCTTGGGCAGATATTTGGATATACAGACGCTGTACTCCTTGGAAGCCAGGTTGATCACATAGTCCGCTGCATCCAGCACGCTGCGCGCCAGCGCTTCTCCCCAGAAGGCGTAGAGGTCTTTGGCGTCGCCCATGCGCAGCTTTGCCTGCATCTCCAATCGATACGGCGTCACGCCGTCCATCGGGCGCAGCACACCATAAAAGCCGGACAGAATGCGCAGGT
>JAFXCE010000069.1 GCA_017521565.1 Clostridia bacterium | reverse complement strand
GTTCAAAATCCTTCTCACGCCTGCGCTTCTCCTTCTGCTTCTTTGCCTTCTGCTTTTCCTCGGATTTGCCGGGCTTCTTGTTCTTCGCGTTGGCCTCTTCCTCGTGGTCAAACTCGATCAGGTCGGCGTACAGGTTGGTGCCGCGATAGACCAGCACCTTCGGAAACAGGATTTCAGAACGCACCCAGACCTTGACGAACTGATCGGCGGTCATGCCGTTGTAGCGCACGAAGCCCAGCAGCGCGAAGGGCAGCGCAGATACCATGCAGACCCAACTCGCGGTTTCCGTGCCCAGCGTGGGCTTGCACAGCAGAAACGAGCCAACCGCTACGGCGATGGCAATGACAGAAAACAGGAACTGGCGCAGCGTCAGTCCGAAAAACAGGGATTCCTCGTACTGGAGAATATCTCTCGGTACTTTGACTTCCATGGCATTCTCCTCTCATAGTCGTTTGTGGTATTACAGTCCCAGCATTTCCTTGGAAATCCTGTCGCTCATCTTGATCGCGCCGACCAGAATCAGCATGGAGAATATGGTTTCACCGATATAGCTCCAGACGATATTCGTTGCCGACATGGATTCGTTGATGTTCGCCGGTGAGCCTGATGCAAAAGCAGAGAAGATCATACATGCGATGACGATCACCGCGCTTTCAAGGCATACGCCCGCATAGGATTTCAGGAAGTGTACGCCGATGCTTGATGTGCTTTCGCCTGCGAAGGTGGAAAGCGGGATCGGCGCTAGGGCTGTGTAGGTGTAAAGGCGGAAGAATCGTCCGTACACGCTCATGATCATCACGAAAGAAAGCACCGTGATGAACAGCGAGCCAAGGATCGTCACCGCCCATAGGGGTATGGATTCCCAGAATCCAACTGCTATGATTTTTTGTTTGATGGCGTCCGGAAGCACGGCGGTCGCACCCGTCAGGCTTCCGAAGCGGCTGGTCGCGGTCTGCATCACACCCTGGCATATCTTGAAGATTGCCATCATGATGTCCATACCGTAGGTAACTGCCGTCTTTGCCAATACAAATCGGAGAAAGAAGCGTACCGCCTGTTCGGGGCGTTTCAACTCGGTCAGGTTCAGGGTGCTCTTCATGATGCCCATCACGAAGAACAGCACCAGAAGCGCAAGACCGACTGCAACGAGGGAATTGTGAATCCCCTCGATGACCCTCCAGACCGTTCCACCTTTGAAGTTCTGGGGAGACTGGGAAACCAGCTGCCAGATCTCTGCCATCTTCTCATTCCATGTATTGAGCGCATTGACGATGTTATCCACGACCCAGTTGCCGCTAGATTGCATGGTCATCACCTCTCATTCGCGGGCAGCGGTTTATGCCGCCGCCCGCATGTTGTTGGGCATCACTTGACAATCAGATCGAGAATCTCCTTGCTGAACATGATGATGACGCCGCCAGCCAGGGTCATGAAACCATTGGCGCGCTGGGACGGGTCATGGCCCTTCAGGGAAAGACCGATCTGCACGATACCGAAGCCCAGCAGGATCAGGCCGATGGCGCGGATCACGCTGAACATGAACGTGGACAGGTTGTTGATGACCGCGAGGGGATCATTCGCCGCCAGCGCAGGCATGGAACACATGCAGGCGAGGACGATGGAAAAGACACACCATGCGCGGAACTTCTTGTTCTTGAGAATCTGATTCATAGCCTTCATAGGTTTAGCCTCCATAAGTATCAAAGTCGATGGGTTCGGGTTCCAGTTCTTCATCCGAAACCCTGTCGGTGTAGAGCAGCATTTCTGCAAACTCGTCGCCGTCTAAAAGGATGAAGTCCTCGGGACGGCTGGGATCGAACAGCACATCCTCCGGCAGCTTGTCCAAACCATCGTGGTTGAAGGGCTTGCCCTTGCCGTCCGGGGTCAGCGCTATATTGGGGTGCTTGAGAAGGTTGTACTTCTCGTCCACCATGGGCCTTTCGCCGCGCACAAAAAGCAGCGCATACCGATTGTCCAGCATTCTCACTTCATCCGCTGTCAGAAGCTCGCGGCC
>JAFXCE010000068.1 GCA_017521565.1 Clostridia bacterium | reverse complement strand
TGACGAAGATACCCTGCGCGGTCTCCGGACGCAGATAGATCTCGTTGGTGGAGTTCTCGGTCACGCCCGCATGGGTCTTGAACATCAGGTTGAACTGACGGATGCCGGTGAAGTCCTTCTTGCCGCAGGTCGGGCAGACGATGTCGGCATGGTCGTTGATGTATGCCTCCAGCTCGGCGTTACTCCAGCCGTCTCCGGTCTCCGCGCCCTGGGTGTAGTCCTCAATCAGCTTGTCCGCACGGAAGCGGGCCTTGCAGGCCTTGCAGTCCATCAGCGGATCGTTGAAGCCGCCGACATGGCCGGAAGCCACCCAGACCTCGCGGTTCATCAGAATCGCAGCGTCCAGACCGACGTTGTACTTGTTCTCCTGAACGAACTTCTTCCACCAGGCCTTCTTGACGTTGTTCTTGAACTCAACGCCCAGCGGGCCGTAGTCCCAGCTGTTGGCCAGGCCGCCGTAGATTTCGGAGCCCGGGAAGATGAAGCCGCGGCCCTTACAGAGCGCGACAACCTTGTCCATCGTGATGTTGCCCATAATAATACTCTCCTTTTCTTCTCGGGGTCTTCTATAAAACAATAGAACCGCGAAAAGACACGCCCCGAATCCGCATCTCCGCTTGGATTCAAGGGACGAAAGTTGCCTTCCGCGGTTCCACCCTTGTTGACGCGCCGCATGGCCCGTCCACTTTTTTATGCTTTTCATTTGCCGCTCCGGGCTGCCAACCCCATCACTGCGGACAGTATCGTTATCTTACTAAAGAAACGCTGATTTGTCAAGCGTTTTTAGGCCCGATGCTTCGGTCTTCTCCCGCTGACTTTCATCATATGGGAAAGCTTTTTCCCGTCCCACAAAAGCACGCCCGTGCTCGCCGCCAGCTCCTTCGCCCCGCGCGTAAATTCCCCCGGGCAGATCACCGCGGCGTATTCGCAGCCGTAAAACTGCGCGCCGGTGTAGGCCTCCTGCACCGCAAAGTTCCCCACCGCGCCTTCGTAGTTCTTGCACTGAATGGCATAGGTCTTTCCGTTGCGCTCAGCCAGGATATCCACGCCCTGATCGCCGCTGCCCTTCGTAAGGGCTACATGCTTAAAGCCGTTGTCCGTAAGCAAGAGCGCAACATAGGCCTCAAACTCCGTCCCATCCAGCCTCAGGCAGCGCGCCGCGCCGTTTTTCGGCGCGGTCGCCTTTCGGAATGCCCATACCGGCGCCGCCAATAAAAGCCCCGCCGCCTTTGCCAGCAGCTTTCCTGCGCCGCACAGCAGCGCCCACACGCCTCGCAAAAGTCCTGTCAGCAGCGCGACAAGCACCCCGGCGATGCTCTCGCAAAGCCAGTCGATCAGCGAAAGCACGCCGTCGATCAGTATTGCAAACAAGTTACGCCGCTTCTTTTTTCTTCTTGCCAAATCTTTGTCTCCCGTTTTGTAGGGGCGGGGCTCTGCTCCGCCCGGATCTTCACCGCAAAGCAAGGGAGGAGCAGAGCCCCTCCCCTACACATTATTTCTTCTCGATGCACGCCACCGCATGCGTGGAGATGCCAAGCCCTTCGCCCTCAAAGCCCAGCTTCTCGGTCGTCGTCGCCTTCACGTTCACGCAGTCCAGCTCCACCCTCAGGTGCGCCGCGATGTTCTCCCTCATCTGCTCAATGTAATCCTTGAGTTTAGGCCGCTGCGCGATGATCGTCACATCCACATTGCCGACCACGTAACCCTTCGCCCAGACGAGCTCCATCACATGATCGAGCAGTCTGCCGGAGTCCGCGCCCTTGTACTTGGGATCGGTATCCGGGAAGTGTCTGCCGATGTCGCCCATCGCTGCCGCGCCAAGGATTGCATCCGTCAGCGCATGATAGGCCACGTCCGCGTCGCTGTGGCCCAGCAGGCCCACCGTGTGCGGAATCTCCACCCCGCAGAGAATCAGCTTGCGGCCTTCCACCAGCCTGTGTACGTCGTATCCATGTCCGATGCGCATGGTCTTTTCCCCCTTCTTCGCTTCGCCGCGGCGAAGGAGCACCTGCTCCGCCAGCAGCATGTCCTCCGGCGTCGTCAGCTTGATGTTCTCCACATCGCCCTGCGTCAGGCGCACAGTATGCCCCATCCACTCGGCGAGCATCGCGTCGTCCGTCGCGCGCAGGCCGCCCGCATTGCCGTGTTTGAACTGCTCATGCGCCTCACGGATGAGCTTCGCAGCAAACGTCTGCGGCGTCTGTACCGCGCGCAGCGTGTCGCGGATGGGCGTATCAACCACGCAGCCGCTTGCGTCCACGCGCTTGATGGTGTCCTTGAGCTGAACCGCCGCCACACCGCTGCCATACTGTTTTGCGCTTTCAATGGTGCGCTCAATCACCTCGCGCGTAACCAGCGGCCTTGCCCCGTCGTGAATGGCGATGATCTCCGCCGCCGGATCGCACGCCGCAATGCCGCAGAAAACGCTCTCCTGCCTGTCTGCGCCGCCCTCCACGACCGCACGCACATGCACGCCCGCAGCCTCAAACATGCGCTTCATCTCATCCATATCGTCCGCACCGGTGACGACGACGATCCCGCCGCCGAAGAGGCCCGTTTCCTCAAACGCACGTACTGTGCGCACAATGATCGGCTCGCCGCACAGCGGATAGAGCACCTTGTTGCGCTCCAGACCCATGCGCGAGCCGCGGCCCGCCGCGACGATCACAGCAGCGTTCATCAAAGATCGTCCTCCCCCTCAAGCAGCTCATACATCAGCGCAGCGTCGTTCTTGCGCACAACCTCGGCCACGCGCAGAATACGGAACTTCGCCATCTTCTCGCCGAAGCGGATCTCCAGCACGTCGCCTTCCTTGACCTCGCTCGACGGCTTGGCCACCTTGCCGTTGATCGTCACGCGTCCGCCCTCGCTGGCCTCCTTCGCCACCGTGCGGCGCTTGATGATGCGCGATACCTTCAGATATTTATCAAGTCTCATTTTTTATTCCTTTCTCAGAACAGCGGTCATTCTGCCTGTTCTGCTCCATTTTCGCATATCCGTCATTCTCCTGCTGTAAGGGCCGGGCGGCAAGCACCGGCAGCAAACAGACCTCCAAACGCCTGTAACGCCCTGCATACGCTTCCCTCAATACAAAAAACAGCATCAGCCAAGCCATCAATCCAGTGTTAAACAGCCAACGCACAACAGGAATGCCATCTGCGCCATCTGTCCAGAAATGTTCAGCAAGCCAATTTCTCACCCGCCTGAACCGCGCGCTTTCTTCCAAGCATCCTTTCCATGCTGCATCTTCGAATTCTGCATATTTGGTTTGCGTCTCAATCAGCGCTCTGCTCCAATCGTAGCGATGATATGGATAGATGTATGGGAGGGTCAATTCAACAGCCGCATCCAGAAAGACATTGGGGCAGCGCCGTGCCAATGCGATGTACATTTCTATATAGCGGCTCAGATTTTTCTTTACCGTCTCGGTGTTCAGCCTGTCCTTTATCAGATCGGATATCGTGGGATCATAATCGCTCCATCGGATTGTCTCGCTAAAGGCTGCATCAATCAGCGCCCGCTCATCCGGTTCGATACACTCAGGTTTCCGGCTGCACACGCGGGCAATCTGCTGAATAGGCATCGACAGCATTTCCCTTGCGTCACCGTCTTGCGCATTTGTTGACCACTGGAGCGTCTTATTCACCCCAAGTGTCAATGCAACAATAGCCAGCGCCACCAGAGTCAGCTTTCCAAATCGTCGCCTGCTATAAGCCAGCATCCATACAAGCCAGACCGCAAGGGCATAAATCATATTATTGCGCAAAAGACAGCTCAATGTGCCGCATAGAAGCAGCGCCGCACACTTGCGCCCGCATTTTACATCCTGTTTTTGAGATACCATCTCCATCGCAAGCGCCATCATCCATGTAAAAGCGCCGGCAAACAAAACATCCTTCGTTGCAGCGCAAGCAAAAATCATGTGCATCGGATGCAGCGCAAAAAAGCCCAAGCCATAACAGCCGCTCGCCTCCCCGCAAACCGCGCAATCGATACGCAAGCCCGGGAAAAGAAAAATGCAAGCAGGCTCATTTGTGTGAGCGTATACAATGCCATCGCACGGCTAAAACTGCCCACGACAGCATTCATTCTCCCGAAGAAGCCAAGCATCAGCGTATGCAGCAGCGGATGATGCGTTGAATATTTACCTGACAGCGCTTGCGTCATCTGATACGGTGAATCATATCCCATGATTCCCGGATACATGATCACAAACATCGGCAAATAGCATAGCAGCAGCACACAAAACGAACATGCTCCGGAAAACGCTTTCTCTGACCGGGCTTTTTTCTCCCTTTTTTCCGTCAAATGAAAAAGAGCCAATAATACAAGCGTAAACAACGGCATCAAAAGCGCCATCCGCAGGAAAACAACCGACGTTGCACATGTGCCGTTTTGTTCCATCTGCCATCCTAATGCATAAAACAATGCATATACTGCACCCCCAATACACAGCATATTCTTTGTCTTTTATTCGCCATGCCCATCTTCATCCATTTTATTCCTCGTATTCCCATGCTTCGCATAACTGGCCATCACCGGCAGACAGCATACGAACGGATACACATACCTCCCTGCCATCACCGGCCCCAGCAGGAACGTCCCCCACAGAAGCACCGGCAAAAGCGCACAGGCAAACGCTTTCCACCTGCCCATATACGCATCCCGGATCACGAAATACAGCATGACCCACACGATAACGCCCATATTGAAAAGAATCCCGATTCCCGGAATCTGCATCGCGCCCTGCGCGCCGAATCGCCACGACAGCGACGCCAGCACGCGCGGCATCAGGCTCTGCGAGGAAATCCGTTCAAAATCGCACCAGTCATAGAACTGATCCGAAATGCCCATCTGCAGATAATACCCCGATACGCCGTATCTCTGATACGGATACCAGAACGAATAGGTGTGAACAAGCAGCGCATCCCAGTACGCCTTCGGGCATTTCTTCGCCACGCTCAGATAGACCTTTGCATATTTCCCCGGATCAGACAAAAACGCCTTCGTGTCAAATTCAAACTTCACCGGATCGGAAATCGTCGGATCATACAGCCGCCAGCTCTCCTTCGGCATCAGTTCGTCGACCGCCTGCTTCTCTTCCTGTGTCAGCTGGTCCCCGTGCAGGTTCCGTGCGCGTGCAAGCTGCTGAATCGGCCAAGAGAGCATCTCGCACAAATCGCCCTCCGCAGCGCCGGTCGCCGCCTTCATCGCATTATTTGCACCCATGCAGAGCACGACCGCCACGAGGGATACCGCAGCCACGCGCAGCGCGCGCCGGCGGTGCATCGCCAGCAGCAGCACCAGCCACACCGCCATCGCGTAAAGCGCATTGTTTCTCAGCAGCAGCATGCCCGCGCCGCAAAGCGCGATTCCCGCAGCGAGCTTCACGCCCGGCCGCTCCACCAGCAGCGCCTCGCGCACAAGCGCCAGCGTCAGCACAAACAGTCCCGAAAACAGCACGTCCTTCGTCGCGTTCACCGCCATCATCATGTGCAGCGGATACAGCGCAAAGAACGCCGCCGCCCATCTCGCCGCGCGTGCCCCGCTCTGCCGCGAAATCGATGCGCAGGTCAGCGCAAAGCACGCCGCCAGCGCGGCCATCTGGATGGCCGTATACAGCGCCGCGCCGAGGTTGATATTTCCTATATGATGTCCCAGCTTCACCAAGCCGCCCAGCAGCAGCGTATGCGCAAGCGGATGATGCGAAGAATATTTCCCTGTAAAGACCTGCTCCAGCTGGAACGGCACGTCATAAGCAAACGAACCGGGAAATGTGATCAGCAGCATCGGCATATAGCAGGCAAGGATCATCAGGAACGCCCTGCCTGCGTGAAACTCTGTTTTCCGCTGCACGCGTTCCACCCCGCATTCTCCCCTGCGCAGCAGCCACGCAAGCAGCGCATATGCAGGCACAAAAAGCGCAGCAGCAACAAGCAGCGCACGCAGCGGTTCGCTCTCCCCCGCTGTACCCAGCCGCTCCGCCTGATGGCCAAAGCCCGCCAGCAGCGCATACATCGCCGCGCCCAGCGCTGTCACGATGTGCTTTCGCGCCCGTCCTTCCTGCATAGGGCCCGACCTCCTTCATGCTTTCGTTTTCTATTTCTTTGTCAGTGTAACACAATCACCGCAAATACTCAATCCTTTCCCCTTTTCCCGGCGCTGCACGACTGACCACCTATGGTTCGCCGTATTTTTGCGCATTATTTTTCCCTTCTCAACACATTTCTGTCACATTTATTCCCTATACTAACCATACAGAGGATAAACAATATGATTTTTCCTTTGAGTGTCTTCGCCTCTCCGTGTGAAGGCACGCCTCTTCCTTTTTCTTCCCCTTCCTCATTATATTTCCCTTCCAAATGAAAAGAGCCGTTACAACAACGGCTCTTTTCATTAATTCAGTCGATCTATATGCGCGTGACGCGCTTACGCATCTGTGTTTTTTTGCTCTTCCTCCTGTTTTTCGCCCAGCTGCGCCATAATCGTCTGATACAGATACGGCGCAGATTTCGGCCAGCGCGCACAGAACTGCTTGGCCTGCGCCTTGTCCGCCGCCGTGAGCGTCATGGAGAAGATCTCCTCTCCAGATTCCAGCGCACGCAGCGTGACGGCATAACCGTTCCCGCTTTTGACAAAGTCCGCCGGCATCGCCAGCTCCTCCCGCACGCGTCCGCGCCATTGCTTTCCGTATCGCTCAAGCTTCTCCATCTGCGAGGCACGAATCCTCGAGGCAAACATTTCCATGCTCTGCCGCCCCTGCGGCGTAAGCACAAGCAGCATGCCTTCCAGATGACGCACGATACGCACCTGTTCCGCCTCCTTGAGGCTGGCCAACGCGAGATAAAACCGGAACTGACTCTGCAGCCCGGTCTCCACCACAAAGCGGAGCAGCTGTTCCTCCGTACATCCGCCCAGGCGATTCAGCGCGCACAGCAGCACGAGCCTGTCTTCCTCTTCTGTGGCGTGCACGTCAAACACAGGCGTACCTCCTTCTTGCAGGTTACGCATCCTGCGCGGTATCCTTTACAATGTAGCCTTCCAGCGCCTTGATCAGATCGTCGCACTCATCGCTGTAAATATCCATGCGGATTGGACGGGAGAGATCAATGGAAAAAATACCCAGGATAGATTTCGCATCCACCACATACCGGCCGGAGCGCAGATCCATATCGTATGGATAGCGATTCACAAGGCTGACAAAATTCTTGACATGGTCGGTTCCCATCGTCAGACGGATATTCACAGATTTCATCATATCCCTTCCCTTCCTCGTCTATGTGTGTATTATACTCGAAAGCCACATCGAATGCAAGGTCTGCGCCTTCGGAACAGTGTTGCAAAACTTTTGATAAAAAGTTTGAAAAAGAGGGTTGACATATCTATATGGGTGATGTATACTGTAATACGTGCTTGGGGTCTTAGCTCAGCTGGTCAGAGCGCCACGTTGACATCGTGGAGGTCGTAGGTTCGAGCCCTATAGACCCCACCAGTACAGTCGGACTTGTCACCCGACACCAAACGATCGGTAAACCCGGTCGTTTTTTTGTGCTTCTTCGGAGGTCTATAGGGCGAGAATGGGATCGAAGCCTGCCGCCGCCAGTGGCGGAAACAGGCAGGCGGAGCGTCGGGAATCGCAAGGAGCGCTTGCGCGACTATGCGAGTTCCCCGGATTCGGTAGTGAATCAGGCCCCAGTGGGGCCTGAGAGCCGTCCTGACCGACGAGCGTCGAGCGAGGAGAAAGAGACCCTATAGCCCCCACCAGCGCAGTAGTGAGTTAGTCGCCACACTGGATGCCGCCATCTTCGGATGGCGGTTTTTTCTTTTATCAATCTTGATTCTGGGGCTATAGGGCGACAATAGGACCGAAGTCTTCCGCTGCCAGCGGCAGATACAGGCAGACGAAGCATCGGGAATCGCAAAGAGCGCTTACCCGATTATCTCTTTCTCTTCCAAAGCTGACATAACTGCCGGACAACTCAGATTAAAAAACTGCTCTTTTAATCTCGCATGAGATACCCATTTTATGATATAATTTATGTGATCAGAAATGCCGGAGGTGTTTGCCCCATGCGAAAAACCTGTTTCCTGCTCCTTTTGCTAATGCTGTTCCTGCCCGCTTCCCTTGTTCAGGCAGACGTCGAGGAAGATTTTGCCTATTCTGTGAACGAAGGAAGAGCAACCATCACCGCCTATACCGGCAGCGCTGACACGTTGACTGTCCCTGATACGCTGGGTGGGTATCCCGTCACAGCCATCAGATACTGTGCCTTCCGCAACTGTACTGCCCTTTCGGCAGTCACACTGCCCGATGGTATCACCTCCATCGGCAGCAACGCTTTTCAGGGCTGTATTTCGCTGTCACAAATCGCTCTTCCTGGAAACCTGACCACGATCGGAACCCACGCATTCTATGGCTGCTCGAATCTTTTGCAGATCACATTTCCCGAAAGCCTTGAACGGCTTCATCCCTATGCCTTTTACGGCTGCTCCGCTGTCAGGCTCTGCAGTTCCGAAAGCCGTGCCGCCCGCGCCCTAACTGCTTTCGGCTATTCTATCATCAGTCCGGATTTTCCTCATCTTTCCCTTATGGTATATGACAGTGCCATCTCTGTGACCGACTGCGACGAATCCGCTGTATCCGTCTCTTTTCCCAATGGCGTCACCCTTATTGACGGCTATGCGTTCTTCAATTGCGCTTCACTCACGGAGATCGCCATTCCGGACGGTGTCACCGAAATCGCCTATTCTGCCTTTGAGGGCTGTTCGGCTCTGAAACAGATCACAATTCCCGGCAGCGTCGTAAAAATCGCAGACGACGCATTTTCTGGCTGCCGCGATATAACCATCATTGCGCCTGTCGGCAGCGCGGCACAGGCATTCGCACAAGCAAACGCAGAGCATGGCTTTACATGGCGCGCGCTTTAATCGCTACCGGGCAGTTTTTTCTTTCTGCTCACACATCCCAAATATGATCATCGCAACACAAAAAACACTTGACAAACACCTCTGTGCACGCTATAATACCATTTGTGCTTGGGGTCTTAGCTCAGCTGGTCAGAGCGCCACGTTGACATCGTGGAGGTCGTAGGTTCGAGCCCTATAGACCCCACCAGATAAGTGTGAGTTAGTCGCCACACTGGATGCCGCTTCCGAACAGGAAGCGGTTTTTCTTTTGTCTATTGGGTTTTTGAGCATCTTTGTTCTTCTTGATTAAGAAGACATGGACATTTTTTGTTTATGTAGACATAACGATTTCTCTGGCCTATTTTCTGCCGGAAATCAAATTATCACAAAAGGCATCACAAACCGGTTTTCACAGCGTTTTTTGATCCATCAAAAGGCGACGCCTTACACGACTCGCGCAGTCGTTCGAAGGCGCCGCCTTTTATGATGCAGTTATGGAGCAATGGACGCAGCTTTTCGGGACACGCCGGTGGCCGACTCCGTATACGGACCAAAGTCGCCGAACAACGGATTATCCCGCACATCGTCGTAGGTGAGCGGCCAGCGTTCACGGAAGTATTCGTCGATATACCAGGTGTGGTCATAAGCGAAGGCGACTTCGGTATCGACGGAGAGCGTCTTTGCGCCGCCATAGTCGGCTTGCCAAAGTGCCGATTCGCGCAGGTAAGCACCACTCGCGTTGAGCGCATCCTGGCAGGCGATGACGCTGTCATACAGTGCCTGCGGCGCTGCCGGACCGGCGAGCCGCGTCTCCCAGATCTGCCAGAAGGTTTCGCGGCAGTTGTTGACGTTGAGATCGAGCATGCGGATTGGCTGGATCATGGCGGTGAAGACTCCCTTTTCGTCCTGATACGTCATATCCAGATCCCACGGCGCGAGGACATAGCGGTAACTGCCGTCTCCTTGGCGCAGCGCGTAGACGAAGAGGTTATGGAACGTGCTGTTTTTGCCGAGACCAGCCGTGCTCAAATAGAGGTAGTAGTCCAGCATCTGCGCGATATCCACATACTCAGAGGCGGCCTTGGCAAAATCCTCGTCGCTGATCTCCGGCCGCATCAGATAGAGATAGGGCTCGATGGCGCGTCCTGCATCGGCCTCGCTCTTGCCCGGCGGGCAGTAGAGCAGATCCAGCCACGAGTGCTCAAAGCCGTAGCAGTCAAAGGCGGGGATGCCCTCTTCCTTTTTATAGTGTTCCATCCGGAAGGCAAAGTCCGTCTGCGGGTTGCCGCCCATCCGGACGATTTCATCTGCGTAGCGCACGCGGTTGGCCAGCTGATAGATGCCGACATACGAGTCATCGACGAAGAGCTCCACCTGACGAAGCGCAAGCTGATGGAAATTGCTGCCCCAACGACGCCACAGCGCCCAGCCGAGCTCGCTGCGCAGGCAGGTGTCGTCCTTCACGTTGCTCAGCAGCACCCAGTCAGAGTCCTCGCCCATCCCCAGCACATCGATGTGCTTTGAGGTGTCGCGGCCCTTGCGGCTGACGTCATGAAACTCCACGCGGTAGCCGAGCTTGGGGAACTGGCGGTCCTCGCCGCCGCTGCGCAGGTGTGTCATGGCGCGCTGATCGATGCCGTCATAGCCCGGCGCTGTCACGGTGGCACGGGCAGGCGTATAGACGTTGGCCAGCTCATCGACGCCGCCGGAAACGTGGAGTGTCACCACGGGCAGACCTGTGAAGACCACGCCGAAATAGCTGTACTGTGTGTCGGTGTAGGCGAAAAGCTCGTAGCGATAGCCTTTGCGGACGGCTTCTTCGCACAGGTCGAAGCTGTAGTCATCCACCCAAACGATCTGCACCGGGGTTGCTCCGCCGCCAAAGAGATCGATTTCCGGCCAATCTTCCTGCAGGGGCAAAATGGGGCAGTAGAAGGTCTGGGAAGTGCGATCATAGCCGAGTACGCCGTCTTGGCTGCGCATCTGGGTGACCAGGGGCACATCGCTCTCGCTGCGCGCATCCTCAAGGCCCCAGATTTCCTCGATATCGATGATGGACTGCACTTTCGCGGACATATCGGGGATGGCAGAGATGGCTGCCAGCTCGGCGAGCAGATCTGCTTCCTGCTGGGCCGTCTGCGCTTGGAGGTTAAGGATGACGTCCGTGCAGCACGAGGCAAGGAACGTCAGGATACAGAGAAGAAATACAATGAGGAAGACATCCCACTTTCTATTCATACGACAAAGGCCTTTCAAAACCGATTATGGATAGGGTTATTATATCGTTTGATCTGCCGTTCGTCAATCGCACAGGAGACAGACAACTGTTCATTCAAGGGCACGGTCTGATCATTCTGCCTTTTCGGGGGCTATAGGGCGTAACAATCACCCGGAGATCTCGCATAGTCGCGCATGCGCTCCTTGCGATTCCCCACGCTCCGCCTCGCTAGTCGCGTCCACCGGACGCGCTCGGCTACGGTGCCACCAGTACAGTTGGTCTTGTCAGCCAACACGAAACGATCGGAAATATCCGGTCGTTTTTTGGTGCCTTTTCGGAAGCTATAGGGCGAGAATGGGGCTGAAGCCTGCCGCCGCCAGTGGAGAAGCTGGCTGTTATTCTTCGACTTCTCTGTGCCTTATTCGGGCATACATTTTTATCTGTTTTTCTCGAATATCCCTCTTGTTTGACAAGAAAAACTGTGTTATTCTTGTCCGGTCTCAATTTTACTCTGAATCAGAGGAAAATATCCATGAATTCTTCCCGACACATCCGCAATCTTACGCCGCTGTATTGCCTGCATCAGGCCGCCTATTTCTTTGCCATCGCAGCGATCGGCGCATTCGCGATGACCTATCTGCTCCATCAGGGCTTCGACGCCGCGCAGATCGGCGTCATCCTTGCGTCAACCAGCATTTTGTCGTGTGTGCTCCAGCCGCTGATCGGCAATTACGTGGACAAGACGTCCACCTCTGTTCTTCTGAAGCTCATCCCCTTTTGTCTGGTCACCACGCTCGTCGCGCTTTCCTTCATCGAGCTGTTCGCCCTGCCCAAGATGATCACGGGCGCGCTCTACATCGTCGGCCATCTGACCTTCTCCATCACCATTCCCCTGTGCAATTCCCTGTGCGCCTACTATGCCCAGCATGATTACAGCATCGATTACGGCGCAGGCTCCGGCGTCGGTTCGCTTTCCTTCTCGTTTGCCTCGCTGATTTTCGGCTACATCATCGCCAACCTCGGCACCAGCGCCATGATGCTGACTGCTCTGCTGTTCGTCGCTGTGCAGCTGCTGATGATGGCGCGCTATCCGAAGATCCAGCCTGCGCCGCGCCGTGCGCGCGAAGGCCGGCGCACAGAGGATAGCCTGTCTATCCCAGCTTTCTGCCGCCGCTATCGCCTGTTCATGCTGACGATGCTCGGCGTCATGTGCCTTGCCGCCTGCCATTCGATGGCAGAAAACTTCCTGATTCAGCTCTTTACGCGCATCGGCGGCGGCAGCGAACACGTCGGCATTGCACTCTTCCTCGCCTGCATTACCGCCGCGCCCTTCCTGCTCTTCTTCGAGCGGATTCAGCGCCGCATCAACGTCACAGTTCTGCTGCGTCTGTCCGGCTTCTTCTACGTCGCCAAGGCGCTGCTGCTCATCTTTGCGCCTTCAATCGTCTCCATCTATCTGATTGAACTGCTGCAGACCTTTACCTATGCCTTTCTTTATCCCTCTCTGTATTATCTGGTTCTGCGGCGCATCCGTCCGCAGGATATGGCCAAGGGCCAGACGCTGGCCTCTGCCATGTACACACTCGGCACGGCAATGGGCAATTCTCTGGGCGGCGTCGTGATTGACGGCTTCGGGCTGAACATCATGCTGCTGCTCGCCGCCTGTATCGCCTGCACCGGAACGGTGTTGATCAATACGACCATTTCTCATCAGGATATTGCAGCCTGATCAAAAATGCATACAAAAACAGGGCGCCCCTTCCGGCTCTTTGCCGGATATGGGATGCCCTGTTTTGTTTATCTGTCGCCGAGGACCGCGCGCAGGCTCTGCTTGGCCATCAGCAAATCTGCCGGATCCTTCTTGATCCATGTGCTGATCAGAGATCCGTGAATCATCGCAAATACCGCCTGGCCTCTGACCGCGCTCTCCTCCTGCGTGAAGCCGAAGCGCATCAGATAATCCGCGTACAGCCTCTGCCAGTCGGTATAAATCCGCCTGCAGGTCGCGTTCACGTTCTCATCCAGATACACGGACTCAATCGCGATCATCGACATCAGCATCGAGGGATAGTACTTGCTCTGCCGGTATCCCCCTGCCAGATGATCGCACATGTTTTCAAACGACGCAAGCGCCGTATCCTTGATCAGGATATGGGCCATGATTCTCTCCGCCATGTTCTGATAGCTGTATTCCAGCACCTCCTGAATCAGCTGGATCTTGCCATCGGGAAAGTAATAATAGAAGCTGCCCTTGGGGATCTCGCAGCGCTTCAGCAGCTCGGACAGGCCCAGACCGTAATACCCTTTTTCCGCAAAGAGGCGCGCCGCCTCCTGCAGAATCATTTCTTTCTTATCCATAATTATATTATAGGCTTGCCAGAAAATGCTGTCAAGCAAAAAGCCGGGGCAGAAGCCCCAGCTTTTTGTTAAGAAAGAAGAAGGATATGGTCTTAGTTCATCGCAGCGACAGCAGCAACAGCAGCGTGGTGACCAGAGAACACAGCATAGCCGAACAGGCAGGAAGCCATGTAAACGTCGCCCTGATGGCCGCCGATAACCTCGCCAGCGGCGTACAGGTTCGGGATCGCCTCCTGGTTGGCGTTGAGGACCTGCATATCGTCGTTCACGTGCAGACCGCCCAGGGAGGCGTAGTAGCGGATGTGCATCTGCATCGCATAGAACGGGCCCTCAGCGCTCTGAGCAACCTTGATGGTGCGGCCGAACTCATCGGTGCCCTCAGTCGCAGCAACCTCATTGAACTTCGCAGCAGCAGCCACAACGGCGTCAGCCGGAACATTCAGCTTCGCAGCCAGCTCCTCGAGGGTAGCGGCCGTCTTGAGCACCGGCTGGCCGGCGTAGTCGTCCTTCAGCCACTCAGCAACATCTTCCATGCTGTAGATGGCGGAACCGGTCATGCCGGCGTTGAAGCCATCAAACGCAGCCTGATCCATGACCAGGAACTGGAAGTCGTTCTTCTTCATCTCCTGCATGATGTCCCAAGCATTGGTCACTTCGTTGACGAAGCGGACGCCGTCCTGGTTGACCATGAAGCCGCCCGCAGCGTAAGCCTTGGAGACGCCCGGGTTGCAGTACTGGCCGAGACCGCTCGGCTTGATCATGGAGTTCGGCTGGGTGTTGATCATTTCCATGTTGATGAGATCAGCGTTCAGCGGCTCGACCATCTTGATGGCGTCGCCGGTCGCGCCGGCATGGCCAGCATAAACAAACTTCTCATACTCATCCGGCACGAGATCCTTGTTCGCGCCGTAGCCGCCGGTGGCCAGAATGACCTTCTTGGCATTGATGGTGTAAGCCTTGCCGTTGCCCTCAGCCTTCACGCCGACGACAGCGCCGTTGTCAACGATCAGCTCGGTGCCCGGGGTGCCGACCATCAGGACGCCGCCCTCAGACTCGAACTTCTCGGTCAGGCTCTTCACAATGCCAGCGCCGCGGCCTTCGCCACCGAAAGCAGTGCTCGGCTTATCGGACTTCTTGTACGGAACCGCACCGCCGTCCTCAGCCACGATCCAGTCAAACGCAGCGCCCATGTTGTAGGCGAAGTTCTTGACGGTCGCCGGATCGTTCTTGCCGTGGCCGTTCTTGGTGATGGCAGCGATGAAATCTTCCGGAGTGTCGGTCGCGCCAGACTCAATGGCCCACTTGGAACCAATGGCCTTGGTGCTGCCGCCGGCAGTCGCAGACGCGCCGCCGGTCATCGCGGTCTTCTCCAGCAGGATGACCTTCGCGCCGCCCTGCAGAGCCTTGACGCCAGCGGTCAGACCCGCAGCGCCGCCGCCGATGACGACGATATCGGTCTCCAGGGTCTCTTCGACCAGCTCAGCCGCGGCGGCAGCCGCGGTGAACTTGTCCATATCCGCACCGGCCTGGGTCAGCGCATCAGTCAGCGCAGCCTTGAAGGCCTCGGAGCTGATGGTCGCACCACCGATCGCATCAACGGCGATGGTCTGAGCCTCGACAACAGCAGCCGGGAGCTTCTCCAGAGCAACAGTACCGATGCCCTCGGTCTCGCTCTGCTCGAGAACCTCGATCGCGGTGATCTTCTCCGCGTCGACGGTCACAGCGATCTTGATATCGCCGTGGAAGCCCTTGGCAGCAGCCTCGTAGGTACCAGCGGTCATGGCCATCGCGCTCACAGAGCCGAGCACCATGAGCATCGCCAGCAGAAGAGCAGCAAATTTCTTCATGATTCTTTCCTCCATTTGTTCTTTTCGGATCGCACTAGACGACCGGTCTACTAGTGGATATTACCACAACATTCCATGCTTGTCAACTTCTTAACGATATTTTTTCTTCTAAAAAAGAACTATACGCACTCCACTTCTCCTGCACGGCTTTCGCCATATCAGCTTCCTGAGAAATGAAAGCCTTTGCCGATAACCCCAGCCTCCCCTTTCAAGGGAGCCAAGATGCACCACTCGGACCTTGCCTCCCCTGAAAGGGGAGGTGACATGACGTAGTCATGGCGGAGAGGTTTTATGCAATCTCCTATTAAATAAGACCAAAAAACTGCCGCAGAGAAACCTCTGCGGCAGCATGTCTTATGCGGCTAAAAATTACTTCATGAGTTCCTTGCAGGCCGCGACCAGCGCGTCGTTCTCCGCCTTGCTCTCGGCATGGGAAGCGGCGTTGGTGTTGACGTAGAGCTTGATCTTCGGCTCGGTGCCGGACGGGCGGATGCAGACCCACGCGTCGTTCTCAAGCTCGAAGTAGAGCACGTCGGACTTCGGCAGATCAGCCGGCGTCACATTGCCCTCGCAGTCGGTGCGCTTGCCGACGAGATAGTCGCGCACAGCGAGCACCTTCTTGCCGGCGAGCGTCTTGGGCGCGTCGGCGCGCAGGTTCTTCATGATGGACTGCATCTTCGCGACGCCGTCCTTGCCCGGCAGGGTGATGGACACGACGCCCTCGACATAGTAGCCGTAGGTCGCGAAGATCTCCTGCAGGATGTCGTAGAGGGTCTTGCCCTGGGTGCGGGCCCAGGCTGCCGCCTCGGCGATGAGCAGGGAGGCGTTGACGCCGTCCTTGTCGCGCACGAAGGTGGAAGACAGGAAGCCGTAGCTCTCTTCAAAGCCGAACACGAAGGTGTGGTCGCCCTTGTCCTGGAACTGCTGGATCTTCTCAGCAATCCACTTGAAGCCGGTCAGGGTATTGAAGGTGGTCAGGCCGAAGCTCGCGGCAATCTTGCGGGCCAGCTCGGTGGATACGACGGACTTGACCACAGCGCCGTCTGCCGGGATGGTGCCCAGCGCCTCGCGGCTCTTGAGGATGTAGTACAGCAGCACGCAGCCGATCTGGTTGCCGCTCATCAGGTAATACTTACCCTCGGTGTCCTTGACAGCGATGCCCACGCGGTCGCAGTCCGGGTCAGTGCCGAAGATGCAGTCCGCGCCGACCTCGTCAGCCAGCTTCATCGCCATGGCGAACGCAGCCGGATCTTCCGGGTTCGGGACCTTGATGGTGGAGAAGTTCGGATCCGGGAGCTCCTGCTCCTTGACGATGTAGACGTTCTCGATGCCGATTTCCGCGAGGATGCGGCGGACCGGCTTGTTGCCGGAGCCATGCAGCGGGGTGTAGACGATCTTGAGCTCCTTGCCGGCGGTCTTCATCAGCTCCGGCTGGACGGACAGGGTCTTGACGTCGGCGATATAATCGTCGTCGACTTCCGCCTTGCCGATAATCTGAAGCAGGCCGCTCTCCAGTGCCTTCGCCTCGTCCATCTCCACGGCGTCCTGATACTTGTTCTTGCGGATGGCCGCCAGAACCTGATCAGCATACTCGGGCGGCATCTGCGCGCCGTCCTCCCAGTACACCTTGTAGCCGTTGTACTGCGGCGGGTTGTGGCTGGCGGTGATGACGATGCCGGCGATGGCATGCAGATGACGGACAGCATAGGACAGAACCGGAACCGGACGCAGCTCGTCAAACAGCTTGACGTTGATGCCCTCGTTGCACAGCACGAGCGCAGCAGCCTTGGCGAATTCCGGGCTCATGCGGCGGGAGTCGTACGCGATGACGACGCCGCGCTTGGCGTATTCCGGATCCTGGCTGTTGATGTAATCGGCGAAGCCCTTGGTCGCACGGCGGACGTTGTAGAGGTTCATGCGGTTGGTGCCGGCGCCCAGAACGCCGCGCATGCCCGCGGTACCGAAGGACAGCTCGGTGTAGAAGCGATCCTCAATCTCCTTCTCGTTGCCTTCCAGCGCCTTAAGCTCCTCAACGGTTGCGGTGTCGTCGGCGAAGTCACGCAGCCAAGCTTCGTACTGCTCGCGATAGGTCATGGTCATCATTCCTCCATATGTCAATTTGATTGAATGCGCAACCCTAAAAAAGGGCATAAATATACCTGTACCAATTATAATGCAAAACGCATAATTTTAAAAGTGCAAATCTGCCGGTTTTTCCATTTTTTCACGGCAGTCCATCTTGTTTATCGCAAAGAAGCTGTGTATAATGGGCGCATAGTATGCTTCAAGGAGGCCCTATAAGATGAAGACCAACTGGGATTTGACCGTATTTTACAAGGATTATGACGACCCGCAGTACGCTGCGGATATGAAGGCCCTGCCCGAGCAGGTCAAGGCGCTCGCCGCGCTGATCGATCAGCCGGATGAGGACGCCGCTCATAAGGTCCGCGCCATCGTGGACGCCATGGAAGCGCTGAGCAACCTCTCCGAGCGCGTAAGCCTGATGAATATGCTGACCATCTCCGTCGATGCGGATCATCCGCAGGCCAACGCCGCACAGACCCCGATGAACCGCGTGTTTATGGCGTATGCGCAGTGCGAAAGCAGCTTCTCCCGCTATCTCGCATCTCTTGACAACCTCGATGAGATCATCGCCGGCGATGAGGAGCTCGCAAAGCGCGGCTTCGTCCTGCGCGAATACGCCGAGAACGCTCGCCATCAGATCGATGAAAAGCTCGAGGGACCGGTACTGAAGATGCAGCTCTCCGGCGGCAAGGCGCTCTCCCAGCTGCGCGGCAAGCTCGAGGCGACGCTGACCGCCAACTTCCGCGGCGAGGAGATTCCGCTCTCCGCCGTGCGCGGCAAGGCGTATGATCCCGATCCCAAGGTCCGCAAGGACGCCTATGAGGCGGAGATCGACTGCTACAAGAAGATCGAAATCCCGATGGCGGTTTGCCTCAACTCCATCAAGGCCGAGGGCGAAACCATCGCAGAGCTGCGCGGCTATGACGGCATTCTCGATATGACCCTCGCCGATTCCCGCCTGAGCGCCAAGACGCTTGAGGCCATGTGGACCGCCATCCGCGAGGCGCTGCCCGAACTGCGCGAATACTTCAAGGCCAAGGGCCGCCTGCTTGGCCACAAGAACGGCCTGCCGTTCTACGATCTCTTCGCCCCCATCGGCGAGAGCACCACGACCTACACCATCGAACAGGCGCGCGCGCTGCTGCTGGAGGTCTTTGAAAAGTTCACGCCCGAAATGAGCGGCATGATGGCGACCGCCTTTGACGAGGGCTGGATCGACGTATTCCCGAAGAAGGGCAAGCGCGGCGGCGCGTTCTGCGCCGGCTGCTACAGCCAGAACATCAGCCGCGTCATGACCAACTTCTCCGGCAGCCTCTCCGATGTGAGCACGCTCGCCCATGAGTTGGGCCACGCCTTCAATAACAAGATGCTCAGTCGCGTCCCGCTTCTGATGACCGATACCCCGATGCCGCTGGCCGAGACCGCCTCCACCTTCAACGAGACCGTGCTCGCCGCCGAGCTGATGAAGAAGGCCGACGCCGCGGAGGAGCTCATGCTGCTGGACGCCAGCCTGACGGAAAACACGCAGGTCATGGTTGATATCTACTCCCGCTTCCTGTTTGAACAGAAGGTCGTCGCCGCGCAGGCGGATCACGCCCTCAGTGTGCAGGAGCTCAAGGACGCCATGCTTTGGGCGCAGGATCAGTCCTACGGCGACGGTCTGGATCCTGATGTCCGCCATCCGTATATGTGGGCCTGCAAGAGCCACTATTACTCCACCGGCAGGCATTTCTACAACTTCCCCTATGCCTTCGGCGGTCTCTTCGGCCGCGGCCTCTATGCGCGCTATCAGGCCGAGGGCCAGGCGTTCGTCCCGGTGTACTGCGATCTGCTCTCCCGCTTCGGCAGCGACACGATCGAGAACGTCACCGCGAGCGTCGGCATCGACGTGACCACGCCTGCCTTCTGGCGCGAAGCCGTCGGCACGGTCGTTGAAGAGGCGAAGCGCTTTGCGCAGCTCGCGCAGGAAGAAATGAAGTAATTCTTCTAAAATCATGCCATCTTGAATCCCTCCCCGTTTTGTGCTATACTACAGATCAGCAGCGAAACGGGGAGGGAATCGCATGGCGCGCGCAAAGGGCATCAAGCCCATGGCACAAAACAAAAAAGCGTTCCACGATTACTTCGTCGAGGAGCGTCTGGAATGCGGCATGGAGCTGCACGGCACCGAGGTCAAGAGCATGCGTCAGGGACGCATGAACCTCAAAGAGAGCTTCGCAATCGTCAAGGACGGCGAACTGCTTGTGTGCGGCATGCATATCAGCCCCTACGAGCAGGGCAACATCTTCAATACCGATCCGCTGCGGCAAAAGAAGCTGCTGGCGCATAAGAGCCAGATCCGCCACCTCGCGCAGGAGGCCAGCAAGATGGGCTACTCGCTCATCCCGCTGCAGGTCTACCTCAAGGACGGCCGCTTCAAGATGGAGCTTGGCGTGTGCAAGGGCAAGAAGCTCCACGACAAGCGCGATTCCATCGCTGAGCGCGACACCAAGCGCGAGATGCAGCGCGCGCTGCGCAGCAACAACAAATACGACTGATCCTTAAAGGATCTTCGAACAATCCAGTATGCAGGGCTTCAGCCTTGACATAAAGTCGTGTTGTGCGCATCTGCTTCGATGTATTGCTGAAACATGCAAGCCTTCGGCCACGGGCACGAAAGAATGATGATCAGCAGAAATGCTTCGGAAGCGGGTGTGGGCACAGCCCACGGGGGTGTACTGGTTTCGACGGGATCGTGGGCGGTCGGGTAAGCGAGCCGTGTCCCCGGGACACGTAAAAACCGGGAAATTAAAAATTAACTGACAATAACAATTATTGCCTCGCGGCCTAATTAGGCTGCGCGTCGGCCCGGGGATCCCGCTGCCCCGGTTCCCGGCGTCAATTTAG
>JAFXCE010000067.1 GCA_017521565.1 Clostridia bacterium | reverse complement strand
TTTCTTGCGTGTGTAGTCATGGTGGACGCCGTCATACTCGTTGGTCACGCTGGAGCAGCTCATATAGGCTGACGCTGCCACGGCTGACCGGCCTTTGCCGCGACTTACGACTTTTGCCTGCATGTGATAGATGGCCATCTGCGTTCACCTCCTTCGTCGTTACCCATCCCCGTCGTACCCGCAAGCTGCCGGTGGCAGGTTGTGTCATGCCGCAGATGTGCTGCCAGTGGCAGGACAGCAAGGCGCAGGATGGGATGGCATATAGGGATATGACAGCGCAGCCTGTCGCTCTCCGCAGAGAGCGAAACTCCCCATGAGGTCAGCCCGTCGGGCTGACTAAGGCCGGTCAATGCTTGCATTGATGGCCTGTACCCTCGGAAGCCGCTTGCGGGTTTCGAGGGCGACCCTCGGAGAGCGCACGGCCCCGTCAGGGGAGACCACCGCCCTTCGGGTGGTGAGTCAGTGCGCCCTTCGGGGATAAAAAGAAGCGGAAGCGCCCCGGTTGCCCGGAACGCCTCCTTTGTCGATTGCCTGGTTACTCGGTTCTCAGCGTACTGCACAGGTACTCCTCCAGTTCGTCGGTGGTCATGGTTCGTGCCTGGGGAAAAGCCTTTTCGAGGATCGCTCCGGTCTGGATCAGTCGGCGGGTTCGTGCCTTCCGTTCCTTGTCCCGGTCGCGCATCTGGGCTTCCTCCAGTCGATGCCGTGCCTGAATCAGTTTCTTTTCATGTTCAGTCATGTTCGTTTTCCTTTCTGGTATCAAAAGAGCGGCCATCCGGTACCATGGTGATACCAGATGGCCGCAGGGTTGGTATCGCGTTGTTGGTTGGTGTTGGAGCTGGTATCAGGCGCGGCCCTGACTGGTATTGCTGCAATACCAATCAGGGGCAGTGCTGGTATCAGAAGCTGTCAGCGAAGTCCAGCGCCATGGACAGATCGTCGTCTGTTGGTGCCGATTCGGTCTGTGTGGGCGTGGACGGCTGCACTGCCGCCATTGGCACAGGTGCAAACCGCAGAGCGTTGCAGATCGTGCTCTCAATCCGTTGCAGGAAAGCATCTTCTTTCTCACGGGTTTCCAGATATGGGTCTGCTGCCAGCTGCTCCTGCCGTCCGAAATAGTCGTTGACCGCTGCCACAATTGCCTTGCTGTAGGACCGGTACTGCTTCTTGTCCATCTGCTGAAGGTGCGACCACGCCCGACAATCTTCCTCATCGGTCATGTCCAGCCGCAGCGTTGTGGTGAAGATACGCTTCATCACAGCTCACCGGCCTTCCGCAGACGCTCCGTTGCCAGCAGCTCGTAGCCTTTGGCAGTGGCGCATATGTCGTGGTTGAAACTCACGCGCGCCGGGTCATATTTGCCGAACTGCTTCACCATGCAGCTGCCGCCGCCCATGACGTACAGCTTCACCAGATCGGGGTTGTACTCATGCTCGCGCAGCTTGCGGAAGATCCCGCCGATGTATTCTTCTGCGGTCTGCTGGATCACAGCCATGTACTTCTCTCCAACCTCGGCCTTGCCGGTGCGCAGGATGCGTTCGATCATGGCCTCATCAATGGTCACGCCGCAGGTGCGCATCAGGTTCTCCCGGATGGCCAGCACGCACTGGTGGACGCCGTATTTCTCCGTGAAGCAACGCTGCGGGATGGGCTTGCGGTCGTTGATGTACATCACATTCATGGTGCCGTTGCCGATGTCGCAGAGCATATTGATGCCGGAGAAATCACGCAGCTGGGCAGCTACAGCCGAGAAACCCTGGGGGAACACCTCGCAGGCGGCGAACTCCACATGGTATGCTGCCTCGCGGAAGGTGAAGTCGGCGGTTTCATGCTGCATGAGGTATGCCCGGAAGCTCTCCTTCTGCGCGGACACCCAGGTCAGCGGCAGGCCGACCGCCAGCACCACACGGGCGGTGGTCAGGTTACGGATGTGCAGCTCGCGGGCGATAGCTGCCAGCGTCAGGAGATAGTAATCCTGATCCAGCATTTTGTCGGCGGTAAATTCCTTGTGGCCCTGACCGATCACATAGGACTTACCATCGTAGGTCAGGATGTCGCTGCTGAACACCGGCTCATTTCCGTCAATGGGCATGATGCCGGTTCGGAAGCAGCAGTGGGCGGTTTTCATGTTGCCATAGCCATGGTCGATGCCGATGACAACGGGCTTGTTTTTCATGTTCATCATAATCATTTTTCCTTTCTGAATGAGGTGTGCCAAGTTGGCACGAAGTTGGAAGCCTTGATTTTACTGGGTTTGCAGACTTCGCGCCAAGTTGGCGCGAAGTTCCAGGCATGCAAAAGACGACCGACGCAGGGTGCTGCAGGCCGCCTTTCAGTATGCCATCTCACAATACTTGCTCTTTTAGATTTTGTTGACTTTGGTTTCGGAATCATCACTGTTCTTCTTGCAGCTGTCCATTTTATCCGCTTCATGCTGGATCAGATTCAGCAGCCGGTCTTCATAAGTACAGGCGCTTTCGGGGCTTCCGAAGGCGCAGATCGTGTAAACGGTATGCCCGTATTGGCGGGTCATTTCCATCATAGGGGTAGTTTTCGTCATTGTTCCTCCTGATTCTTACATAAAAAGAAGCAGCGCCGAGTCGCCTCATGCGCTGCCATCTGGGTGTTGGGCCGTTATTCATTTTCATTCTCCATTCCTTCCGTCGGGATAGGAAATTGTCCGATGTAGTTCAGGTGCACCTCAATTTGGCGGGTGCGCTGTCCCTTGGCTGGGCGGATGGTACGATAGACGACGATCTTCTCCACAAAGGCGAGGATCATATCGTCCGTTACTTCTGTG
>JAFXCE010000066.1 GCA_017521565.1 Clostridia bacterium | reverse complement strand
GCTTCCCGGTTTCGTCGCTGTTACTGAGGGGCTTTCCCGCTTGGTGCTGGTAACACTTTCGCGGGCTTCCCGAGTGTCTGGTAAACACTCGGGTTTTTTAGTTGATGGAGAAGCGGCGGGCCGTCGTGGTCTTGGTGAACTTGGCGGCGATTTCCGGCAGGGCCTTCTTGAGGGCCGTGCTGTCAAGGCGGCTGGAGGTGAAGGTCTTCCAACTGACTTTGAAGGCCCCGGCGAGAAGGGTTTCCTCGTCGCCCATGACGCCTTTGATCTCGTCTTCTGCGGCGGCGATTTCTGCTTCGATTTCTTCCTTCATGCGGCGAAGTTCCATCAGTTCTTTTACCTTGCTTTCCATATTCGGGTTGCTCATTGTTTGCGTCCTCCTTTTTGTTGGTTGGTGTTTGTTCCTTACAAGATATATTATACAGGAAAACCTAAATCTTGTCAAGAATAATCTCAAGGTTATTCTAAATATTTTTCGAATATCCTTGACGTAAAACAGGATAAACTGTATAATGAATGCTGGAGGGATGAATATGACTATTTCGCAGAAAATCAAAATGGCGCTTGCGTATAAGGGTATGAGTGAAGCGGAACTTGCGCGAGCAGTTGGTTCCAGTCCATCGGCATTTAACCAGAGGATGAAAACGGGCAAGTTTTCTTCGGAAGATATGGAGAAGATTGCGGCGGCGCTGGAGGCAGAATATTATTTCGGTTTTTCCTTCAAGGACGGAACGAAGATATAAAAAACAGGGAACAGAACACCGTGTGTCTGTTCCCTGCTGTGCATTATGGGGAAGGGTTTCGGGTCGGATTAAGCAACGCCATTCTGAAAATGGCGTGAGCAGCGTCATTACCGGGAGAAGTGTTATCGGAAAATTCCCATAATCGCTTTCTTCAGTTTCTGCAAAGAATCCTTTGTGGCTATAATATCTGCTTCAAACGGCGACTGCTTTATTGCAACCGTCTTTTCTAACCTATCCACTCGCCGGGTGAGTTCTTCAATAATCTCGTTTTGTTTCAACAGAATGCTATCATAATAAAGCTGGATTTCGGTAACCGCTTCTTCAACGTACTGTGTAAATTCCATGATATGCTAATCGTGATAGGGGTTGTTGGGAATGGTCGCACGACTGAGCTGCATATCACGCAAATGGTTTAACTTCGTAATAATCAAAGTGTTTTCACTTCCTTGAGGAATTGCCTCGTTATTTTTGTTTTTAGAATGATACAGATTGCGTGGCACTGAGCCGCTTTGTTTTTACATTATAATTATAATTCAGAATTTAACTTTTTTCAAATTTTGCCGCAGATTGACTAAGCTGTGTTATACTTTAATCAGCAAACTATACGGAGGCGCACGATGACAGAAGGGAAGGCTGGGCCGCACTCTGGCAAGCGACTCAATCAGAAGCTGAAGCCGTATGTGGTGCTGCAATATCTGCTGAAGAATACTGATGAAAACGTGGTTTCGTCGGCGCAGGACATTGTTGCATATCTTGAGGAATGCGGGATTGATGCAGAGCGGCGCTCGGTTTATCGGGATATTAAGGACATCAATCTTATTGCCCTCATGCTGGAAGAGGATTGCACAGTTGATGAAGCCAAGGAAATGCTGGAGGATGATGAGGACGATGAACTGAAAATCATCGTCTATGACTCGCACAGAAAAGGCTTCTATGTCCGTCAGCCGCATTATGACCAAATGATATCCGTTTGTTGGCAGAGTGCGTTTATGCGGCAAAATTTGTGACCGAAGGACAGGCAAAGCGTCTTGTGGATGTGGTCTGTGGTTTTGTGAGTGAACGGCAGGCGGAAAGAATCAAGCATAATGCTTTTCTGGTAGACCGTATCAAAACCGAAAACAAGTCTGTACTCAACAATATTTCTGTCATCAACGACGCAATGAGTCTTAGAATAGATGGTGTTGCACATAAGCCGGAGAAGATTCGGTTCAAATATCTGAAATATGCGATTGAAGATGTCAGCAAACAGGTAGAGCGCCGAAGCGGCGCGGATTATGTGGTCAGTCCGTATCAATTACTTATTAATGACGGCAACTATTATTTGCTTGCGTATGACCGAAAGAAAATCAGAACCTATCGGGTTGATAGAATGAAAGGCGTATCCTTTACAAGAGAGCCGCGCGAAGGGCAGGAGGAATTCGATAAAATCGACATCCGCACATACGCACAGCGCGTATTCTCTATGTATAGCGGAAAGAAGAAGCGCGTAACCATCCGGTTCATCAACATGCTCTTGGATGTTGCGGTTGAGCGGTTCGGCACAAAAGACGCCCAGTATAGCGCCGTGGATGACAGACACTTTACTGTAACTGCCGAGGTGGAAATCAGCGACCTTTTCTTTGGATGGCTAATGAGTTTCGGTAGGCGGGTGAAGATACTTTATCCTTCGGACGTGCTGGAGGACTTTAGGGCGTATATCGAAAAGATGCGGGATATGTATATGCCGGATGAAGAGTGAGATGGAATGAAGGGGTGTTTTGCGTTGCATTTGCTTCCAAAGATGCTCAAAAGATGTTTCAGAGATGATATCCGGATGTATCAAAGATGCTTTGAAGATGTTAAAAAGATGATAGAAAGATGAGTTGGCCGTGTTGAGGGTAGGTATCAACACGGCTATTTTGATGGTATTTTGTAAACCAAAGCCTATGTAAACGCATGATACAATGCTTGTGGGAACAGGTTTCCCGGAGAAGCATGGAAAGGGGCGAAGGAAGGAGGAATGAGTGGGCGAGATTACATATCGTGATAGAAATGCGGGCAAATATGATAAGAATGGAAAGAAGAAAAAACAGAATTGGGAATACCGGTTTGAAGTGGCTTCTGTCAATGGTAAACGAAAGTGGAAAGGGAAAAGTGGATTCCGAAGAAAGCAGGATGCTATGGCCGCTGCCGCTATTGCATATTCTGAATACCTTAATGGCGGTGACGTGGTAAATGTACGCGAGATATCATTTTCTGATGTTTTAGACAGTTGGATTGAGGAATACTGTAAGTTGCAGTTGGCAGACGAAACTGTAAAAAACTATGAGAAGAGAATACGCGCGCATATCAAACCAGCGCTTGGCTCTTACAGGGTGTCTTCATTATCTACGCATTTGATTCAACGCTTTCTCAATGAATTGGTAAGGAAGCAGTATTCAAGGAATACGATTGTAAGTATCAAGGGTATTATCTCAAAAGCACTGAAGTACGCAAAGCGGATGAAGTGGGTTGTGAGGAATGAAGCGCTGGAGGTTGAACTTCCATCATGGAATGCATCAAGGCGGCTTCGCTCTAAACTCAGAGTGCCATTGGCAAGAGAAGTTGTGAATGAGATTTTCGCGCGGTTTCCAGAGGGACATTCCTGTTATACACCGTTGCTCTTTGGCTACCGGGCAGGAACGCGAATTGGTGAATCCTTTGCTTTTCTTTGGGATGATGTTGATTTTGAGAATGGGCAAATTGATGTCAATAAACAGGTGCAATGGTATAAGGAACGGCAGCAGTGGCGGTTTGTTCCTCCCAAGTATGATTCCTATCGCAAAATCGACATGGACAGGGAAACGATGGCATATTTGAAGCGGGAGAGACAGCGGCAACTTCAGTTTCGGCAGGACTTTGGTGATGCGTATATTCATCTGTATAGGGACTCGGACGGATACATCGGTACGGATGGTAATGGCGAGGAAATACAGATGGTTACGGTAAGGAGCGATGGGTCATATATTCAACCGCGTGTTATGCAGCACTGTTCGTACGTGGTTCATAAAGAACTTGGGCATCCGGCATTTGACTTCCATACACTCAGGCATACACATGCAACTGAACTTGAAGAAGCCGGCGTTTCCAGTAAGGAGATTCAAAGGCGATTGGGGCATAAGAGCGAAATGACAACGCGGCGGGTGTATGTCCATGCGACCGATGAGATGCGGAAACAGTCTATCGAGATTCTCAATTCGATGTATCTATGAACATGACCACAAGATTGGCACCTGAATACTCTGACCACGCATTGACCACACGAGGATGGAGTTCTCGGGAGCAGGGAAGAGTACAAGATACGAAACAAACCATATCTGACAATGAAAATGCTGAAGCGGATATGTGGAGATATGCAAAATGTGGGATTGACCGTCAGGGGCAACAACCCGATGGTCGGCATGACCGTCGCCGTTGCCGTTGCGGTTTCCCAGGCGCTGGCGAAGTAAGCGACAAGCAACCTTAATAGTAAAGGTAGACACATCGTTTGGGATTTGTTCCCGATGATGAGTCTACCTTTTTATATGAAATGTGAGGTGCCGGAAGGCCAAATTCCTCTGACGATCGCTGCGAACCTACCGGTCAGCGCGGCAAGCAAGGCTTTGGGCGTTTTTTCTATTGCTGTTCATCCATCAGATAAACGCATTTCAGAATGTCTTTGTAACGTTCCACGATTCTTTCATAGTTGCTGCGCTGATGCGGTACGGTGCATCTGCTGCAGTCTTTAATGCCCTGCCCGGTATATATGCAGTTGCCTCCGCAGCTTTTACCCAAAGCATACAGGGGACAGTAGCAGAACAGACAGTTGAAATCCTCCTCTGCGACGCCTTTGTGACAGGGAAAGTACTCGCATTTTCTGTTTTGAAAAAACTTGTAGTGTTTTGCTTCTTCCATCATGAAAGCATCTCCCTTTCTTTGCAGAAATGCAGAAATACAGCCACGGCCAGCAGGTCGGCACTTCCGCCGGGACTGATGTTTTTTTGTACGAATACGTCGTTCAAGCTTCTAAGCTCGGAGCGTGTATAGTCGCTTTGAAGCAGTTCCCGCGCTTTGGCCATGACCCAGTGCTGAACACCCATGCCTGCACGGCGGATGATGTTGGCATCCTGCACCTGCGCCATCAGCGTAAGCAGCGCGTGAAGGCAGGCTTCCTCCATGGACTTTCCATTTTCAAGCATGCTTTCCAGCGCGGGCAGGGCAGTTTCTGTAACTGTGCGGAAACCGGAGGCGGCTTCGCCTCTGGCGCCGGTCAGGCCGTAGAGGTGATACTGCTTTTCGCCGCCGGTCTGCGCATGATTGGCGTCGGGAATTTGCGAAAGATAGTGCGAGCCGGTTTCCGCTGCCGTTGAAAGAACATCGGAAAGCTGCGCACCTTCCCCACAAAAGCCCATGGCATGGCATAGTATGCCCAGCGAAAAGATCGCACCCTTGTGCGTATTGGCATGGGCGGCATGAAACATCTCATCCTCGGCAAGCATGCCGCGGTGCTGAAGGTTATCCCAGTCTGCGTGTTTGAAACCAAGCTTTACACAGTCCTCCAGGTAGGGCCTGAGCGCGGCGGCGCTGGCCATGAAGCTGAACAGATCCATGTCGCAGTGGGATCCGCTGTTTTCACAGTCTACCAGACCGGGCTTGGGCGTGGTGATGGCCTCGTACAGAAGTGCCCGCTGCGCTAGTTCACCCACACGGCAGATATATCGTTCTCTGAAATGTGTGAGGATGATTTCGTGGGCTTTTTCGTATAGCTCCTGAGCGGAATGCGCGCGGCTTCGGGCGCAGACGCGAACGGGCGCGCTACAGATCAGGCATCTGCGCTCGCTTTCGCGGCTTAGATGCCTGCCATCAGCTGCGATCACATCCAGATCAAACAGCCTGCCCAAGGCGTCGGCTTCCTCAATCCGGCACATGCGTTTTTTCAGCTCCTGCGCGTCCCAGCGGACTGCCCAAAGCATTTCGCAGCCGGTGAAGGCGATCGCTTCGTTTTCTTCAAGTACCTCCGCGCCCATGCGATCAACTTCCCGGCGTACCCGGCGTACACCCTCGAAAAAAGCGCGCTCAATCAGCGAGTCATGCTTGATGTCGCCCGCGATATTCATGGTAAAAGAAATCAGCGGCACGGCATGCCGGCTCAAAAACGCCTGCTGCTTTGCGGCACGTTCATCTCGTGCGGACAGGATATCGCGCACGCTGACACGTCGTATGTTTTCCATGCTCTCAAGTCCTCAGCGCGCCGGGCCACTGCTGGCGCTCGTCGCGGATTTTACTGATGCGCTCTTCCAGATAGAGCATCGATCCCTCATCAAGCTGGTACGAAAGTGGAATTCTCTGCCCGGAAAAGCCATCGATGCGCCCGTCGCCCTCAGCATATACGACAGTTTCAGGCGCTTGGGCAGGATCATCCACGCGGCAGGGCGTGCAGCCTTGGGGAAGATACGACCTGACCAGCCTCAAAAAGCCATCGCTTTCGCATAGCACGCCAACCTCTTTGCACGAACAGGCTGCGATTTGGGTTACGCATTCGGGATCGGTGTGGAAGGCCACGCGGATAACCTTGTCGGCGTTAGGCAGAAGCATTGAAAGCCGCTGTGCATCCCGGACAGACGCAAGGATCACGTCGTTTTGCTCATCCAAATGGTAGGGATAGTCGTGCAGCTGGCTTATGGGATACACATTCACCTGCACATTGCCGATCTGGCTGAGCTGGCGGTTCAGCGCGCCTGCCGCCTCCGGATAGTCGGTGACGACCGCAATGCGGATGCCCGACCACTTCAGTCCCCACTCGCGCATTTTGAGATTGAGGAAAATCTGAATCTCAGCGGGTGAAAAGTTTAAATCCGACAGTTTGCGGATCATGTGGTCGATGGCATACATGGCCTGCTTCTTGCGGCTGTCGGTGTCGCGGCGCACGTATTTGACAAACGTACCTCTGCGGCGGGTCATCTCGATATCGCCCATTTCCTGCAGTGTGTCGTATACGTGCTTGATGGTTCCGCAGGACAGATGGAGCCTTTCGGCCATCTCGCGCACAGTGGGCAGTTGTGCGCCGGTTTTCAGCGCACCGGAGCGGATCTGCGCGCTGATCTGATCGACCAGCTGACGGTAGATCGGCACATCGCTTTCGGGATTGATCTGATACTGAAGCATATCATTATTCCAAGGAGCGCAGGTATTCTGCGCGTCCGGTTTCGTAGAGATTTCTGCCTTCGCTGTCGATGATGACGGTCACGGGGAAATCCTCAACCTCCAGGCGGCGGATGGCCTCCGCGCCCAGATCCTCATAAGCCACGATTTCGGCCTTTTTGATGCACTTGGAAAGCAGCGCGCCGCAGCCGCCGGTTGCACCGAAATATACTGCGCCGTGCTTCTTCATCGCCTCGATAACCTCAGCGCTTCGTTTGCCCTTGCCGATCATGCCGGTCTGACCGATGGCGATCAGCGCAGGAGAATATGCATCCATGCGGTAGGCGGTGGTGGGGCCTGCGGAGCCGATGGCCTGCCCGGGCTTGGGCGGGGTGGGGCCGACAAAATAGATGATGGCGTTCTCCATATCCATGGGCAGGGGCTTGCCCTGCGCCACAAGCTCGCACAGACGCTTGTGCGCAGCGTCGCGTGCGGTGTAGATCACACCAGTGATCAGGCAGCTGTCGCCTGCTTTCAGGCTTCGTGCATCCTCGCGTGTAAAGGGCGTTTGAATCTTTTTACTCATGTCAGATCACCTCGGACTGATGACGGGTTACGTGGCAGTTGATGTTCACTGCGACCGGAAGCCCGGCAATATGCGTGGGGCAGGAGAGGATGTTGACCTTCAGCGCTGTGGTTTTTCCGCCAAAGCCCTGCGGGCCAATGCCCAATGCATTGATTCTCTCAAGCAGTTCATCCTCCAGCGCAGCATAGAAGGGATTGTCATTCCGGCTGTCCACCGGGCGCAAAAGCGCCTTCTTGGCAAGCAGCGCCGCCTTGTCAAATGTACCGCCAACGCCTACGCCCACCACGATGGGGGGACAGGGATTGGGCCCTGCCTCTTCCACAACCCTGACCACAAACGCTTTGACGCCATCCAATCCGTCGGAGGGCTTGAGCATTTTGATCTGACTCATGTTTTCGCTGCCGAAGCCCTTGGGGGCGACGGTGATCTTCAACTGATCGCCGGGAACAATGTCATAATAGATCATCGCAGGCGTGTTGTCGCCGGTGTTCACGCGGTCCAGCGGATCACGCACCACCGATTTGCGCAGATAACCATCGGCATAACCCTGACGCACGCCCTCGTGGATGGCTTCTTCCAGATTGCCCTCCACATGCACATCCTGACCCATTTCCACAAACACGCAGGCCATGCCGGTATCCTGGCAGACAGATACGTTGTTTTCATCCGCAATCTGGTAGTTTTCGATGATCTGATCCAAAATGCCCTGTGCCACGGGGAACGGTTCACAGGACCGGCAGGCAGAAATGCAGTTTTTCAGATCGTCCGTGAGGTGGCAGTTGGCCTCGATGCACAGCCTGCGCACGGACTGGGTGACCTGTTCAGCTTTGATGATTCTCATATGCTACCTCATTTACACGCTCTGGATGGTGTCCATCAGGGTTCCGTCGCGATAGATCACGTTGGCCACAGTTCGGCCGGAACGGACAGGTTTATTGGGTTTGCCGGTGATGCACTCGGCCATGGTCTTGAGCTCGTCAATTGGGATCACAGGCAGACCGGCGTCCTTGAGGCGCAGCATCAGTTCCTGATTTTTCGGGTTTACGGCCACGCCGCGCTGGGTGACCAGCACGTCGATATCGCGGCCCGGCGTGGAAATGCACGACACATGGTCGGTCACGATGGGGAGCCTTGCGCGGAACAGCGGCGCGATGATCATGGCGAGCTTGGCGCCTGCAGCAGTGTCGCTGTGGCCGCCGCTGCCGCCCATGATCATGCCGCTGGAGTCCGTGTGTACGTTGACGTTGAAATCGGTATCCACTTCGGTGGCGCCCAGAATCACCACATCCAGTTTGTCCACCACGGCGCTGGCGGCGGCAGGCGAAGCATACTGCATGGCGGAGATTTCCTGATGCGCAGGATTGGTGCGGATGGACTCCACAGCCTTTAAATCGAAGCACTGCACATCCATGAGGGATTCAAAGCAGCCGGCGCTAAGCATATCCACCAGATAGCCGGTGATGCCGCCGGAGGCAAAGGAGCCCCGGATGCCGTCGCGGAGCATGACGTCCTTGAGGAAGCTCGCTGCTGCCAGCGATGCGCCGCCCGCGCCGGTCTGGAAGGAGAAGCCGTCCTGAAGCAGGCCGGAATGCTGAATCACCTTGACGGCGGTTTCGGCCATGATGAGGCCCACAGGATCGCGGGTGATGCGCGTGGTGCCGGAAACAATCCCGGCCGGGTTGCCGATGGCGTCCACTTCCACCACGTAGTCCACGTAAATTTCAGGAATGGACCAGCCCTTCATGGGATAGGGGACGAGGTTGTCCGTGATGACGATCACCTTTTTGGCATACATCGCATCCGGGAAGGCATAGCCGAGGCTGCCGCAGGCAGATGGGCCGTACTTGCCGGAGCAGTTGCCCGCGCAGTCCGCCGTCGGCGCGGCGATGAACGCCACATCGATGGGCGTGTTGCCAAGCGCAATATCCCTCGGGCGGCCGCCATGGGTGCGGAAGTCCACCGGCGCGTCCATCAGCCCCTCGGAAATGCGGTGCCCCAGCGCGGCGGACATGTAATTGGTGTTGATCTTGGTGACAACGTGATTGCGGATGTGTTCTTCCAAAGGCGCATGGGTATCAAAGATGGAGCTTGCGTTGAGCGTCAGCTCCCGGATGCCCATGGCGGCGATTTCATTCATGACCCGGTTCAGTGTATAATCGCCGTTGCGCAGATGATGATGGAAGGAGATGGACATGCCGCTTTTGAGGCCGGAAAGTGCAATGGCCTCGCGGATGGATTGAACCAGCTTGCCGTTCATGCTCATGCCTCCCTTCCCAGACCGAGTTCCACGGCCATTTCAATGGTCTGCTGTGCGCGCGCCACAATGGGCGCGTCGATCATTTTGCCTCTGAGCGCCACTGCGCCCTTGCCCTGTTCCTTGCCGATGCGGATGGCTTCCATGACCTCGTAGGCATAGTCAATGTCCTTCATGGACGGGCTGAATACCTCGTTGATGGCCTTGACATGGCGCGGCGAGATGGCGGACTTGCCGGTAAAACCGAGGCTCTTGGCGTACTCGGCGTCCGTGTAGATGCCCTCGTCGTCGTTGACGTCGGTAAAGGGCGTGTCGTACACCTCTACGCCTGCGGCGCGCGCAGCGCACACCATGCGGGCGCGAGCGTAGCTGATTTCATTGCCTTCCTTGGTGCGCTTGCAGTGCAGGTCGGCCGTCAGGTCCTCGCCGCCGAGGAAAATGGCTTTCACGCGTTTGGAGGCCGAGGCGATCTTAAAGGCGTTTTCTACACCCAGCGCCGTTTCGATCAGCGGGATCAGACCCACGGCGTTCTTTTCCATACCGAGCTTTTCTTCCAGCTCCGAGATATAGGCATCCACGGTTTTTACGTCTTCAGCGGTGGCCGTTTTGGGCGGCATAATGAGGCTGGGCCTTTGCGGAATGATGGCGTCCAGGTCTTTGCGCCAGAAATCCGTGTCGATGGAGTTGATGCGCACGATGACCTCGCACCGGCCAAACCCCATGTAGCGCATGGCATTGCGGACGAGGATGCGGGCCGAATCCTTTTCGGTGGGCGCGACTGCGTCCTCCAGATCGAGGATGACCGCATCCGCGCCGAGAATCTCAGCGTTCTGAATGATATTGGGTGTATTGCCCGGCAAAAACAGCATGGAGCGTCTCATCGTTATTCTCCCTTCCCGCGTTCAACAGCGGTTTCCACACGAGCGCGGATCACGCAGTCCAGCGCGCCGCGGTCCACCACGATCACCTTCGCGCTGTTCACGCCGCATTCAGCGAGTACTTCCTCCACGGCCTTCAGAATGGCTGGTCCAAACTGATTGCGAACCACCGAATCGAGCTCAATTTCCACGCCGGAGTCATGGGGTTCCAGCGTCACAAACACATCACTGGATTCAAGCGTACCGGCTGTGGCGCGCCGAATGATTTTACTCATGGCTTATCCACCTCTTTTGACAATTTGATATAGATCATTTGAGTCATATTATACATTTTTCTGCGCTTTTCCGCAACTATGTTTTATTTACAGTCTGTTGTAAGTCGGGTATAATATTGGTGTGGATAGGAGGTGGAATCATTGTATATGGTCACCGGAGCCCCCATGCAGGGAACGATGCTTGAAAGGCTCAAAGCATTTCTGCGCACCTGTGATCTGGACTATGATGAATCCATCCGGTTTACAGCAGCGCTCATGGCGGATGACGAGATCATCGCTACGGCGTCTCTGGATGGATCCTCCGTAAAGTGCGTTGCCGTATCGCCTGCTCATCAGGGCGAGGATCTGGCTGCGCAGATCATGACAGCTGTGTTTGTACAGGCAGCTCAGCAGGGCCTGAACCACCTCATGCTATATACCAAGCCGCATAATCAGTATCTGTTTCAGGGATTTGGCTTTCATCCGGTCATCCGCACCGCAGACTGCCTGCTGATGGAAAACCGGCGCGGCGGGCTCAGTGATTTCCTCAGCAGGATCCCTGCTTCCGTCCAAAGCCCTGTGGGCTGTATTGTGGCGCATTGCAATCCGTTTACCCTCGGTCACCGCTATCTGATTGAAACCGCCGCTTCCGAATGTGCGCATGTATATGTGTTCATCCTCTCGGAGGATCGGGGGATGTTTTCCCCGGACGAGCGCATGCGCATGGCCCGTGAAGCGTGCCAGGATATTCTGAACGTCAGTTTTCATCCCACCGGCCCCTATATGGTGTCCTCATCCACCTTTCCAAGCTATTTCATCAAGGACAAGGTTCGGGTTTGCGATGTCCACTGCGATCTGGATATTCGCCTCTTTGGCGAAAGAATCGCGCCTGCGCTGGGGATTACCCGGCGGTATGTGGGCACCGAGCCCGGCTGCGCCGTCACCGAGCGCTACAACCGGCGCATGAGGGAACTGCTGCCGCATTTCGGCGTTTCGCTCATCGAGGTGGAGCGTAAGGCTTCCGGCGGAAGCCCCATCAGTGCCTCGCGCGTGCGGCAGCTGCTTTCCGCCGGCCGGACAGATGAGCTTGCGTTGCTTCTTCCAAACGCTGCTTTGGAACTGATCCAATCAAACCGGCATGCTGCCGGCGGCATCACCGACAAACTGCTGTAAACCTTGCTGCTTTGCAGCCGAGCCCAATGTTTTGCTCAAAGATTTACATAACAAAATAAGGAGATTCTGCCATGTCGTATTCCTATCGAATGCAACGAAATCTGATCCAGACTGCCTACTTTGCGCCCCGCGGACGCGCGCGTATGTATGATCTGGGCATGCAGATGGGCCAGATGTATCTGAGCCCCTATGACCGGCTCATCGGCTTCATCGGCGATGCGGGATCGGGCAAAAGCGCGCTGATTCACGGCATGTTTCCGGGGCTGGAGCTGACCAATGACGACGACGGCGTGAACGTGCGTCCCCTGCCGATTCTGGACGTCACCGAGCAGCACGGATTCTACACGCCGCACACCTATCACCTCGACATCCGCTTTGAAATGGGTTTTACCCAGCCGCATATTCTGGCAGACGCCATCATGGATGCCATCCGCATGGAAAAGCGCGTGATCGTGGAGCATTTCGATCTCATCCGTCCGCACCTTCCGCGCAACGCCGATTTGCTCATCGGCGTAGGAGAGCAGGTGATCGTCACCCGTCCGACGATGTTCGGCCCCGAGCCGTCCGAACTGGTGGATGAAGTCCACCGCTCTCTGCGTTATCGCCTGATGGCGCATACCGCCGAAGATCTGTGCGAAATGCATATGGATAAAAAGCTCATGGAGCTTTGCCATCATGACGATATCAACCACGGCTTTGTCATGGTGTTTTACGACAATCCGCCCCAGATTGATCTCAGGGAGTTGGAACGCAAGGTCAATGCAGACATCGCCAAGGACATGCCCATTGCCTATGAAGATGAAACCCATGTCCGGATTGGAGACACCATTCATCTCTGCGGCGGCCCGCGTACCCATGTGACCACGACGGGCAGGGTAGAGGGATTCAGGCTGTGCCCGGAAATCATTTTCGACAACCAGCGCAACCGCTATCTGCTCATCGGCTTTGTGGGCGAACACTCTGAAGAACGCATCTGCAAGCTGCAGCGCATCGTGCAGGAGCTTGACCTGAGGGGGCCGTTCATTTACTGACAGGCAATATCATAAGATAAAGGAGTCCTGAACAATGAAGAAAAAGGTTCTGGTCATCGGCGTCATCGGCGCCGACGTACATGCGGTTGGCAACCGGATCCTCTATCATGCCTTTACTGAGGCAGGATTTGAGGTGATCAATCTGGGCGTGATGGTCTCCCAGGAGGAGTATATCGCTGCCGCGATTGAATCCGCAGCCGACGCCATCGTGATATCCTCCCTGTATGGACAGGGCGAACTGGACTGCCGCGGTATGCGCGAAAAGTGTGACGAGGCTGGCCTCAAGGGTATTCCGCTGGTCGTGGGCGGCAACATCGTCATTGGCAAGCAGAAGTTTGAAGACGTTGAAAAGCGCTTCAAGGACATGGGCTTTGACCGCGCCTTCCCGCCCGGCACCCTGCCGGAAACCACCATTGAGGCGCTGCGTGAGCTCCTTCACATGGAGGAAGAAGCATGAAGCCTGTACTGCTGATTGACTTCGGCAGCACCTACACCAAAGTAACCGCCGTGGATGTGGAGGCTGGCTGCCTGCTGGGAACAGCTGATTCTTTTACCACCATTCATACCGATATCGGCGAGGGACTGGAAAAGGCGCTTGAAAAACTGCACGCTAAGACCGGTGAGCTTGATTATGCGGCGCGCTACGCTTGCTCCTCCGCAGCAGGCGGACTGAGGATGATCACCAGCGGTCTGGTGCCGGAACTCACCGCCGAGGCGGCGCATCAGGCCAGCCTGGGCGCAGGCGCCAAGGTGCTCAAGGTGTTTTCCTTCCAGATTACCGAGGATGACCTTGAGGAAATCCTTCGGATCAACCCCGATATCTTTCTTCTTGTGGGCGGCACCGATGGCGGCAACACGGAGTGCATCCTGCACAACGCCCGCATGCTCGCCTCCATTCCGTTTGATTTTCCCGTGATCATCGCAGGCAACCGCACCGCCGCCCGCGAATGCGAACGCATTCTGGAAGGACACGAAGTTCACCTCTGTGAAAACGTTATGCCCAAGTTTGGCGTGCTCAATATCGAACCTGTACGCAAAAAGATCCGCGAGATTTTCCTGAATCGGATCATTCACGCCAAGGGTCTTTCAGAGGCGTCTGAACTGATCAGCGGCATCCTGATGCCCACGCCTTCCGCCGTCATGCGCGCCATGCATCTGCTGGCAAAAGGCTGCGAGGGCGAAAGCGGCATCGGCGACCTGATTGCTGTGGACGTAGGCGGTGCCACCACCGATATCTACTCCATGACCGACGGCATGCCGCAGGATGCATCCACCGTGTACAAGGGGCTGCCCGAGCCGTTTGACAAGCGCACGGTGGAAGGAGATATCGGCATGCGCTACTCCGTGCATGGCATTGTGGATGCGGCCGGCATAGGGCGTATCTGTCAGCTTTCTCAGCTGAGCCAGGAGCGGGTGGAGGAACTGCTGGAGCTGCTCGATGAACACAAGGACATGATCCCCGAATCCGGATCTGACCTTGAAAAGCTCGATTTTGCGCTGGCCTCCATGGCGATTGAAACTGCCGTAGCCCGCCATGCCGGAACGATGGAGGAAACCTACACCCTCATGGGCCTGACCTATGTGCAGTCCGGCAAGGATCTGCGCCATGTCGGGCAGGTGATCGTCACCGGCGGCAGCCTCATCCGCACCACTCGTACCGGTGAAATTGCTTCCCATGCTCTCGCTTCTCCCGCCGCGCCCATGTCTCTCAGGCCGCTGAAGGCTGAGATTCGCGTGGACCGCAAATACATCCTTGCAGCTATGGGTCTGCTTTCCGAATACGAACCACAAATTGCACTGCGCATTATGAAAAAGGAGCTTGAACACGATGGATATTCAGAACAAAAGAATTCCTGATTCCGAGTTTCGCGCGTTGAGAAACGAAGTGCTCACCCAGTGGCCCACCGGTAAGGACGTGAATCTGGAAGAGGCCGTCGCCTACCACAAGGCCATGCCCGAAAACCGCATCTTTGGCCAGAAGCTGCTCAAGGCCAAGGCAACAAAGACCACACTGGTTCAGCCCCGTGCCGGCGTGCCGGTGGTGGAGCGCCATATCGAACTGCTCCAGCATCTGCAGAATTTCGGCGAGGCCGATCTGCTGCCCACCACCATCGACAGCTACACCCGCCAGAACCGCTATAAAGAAGCGGATAACGGCATTAACGAATCCCTGCGCCTCGACCGCGCGATGCTCAACGGCTTCCCGGCCGTGAACCACGGCGTGCATAAGTGCCGTCAGGTCATTGAAAGCGTGAACGTACCCGTGCAGGTGCGTCATGGTACCCCTGATGCGCGCCTGCTGGCCGAAATCTCCTACGCCGGCGGCTTTACCAGCTATGAGGGCGGCGGAATCTCCTATAATCTGCCTTACTGCAAGAACATCCCCATGGCGCGTACCATCCGCGACTGGCAGTACGTGGACCGTCTGACCGGCCTGTATGAGGAAATGGGCGTATCCATCAACCGTGAGCCTTACGGGCCACTCACCGGCACGCTGGTGCCGCCCTGTATCTCTCATGCCGCTGCCGTGATTGAGGCGCTGTTGGCTGCCGAGCAGGGTGTGAAGAATATCACCGTGGGCTACGGCCAGTGCGGCAACCTTGTGCAGGACATCGCCGCTATCCAGACGCTGGAAGAGTTGACCGATGAATACCTGCATAAGTATGGCTACAGCGATGTGGAAGTCACTACCGTGCTGCACCAGTGGATGGGCGGCTTCCCGGCCGACGAAGCCAAGGCCTTTGGCGTCATCTCCATGGGCAGCATGATCGCCGCGCTCTCCAAGGCCACCAAGGTCATTGTCAAGACCCCGCATGAAGCGGTGGGCATTCCTACTATGGAAGCCAACGCAGAGGGCCTGCGCTGCACCAAGCAGGTGGTCAATATGCTCCGTGACCAGACCTTCCAGGGCAAGGAACTGGAGGATGAGAAGGAGATCATCCGTCAGGAGACCCGCGCCATCGTGGACAAGTGCTTCGAACTGGGCAACGGCGACATCGCCGTAGGCGTGTGCCGCGGCGTCGAATCCGGCGCGCTGGATGTGCCCTTTGCGCCCTGCCGCTTCAACGCCGGCATCATGCTTCCCGCCCGCGACAATAACGGCGCTGTGCGCATCCTCAACTTCGGTAACCTGCCTTTCAGCAAGGATCTGAAGGACTTCCACATGGCCAAGATCGAAGAACGCGCCAACTATGAGAAGCGCAAGGCTTCCTTCCAGATGGTTATCGACGACGTATACGCCATCGGCAAGGGTTATCTGGTGGGCCGTCCCCGCTAATGAATCAATGAACCGGAGGAAAAAGACATGAAAATTATCGATGTGGTATGCTCCAAGGGCCGTACTGGCTTTTACTTTGATGATCAGCGCGCCATCAAGCAGGGCGCGGGCCATGACGGCGTGTTCTACGTGGGCGCGCCTGTGACGGAGGGCTTTACCGCTGTGCGTCAGGCGGGCGAAAGCATTTCTGTGATGCTGGTTCTTGAGGACGGCCAGATTGCCTACGGCGACTGCGCGGCAGTGCAGTATTCCGGTGCGGGCGGACGCGATCCGCTGTTTCTGGCTAAGGAGTTCATTCCGCTGATTGATAAGTACATCAAGCCTGAACTGGTGGGAAAGGAAGCCGATAACTTCCGCGAACTGGCCGCTATGATGGAGGCCATCCAGATTGAAGGCAAGCGTCTGCACACTGCGATCCGCTACGGCGTGTCTCAGGCACTGCTGGATGCTGTGGCGAAGGCCACCGGCCGCCTCATGTGCGAGGTTGTGGCGGATGAATACGGCTGCACCGTCTCCGAGACGCCCATTCCGATCTTCACCCAGTCCGGCGACGATCGCTACGACAACTCCGACAAGATGATCATCAAGGGCGCGCAGGTGCTGCCGCATGCCTTGATCAACAATGTCAAAGATAAGCTGGGCGAGAAGGGCGAAAAGCTGGCCGACTATGTGCAGTGGCTGCGCGACCGCATCCTTGGTCACCGCATTGACGAGAGCTATTCTCCCGTCCTGCATATCGACTGCTACGGCACCATCGGCGCTGTGTTCGGAAACAACAATTACGCCGCCATGGCTGACTATATTGAAAAGCTGGGTGAGATCGCCAAGCCCTTCCACCTGCGTATCGAGGGGCCTATGGATTGCGATTCCACCCGCGAGGCGCAGATCGAAGCGCTCGCCGGCCTGACCGCCGAGCTTGACCGCCGCGGCTGCGACGTGGAGCTGGTTGCAGACGAATGGTGCAACACCCTTGAGGACATCAAGCTCTTTGCCGATGCGAAAGCTGGTCACATGGTGCAGATCAAGACCCCTGATCTCGGCGGCGTGAACAACACCATTGAGGCTGTGCTCTACTGCAAGGAAAAGGGCATCGGCGCTTATCAGGGCGGCACCTGCAACGAAACCGACCGCTCCGCTCAGGTGTGCGTGAACTGCGCCATGGCTACCCAGCCTGTGCAGATTCTGGCCAAGCCGGGCATGGGTGTAGACGAGGGCTACATGATCGTGTACAACGAGATGGAGCGCATCCTTGCCATGATGGCTGCAAAAAAGGCTTTGAAGAAGTAAAATGATGTATTAAACAATGCCCCTGTGCTGCAGTGAACTGTTCTAGGTAAAACGGACAGTGAAAAAGGCCTCTAATCGTAGAATATCTCAGCTGGACGCGAGTTTTCGCGTTCGGCTGTTTTAGTCTCATTCTTTCGTTGTTACAACTAGAGGTGCTTTTCTTCAATGTCCGTTTTCAGTGGAATACTTCACAGCGTGCATGGGGGCATTTTTGTATAAATCAAATTGCCAGTTCCTGCTAGTGATTAAATCTATACAAAACGCTGCCCCGGATCATTTGTTCCGGGACAGCGTTGGGATGATTACTTGAGACCGAGTTCCTCTTTGGTCGCCAGCTTTACGCCGTGCGCCTCAAGCAGGGAGATGAACTTCTCCTCATCGGAATTGCGGAAGACCATGTAGGCCTTTCCTTCCTTATGGGTAAACAGGGAGTACATGTACTCAATGTCGAGGTCGCCTTCGGCGAGCGCCTCAAGCACGGGGGCCAGACCGCCGGCATGATCCGGAACCGCAACGACGTGTACCGGAGTCATGGACAGGACAAAGCCATTGGCAAGAAGGATGTTGGTGGCTTTTTCGGCATTGTCGACAATCAGGCGCAGTACGCCATAATCGGTGGTTTCTGCGATGGAGATGGCGCGCATGTCGATGCCGTTATCCGCCAGCACGCGGGTTACCTGCGCCAACTGACCGGCGCGGTTCTCAAGGAAAATCGAAATCTGATGGACGATCATGGCTGTTCCTCCTTAGATTTTGCGCTTATCGATAACGCGAACGGCCTTGCCTTCGCTGCGGGTAATGGACTTGGGCGCAACCAGGATCACGTGGGCGGAAATACCCAGCATGGAACGCAGTCCGGCTTCCAGCCCGCTCTGGCGCTTCTTGATGACGCCGACATTGTCGGTGAACATCTCCGGCGTCATCTCAACTTGAACATCCAGTGTGTCGGAATGGTTCGCGCGATCGACGATGATCTGGTAATTGGCCGGATAGCCAGCATTGATGAGTACGGATTCAATCTGGGATGGGAAGACGTTGACGCCGCGGATGATGAGCATATCGTCGCTGCGGCCCATGGGCTTGCTCATCTTTACATGCGTGCGGCCACAGGAGCACTTTTTGCGGCTCAGGGTGCAGATATCGCGGGTGCGATAGCGCAGCAGAGGGAAGGCTTCCTTGGTGATAGCGGTGAAGACGAGCTCACCTTTCGCGCCCTCGGGCAGTACTTCACCGGTTTCTGGATCGATGATCTCGGCGATAAAGTGGTCTTCATTGATATGCATGCCGCTCTGTTCGCTGCATTCGAAGGAGACGCCCGGGCCGGAAAGCTCGGTCAAGCCGTAGATATCGTATGCCTTGATGCCCAGCGTGTTCTGGATATCCTGACGCATTTCTTCGCTCCATGCTTCTGCGCCGAAAATGCCGGCCTTGAGCGGAATCTGATCGGGCGTGAGGCCCATTTCCTTCATGGTTTCGCCGAGGTATGCAGCATAGGAGGGGGTACAACAAAGGATGGTTGACTGAAGATCCCGAATGAACATGATCTGACGCTCAGTATTGCCGGAGGAGGTGGGGATGGTTAGGCAGCCAACCTTGTGGGAACCGCCGTTGAGACCCGGACCGCCAGTGAACAGGCCATAGCCATAGGAAACCTGACATACATCTTCCTTCGTACCGCCGACGGCGACGATCGCGCGGGCACAGCAGTCTTCCCAGAGATCGATGTCATGCTGAGTGTAGAAGGCAACAACACGCTTGCCGGTAGTGCCGGAGGTGGACTGGATGCGGACGCAGTCCTTGAGCGGCTTGCCCATCAGGCCGTAGGGATATGCCTCTCGCAAATCAGCCTTTGTGACAAAGGGCAGCTTATGCAGATCGTCGACGCTTTTAATATCAGCCGGGGTTACTCCCTTTTCTTCCATCTTCTTGCGATAGTAGGGAACGTTGTCCCAGACATGCTGCACCTGCTTGATCAGGCGTTCGTTTTGCCATGCCAGGATCTGCTCATGAGATGCGGTTTCGATCTCAGGCTGATAATAATTGGGCATGATAATCTCCTCCTCAGAAATGGAATGGATTCTTTAGCACTGAAAACTGCGTGGAAACCTGAATCGGACTCATCCTGCTTTTTCAGGCTTCTCTGCCCAGCAGAAAGGCTCTTTTGTTGAGTTCGAGGAACTTGGAGGGAACAGACTTTTCAATCGCATCCATCCATTCATCCAGCGTAAAATCGAAGCTGCGGGAGAGATGGCCCATCAGAACGATGTTGACTGCCTTCGCAGAGCCTGCCTGCTCAGCCAGCGAGAGCGCATCAAATGCATCGATATCGATGCCCATGTTCTGCATCTTTGCGGCAAGGTCTGCCGGATACTCCGCTGCGCCGGTGATGACGGGCATGGGATTAATCTGCTGCGTATTGGCGATAATGCGTCCGCCGTTTTTCAGGTATTCCGTCCATCGGGCGGCTTCCAGAAGTTCGAAGGAGACAATATAGTCCGCTTCCCCCTTGTCGATGACAGGGGAATAGACCTTCTCGCCAAAGCGTACATATGTCACGACGCTGCCCCCGCGCTGGCTCATGCCGTGCACTTCCGAAACCTTGATGTCGTATCCCTTGGTCAGCAGCAGGCGACCTAACAGCTTGGAGGCGAGGAGGCTGCCCTGACCGCCCACGCCGACGATCATGATGTTTTTCGTTTCCATGCTCACGCCTCCTTTCCGCCATGCAGCGCGCCGAAGTGGCAAAGCTGCGTGCATACACCGCAGCCCGTACACAGCGTGTTGTCGATCGTGGCCTTGCCATCCTTCATGCTGATGGCCGGACAACCGATCTTCATGCACAGCTTACAGCTGCGGCACTTGTCCGGATCAACCGCGACGGGCTTTTCATGCTTCACATACTTGAGCAGCGCGCACGGACGGCGGCTGATGATCACGGACGGCTCATTGGCCGCGAGCTCTTCAAGGAGCGCTGTCTCGGTTTCCTTCAGGTTATAGGGATCAACCACGCGTACGCGGCGGATGCCTACGGCGCGGCACAGGGTTTCCAAATCGATCTTTGTGCAGGGATCGCCCTTGAGATTCATACCGGTGGTGGGATTCTGCTGGTGGCCGGTCATGCCGGTGATGGAGTTATCGACGATGATGACCGTCGTATTGGACTCGTTGTAGGCAACGTTGATCAGACCCGTGACACCGGAATGCATGAAGGTGGAATCGCCGATGACAGCGACAGTTTTGTTGTCAGCGGCGCCTGCGAGCGCTTTGGTGAAGCCATGCGCACCGGAAATCGATGCGCCCATGCAGATGGTGGTGTCCAGAGCAGCCAGCGGCGGCACAGCGCCTAACGTGTAGCAGCCGATATCGCCCAGAGCCGTGATCTTGTTCTTGGCAAGCGTATAGAACAGACTCCTATGTGGACAGCCGGCGCACATCACCGGTGGGCGGGCAGGAATGGCGTCTTCTACCTTGCAGCCGGTGCATGCGAGCTGCATACCTAGTTTCTGTGCAACCAGATTCTGGCTGAATTCGTCAATGCAGGGGAAGAGCGACTTGCCGGTGACCTTGAGGCCGAGGGAGAGACAATGTGCCTCGATGAAGCTGTCCAGCTCCTCAACAACGACAAGCTCATCAACCGCTGCAGCGAAGTCAAGGATCTTCTTTTCCGGCATCGGCCAGATCATACCGAGCTTCAGTACAGGATAGCGATCGCCGCAGACTTCCTTTACGTACTGATAGGCGGTGGAGGACGTGATGATGCCGCGGCTATGATCGGCGCCCGCTTCAACGTAGTTGATCGGCGCAGTTTCAGCCCAATTGACCAGCGCTTTGGTACGCGCCTCCACGATGGGATGGCGGCGCTTGGCGTTGCCGGGCATCATGATATACTTCTGCGGATTTTTCTCGTAAGGTTTAGAAATCTCTGTGCGATCCCCCGTTTCAACGACGCTCTGGGAGTGCGCAATGCGCGTACACATTTTGAGAAGAACAGGAGTATCAAACTGCTCGGAAAGCGTATAGGCCAACTTGGTGAAGGCAAGAGCCTCAGCGCTATCGCTCGGCTCGAGCATGGGGATCTTTGAGGCGCGGGCGTAATGACGGGAATCCTGTTCATTCTGACTGGAGTGCATGCCCGCGTCATCCGCTACGCCGATGACCATACCGGCGTTCACGCCGGTGTAACCGATGGTGAAGAGCGGATCAGCTGCAACGTTGAGACCGACATGCTTCATGCCGCAGAAGCTGCGCTTGCCTGCCAGGCATGCGCCAAACGCAGATTCCATGGCAACCTTCTCGTTTGGGGCCCACTCAGCGTATATTTCGGCATATTTAGCTGCTGCTTCAGTGATTTCGGTGGACGGTGTGCCTGGGTAGCTTGATACAAATGCACACCCGGCCTCGTAGAGACCGCGGGCAACAGCTTCGTTGCCCAGCATGAGCTGTTTCATGGAGATTCCTCCCGAGTTTGATATATGTCTTGCAGTACCGGGAATCAGCTGGTGATCTGTGCTTCGACCAGACGACCGCGGCAATACTTTTCGCGAAGAACTGGCTTTTCAATTTTGCCTGTGGGATTGCGGGGAACCTTATCAAAGATGATCTTGCGGGGGCGTTTGTAGCGGGGCATGCCTTCGCAGAATGCGCTGATTTCCTCTTCAGTGCAGGTCATGCCTTCCTTGATTTCCACGATAGCGGCGGCGATTTCGCCAAGGCGCGGATGGGGGAGACCGATGACCGCGACATCCTTGATCTTATCAAAGCCGCGCATGAAGTCCTCGATCTGCACAGGATAGAGGTTTTCACCGCCAGAGATGACGACGTCCTTTTTGCGATCTACAAGATAGATGAAACCGTCCTCGTCCATACGAGCCATATCTCCGGTGTAGAGCCAGCCATCTTTGAGGACTTCATTGGTCGCTTCTTCGTTTTTATAGTAGCAGAGCATAACGCCGTCGCCGTGAACGATCAATTCGCCCACATCGCCTTGCGCCACCTGTTCGCCGGCAGGGGAGACAATTTTCGCGTGCCAGTTGTATCCCGGTTTGCCAATCGCGCCGACCTTATGTATATTTTCGACACCCAGATGCACGCAGCCAGGACCGATGGATTCGGAGAGACCGTAATTCGTGTCGTATTGATGATGCGGGAAGACCTTCAGCCAGCGATTGATCAGACTAGGAGGAACAGGCTGTGCGCCGATATGCATCAGACGCCACTGGTCGAGGCCGTAGTCTGAGAGATTTACGCGACCGCTGCTAACGGCGTCCAGCAGATCCTGCGCCCACGGCACAAGGAGCCAGACAATGGAGCAATGTTCGTCACTGATGGCGCGAAGGATCCATTCAGGCTTCACGCCGCGCAGCAGGACCGCTTTGCTTCCGGAAAAGAGTGAACCAAACCAGTGCATCTTTGCACCGGTATGATACAGCGGAGGAATGCACAGAAAAACATCGCTGCGCTGCTGGCCATGATGCGCTTGTTCGACTTCGCAGGCATGCGCCAGGGCACGATGGTTGTGAAGAATGGCTTTAGGAAATCCGGTTGTACCGGATGAGAAATAAATCGCGGCGTGGTCTGCGTCACTGAGCGCAACCGGAGGGGGATTGGAGGAACAGTACGTCATCAGGCGCATACCATCTTCGGTATATGCAGGGCCGTTCCTGCCGACATAGAACATGAAGCGAAGACCGGTCAGCTCATCATGGATCGCATCCATACGGCTGACAAATTCCGGTCCGAAGAGCAGAACTTGCGCATCTGCGAGCTCAAGGCAGTATTTGATTTCATCGCTTGAATAGCGGAAATTCATCGGAACGGCGACACAGCCGGCTTTAAGAATGCCGAAATATATGGGGAGCCATTCAAGGCAATTCATCAGCAGGATGGCAACTTTGGTTCCCCGAGGGATGCCGCGACTGAGCAGCAGATTGGCAAAGCGGTTTGCACGCCGGTCAAAGTCCGTCCAACTGAGCTCGCGGCGATAGGGAGCATCGGGATTTGCGCTTTCAATCAGATTGAATTCGCGCCAGGTGACAGCCTGATCGCGTTCTTCGGAGGGGTTGATTTCGACCAATGCGGTTTCCATGCCCCAGAGTCTTGCGTTTCGCTCCAGATAATCCGTAAGCAGCACAGCAGATTCTCCTTTTGATCACATTTGCTACAATTCTACCATTTTCGATTAAATATGTCAACAAATTGAACGGAATTTGCGGGATAACGATTCATTGGCGTCATTTTGATGACGAAAAAAGAATGGGGAAGAAAAGGTACGGGACAAACAGATGTTGTTTGTATGCGCTGTGGATTGGCTGCTGCGGCGTTGATGGATAAGCATCCTGATTTTGCTTTGACAGCTCTGAAGAAAGCGTACGCTTTCCGATATTGAGCAAGTGCATGACTCCAATAGAAAAAGTCCAGTTCAGCATATAACCGAACCGGACTCTTAACAGGTATGATACTTTGCAGCATTCTTTTCTCTTTATAATTCGTTCAGCTGCTGCATTTGATATGAGAGAAGAAACAGAGAAAATGGTCAGAACAAGCCCATTGCAGCGCAGAAAACCAGCGGGATGAGCAGACTGGGCAGCATATTCATGGTTTTGCAGTCCTTGATACCCAGAATAGAAAGACCGGAACCGAAGATGAGAAAGCCGCCGACAATGGACAACTCGGTCATCATATCCGGCGTCATAAATGAACCCAGCATAAGGGCAAGCAGGTAAATGCTTCCCTGCCAGCAAAAGAGCACAATGGCTGTCAGCGCGATGCCGATGCCATATGTGGACGCCAAAACCATCGAGGTGACAAAGTCCAGCGTGGCATTGGTAAAAAGGTAGGTATGATCGCCATTCAGTGCGCTTTGAATCGGACCGAGAATGGAAAGTGTACCGATGCAGAAAAGCAGAATGCCGGTGGATAAGCCTTTGCTGAGATGACCAACGGAAAATCGGTCCGCGAGATGCTGAAAGCCCTCATCAAGATTCAGAATGCTCCCCAGAAGTCCGCCGAGGGCTAGGCTGACAATAAACAAAACAGGATAGTTGCTCTTGGGCATGTTCTGGACGATGGCGTTGATCCCCAGACCAGTGGCAGCCATCCCCATGGCTGTGAAGAGCGCAGCCTGATGGTTTTCCTTGATGCCCTTCTTGAAGGTGCTTCCGATGACGCTTCCGGTGATGATGGTTGCGGTATTTACAATTGTACCCAGCATAGCACATGATTTCCCTTCTGTTTCTATTTGACAGCTTCAGCTGCTCTTTGTTCAGGTTGATACATGACATTTTACTGCGGTAGAGTAATGATGTCAATCTGTTGATGGCGTGTCTTATGGGCTGAATTAAGACCTTTGTGCAGAAATGAGATTCTGTTCTGTTTGTGTAGTCCGTCTTTTGCAGAACCTTTGCTTTCTTGACACTGCATCATGGTCATGATAAGATGAAAACAAACCGGCATGCTGCCGGTGGCATCATCGACAAACTGCTGTAAACCTTGCTGCTTTGCAGCCGAGCCCAAGGTTTTGCTCAAAGATTTACATAACAAAAAGCACGGGCAGCCATGCGCCGGATACCGGTCATATCCTGCGGATAAGGAGAAAATGTGATGAAGAAATACTTAATCTCGCCCAATCGAAAACAGTATAAGGCAAATCTGCATTGCCACAGCATCCTTTCGGATGGCAACCTGACGCCGGAAGCGCTCAAAGCGCTCTACAAATCGCACGGCTATGATATTCTCGCCATCACCGACCATGAGCGTCCGCATCATCATCAGCAGCTTGCAGAGCCGGATTTTTTGCTGATCACGGGCTATGAGTGCTATATTCGTCCGGATAAGCTGGGACGCTACAATCCCTATAACAAAGAGGTGCACCTCAATCTCTTTGCCCGGGAGCCGCAGAATACGACCATGATCTGCTATAATGAAACCTTCTGCAAATACCTGCGCAGGGATAATGCTTTCCATGAGATCAAGGCGCGTGCAGGCAGCGAGCGCCCCCGCGAGTATACCCGTGAGTATATCGATGAATTCATTCGTACGGCGAAAGAAAACGGCTATATCGTGGCCTATAACCATCCGTATTGGTCGATGGAGGATGAGGCGGATATTCTGGCGCATGAGGGCTGCTTCAGCATGGAAATCTGCAACTACGGTTCCTACGTCTCAAATGGGCTTGAGTACTGCGGCGCGCTGTATGACAAGATGCTGTATAACGGCAAACGCATCTTCTGCCATGGCACGGATGATAACCACAATGTCTATCCGGTGGATCATCCGAATAACGATTCCTTCGGCGCATTCACAATGATCATGCCGAATGACTTTACCTACAGCAGCGTGATCCATGCAATGGAACAGGGCGAAATGTACGCCTCTATGGGTCCGGTGTTCCGCGAGGTATCCATCGAAGGAAACCGGCTGCATGTAGAATGCTCGGAGGCCGCGCATATCTTCCTGTACAACGGTGGAAAGCGCCCGGGCATGCTGCATGCCGCGCCCGGAGAGAGCCTGACCTGCGCGGATTTTGAGATCGACAAAGATGCCCGCTATATCCGCGTGTCTGTTCAGGATGCGCAGGGACGCTGGGCGGATACGCGCGGCTTCTTCCGCGATGAGATCGGTTTGCCGCCGCTGGAGGCTTAAACCTATAATAAAGCTGTCAGACAGATGCCTGACAGCTTTTATGTTGTACAAGAGATGAAATCATGCTGCGAGCCGCTTTATTCGGCCGCTGCCGGGAAACGACGCTTATTTCAGGAGCTGCTTGTGCAGAATAACGCCTTGATGTGCGCAGTCGATAGCCAGCGCAGCATCGTAGCATTTTGCTGCCCGAGCCTTATCGCCGAGGCCATAGCTGCCCAGCGCGATCAGATACTCACAGTGCGCACGATTACGGACGGTAAGGTCGTCGTCAAACAGCTGGAGATCCGGCAGGGAGACCGCGAAATAATCGATCGATACCTTGTCGTAATAGTGCTTTTCGCCGTAAGAGATCAGCTTGTGGAAGCGTGCGCTTGCGTGCGCGCTGTCGCACAGTTCCAGCGCAGCCAGGCCCTGATAGAGAATCTGCTCGGCGGGCTGGTCGTTGTAATACATGGCGCTGGCCGGCTCCTCATTGCCGCTTGCAGCACGGGTCAGATGTGCGGCAGCGGCGTCGTTGTTGCCCAGCGCGCGCTCGCACAGGCCGAGATAGTAGTAGATGTTGTTATCCTTTGCGCCCTCGAGCTTGCCCTCACCAAGATTATGCGGGAAGACAAGTGCGCGCTCAAGCAGCGCTTTGGCCTTGGCGGCCTCGCCGTGATCAAGTGCGATGCGCGCCATCTGCGTCAGCGCAACGGCGTATTGAGTGGTGACTTTGCCTTCTCCGCCTTCCCACGGGTGGAACTTGCGGCCCATGATGATCGCGAGCGCTTCCTCATAGCGGCCCATGGAATTGAGCAGCGTGCAGTATTCGATCGTCAGATCGTCGCGGACGAACACAACCTCCCGATGGGCGTCAAGGAATGCAAAGCGCTCAGCAATCGGCATATTCAGCTTGCGGTAGAGCTGATCGAGCTCCAGCAGAATGCGGGCGTCCGTCTCATCGAGGCTGTATGCGCGCTCCATACATTTGCGGGCTTTGGCCGCATCGCCTTGCTTGTTGTAATATGCGAGGGAGAGGTTGCGCCAGACGGTGGGGAAGGAGGGAGCAAGCGCAGCGCTCTTAGTCCACATCGCGGCTGCGGCTTCGTACTGGCGCTTGTCATACCAGAGGCAGCCGAGATAATATGGCGCTTTTGCATCCTCCGGATTGTGTGCAATGGCGTATTCAAGCGCGAGAATGTCCTCGAGCTTATTGGGGAAGCAGTACAGGCTGTCACGCTTTGCGGCGTCACGAAGGGCTTCATCGGCCAGCACGCCATCATACTTCGCAGCATAAAGCGCCTTGTGATAGGCGAGCATCGGGCTGCCGGCATGGCAGAGATCGAGCACGGCGACGGCCTTTTTGTAGAAGCCTGCTTCGGCGTAGTCAATCGCGCACTCGATAAAGCTGCTGGTGCGATCAGCCATCAGCTGGAGCGCGCCGTCCATGTCGCCCATTTCAATGCGAGAGATGTAGTCAAATGCATCAAGCGCAAGATTCTGCCGGTACCAGTCGGCGGCTTCTGTGTTGCGCCCAAGCGCCGCTAGAATCATGCCGCGAAGCGCACGCGCTTTGAGGTTGTGATAATTCCGGACAAGGCTGCGGTCGATATGCTCGAGTGCGAGGCGGTAATCGCCCCGACGGCAGTCGATTGCGGCAAGGTAATAGAATCCCGTCTCCTGCTCGGCGGCCGTCCACGTCGCCTTGTAGAAGGCGTCATAGGCATGGCTGTCTTTTCCCTGATACAGCAGGGCGATGCCGAGGTTGATCATCGCTTCGCTGTTATAGGGATTGGGGTTGCGCTCGGTCATGCGGGCAATGGCCTTGCGGAAATGGGCTTCGCTCTGCGCAAACAGGCCGCGGCGGAGCAGCAGCGTACCGTATGCGTTGTTTGCGCGGATATCACCGGGATCACGCCTGAGCGCTTCGAGATAATACGGATCCGGCAGATAGGTGGCGTGACGATACTGCTCGATGTGCAGGCCGGTGAGATAGAGCTCTTCGCAGGTCATGATCTCATGCGGCAGCTTTGCGGCCGGGGCTGGATCGGGAATTTCCTCGATCTTCTTTTCCTGCGGCGCATAGTCAAGCATTTTGCGGCCATAGCGGTCATAAACGGCGAGCGTGAGCGCAGTTTCGTCGACGGATGTTTCCACGCTATCCTTGAGGATATTCATCGGACTGAGGGTCAGCGTCTGGTCATAGATGACCTTGTCTTTTTCGGTGAGCACCACGCGTGCTTCCGGATAGACGCCGGTGGCATAGACGACGAAGGAAGCGGTGTCGTCGTGCTTTTCAAGGTTCAGCACGACCTCTGTATTGGCGTTTTTCACATAGCCTGCAGCCTTGTAAGGCATGAAGTACTGCGTGAAGGTCTTTTCCTCAAAGGGCTTGAGCCATGTGAAGTCTGGCTGATTGTCGCAGAACATGCCGGTCATCAGTTCGATATACGGGCCGTTTTCATCGGTGAGGTTTCGGTCCCATGCCTGACCGAAGTCACCGTTGCCCCAGGTCCATTGCTTTTTGCCTGGGGAGATATGGTGATCTGCGATGTGCAGAATACCGGCCTCTGCGCCGTAATCATAGCCGCCGACAAAATTATAGTCGCTGTGTGCGCACATGTAGCTGGTCGGCACAGGGATATTTTTGTAGCGGGAGATATCTACGCCTGCGCCGTAGTCGTGCTTGTAGTATACACCGGTGGCAATCGGGAAATTGGATACATCGCGCTTGCCGTGGTCAAATACGGCGCAGACGTCCGGCGGGAATACGGACTGCGTATTGTCGTTGACGGCAACGGCGGGATTGGCCCACCACAGGAACGTCTGCGGGAGGTTGGTGCGGTTGTAGAGCTGGCCCTTGATTTCGATATAGGCCTTGTCAGGATAGACAGTGAAGGTCATTTTCCCCTTCGTGCCGTACATCTGATCGACCTCGGAAAGCTCGACGGACTTGCTGCCGTCGGCGTTTTCCGTCACGCGCCAGTCAGTCGGGCCGTAGGTCGTCGGACGGTGATGCTGGGGCCAGTTGAATTCGATGCCGCCGGAGATCCACGGACCGGTGAGGCCGACGAGCGCGGGCTTGATGACCTCGTTGTAGTAGACAAAATCATAGCCGTTGGTTTTATCGTATGCGCGCTGGATGCGGCCGCCCAGCTCTGGCAGAACCATGACGCGGATATAGTCGTTTTCCAGCCATACAGCGGTATAGGGGTGGTCGGTCTTTTCGTCCAGAATCTTGTCGACAACAGGCAAAGGATAGACCTTGCCGCTGGATCCCTGATACACGCGCTTTTCAAGGAACATGGGGTTTTTGTCTGCTTTTCCAATTCCATAGGTCGGCAGCAAAACGGTTTCCACGCGGACCGTGGCTTTGCCAGATGTGCTCAGCATAGTATGCCTCCTGATTGCGACAAATCGATGATACATCCATTATACAGGGAACAGGGCGGGTACACAATCATTTTTGCCCTATGCATATATAAAAACGGGACAGGAGATGCCCTGTCCCGCGATATGCAAATATGAAGTGATCAGATGCCCAGCAGATCGCTGTAGACCTTCAGTGCGCCGTCGGTTTCGTGCGCCAGAACGCGCTTGGCGAGAACCTTGCCCAGCTGGACGCCTTCCTGATCGAAGCTGTTGAGGTTCCAGGCGAAGCCCTGGAACATGACCTTGTTCTCGAAGTGCGCCAGCAGCGCGCCCAGAGCCTTCGGGGTCAGCTTCTTGCCGATGATGATGCTGGAGGGACGGCCGCCCGCGAAGTTCTTGTTCAGGTCGTCGTCCTGCTTGCCGCAGGCGAAAGCCATGATCTGCGCAGCGACGTTCGCGCAGAGCTTCTGCTGGCTGGTGCTGCCCTGAATCACGACGTCAGAATCCATCTGGCTGCTGCGGAAGCCGACAAACTGCAGCGGAACGATGTCGGTACCCTGATGCAGGAGCTGATAGAAGGAATGCTGGCCGTTGGTGCCCGGCTCGCCGAAGATGATCGGACCGGTCACATAGTCAACCGGCTCGCCGAAGCGGTTGACGCTCTTGCCGTTGGATTCCATATCCAGCTGCTGCAGGTGGGCCGGGAAGCGGCTCAGCGCCTGAGAGTAGGGCAGGACAGCGGTGTTCGGATAGCCGAGCACATTGCGCTCATACACGCCGATCAGCGCGTCGAGCATAGCCGGGTTCTTCAGCAGATCCTCATTCTTGGCCAGAACATCCGCCTCGGCAGCGCCGTCGAGGAACGCAGCGAAGACTTCCGGACCGAACGCCAGAGACAGCACCGCGCCGCCGACGCCGGAGGTAGAGGAGTAGCGGCCGCCGATATAGTCGTCCATGAAGAAGGCAGCCAGATAATCGGAGCTCTTTGCCAGCGGAGAGGTTTCGCTGGTGACGGCGATCATGTGCTTGGAGGCGTCCAGACCGGCCTTGGCCAGCGCATCCTTGACGAAGGATTCGTTGGTCAGGGTTTCCAGCGTGGTGCCGGACTTGGAGACCAGAACAAACAGGGAGTGCGCGACATCGATCTTGGAAAGCACGCCGGCGGCGTCGTCCGGATCGACATTGGAGATGAACTCGGCCTTCATCTTGAGGGTGTTGTTGACCTTCGCCCAGTTCTCCAGCGCCAGATAGATGGCGCGGGGGCCGAGATCGCTGCCGCCGATGCCGATCTGCACGACGGTGGTGAACTTTTCGCCTGCAGCGTTGGTGATCTCGCCGGCATGAACCTTCTTGGCCAGTTCAGCGATCTTGGTCTGCTGCTCAACGTAGAAAGCGCGCTTGTCAACACCGTCTGCAACCACAGCGTCGCCCAGCTGGCCGCGGCACATATGATGCAGAACGCGGCGCTTCTCGCCGGTGTTGATCACTTCGCCGTTGTAGAGCGCGGCGAACTTTTCGCAGAGCTGCTGCTCCTTGGCGAACTGCGCAAGGAGGGAGAGAATGTTGTCGTCGACCGGACGCGCACCAAAGTTGAAGTCGAGCTCAGCGCCCATGGGAACGGAATAGTTTTTCACGCGCTCAGCGCCGTTTTCGCCGGACATCGCCTTGACGAGATCGAGCTTTTCCGCCTTCAGCAGATCCTGATAAGCGGCAAGCGTATCCATGTTTTTCCAAACAACCATTGTGGAAAGCCTCCTTATTGTACATGAAAAGAGTACATAAATCATGTATATACATCATCAAGTATACTAGCAATTGAGAGAAATTTCAAGAATAATGAAAGCGTTCAGAAAAGAAAGTCATAAAGGCAAAGCGAGGAGCACATTTCGAATGCATATCATGAAATAACAGACTGACAAAATGCCGGGAATGTGGTATAGTATTAGCATCATAAAGAGAAGCGAAAGTATAGGGCGACAAGAGAAAAAGATGATATTGAGAGGAGTATACAGCGATGTGGAATCAAACACTTTGCCTGAGCGTGAACCCGCAGTTTGGCATCTCCGGCGAGGAACAGATCAGGCTGTTCCATGCGGCGGGATTTGACGCGTATTTCCTTCCGTGGGACGAGGGTGTTGACCTGAGCTCCTGTGTGGAGCTGGGCAAGGAACTGGGCATGATCCTGCAGTCTATCCATGCGCCGTTCACCAAGGCAGCGGATATGTGGGGCGACGATGAGAAAAAGGGCCAGATTGCCCTTGACGAGCTTCTGGCCTGTCTGGCGGACTGTGTCCGCTTCGGTGCGCCGATCATGGTTGTGCACGCGTTCATTGGCTTTGAGGACCATACGCCGACAGCAATCGGTATTGAGCGCTTTGGTAAGCTGGTCAAGGCGGCGGAAGCGTCCGGCGTCAAGCTCGCCTTTGAAAACACCGAGGGCGAAGAGTACCTCGCCGCGCTGCTGGAGGCATTCAAGGACAGCCCGAACGTTGGTTTCTGCTGGGATACCGGCCATGAGATGTGCTATAACCACTCGCAGGATCTGCTGGCCCTCTATGGCGACCGCCTGATTGCGACGCACATCAACGACAATCTGGGCATTCGCGATCCACAGGGTAAGATCACGTTCATCGACGATCTGCATCTGCTTCCGTTCGATGGCATCGCCGATTGGGACGGCATCGCTGCGCGCCTTGATCGCTGCGGCTACAAGGGCATCATGACCTTTGAGCTCAACACGCTCTCCAAGCCGGGCCGCTATGAGAATCATAAATACGCCCAGATGCCGATTCAGCAGTATATTGCCGAGTGTTATGTCCGCGCCTGCCGTGTGGCTGCCAAGCGCAAGCTGTGAGATAAAGAAGCATAAGAGAGAACCCTCTCCCGGTCGGGAGGGGGTTCTCGTTGCTTAGGTGTTTATTCCTCTTCGATGGCGGCTTTCTTCGTGTTGATCGCGCGGATGATTGCCGGATCAAACTTCGCCTTGCGTTGATAGGTATACAGGCCGTTCTGTTCCTGCTCGACGTCGGTCAGCTGCGTATAGCAGAAGCCGAAGTGATCGGGGTTATCCAGCAGGGCAGTGGTCAGGCCATCATAGCGGGCAATGAATTCCTCTTCGGTCTTCGGACCTTCGCCGTATCCCCAGCCGGATGCGTCATCAGACCAGCGGATACCGCCATATTCGCTGACAAAGACCGGGCCGCTGACGTACTGCTGACGATCCGGGAAGCGCTCATAGATCGGCGCAGTACCCTTGCCGTAGCGGCGTGCGAACTCTTCAGGATCCTGCACATAGTCATGTACGTCGAAGATATCCGTCTCAACATGATAGTTACCGGAGGTATCGATGACCGGGCGGGTGGCGTCCAGCGCTTTGGTCGTGCGGTAGATCATGCGCAGCACATCGTCGTTCTGGCGGCGGCCCTCAAAGTCCCAGGTTTCGTTGAACGGGCACCAGCCGATGATCGCAGGGGAGCTATAGTCGCGTGCGACAACCTCCAGCCATTCCTTCAGGAACGCGTTCAGCGCAGCGATATTGGAGTGGTCCAGATCCCAGTTGGCCATTTCGCCCCAGCAGAGGTAGCCTTTGCGATCCGCCCAATAGAGGAAGCGCGGCTCAAAGACCTTCTGGTGCAGGCGTGCGCCGTTGAAGCCCATGTCCATGCTCAGCTCGATATCGCGGCGGAGCGCTTCGTCGCTCGGAGCGGTATAGATGCCGTCCGGATAGAAGCCCTGATCCAGAATCAGGCGCTGGAAGACCGGCTTGCCGTTGACGACGAACTTCATGCCGTCAAAGCCGACGCTGCGCAGACCGAAATAGCTGGACAGAGAATCCTTCACTTCGCCATCCTTCACCAGCTGGAGCTGCAGATCATAGAGCTTGCCGTCGCCGACATTCCACAGGAAGGTCTTGGTCAGCGCGATCGTGCCTTCGGCCCAGCCGTTGTTGACAGCGAATTCGCCGTTTCCGGTATAGTCATCCTTGTAGGCGGTCGCAACGCGGATGGAGCAGCCCTTGCCGCCGTGGATGCGGGCGCGAATGTGGATGGTGCTGTTGGCGGCGTCCGGCGTGATATGGACCTGATCGAAGTGGTTTTCGTCCATCCACTCCAGCCAGACAGTTTGCCAGATGCCAGTCGTGCGGGTGTAGAAGCAGCCGTAGGATTCGTAGCGGCGGCTCTGCTTGCCGCCAGGCTGTTTGCCGCTGCGGACGTCGTCCTCGGCGCAGACGGTAATCTGGTTTTCACCGGCGACCAACGCATCGGTGATATCAAAGGAGAAGGCGCTGTAGCCGCCCTCGTGTTTGCCGACGGACTTGCCGTTGACCCAGACTTCACTGCGGTAATCCACGGCGCCGAAGTTGAGATGTACGCGCTTGCCAGCTGCGCTCTCTGGGAGGGTGAAGCTGCGCTTATACCAGACGCAGTTGATGAAGTCCTTATAGTTCACGCCGGAGAGTTCGCTCTCCGGGCAGAACGGGACGATGATTTTGCCGGACAGGCTCTTCTGCTCGACAAGGCCGCGCTTGCGGCCGGAGCAGCCATGGTCCATTTCAAAGTCCCATTCGCCGTTGAGGTTCATCCATTCACTGCGGACGAACTGCGGGCGCGGATATTCCGGACGCGGGATGTCCGGCGCAGAAGGCTTGATATCAGCAGGCGTCATATAATCCTCCGTGGCGGTCTTGATGATCATGCGGTCGCGCGTCCAGTTCTCCTTGTAGTAGCTGCTGGGCTCGAAATTGTCGTTGATGCGCTTCATTTCGGCAGCCATGGCGGCACGCAGCGCATCGGCGGTTTCGGCATACGCGGGATCGTCGATCAGGTTGGTCATCTGGTAGGGATCGTTCTGATGGTCAAACAGCAGTTCCATGCCATCCACGCGGTACTTGGCGTAGGTGTACTGCTTGTTGCGGATGCCGCGCCATTCGTAGCCGTCGCCCCATGCCGCAACCGCGCCGACACCCTGCAGGAACTGGAATTCCGGCTCTTCGTCGTTTTCGCCGGTGATCAGGCCGGCAAGGCTGCTGCCCTGAATGCCCTGCGGCTTTTCAAGGCCAAGCAGATCAAGCAGCGTAGGCATGATGTCGACGGTGTTCAGGCAGGCGTCGCAGGTCGTCTTGGCCTGCCTGCCGCCCGGCAGGCGCACCATGAACGGCACGCGCAGCGCCTCTTCGTAGAAGATGTTCTTTGCCCTGCGGCCGTGCGCGCCGAAGCATTCGCCGTGGTCGGAGGTGAAGATGATGATGGTATCCTCCTCAAGGCCCATCTCTTTGACAGCCTTCATCAGCGTGCCGATGCACTCGTCAAGGCTGGCGACCATCGCATCGTAGCAGCGCATCCAGGAGGGAAGCTCCTTACGCTCTTCTTCGGACAGATGCGCCCAGAGATCGCCGTGCGGGTCGTCCTGGGGGAGGTAGTTGGGCGGATAGTCATAGGCGTTCGGGTCGAAGCGCTCGAGCACCTCGGGCAGCACGTTGTCCGGCGTCCACGGGTCGTGCGGCACGCCCAGCGACAGGAACATTGCAAACGGCTTGTCAGGATTGTCATGCAGGCGCTTCAGGTGACGAATGGCGTTTTCTACCTGACTGTACGGTTCGTACTTGTCGGCGAAGATCTTCTGCGGGCCGTCCTCGTGATGATACGCATGCGGTGCGTAGTACTCATGATGGAAACCGTAAGCAGCGAAGTAATCGTCAAAGCCAAGGCGGTCGGGGCCCTTGGGGACGAAGGAGTTCTTGGGATCGTAGTGGTTGCCCAGCTCGTTGGCGTACAGATGCCACTTGCCGATGTAGGCAGTCTCATAGCCGCCCTCGGTCAGCACATGGCCGATGCAGCGCTGATTCGGATTCATGCGAATTTCGTTGATGACCATGCCGGTGGAGGTGGTGTACTTGCCGGTGAAGAGCGTGGCGCGATAGGGAGCGCAGACCGGATGGCCGGAGACAGCCTGACAAAAGTCCATGCTATCGGCATGGAGGGCGTCGATGTTGGGCGTTTGCGCGTTTTGGTAGCCGGTGTAGCCGCACGAGGTGCGCCTGAGCTGATCGGCAAAGACATAGAGCAGATTCGGTCGTTTTGCCATGTGTATTCTCCTTGCATCGTCGTTGTCATGAGAGATGGGTGATCAGGAGAGAGAAAAAGGGATCCCGGAAACCGAGATCCCTTTGACTTTTGAGACATCAGGATCAGCCCTTGACGGAAGCCGAAACGGAAATGCCCCTAAGGAAGTACTTCTGGCAGGTCATATACAGCAGGAACGGCGCGATCATGGAGATGACGGCGCTGGCCAGCAGGTTGGTCCACTGGGCGACATCGTACTGGCCCTTCAGCAGCGCAAGACCGGAGGTCAGCGTCTGGTTGTTCGGCTCGTTCATGACGATGGTCGGCCAGAGGTAGTCGTTCCACGCGGCCTTAAAGGCGAAGAGCGCGACGACCATCAGAACTGGCTGGATGGAGGGGACGATAACCGTGCGATAGATCGCAAAGTTGCTGGCGCCGTCGATGCGGGCCGCTTCGTCCATCTCCTTCGGGATGGATTTCATGAAGTTGCGCAGCAGGAAGATGTTCATGACGCCGGCAACCTGCGGCCAGATCAGGGCGTTGATGTTGTTCACCCAGCCCAGCGCGTAACAGATCTTGAACAGCGGCAGGATGGAAACGGAACCCGGGATCAAGGTGATGAAGAACAGGAGCCAGAACACCTTGTCGCCGATCGGGAACTCGAGGCGCTCATAGGCAAAGGCGGACATGGAGGTGATGACCAGAACGATGATCGTCTGAGAAACGGAGACGATGATGGAGTTGATGATCATCTTGTCGATGTTCGCAACCGTCGGCACGCCTTCGCCGGTGAACAGAGAGATATAGCTGCCGAAGTTGATGCTCTCCGGCAGGATAGCCTTCAGGTACTCCCAGCGGCCGTTAAAGTTGGAATAGGACGCGACGAACTCCGTATTGGTCTTGAAGGAGTTCAGAATGACCCACACGATCGGGATCAGCCAGACAATGGCAAAGAGGAAAAGCACGGTCGTACAGATGATACGGACTCGCTTTTCGCTTTCTTTCACGCTTCTATACATATCTGCTTCCCCCTTTCTCAGTTCTTAGAGTCCTTCATCATCATGCGCAGCTGGATCCAGGCAACGACCATGATGACGGCAGCCAGAATCAGAGCCATGGCCGACGCGATGCCGGCAACGCCCTGCTGGAAGGCAGTATCCTTGATGTACATCATAAGAACCGCGTTCGCGCCTTCGTAGTTGTAGCCCATCATCAGGTTCGGCTGACCATAGACGTTGAAGTGCGAAATGACCGTGGTGACGAAGGTGTACATCAGGGTATAAGACATGTTCGGAATGGTGACGTACCAGAACTTCTGGACAGCATTGGCGCCATCAATGGAGGCAGCCTCATACTGATCTTCCGGAATACTCGCCAGGGAGCTCTGGAAGATAACCATGTTCGTACCGTTGCTCCACCAGGCCGTGATGATGACGAGCATCAGCCAGGAATAGGGGGGAGCGAACCATTCAAACGTGGTGCCGAAGAAGTTGGGCGCGAAACCATAGGTCTTGCGGAAGAAGTAGGTCCAGGCCAGCATAACTGTGGTCGTGGACATCAGCGCCGGAAGGTAGAACACGGACTGCAGGAATTTGTTGCCGCGGGTAACCTTGCGCAGCGCCATAGCCAGCGCGAGCGGCAGAACCATGCCGAACGGGGTATTGTAGAGCACGAACTTAACCGTGTTCCAAAGACCGTTGCGCAGCTGGCCGTAATAGGTGTTGCCTTGTGCGAAGAGGATAGTCTTGAAGTTTTCAAGGCCGACAAAGACCGGCTCATTATAGATATCCCACTTGGTGAAGGCAGTGTACACGCCGTAGATAATCGGAACCAGCGTGAACAGGGTGAAGAAGAGCACGTGCGGCGCGATATAGGCGTACGGCTCCAGCTCACACTTGAGGCTGTAGCGGGTGGTGCTGGTGCGCAGGTCCGGCAGGGACACAGCGCAGGTCGCAAGACCTAGCAGGACCGTCAGATAGCAGGTCCACTGCGGGGTGACGGTGATGAAGAAGTCACGCTTCTTGACACGCAGGCCCTGTTCCTGGAACATGGCATTGAGCGTGTTGTACATAGAGGTGTTGCGCGTCTCGGCACAGTAGGCAATCAGGAACGCGACATAGCAGACCACGGAAAGCGCGGTGAACATGAAGCCGACGTTTTTCTGCTTGGCCAGGAAAGAAAGCAGGGCCATGAGCATGAAAACCATGATGAACGGCAGAATCAGCACGGCGGCGCTGCTGAGCGAGTAAACAGAGGCCAGATGAGATACGGTGGTACTGACGACGACATCTTTGGCCGTGCTGACTGCCGTAACACCGGACAGAACAAAGCTGACAATGAATGCCAGCAGCAGCCCGGTTGCAATCGTATTGCGTTTCACAAAGAGATCCTCCCGTATGTTACTAGTTAGAGCTAAAAGAGGGAGGACGGAGTCCTCCCTCTATTCAGATTGAGGCAGATTACATCGCGGCGATCGCGTCGTCAACCTCGGCCTGAACAGCCGCGCCAACGGAGTTCACGTCGATGGTAGCATCATAGATCGCGGTCTTGCCGACATGGCTCAGAGCGCTGTCGAGCAGGGCCCAGTGATAATAGGTGTAAACGTGGATGTGATCGGACATGAAAGCCTCAGCCAGGAAGGTCTGCGGCAGAGCCTGGAACTCGGCGGTCTCGGTCACGGCCTTGTACAGCGGGACCTGGCCAGCTTCGGTCGCCCAAGCGAGGGAGTGAGCGCCCATCCAGTCGACGAAGGTCGCAACGGCCTTGTCGGTCTCTTCGGTGCGGTCCTCGTTGTCGGGCTGCATCCAGGTGTGGGAGCCGGAACGGCACAGAGCGGTCTCCGCGCTGTAGCACGGCATCGCAACGGCGGCGTAGTTCAGGCCTTCGATCTTCTGCAGGGTGGCGTTGGTCCAGGTGCCGGACTCGAAGAACACGAGGGAGCCGCCGATGAACATGGAGGAAGCGTCGTCTTCCTGACCGACAGCGTAGCCGGCCTGGTAGAGCTCACGGAAGCCCTCGATCATCTTGCCCCAGATGGCGGCGTCGATGGTCAGGTTGCCTTCGGCGTCGACCAGCTGGCCGCCGAGCTCTTCGTAGCGCGGCAGGTAGCCGTTCAGGCTGCCGTAGTAGTTGATCGCCTTAACGGTCTCGGCTTCGCCGGCGGCCTTGATGGCCTCGCCAACTTCCTTGATCTCGTCGAAGGTCACGTACTTGTCGTCCAGAACCGCTTCCTTGCCGTACTTGGCCAGCAGGTCGAGGTTGACGTAGGTAACGCCCGCGTTGAAGTCCCACGGAATACCATACTGATAGCCTTCGAGGTTGGTGCGCTCGAGCACGTAAGACGGATAGTTCGCGGCGTCAACGCCGTTCTCCAGCAGGTAGGTGACATCGGTCAGGACGCCATCGCCAACGAGCTTGGGCAGGCGCTCAACGTGGCCGATCATCAGGTCCGGGATGCCTTCGCCGGTCTGCACGGCCAGCGGCAGCTTGGTGTACAGGTCAGCCGCGGCGATCGCGGTGTGGTTGACGTTGATGGAGCCCTTGTGCTCCTCGTTGAACTGGTTGATGAGGCCCTGGAGGGTGGCACCGTCATCGCCGGTGAACACGGTCCAGAAGTTGATGGTTTCTTCCGCAGCAGCGAAAGCGGTCATGCTCAGCACGAGGGACAGAGCGACCAGGACAGCCAGAATCTTCTTCATAGAGAGATTCCTCCTTCAATAATTTACGCAATCTTCTGAGAATTGCGCATCTTTAACAATACTTTATAGCTTTTTTTGTTATTTGTCAAGTTGCGCTGCCGAAAAAAAGTGTCAAAATGTGCAAAGTATCAGAAATTTAATATTTGATCATTGTCTTATTAACTCTATATGAATTTTAATGACGGCGGGAAGCGTTTAGATATAAAGAAAAATATGAGGCGGGAAGTCGACTGACCCGCTTGTAAACTTCAGAAACAAATGATATGATATCGGTATGTGCGTTTATGCACAGAAATCAGAAAATGATGTCTGAACACGGACTGTATTGAAAGAGAGAAGCATATGAAAAAGAGATTCGGAGACCGGAAGGACGGCAAGCTCCTCAGAGATATCCATACGCTGCATGTGATTATGCCGCGTCTTTACAAGAACCGCTGCGATAACGAGGCGTTTATCAGCGAATGCATCGACCTGACCAACATCAAGGCCTATCTTGAAAAGAAGAATGCGGATAATCCGGCGTATAAGTACAACCTGTTTCAGGTTCTGATTACGGCGATGCTCAAGACCATCACGCTGCGTCCGAAGATGAACCGTTTTATTGCGAACCAGACGATGTATCAGCGCAACGAGATTTCCGCTGCGTTTACGGTCAAGAAGATCTTCTCGGACGACGGCGCGGAGGCGCTGGCGATCGTGCGCGCCAAGCCCGGCGATAATATCGATTCGATTCATGATGAGATCTATCGCCAGATTTCCATCTGCCGCAGCGATAAGTTGGATGAGGGCATGCAGGCTGCAGACCTCGTCTGCAAGGCGCCGCGCTTCCTTCTGAATCTGATCGGCGCGCTGCTGCGCTTCCTTGATCGCCGTGGCTGGGTTCCGTATTCGTTGATCAAGGGCGATCCGAACTATTCTTCCGTATACTTGACCAACCTCGGCTCTATTGGCCTGAATGCCGGATATCATCATCTGAGCAACTGGGGAACCATGTCGATGTTCTGTGTGGTCGGCAGCATCAAAAAAAGGCCGTTCTTTGATGAGGAGGGCAACATGACCATGCGTGAAAGCGTGGATCTGGGCCTGACGATTGACGAACGCATTGCCGACGGCTATTATTATGCCAAGACCATCCGGCTTCTGAAGAAGCTGCTTGACCAGCCGGAACTGCTGGAGCGCCCGCTTGAAGAAGAGGTGGACTACGAATGAGCGTAATTACAGCAAAGACGCCGTGGAAGGATCATCTGGGCGACGTCCCGATGCATCTTGACTATTTTGAAGGCTCCATGTTTGAAGCGCTGGAACTGATCGCACAGAAGTATCCGAATTATATTGCGTTTGATTTCATGGGGAAGTCGACGACGTATAAAAAGCTGATACAGGAAATTGAAACCTGTGCAAAAGCGCTCAAAACGATCGGCATCCGCGAGGGCGACAGGGTCACCATCGCCATGCCGAACTGTCCGCAGGCGATCTGCCTGTTCTATGCGGTCAATCTGGTGGGCGGCATTGCGAACATGATTCATCCGCTTTCTGCAGAGAAGGAGATTGAATTCTATCTCAACGAGTCCGAGAGCGTGACGGCGATCACGCTGGATCAGTTCTATCATAAATTCGAAGCGATCCGCAAGAACACCAAGGTGGTCAACATCATCATCGCCAGCATCCGTGACGCGCTTGCCCAGCCCATCAAGGCGGGATACATGCTCACCGAGGGCCGCAAAATCAAGAAGATCCCGTCGGATGCGCCGGTGATCCGCTGGAAGGAATTCATGCGCCTGAGCCGCTGCTGCTTCTATGATTATAAGGTGAAGCGAACGGGAGACGATCCTGCGGTCATTCTCTATTCCGGCGGTACAACGGGAACGACGAAGGGCATCGTGCTGACCAACCGGAATTTCAATGCGCTGGGTCAGCAGGTCATTGCAGCCAACCCGATGTTCCGCCCCGGCGACAAGATGCTCGCCGCGATGCCCGTGTTCCATGGCTTTGGTCTGGGCGTATGTATTCACACGATGCTCACGCAGGGGGGACGCTGCATTCTGGTGCCGCGCTTTACGCCCAAAACCTATGCGAAGGATCTGGTCAAGAAGCGCTGCAACTTCGTCGCGGGCGTGCCAACGCTTTATGAAGCGCTGCTGCGCCTGAAGGACATGGAAGGCGCGGATCTGAGCTGCCTGAAGGGCGTGTTCTCCGGCGGCGATTCCCTGTCCATTGAGCTCAAAAAGAAGCTCGACAAATTCCTCTACGATCATCAGGCGACCGTTCAGGTGCGCGAGGGTTACGGTACGACGGAGACCGTCACCGCCTGCTGCCTAACGCCGTCGCATATGTTTAAGGAAGGATCGATTGGCCTGCCCTTCCCGGATACCTATATTAAGATCGTGGAGCCGGGCACGGACAGGGAATTGCCCTACGGCGAGGAGGGTGAGATTCTGCTGGCCGGCCCGACGGTGATGAAGGAATATATGCATCATCCGCAGGAGACTGCGCAGACGCTGCGCAAGCATGAGGACGGCCTGACGTGGGTCTATACGGGCGATCTGGGCAAGATGGATCTGGAGGGCTTCGTCTACTTCAAGGGCAGAGCCAAGCGCATGATCATCACCTCCGGCTACAACGTCTATCCTGCGCAGATCGAGAATATCCTCGACGCGCATGAAGCGGTGCAGATGAGCTGCGTGATTGGCGTGCCGGATCCGCTCAAGATGCAGCGCGTCAAGGCGTATGTCAAGCTGGCTGCTGGCGTGGAGCCGAGCGAAGCGATCAAGCAGGAGCTGCTTGATCATTGCAGAACGCATGTCGCCAAATACGCGATGCCGCGCGATATTGAATTCAGGGACGAGATGCCCAAGACGCTGGTGGGCAAGGTGGCCTATCGCGTCCTTGAGGAAGAGGAACTGAAGAAGATTGCGCAGCAGGAACAGAGTGCCTGAATGTAAAACAGCCCCTTTATTGAGCGGTATGAGATGCTTGAATAAAGGGGCGCTCTTTCGGATACAGGCAGTGTTATCTGCGTGACAGCGTGGTCGTATCCTGCCATGCTGAAAGTAATATGGAAGAAGGCGGGGGTGGAAAAGGATGATTCGTCATGTCCTGTTTACGGGCGAAATCGGCGAAGGAAAGAGCACTGCGCTGCGGCGCACGCTGACGCTGCTTCGTGCCGATGCATGGGGGATTGAAACCTATTCGCCTCAGCCGCGCGGCGAGGCACCCAGAGGGCTGTATATCCGCCCCTATGGCAGCCCTGAAATGGGAAAACTGCTTGCCATGGTGCCGGGGGAGTGCCGGGAAGGCGCGACGCCGCTGTTTGATTCGTATGCTGTCCGGCTGCTTGATGCGGCACGAAAACAAGCCGACCTGATTGTCATTGACGAAATCGGAAGGCTTGAGCGCGATGCGAAGACCTATCACGGCGCGCTACGGGCGTCTTTTGATGGAAATAAGCCGGTGCTTGGCGTACTTCGCAAGCATAAGGCGGAATGGGCCGACTGGATACGAAAACGGGACGATGTGCTGCTGCTGGAGGTCACGCGCCAGAACCGGGACGAATTGCCTGCGCTGGCAGCAGAGCGAATCCGGCGTCAGACGATAGAATAAAGAATGTGCTTTTCTGCGGCATGAATGGAGGATATTGCGATGCTGTTTGTGTGTTATGAAAAGTGTACGACCTGTCAGAGGGCGAAAAAGTATCTTGACGGGCATGGTGCGGCATATACGCTGCGGGATATTAAAACGGAGAATCCAAATCGGGACGAGATTTCCGCATGGCAGGAGAAAAGTGGTTTGCCGCTCAGGCGTTTTTTCAATACCAGCGGACTGCAGTATCGTGCGCTGGGGCTGAAGGACAAACTGCCGGAGATGAGCGAGGCGCAGATGCTTGACCTGCTGGCGTCGGATGGCATGTTGGTCAAGCGGCCTTTGCTGGTGATTCAAGATCGCGTGCTGGTTGGCTTTAAGGAAAATGAATGGGCACAGGCGCTCAGCGCTGAAAACACTTGAATATGAATACAGAACATGATAGAATCAGTGTTATCATTTTATACTGAAGTTTAAGAAGGAATCTGTTATGTCATTATTTACGCTGGCTGCCTACGGCTTTGCCTGTACGGCGGTGTATTATCTTTGTCCGAAGCGCTTGCGCTGGGTCGTGCTGCTTCTGGCAAGCTATGGCTTTTATGCTTCCCGTGCGCTCTCGAGCCTGCCATTTATCCTGACGACAACACTGACGACGTGGCTGGGCGCGCTGCAGATCGGACAGATCGCCGGCAAGGCCAAAGCGCGCCTGAAGGCGGAGAAGGCCACGCTCACCAGAGAAGAAAAAAGCAGCATCAAGGCGCAGGCGAAAAGCCGTCAGCGCATCTGGCTGTATCTGGTGCTGGTGTTAAATTTCGCAGTGCTGGCCGTGATGAAATACACGGACGATGTGATCGGCCTTTTTGGTCTGTCTCCGCTGGGGCTTTTGCTGCCGCTGGGCATTTCGTTTTATACGTTCCAGTCCATGGGTTATTTGCTGGACGTGTACAACGGCAAATATGAGCCTGAACGGAATCCTGCGAAGTTTGCGCTGTTTGTGTCGTTCTTTCCGCAGCTCATCCAGGGTCCGATCGGGCGCTATGACCAGCTTGCGCCGCAGCTTACGCGCGCGCATGATTTTGACTGGCAGAACCTGCAGAGAGGCTTTTTGCTGATCCTCTGGGGCCTGTTTAAGAAGATGGTCATCGCGGACAGGGCGCTTGCGGCGGTCAATGCGGTGTTCTCCGCGCAGGCGGGGGAATATGGCGGCGCGGCAATTGTGATGGGCGTGCTGCTGTATTCGCTGCAGCAGTATTGTGACTTTTCCGGCGGCATTGATCTGGTGACGGGCATTGCGCAGCAGATGGGCGTGGAGCTCGCACCGAACTTCAAGCGTCCGTACTTTGCCGTTTCTCTGGGCGATTTCTGGCGCCGCTGGCATATCTCTCTGGGCAGCTGGATGCGCGATTATGTGTTTTATCCTTTTGCCCTGACCCGCCCGGTTTCCCGGCTGTCCAAGGCGGCAAAGGGCCGCTTCGGGCAGGACTTTGCCCGTTCGCTTCCCGCTGCGCTGGGCAATATTCTCGTGTTCCTGCTGGTGGGCGTCTGGCATGGCGCGACGAGCAATTATGTGTTCTGGGGGCTTTATAACGGCGTGATCCTCGCATTCTCTGCGCTGATGGAACCGGTGTACAAGCGCTGGAATACCGCGCATGCTGCGCTGGCTGCGTCAAAGGGCTTTCATGTGTTCCGTGTCCTTCGAACCTTTCTGATTGTCAACATCGGCTGGTATTTTGACCGTTGCGCACGGGGCGCGGATGCGCTGCGGATGCTCGGGACGACCCTGACGGACTGGCGCGGCGCGCAGCTTTCGATGTCTCTTCTCAATGGGATGGGCCTGGCTGCAGCCGATGTCTGGCTTCTGGCGGCGTGTACAGCGCTGCTGTTTGTGGTTTCCCTTGTGCAGGAGCGCGGCGTCGTTGTGCGCAACTGGATCAGCGAGCGCAATGTGCTTGTGCGCTACGCGGTGCTTCTGTCGGGTGTCATCGCGGTCCTTGTGCTGGGCATGTATGGATCCGGCTTTGATGAGGCGACCTTTATCTACTATCAGTTCTGATGATGCAGAAATTCTGAGGAAGAGATCAACCAATGAAGAAGAATACATGGATTCGGATAGCGGAGTCCGTTGTCTTTGTGCTGCTGCTGTGTGCGGCGCTGTCGGGCGTCAGCCGGCTGATGGAACGCAAGGCGAGCCGAAATCAGTTCGGGCCGTTTCTTGAAGAGCCTCAGCAGTATGATGTGCTCTATTTCGGAGACAGCCGCTTTGTAAACTGCCTGTTCCCTATGGAAATCTGGGCGGACTACGGCATACCGGGTTATAATCTGTCTTGTTATGGCAATACGATGCCGGTTAATTACTGGTCGATGATGAATGCGCTTGACTATGCTGCCCCGAAGGTTGTGGTGCTTGCGGTCAACGGCGTCCGCAAGGATCTTAAGGTGACGGGCAGCAGCAGCGACTTGCATACCGCGCTTGACTTTTTCCCGCTCAGCAGAACGAAGATGCGGGCCATTGAGGATCTGACGGATGATCCGTACGCGGTCGATGATTATGGAAACCGCTATATGGATATGAGGTGGGAGTATTACTTCACGCTCGGCAAGTATCATGAGCGCTGGAGCGAGCTTGGAGCGAACGATCTGAACGGACTGCTCAATGTTCAAAAGGGCGCGGACATGATGGTCGGCGTCGCGCCGACGGAGGATTACAATCTCATCGACGGAGACCAATTTGCAGAGGAGCAGGGCGTTGGTTACGCATACATGCGCAGGATGATTGAAGAATGCCAGAGAAGGGGAATTGAAATCCTGCTGGTGCATCTGCCGTATCCTGCCTCTGAAAATGCGCAGATGCACGCCAACACGGTGGGCAGCATCGCGGAGGAATATGGCGTAAACTACGTGGATTTTGTCTATTTGGACAGCGTTGTGGATTACACCGTGGACTGCTATGACCAGCAGGCGCATCTCAACCCGTCCGGCGGATTGAAGGTGACGGGTTTTATCGGCGAATATCTCAAGACGCATTACGCCCTCGAGGATAAGCGCAGCGATCCCGCGTATAAAAACTGGGATGAGGCGAAAAGGCGCTATACCGAATATAAACACAATCTGCTTTCAGCACAGGACAGACTCGAAAATGTGCTGGTGCTGCTGCATGATGATGACGTCAGCGCACAGATTGCGGTGCAGGCGCATGCAGAGGTCTACTGGAATGACGCTGTGCTGATGCTTCTGCACAATATGCCCCGTCAGCATGTCTACGAAGAGGATGCGTACAGCATGTGGTCCGGCGGCATGTATCCGCTTGATGGTCTGGAGGATGCGCTCTGGGAGGACGAGGCATATTTCCTTGATCTTAATCGTGCGGCCGGCAGCATGAGCGAATCTGTTGGAAGCGAAGCAATGCTTCAGGCACAGGGCGTGTTTGGCGACCAGGTGTGGGGAGAGGGAAAAGAAGTGCGGATTCGCGTAAGTGACAGCGAGACCGGAGAGACGATCCTTGACCGGCAGTTCTGACGCACAGATATGGCAACAAAATAGGCCGGGTTCAGATGAATCCCGGCGCATGATAAAGAGGCTCCGTGCAAAGCGGAGCCTCTTTTTTCTATGAAACAAAGAAACGCAGGCAGGGACGCGGCTTGCAGAAGCAAGGATACTTCGGCAGACTGCCAGCGCCATTAGGCCTTCTTGCCGCGAATGAGCATACCAAAGGCGACAGACAGACCGAAGGAGACTGCGAGATATGCAGCGGAAAGGGAAAGGGCTTTAGCCGCCATAATGAGCATGAAAACGCCTCCTGCCGTTTTAACAGAATGGTTTCATCGCTTTGCAGCAACTGCATAACGGAAACGCATCAATGGGGAGCAGAATCATGACCTTGATCTGGTGTATTACATGATGTTACATAGAAGTATACATTACATATGAAAACGATGCAATTAAACTTACGATAATTAACAAAAAAGAAAGAATAAATGAATTAGAAGAAATAATAGTATTAATAAATGACATGTAATATTAAAGGGAAGAAACAAATAAATACAAAGAGAAGTTTGCTTGATGGGATATGATAGGGGTTTATGTAAAATAGTGCTTTTAAATCCCGGATAAATACGGTATAATAAATGACATTAGGAACAACAGCGAAGGAGTGATGGCGTTGAACGATTACATCATCGAAATGCTGAACATCACCAAGGAGTTTCCGGGCATCATTGCCAACGACAATATTACGCTTCAACTGAAAAAGGGAGAGATTCATGCGCTGCTGGGCGAAAACGGCGCGGGTAAATCCACCCTGATGAGCGTACTCTTTGGTTTGTATCAGCCTGAAAAGGGCGAAATCCGCAAAAACGGCGAAGTGGTAAAAATCAAGGATCCTAACGATGCCAACGCGCTGGGCATCGGCATGGTGCATCAGCACTTTAAGCTTGTGGAGGTTTTCTCGGTTCTTGATAACATCATCCTGGGCGTTGAACCGGCGACAAAGCGGCTCGGCTTTCTGCAGAAGGCAGAGGCGCGCAGGAAGGTCATGGAGCTCAGCGAGCGCTATGGACTGAAGGTAGATCCGGATGCGCTGGTAGAGGATATCACCGTGGGTATGCAGCAGCGCACGGAGATTCTTAAGATGCTCTATCGCGATAACGAGGTGCTGATCTTCGACGAGCCGACCGCCGTGCTGACCCCGCAGGAGATCGACGAACTGATGAAGATCATGAAGGGATTGGCTGCGGAGGGCAAGTCCATTCTCTTCATTACCCATAAGCTGGATGAGATCAAGGCGGTTGCGGATCGCTGCACGGTTCTGCGCAAGGGCCGCTATATCGGTACGATCGACGTGGCGACTACCAGCAAAGAAGAGATGAGCGAGATGATGGTTGGCCGCAAGGTGCAGCTGGTCATGGAAAAGCAGCCGCAGAAACTCGGAAACAGCGTGCTGAGCGTGCAGAACCTGACGGTGAAAAGCAAAAAGCATGGGAAGGCGCTGGTCAATAACGTTTCGTTCAATGTCCGCCGCGGAGAGATTACCTGCATTGCGGGCATTGACGGCAACGGACAGAGTGAATTGGTCTATGCGCTGACCGGCTTGATGAAGACGGACAGCGGAAAGATCTATCTGGGCGATAAAGAGATTACGCATATGTCCGTGCGTGAGCGCAACCTCAGCGGCCTGAGCCATATTCCGGAGGATCGGCATAAGCATGGTCTTGTGCTGGATTATACGCTGGAAAACAATCTTGTGCTTAAGCGCTATTTTGACAAGCAGTTTGCGAAGAACGGCTTCCTTAAATTCAGTGAGATCCGCCGGTACGCGGATGGTCTGATTGAGAAATACGATGTGCGCAGCGGTCAGGGGGCAGTGACAGCAGCGCGCAGCATGTCCGGCGGCAACCAGCAAAAGGCGATCATTGCGCGCGAGATCGATCTGGGCAATGACCTGCTGATTGCTGTTCAGCCTACCCGCGGCCTTGACGTTGGCGCCATTGAGTATATCCGCAAGGAGCTGCTCCGCCAGCGCGACAGCGGCAAAGCGGTTTTGCTGGTTTCGCTGGAGCTTGACGAGGTGCTCGAGGTACCTGACCGCATCCTCGTGATGTACGAGGGCGAGATCGTCGGCGAGCTTGATCCGCGTCACACCACAGCCAAGGAACTGGGACTTTACATGGCCGGCGCACAGCGCAACTGATAGGAGGGAAGCATATATGGACAACAAGCAGGGAAAGCAATCCCTTATTTCCAGGCTCGCTTCCTCCGAAGCGTTCCTGTCGGTCGCCGCTTCGCTGATCTGCATCGTCATCGGCCTGCTGCTGGGCACGGTGGTGCTGGCGATCATTAACGCCGAGCATGCAATTGGTGACGGTCTGATGGTCATCATCAAGAGCGGTTTCAAGAGCCCGCGCAACATGGGCACGGTGCTGGCCAATGCCGCGCCGCTGATCATGACGGGTCTTTCCGTCGGCTTTGCCTTTAAGACCGGCCTGTTCAATATCGGCGCTGCCGGTCAGTATACGCTGGGCGCATTCGGCGCGCTGTACTGCGCAATCGTGCTGCAGCTGCCCTGGTATCTCTGCCTGCTGGCGGCGATGCTGCTGGGTGCGCTCTGGGGCGCGATCCCGGGCATTTTCAAGGCATATCTGAACATCAACGAGGTCATCACCGCGATTATGTTCAACTGGATCGGCCTGTATTTGGTGAACGACATCATGTATGGCAAGGGACAGAGCCCGATGTACGATCTGGCGACGACCAAGACATTCAGCCTGCGCAAGGTGGCGAAGGGATCCATGATCCCCAGCTGCGGCATGAGCGACATGTTCGGTAAGCTCCAGTCGGTGACCATCGCGATCTTCATCGCGATCTTCTTTGCGATTATCGTCTACATTGTGCTGAGCAAGACGACCTTCGGTTATGAGCTCAAGGCGTGCGGCTTCAATAAGCATGCTGCGCAGTATGCCGGCATCAACGATAAGCGCAACATCATTCTTTCGATGACGATTGCAGGCGCGCTGGCGGGCGTGGGCGCAGGCCTGTATTATCTTTCTACCGTTGCGGAATGGAATCCGCAGGTCTCCACTGCGCTTCCTGCGCTTGGCTTCAATGGCATCAGCGCAGCGCTTCTGGCCTGCTCCAATCCGATTGGAACGGTGTTCTCCTCGCTCTTTATCTCGTATATCACCGTCGGCGGAACGAAGCTCTCCACGCAGTATTACACCAAGGAGATCGCCGATGTGATCACCGCCCTGATTATTTATCTGTGCGCGTTCTCCATGCTCTTCAGGAACAGGATCCGCGCCATGCTCACCGGGAAGAATCGCCGTGTGAACGTCGGGAAGGGAGGGAACGACTGATGTTTCTTCTGCTGAAATACACGCTTTTGTACACGGTCGTTTTGATGCTCGTTGCGCTGGGCGGTATGTTTTCTGAGCGCAGCGGCATCATCAACATCGCTCTGGAAGGTATCATGGTCATCGGCGGCCTGATGGGCGTCCTTGCGATTCAGCTCATGCCTGAAGGCGCGAGCGCACTGTCGATCGTCATCTGCTCCATCAGCGCGGCTGCCGTCGCAGGCATGCTCTACGCGGCGCTTCTGGCCTTTGCTTCGATCAACCTGAATGCGGATCAGACCATCGGCGGTACGGCGCTTAATATGCTTGCCACCGCGCTGGCGATGGTCATCGCCAAGGGCTTCAATGGCTCTGCCTCTGCAAAGCTCGACTATAGCAATCGTGCGTTTGTGTATGAGTTCGGGCCGCTGACGGTCAATGTATTCCTGTTCGTTGGTATTGCGATCCTTGTCCTGTCGTATGTGGTGCTCTATAAGACGCGGCTGGGCCTGCGCTTGCGTGCGTGCGGCGAGCATCCGCAGGCGGCGGACAGCGTCGGTGTCAACGTCTACAAGATGCGCTACATTGGCGTGCTGATCTCCGGTGCGCTGGGCGGCATTGGCGGCATGGCCTATATTATCCCGTCTGTTTCCAGCTGGAATTTTGAGGTTGGCGTTTCCGGTGCGGGCTTCCTCGCGCTGGCGGTTATGATCTTTGGTCAGTGGAAGCCGTTCCGCATCTTCTTTGCGGCGATCTTCTTCGCGCTGTTCAAGTCTCTGGCGAACATCGCCGGTGTGATTCCCGCAATGGCCACCCTTGGATGGACGCAGAATATGTACAATATGATTCCGTTTATCGCCTCGATGATCATTCTGGCTTTCACCAGCAAGAAGTCCCAGGCGCCTAAGGCGGAGGGCGTCCCGTATGACAAGGGAAGCCGATAAGGAAAGCAAGCAAGAAAGCAAACAAGAAGCCAAAGAGAGCGCTTTTTACAGGCGCTCTCTTTTCGTATGCACTTGAAAAAGGTTAAGGGGTTCTTTGGCGTGCCTGCATGCGCTGCCAGTTGATGAAACCGTATAGATCGTTGAACAGAAACATCAGGAAGCAGACAACCATGGGCAGGCAGGAAGAACCTGCCATGCTGCAAGAACCCACAGGACAATGAGAACGACGTCATTGGCAGCGTAGGCTGCGGCGTAATACGGACTGCGGAAGAATGTCAGGAAAGATGCCAAAAAGCTGGTTGTGATGGAAAGGGTGCTGAAGAAGAGATTTGCATTGCCCAGAAAGGCGAGAATGTAGTAGAAGATCCATGTGACAATCAGGCTCAGAATCCACATCAGGATATGTTCGGAGGCAGACAGGTGATGAACTTCCACTTCCTTTGTGCCCACATATGGATGGCGTATCCATGCGGCTGCGGTGGCCGCAGCGCTCGGGGCCGTCATCCCCAGATAGGTGATCATTTCGCCATAATAACGGGATTGGAAGGAGATGATGCCATACAGCATGGCAAACACGATGGTCAGAATCTGCCCGATGACAAAGCCCTTTGCGACGAAGATCAGCGCAGTGACGCCGACCAGAGAAGCGAGCAGCGTCAGGGCATCTCCTGCGCGGGAGAGAATAAACGAGAATGTGATCATCGCGACGGAGGAGAGCCAGAGCATGAATTCGAAACGGGTCAGATCATGGAATGGGTTGTTGCAACGCATGGAAAACCTCCCAATATCTTGATAAAAAAGAGCATTCGCTGCACACATCTTTAAAGACCTAACGATGTGCGAACGAATGCTCTTGGCATTTTTGTTACCCGGTGGCAACAGCATATTCAGTTATGCGGAATCAGAATTCCTTGTTCTCATACCTGCGGCAGTGCGTGTACTTGGAAATCGCGCTGCGCTGGGCGGTGATGCCGCTGAGAATGGACTGGATGTAGCTGGGCAGGAACTCGTCGTACTTGACCTCGAGGATCTCCACCGGATCGTCAAAGACCGGATAGGTGGGGATGTCCTTGTTGAACATATCATGCGAGAAGAGACCCGTGCGAAGCGTCTTGTCAAACGTGATGCGGACTTCCTCAGCAGGGTGAATATACGCTTCGCGCACATAGTCAACGATGACCGCCGGGCGCAGCAGACGGGTACGCATCTCGCGGAACATGTCGTGCAGCAGCGGATGGCGCATACGCTGCAGGCCTTCCGGATCGCCGGCGATCAGCTGCTCGGCCAGCTCGCGCGGGATGGTGACGGACTGCTTGGAAATCAGGTCGCCATACTTGCTCTTGCATTCCAGCTTGATGACCTTGTCGGAGAAGTTGTAGATACGCATGCGGTACTTTTTGCGGTTGCCTACGCCTGCGATCTTCTCTTCCAGCGCATCATCGTTGATCGTATCGAAGTACAGCGAGCGGATGTGGTACTCGTTGTTTTCGTTGCCGTTGGGGTCGAGCTGCATCACCGGGGTGAGCACGCTGCGAAGGACAGTCATCTCAGACGGGGTGATAAAGTACTTGAGCTCGTGCCGCAGCGGAATGTTGCGTGTGATCATAGGGCGCTCCTTTTTAATACGAATTATCGCTTACTCAGCTTCGGAGGACACCTGTCCGAGCGAAGCTGACTGGCCTCGTCCGCAAAAGCCGGAAAACCACGGTCTTTCGTCGGAACATGGTCCAGCGGAACGCTGGTTAGTTACCGGCCTCAGACTGGCAGGCGATCAGGGTCGCATTGTGCACGCCCTGGGTGTCCAGCAGCTTGTTGACGATGTCAAAGCGCTCGCGCAGCTGAACCTCGACAGTCAGCTCCACGCCGCCCGGGGTGACGGTCTTGCTGCGCATGCGCTGCACCTTGATGCGGCGGACAAACTCCATGACGGCTTCCTCGGCAGCGACGTCATAGTGCGTAACGAGCAGGAAGGTATTCGGGGAACGCAGGCGGAAGAATGCCATGGCCAGCATCGCAATGGAGATGCCCGCGACGACAACCAGCGCGATGGTGTACAGTTCAGCGCCCAGCAGGATGCCCATGGTCAGAGACCAGAACATGTAAGCGGTATCCAGCGGATCCTTCACGGCAGTACGGAAACGGACGATGGAGAGCGCGCCGACCATACCCATGGACAGAGCGATGTTGGACTTGATACACATGACGACCGGGGTCGTGATCATGCACAGCATGATGAGCGTGGTCCCAAAGGACGGGGAATAGAGCACGCCGCGGAAAGCCTTGCGATAGACCAGCGCAATGATCAGGCCTACCACGAAGCCCATGGCCAGCGCCAGCACCATCTTCATGGGCGTGAGGCTTGCCATCTGCTGGGAAAACCACTCGTTGACGCTTGCGTCATGGATGATGTTGTTCATAGTTGTAAACCTCCTGAAAATATGATTTATTTGTACTCATCAGGGATGACAGGGCAGGGGCCGAAGCGATCGGTCATTTCCGCATCGCTCAGACCAAAGTAGGACTGGATATCCAGCCAGATGAAATGGGGACGGCGGTTCATCACGCGGATCGCACGCTCGCAGCGGGTGACCCAATAGTTGTAGCCGCCTTCGGGATTCTTGGGCTGGTCAAAGCTGACCTGCGTGGGCATTTCAGCCGCCCAGCGCTGGTTGTGCATCTGCATCTCCGGCTTGATCTCAAGGATCATCTTCTCGAAGAGAGAGACCATGTTCTCCGTCGTCAGCACGGAGGTAAACAGTTCTGCATAGCGGCTTAGGAATTTTTCGCGATACTGCGGAACTTCAACCAGCTTGCGCAGGAACAGGTTTGCCTTGATCTTCTGTTCGCCTGCGCCGTTGGGGTTCATATAGTAAGTGACGCCGCCGGTCGCATATTCCTTACCCTTGGATTTATAGGAAGAATTGAACAGACCCCAGTCAAGGTCATAGAAGAGATAGCGCCATTTTCCGTCGCCGCTCTTGACGTTGCGGTAGTAGCGGATATTGCCCGGGTCGGTGTTGCCAAAGAACGATTCGAAGATATAATAGTCGAACATATTGTCGATATCAAAATTCGCTTCGACTTCGGCCAGCAGCGCGGGATCTTTGTTCAGATCGCCTTCCTTAACCCGCTCATAGAGCTTTTCATAGTCTCTGTTGGATCCCTGAACGACCTGTGTGGAACTGAGGCCGCTGGATTCGAGCATGTCGATATCGTCCGAATTGATCCAGCCCTCATGCTGCGCTGCCATTTTAACGCCGGCGCGCTCACGCATGTTGTAGTGCCCCCAGTATTCGCCGTTGATGTAGACGATCACGGGCTTCCAGGCCTGATTGGCAACAGTGGAACCGGCCTGATCGACGAGCTTTGCCTGCAGACCATCAAGCACACGGGTGAACTTTCCGTCCTGTCCGCCGTTTCTCAGCACGAAGCTGGAATAGGAGGTATACGGACGGTCTTCAAACAACGGGAAGTCAAAGAGATCTTTGCCATACTGGCCGTCTGCTTTGATATACAGGCTCTTCTGCGGCATGTCCAGAGAATACTGGCCCATTACGCGGAAGGTCATGCCCTGAGAAATATGCTGCTTACCGTCTTCGCCATAGTATTCAACCCAGCCGCCAAACCAGTTTTTCTGGCCGTATGTGGCGTATTTGAACCACGGCGTGGGTTTGGTGATGTCCACATTGGGGCCATAGGCAAACATACCGCTTTCCTCATTCCACATGTTGTCCGGATCTGTAGTCAGGCAGATGACGGGCATCGTGTGATACACGGAGATGAGGTATGTCTGTGAGACGACTTGCGAGGGCTCTACGCCTTCGCGGTAAGCACGGGCGCGGACGACGGTGTTTTTCCGGATCTCAATCGGCCCGGTGTAAATGGGGGAAGACTCCGTTGGCGAGGTGCCGTCGGTAGTATAGCGAACGATGGAATTCGGCGGGACAGTCAGCGTCACGCCCGTTTCACCGGCTAGCGGCCGCTCGTACAGGCCGCCTGCGGTGTTGAACTCCGGCTTTTCGGCAAAACCAGTGAAGCCACGCTCGTTGGCAGCGGCAGGCGTCGGGGCGGAGTAGTAAAACAGGCCTGCCTGGCCGAGCGTTCTGCCGTAGGAAATGTTGTCGTAAAGCTGCGGAACGACCACCTTGTCGAGGATTTCGCCGGTGGGGGTGGAAAGGCAGACGGTTTCGCCGGATTTGGCGAGGTTGTAGTTTGTAAAATAATAAACGCCGTCTTTTGTCGTCTGCGTCGTATCGCAATAGATGACCAGATAGCTGTTGTTTTCAAGTGTAATATCGGGGAATTGCCATTTGCGCGGTTTTTTGATGTTGTCGGACAGGCCGTAACCCTTGAGGTTAACGGCCTGTCCGCTCATGTTGTAAATCTCAATGTAGTCGTAGGGGTTGCGTACGTTCGGCCCGGTAACGGTCTTGTTGCCGGACATGACTTCGGTGATGTACAGGCCGGAGGCGTTCGCCAGACACAGCGCAGCGTCCATCGCGATCTCGCCCACCCGGGTGTTGGGCAGGCCGGGTGTCGGCTGAGAGAAGCGCTTGAAACCGCTGACGCCTTCTTCGTCCCTTCCCCAGGAGGTATCCGCATCCAGCAGATCATAGGTGACCAGATCGAGCATGCGGCCCTGAATATCGGAGAGAATGACAGTCTCGCCGTCGCTGCGGAGCTTGAAGCCGGCATGCGGCCAGCCGCCGTTTGCGCCAGCGCGCTCCTTGCCGGAAGCGTAGATGACGTAGTAGCCGCCCGGCTCGATGACGGAGCCCTGCGGGAAGCGCCATTTGACGAGGGAATCCGGATCGTCGCTCAGCGCGTAGTTGGACAGGTCAATGGCCTTGCCCGACGTGTTGCGCAGCTCAATCCAGTCGGGATATTCACCGTCCTCGTCCTTGAGCGTGGTGATGGAGGACGCGCAGATCTCGTTGATGACCAGCGCGCCGGGCTCAAGGATGGTAGAAGCGCGGAACTGCGCATAGCCTTCCTGCGTGTTTGCGTAGCCGGGGGAATACTGCTCGGTGATGATGTAGTTTTCGCCGCCGATCCAGCTGTAGCTCATGTTGCGGTCCATCGCGGGGATGGCAATTTCACTGAAGGCGATGCCGTCGCTTCCGAAGAGGAAGAGCGAATCGCCGGAGGAGGAGAGCTTGAATTTGGCGTGCAGCGCCTGCCCGGCGATGTTCACGTTTTCATCCGAGGCGAATACGATGATGTGCCCGCCGGCGGGAATTGTGATGTCCGGGAAGACAAAGGTGATCTTGTCTGCGCGGTCGGACAGGCCGTAGCCCTTGAGCGCAATGGGGTGGTCGCCCGTATTGGTCAGCTCAATCCAGTCCGGGAAAGCGCCGTTTTCATCCGGGAAAGCCGAGCGGTTGGAGGACATAACCTCCGAAATCTGCAGGTTTCTGTCTCCGGTGGAAACATCCGCCTCATGAATCGTCGTGCCGGATACGTTGGCGGCCGGAGTCAGGCTCAGGCCGGGAGCGAATATGATCAGCACGATCACCAAAGCGACCATCAGCAAAAGGAACGGAAGCGTACCCTTGCGCGGCTTCACCCGCCGCAGCGCACGGCGTCGTTTCCTTTGCGGGCCGGAGTGTTTGATCCGTTTGGAACGCATGAATGACTTCCTTTCAAAATTCGACAAAATTGTCTGCATCATTATAACATAAAAACGTACGCAGGAAAAGAGAAAGAAAAACTTTCTAGGAGCGTTTGCATATGATTTTTCGTGCTGCGGGCAGGAAAATGGAAAAATGGTGGAGACAGCGTCATAGAATCCCGGACGGATGCATATACTAAGCCGCTGCATCATGGAGCATAAAGCGCGGGAGGGATACGGGATGCGTCTGGGGATCGTGATGATGGGAACAGGCGTGCACGCCGCTGCGGCAATTGGCGTGCTGGATGCGCTTTTTGCGCGGGAGATTGAGCCGCATGCGGTTTGCGGCCTGCTGGGCGGCGCATGGCCGGCTGCGCTCTATGCATCCGGCATGGGGCAGGAAGACATGCATGCGGCGCTTGTGCAGGCGGGCAGTTTGGGGCGCGGCCTGTTTGCGCATGGCGCGTCCGCTCGTATGCTGGCGCGCGGACGGGAGCGGGCGATTTTTGATGCGAAGCGGATTGAACGTCTGCTTGTGCTGCAGTCGGGCCAGCGCATGCTTTCCCTGTGCCCGCGTGCGGCAGTATTTCCCTGCAGGACGCTGCGCTCGGGGTATCCCATTGTGTTTTCTACCCGTGCCTACAGGCAGGAATCCGGCCTGATGCTCAGCATGCAGGTTTCGCTGAGCTTTGCTGCGCGCGCCGCGCTGGCGCCGCCGCCGCTGCTTCCTGCGATGCGGTGGATGGGATATGATATTCTTCCGCTGGCGGATGAAGCGCTCGCCTGCCGTCAGCTTCTGGCCATGGGCGCGCAGCGTGTGCTGATCATCGCGCCGCAGCTTTCGCCCCGGACAGAACCGGATGCACTCGACCTGGCTGCGGCAGGAATGAGCAGGGGAACAGACGCTCAAGCGCCGCCGCATGCGGCGGTGCTGCGCGTGCAGATGGAGGACGGCATTACCGCATTGGCGGCAGAAAAACTGCCCGCCTGTGCGCAATGCGGCAGACGGGCAGCGGAGCGTGAGTTGGATGGATGCCTGAGCAGGATGGGAATGGCGTACTGCCGCGTGCTGCCCTTCCGCCGGGAAAGGGCATAATCAGGGGCCGACGGCGATGGTCTGCGTGACTTTTTGCCGCGTGCCGCCGATGCGTGCTTCCGCCGCGATGGTATACTGCCCGGGGAGAACGGATTCGCCCGATTCGCTGCGGCCGTCCCAATACAGAAGCAGCGTGCTTTCGGGCGAGGGATGGGTCATCTGGCTGGCGGCAAGGCGGCGGATGAGACGTCCTTCGCTGTCAAGGATGGATACCGTTGCCTCGATGGGGACGCCGGCGCTGACGGAAATGGTCAGCTCCTGCCGGTCGGAATGATTCAGCGTGTCGCGGCATTCAACATGAAGGACGCCGGTGCTGACAAGGGGCTGTACGGCGATCAGGCGCTCCGAGCAGAGAATCAGAGAGTCATCCGAGACGGAGAATACCTGCAGCATCAGATAGCCGCTCTCTTCCGGCAGAAGATCGAGCGTCAGAGAACGATGCCTGCGTCCAGCAGGGAGCAGTGCAGCGCTGTTTTCGCTTTCATCCATAAAGGTTTGGGCGTTTTCCCAGTCCCAGCGTCCATCCGCGTATTCGACCAGCCGGTACTGCACGGCAGTGTCTTTTGTGACCGTGAACGAAAAATCGAGGGTGGGACTGCCGGCGGTCAGCAGCGAGGAGCCGTAAGAGAAGCCGGACAGCGGACGGGAAAGCATGCTGCTGCGGGCAACGGGCAGAAGAAGTGTCTCTGCGGAGCCGGAAAGCAGCTGGCTTGTGGAGGAGGGCACTGCGGTATTGAGATAATGATGCAGCTCGGCGAGCGTAACGCAGCCGTCTCCGCTCAGGTCGGCTTCAGGAATGCCGTATAGCCCGAGACCGCTGGCGATGGCGGATGCGAAATAGGATACCGCGCCGCTGGCAAGATGGTCGCTGTCGTAATACCAGCTGGATTCGTCGCCTCTGGAGGAAGTGAGCACATGCACGCTTGAATCGGAGAGAAACGGCGAAAGGAAGGGCGGCTCTTCGGGGATGCTGCGTCCGATCAGCGCGCCGGCGTGACACGCGTCGATGATCAGCAGCTTCTGCCCCTGAACCTCGCGAATCAGCGCGTAGAGCTGCTCGGCGCTCATGGGCGTTTCCGTTTCGCCGTCACCCAGGAGCAGATATACCTCGCCGTCATCGGCAGAGGAAAGGATGCCGTGCGTACACAGGTAAAGGATCGACAGATCATCTTCGCTGCTCTCAAGGAAGGCGTTTTCGACGGCATCGCGCAGGGCCGCTACTGTGCCGATGGTGCCGTCCTCGATGGACAAATCGCCGGGGGAAACCTCCGCGCTGATCAGCGCGGAACCGATGATATGCAGATTGCCGGAGGTGGCGCTGCCCAGATCGACCTGCGAGACAAACTCTGAACAGGCGACCAGCAGCGCGCGTGTGCGCCCCTGCGCCAGAGCAGGCGCAAAGGACAGCGCCCATACCAGCGCGAATGCTAAGAGTATCCGGATGCCGCTGCGCATGGGCCGCCTCCTTTCTGAAACCGCTGCGTTGATTGCCCTTTGTGCCGCGCGAAAGCATTTCCACTGTATGCGTTCGCGGGCGAATATAGAGTCATTGTATCGCGATTCTCATATGGGCGCAAGACAGGGGGATATATTCCCACATAATTCTCACATTTGGTCAATCCTGTGTCACATTCTGCGAAGCGTGAGAAGCGTGAAAACAAAGAATCAAGCAAAAAAGCGGCCAGTGGCCGCTCCCACTTCCGAACTACTTTACAAAATGAAGTTCTTCTTTGCCCGCAGTACGCATTTTTGTGCAATTTCCTACAAAGCAAAAAGAGCTTTCCATGCCGGAAAGCTCTTTGATGATTCTGGGGATTAGTACATGCCGCCCATGTCTGCGCCTGCGGCAGCCGGAGCCGGATTCTTCTCCGGGATGTCGGCGACGAGGCTCTCGGTGGTCAGCACGGTCGCCGCGACGGAAGCTGCATTCTGCAGTGCGCTGCGGGTAACCTTGGTCGGATCGATGATGCCGGCCTCAACCATGTCGACGTACTTGTCGTTCAGCGCATCGTAGCCGAAGGAAGTCTTCTTGGTGCGCTTGATCTTCTCGACGATGACGGAGCCTTCGACGCCCGCATTCGCCGCGATCTGACGGACCGGCTCTTCGAGCGCGCGCAGCACGATCTGCACGCCGGTCTTGGCGTCGCCGGTGTACTTGTTCAGCAGGGCCTGCACGTTCGGCAGAACGGCGAGCAGCGCAGTGCCGCCGCCCGGGACGATGCCCTCTTCAACGGCAGCGCGGGTCGCGGCGAGCGCGTCCTCAATGCGCAGCTTGCGCTCCTTCATCTCAATCTCGGTCGCAGCGCCAACCTGGATGCAGGCCACGCCGCCGGCGAGCTTCGCCAGGCGCTCCTGGAGCTTCTCGCGGTCGTAATCCGAGGAGGTTTCGCCAATCTGCACACGGATAGAAGCCACGCGCGCGGCGATCTCGGCCGGGTTGCCTGCGCCCTCGACGATGACGGTGTTGTCCTTGTCAACCTTGACCTGACGGGCGGTACCCAGCATGTCGATGGTGGCGGACTTCAGGTCGTAGCCCAGTTCCTCGGTGATGACCTGACCGCCGGTCAGGATCGCGATATCCTGCAGCATGGCCTTGCGGCGATCGCCGAAGCCCGGCGCCTTGACGGCAACACAGGTGAAGGTGCCGCGCAGCTTGTTGACGACCAGCGTCGCCATGGCCTCGCCCTCGACATCCTCAGCGATGATGAGCATCTTGCGGCCAGCCTGCACGACCTGCTCCAGCAGCGGCAGGACTTCCTGGATGTTGGAAATCTTCTTGTCGGTGATGAGGATGAACGGATTGTCGAGCACGGCCTCCATCTTGTCCATGTCGGTCGCCATATAGGCGGAGACATAGCCGCGGTCAAACTGCATGCCCTCGACCAGAGAGAGGTTGGTCTCCATGGTCTTGCTTTCCTCAACGGTGATGACGCCGTCCTTGCCGACCTTCTCCATCGCCTCAGCGACGAGCTTGCCGATGGTCACGTCCGCAGCGGAGTTCGCAGCGACGTTTTCGATCGCCTGGTTGTCCGCGACCGGAACGCTCATTTCCTTGAGGCCTTCCACGGCAGCAGCGGTAGCCGCCTCGATGCCGCCGCGCAGCACCATCGGGTTCGCACCGGCGGCGAGGTTTTTCAGGCCCTCGCGGATGATCGCCTGCGCCAGCAGGGTAGCGGTGGTGGTGCCGTCGCCCGCGACGTCGTTGGTCTTGGTGGCGACTTCCTTCACCAGCTGGGCGCCCATGTTCTCAAAGGCGTTCTCCAGCTCGATTTCCTTGGCGATCGTGACACCGTCGTTGGTGATCAGCGGCGCGCCATACTTCTTGTCGAGGACGACATTGCGGCCCTTCGGGCCCAGGGTGATCTTTACGGTATCGGCAAGAGCGTTGATGCCGCGCTCCAGAGAGCGGCGGGCCTCTTCGCCGAAGATGATCTGCTTAGCCATAATCGAATTCCTCCATTATCAAACATTCGCACTTCGCTTGTCCGGCATCATAGAACGCCGTGAAGCGAAGAAGGGGTTCGGGGACAATGTCCCCGAGCGGGTTTAAGGGCGGCAGCCCTTACTCCACGATCGCCAGAATATCGCTCTGGCGGACGATCTTCAGCTCTTCGCCGTCGATCTTGATCTCAGTGCCGGCATACTTGGAATAGACGACCTTCTGGCCGACTTCCACCTGCATCACGATTTCCTTGCCATCCACAACGCCGCCCGGGCCAACGGCCACGACGTGCGCGTACTGCGGCTTTTCCTTCGCGGTGGAAGCGAGGATCAGGCCGCCCTTGGTGGTTTCTTCCATCTCAGCGTCCTTGATAACGACGCGGTCGAACAGGGGTTTCAGGCTCATCTTATTTGACCTCCTTCAGGTTATATATGCTGTAAACGTACCTTGTTAGCACTCTTTCACATTGAGTGCTAAAGCAAGATATAATATACGCGACTTGGAGATTTCAGGCAAGATGGAAAAATATCCAAATTTTATGCGCAGATTTAGATTATCCTGATTTTGGGAAAATAATACGCAGATACGATCGCGGACGCATGTTTTCTCCCGTTTTCTCGCGAATTGACAGATAAAAAGGCGCAAATGTCGGTTTCTGTGTCCGCATCCATAGGACGGTAGAAAAGCAGTGATTGATTAGACGCCTGTTTTCATGGTACAATTTACGCATGGAGGCGAATATGAACGATCAGATTTTCACGCAGGCTGTGCTTGCCTGGTATGATGCAGGGCACCGTGATCTGCCGTGGCGGCATACAAAGGATGCATACCGTATCTGGGTTTCCGAAATCATGCTCCAGCAGACGAGAGCAGAGACTGTTGTTTCCTATTATGAACGATTTCTTGAAAGGTATCCTACGGTGCAGGCGCTGGCGCAGGCGCCTGAGGAGGATGTGCTCAAGAGCAGGGAAGGGCTGGGGTATTATTCCCGGGCGCGTTCGCTGCAAAAGGCGGCAAGGAATATTGTGCGCGACTATGGCGGGGCGCTTCCGGCAGATGTTCACGCGCTGCGCAGCCTGCCGGGGATCGGGGATTATACGGCGGGCGCGGTTGCGTCGATTGCCTTTGGTATCCCGGCAGCGGCGGTGGATGGCAATGTAGAGCGGGTGATCTGCCGCTATTTTGCCATCGGGGATACCGTCGGAACGCCTGCTGTGCGGAGGATGATCACAGAGCGTACGCAGGCGCTTGTGCCGCATGACCGTCCCGGGGCGTTTGCCAACGCAATGATGGAGATGGGCGCGACGATGTGCACGCCGAAAAACCCGAAGTGTCTGCTCTGCCCGGTGAGAGAGAGCTGCGCAGGTTTTATGCAGGGCGTCGCCCCCGAGCTGCCGCGCAAAGCCAAGAAAAAGGCCCAGCGCGTGGAAAACCGCGCCGTGCTGCTGGTGTTTTATAAGGATCGCGTGCTGATCACCAAGCGGCAGGAAAAGCTGCTTGGCGGCCTGTTTGTCTTTCCGGATGTGCTGGAGGAGCATGATCCGGCGAAGCTCTGCGCATCGCTTGAAGCGCTGGGCATTCGCACGGCGTATGATGAGTATGCCGGCCATGCAAGGCATATATTTACGCACCTCATCTGGGAGATGGACGTGCATGTGCTGATTGCAGATGAAATGGCAGAGGTGAAAAACGGGCAATGGGTCACGCGTGATGAACTGGAAAGCCTGCCGTTGCCGACTGCGGTTAAGGCGGCAAGACAATGGGCAATGGAGCGGCTGAAAAATATGAAGAATGAGGGAATAGAGCACCATGCGGCGTTTGCAGAGTGATAAATTCTCGGATGTATACAGCGTCCGGCTGTTGGATGAAACGGATATTCCGATGATTTCTGCGCTGTGCAGAGGAAATACGCAGTTCTATTCATATTGCGGACAGCCGTTTTCGGAAGAAACGATTCGCAGCGACCTGTATATCACACCGCCCGGAAAAGGACTGGAAGATAAATACTATACCGGGTTCTTTTGCGATGAACAGCTGTGCGCAGTGATGGATCTCATCGACGGCTATCCGGATGATACCACAGCTTTTATAGGCTTTTTCATGCTGGATAAAGAGATTCAGGGCGAAGGGCGGGGCTCTGCGATGATCACGGAGCTGTGTGCCTATTTAAAGCGCATGGGCTGTGCGCGCGTGCAGCTGGGGATCGACAAGGATAATCCGCAGTCGACACATTTCTGGAAGAAAAACGGCTTTCTATCCGTTCGCGAGATTGTTCGGCCAGAGGGGACGATCATTCTTGCGCAAAGAATGCTCAGATAATATCGGAGGAACAAAAGATGTTCAGAGAACTGGTCAGAAAGAATAAGCAGCTTTCCATGGAGGATTGCGTCCATGTGCTAAAAAACGAGACGCGCGGCGTGCTCAGCGTGCAGGGCGACGATGGCTATCCTTACGGCATGCCGATGAACCATTACTATAACGAAGAGGATGGCTGCGTCTATTTTCATTGCGGAAAGATTGGGCACCGTCTTGAAGCGCTTCAAAAGAATGACAAGGTTTCTTTTTGTGTCTACGATTACGGCTATCGCAACGAGGGAGAATGGGCCCTGAATGTGAAAAGTATCATTATCTTCGGGCGCATGGAGCTCATCGAAGATATGGACATGATTGTGGACATTACGCGCAGGCTGAGCCTCAAGTTTATTCAGGATGAGGAGCATATCCGCAAGGAGATCGAAGGCTCTGCACACCGTACGCTGCTGATGAAACTCGTTCCGGAGCATATCTGCGGCAAGCTGGTCAACGAGGCGTAAACGCGCGGGAGAGAATATGCGATGAAGATCATGGTCAGCGCCTGTCTGCTGGGCGAAAACTGCAAATACAGCGGCGGGAATAACCGGCATGAAAGGGTGCTTGCATTCATTGAGGGACATGAGGTGATTCCCATCTGCCCGGAGGTGATGGGCGGACTGCCGACGCCGCGCTCTCCTGCGGAGATCGTGCGCGGGACGGTGATCAACAGGGAGGGCGTGAATGTGGATACGCAATACCGGCTGGGCGCGAAAATGGCGCTGGAGATTGCCATGCGGGAGAAAATTGATCTGGCCATCCTGCAGTCCCGCAGTCCGAGCTGCGGTGTGCACGAGATTTACGACGGCACATTTTCAGGGACAAGAATTCCCGGACAGGGTGTGACGGCGAAGCTGCTTGCCGAAAACGGATTCCGCGTGATGGACGCAGGTGATCTTTGAGCAATACATGGAAGAATCAGGAGGAGGCTGCCATGGCTTTTTGTCAGGTGATTGTGGATATCGCGCACGAGGATGTGGATCGCGTATTCACCTATCGCGTACCGCAGGGGATGAAGCTGTGCCCCGGCATGCGCGTGCATGTCCCCTTTGGCCGGCAGCATAGAATAGAGGGCGTCGTCGTGGGGATGACGGAGGACTGCGATCTGCCGGAAAGCCGTGTGCGTGATGTGAGCGATACGCTGGAGGATTACCCTGCCGTGCTGCCCGCGCTGCTGGAGCTGGCGAAGGACATCAAAGCGACGTCTTTTTGTACGCTGGCGCAGGCGCTGCGGCTGATGATTCCGGCGCAGATGCGTGGAGAGCGGATCCGGGAAAAGACCAAAGAGATGGCTGTGCTGACCGTCGACCCCGCTGTACGCGGGCAGGTGATCGCTTCTCAGGCGCGCGCGCCGAAGCGCGCGGCTATCCTGAAACTGCTTGTGAACAGCGAAAACGGCGAATTGTCCTGCGAGGAGCTCCGCGCCCAATTGGGCGATTACCGTACGGCGCTTCAGGCGCTGGTGAAGATGGGGTTTGCCAGAATTGAGAAGCGCGAGGTGATGCGCAGCCCTTACGGCGCAATGGAACGCCTTGCGCAGGCTGATCCGGAATTGACGGCGCAGCAGAAAGAAGTGCTTTCATCTTTGCTGCCCGCGATGGATGCGGGCGAGGGGGCCTTTTTGCTCTACGGCGTAACGGGCAGCGGAAAGACCGAGGTCTTTATCCGTGCTGTCCGCCACGCTGCGCAGCAGGGAAAGACAGCGATCGTTCTCGTGCCCGAAATTGCGCTGACGCCGCAGATGGTCATGTGGTTCCGTTCACGCTTTGGCGAGGATGCTGCCGTGCTGCATTCGCGGCTGTCCCCGGGCGAACGCTATGACGAGTGGAGGAGAATCCGCCGCGGGGATGTGCGCGTGGTGATTGGCGCCCGTTCAGCCATCTTTGCGCCGCTTGAGAACATTGGTCTGATCATTATCGACGAGGAGCATGAGGCCAGCTACGTAGCGGACAATACGCCGCGCTACGATGCGCGGGAGCTGGCAAAGATGCGCTGCGCGCGAGAAGGAGCTGTCCTTCTGCTGGCCAGCGCAACGCCGAGCATGCGTTCCTTTGCCTTGTCGGGGCGCGGTGATCTGACCCTGCTGGAAATGCCTCGCCGCGTCAAAAACAGACCGCTGCCCGATGTTCACGTGATCGATATGCGGCAGGAGCTTGCGCAGGGGAATCGGTCCGTATTTTCCGGCGCGATGCTTGACGGGCTCAAGCGCTGCATGGATGCGGGCAAGCAAGCGATTCTATTTGTCAACCGGCGCGGGTATGCGACGTTTGTTTCCTGCCGCAGCTGCGGCTATGTGGTGAACTGTTCCCAGTGCGATGTATCCATGACGTACCACAGCACGGAAGGCATTCTGCGCTGTCATTACTGCGGTCAGGAGCAGAATGTACCGTCGGTCTGCCCGGAGTGCGCGAGCAAGTATATCAAGTACTTTGGCACGGGCACGCAGCGCGTGGAGGAAGAGGTGCGCCGCTTTTTTCCGGATGTCCCCGTGCTGCGCATGGACAACGATACCACGCGCGCAAAGGATGCGCATGAGCATCTGATCGCGCAGTTCCGCCGGGGGGAGGCGCGCATCCTCGTCGGTACGCAGATGATTGCCAAAGGTCTTGATTTCCCGAATGTGACGATGGTCGGTATCATTGCGGCGGATGCGATGCTGAATCTGCCGGACTACCGATCTGCCGAACGCACGTTCCAGCTGCTTACGCAGGTCGCAGGTCGTGCGGGCCGCGCGGATACGCCGGGCGAGGTGTATCTGCAGACGTATGATCCGGAGCATTATGCCATAGAGACAGCCAGCAGGCAGGATTACCGGGCATTTTATGAGACAGAAATGCATCGCCGCAGGCGCGCGCTCTATCCGCCGTATACGCTCATCGCCCGTCTGCTTTATGAGGCCGACCGCGAGCAGGATGCCAGCCGTGAGGCGGAAAGCGCCATGCGCCAGATGGAAGCATTCCTTGAGCGCCGTTCCTATCTGCGCAAGTATGTGATTTCCCTTCGGGTGATGCCCTGTCCGGTCAAGCGGATCAAGGGTAAGTTCCGCTGGCAGGTGACGCTCAAGATTGTGGATAAGCTGGTCTGTCAGGAGGCTGTCGGCAAGATGAGCGAGATCGCGCTCACGCCGCTGGAGGGCTGCGTCTGCGTGTGTCAGGTGAATCCGGGAAGCATGATGTAATGAGGGAGAAAACAGGATGATCATCCGCAAAGCTGTCGCTGCCGATATCCCCTTTATCGGTGCAATTTACGAAGGAATCCACACAGCCGAAGAAGCCGGACAGGCGTCAATTGGCTGGGCGCGGGGCGTATATCCCACAGAAGCGACCGCTCAGGCGGCGCTTGAACGCGGGGATCTGTTTGTTCAGGAGAATGAAGGAGAAATCGTCGGAGCAGCAATCATCAATCAGATTCAGGTGGACGTCTACGCCGGAGCGGCATGGCGATATCCGGCGGAGGATGATGAGATTATGGTGCTTCATACCCTGACGATTGCGCCGCATGCGGCTCGAAAAGGATATGGCCGTGCATTTGTCGCGTTTTATGAGGAATATGCGAGGAAGCATGGCTGCCGGTATTTGCGCATGGACACCAACGAGCGCAATGCCCGCGCGCGGACGATGTATCGAGCGCTGGGATATGAGGAAATCGGCATTGCGCCGACGGTATTCAACAGCATCCCGGGCGTGAATCTTGTTCTGCTGGAAAAGAAACTGGAGGATGAAACGCATGACGAATGAAGTCAATATGCTTCTCACGGAGCGCTTTGGCGGAGATTCGCTGATTGCATTGGCGACGATCGGGGACGGTATGCCGCATGTACGTACGGTGGATGCTGTGTATATGGGCGGTGCATTTTACTGTATCACGCATCTGCTTTCCGGAAAGATGCAGCAGATTGCAAAGAGTAATCTTGTCGCTGTCTGCGGAGAATGGTTTACGGGTCATGGCGTGGGCGAAAGCCTTGGTTATGTATGTGCGCCGGAGAATCAGGAGATTGCATCGATGCTGCGCAAAGCCTTTGCGGCATGGTATGACAACGGACATACAAATGAAGACGATCCTAATACGATCATCCTGAGGATTCGACTGACGGACGGCGTGCTGTATTCAAAAGGAACAAGATACGAACTATAAGAAACGGGCCGGAACCCCATGCGCAGGTTCCGACCCGTTTTCTTATGCAGTTGATGGACTCAGCAGATGCTCAGATCTTACCAGGAATTCATGGTCTGGTTCAGATCATAGGACTTCGGCTGCAGGTCGAGGCGGCTCTCGATGAAGTTGATCGCCATCTGCGGCCACTGCGCCAGCTGCGTGAACGCGTTCACGTAGTTGCGGGTACCGGTGCCCAGACCAACGCCGTGCGGAGCGTCCGGAGCGAGGTAGAAGGCGAAATCCGGGAAGGTCTTCGCAACGTCGTTCAGGGTCGGGAGGATCATCGCGTACAGACCATCCTTGTGACCGATGACGCCGAAGAGAGCCGGCAGATTCTCATTCTGGCTGAAGTCCAGCATAGCGCCGGTGCCGCCGAGCAGGTCAGTAGCAAACAGGCCGTAGATCGGCAGAGCAATGGTCTGATCAGCGCTCATTGCGTCGATCTCGTCGCAGACATAGTCCGCATACACCTGATCCGGGGTCACATTGACGTTCGCAATGGCCTGCATGATGTTCGCGCCGCCGGCGGAGAAGCCGCAGGTGATCATGACGTCGGTCTTGGCAATGCCCTTCGCTTCAGCGTAGTAACGGATGTAACGGATCGCGCGGGTAAGGTCGAGCCACTGGTCGGCCTGAGCGTACGGATTGACGCGGCGCTGCAGGACGTAGGCGTTGTAGCCGTTCGCGTTGAAGAACTCGGCAACCGGGTAGCCCTCAACGACGTTGTTGCGGTGGGTGTTGCCGCCGCCGGCGATGATGACGACGTTGCCCTTAACCTGGCTCTGATCGGCCAGCAGGTACGGGTTCAGGAACGGACGGAAGCCCGGGTTGTCATAGGAGATCTCCCAGCCCTCAGCCGGCAGCGGATTCTCAACCGCCATGTCGTCCTCCCAGATATCCCACACGGTGGATGCCGGATCGGCGATCTGCACCATGGACTCGCGGATCTCCTTCAGGTTCTTGTAGAGATCGTACTGGCCCAGAACGACGCCCGCTTCGGTGGCCGGAGCGACGGTCTCATAGCGGGAACGGGAGAGCTTGTGGAAGTTGACGTAGAGTTGCTCAAAGTCACCTTCGTAAGCGTGCGGATAATACACGACGTCACGGGCAAGGGTGAGTTCTTCCTCAACCTTAACCTTGAACTCTTCCAGCGTATAGGGGTTTTCCTCAGCAAACGCGACAACGACGAAGAGGGAAAGGAGGGCAACGAGCGCCAGCGCCAGAATCTTCTTCATAGTGGTGTACTCCTTTGTCTCATAATCTAGGTTAGGCTCTGTGCGTGCGCAGCCGAACAGCCCTGACCTGTTTACGATATTTTAACATGATTTATTCACTCGGTCTATATTTTGGACGTGTGTTTTATTTTAAAATCACAAACATTTCGGGTGCGGTCGGTTGTTGGGGGCAAAATGGTGCTGTAAGGTGAATTGGCTCTTCCCTTTTGTAAAGATTTGTTTTATAATGATATGGATTATGGAGTATTATGCCTACTGTGCTTATCGGCATGGTCGGGGTTGAACCGCTCTTGACTGAATAAGGAGAGAATGTATATGGCGCTTCGCAAGATGGTGTATATTGAGGATGAGCTTCTTCGCAAGAAGAGCCGCCCTGTGGAAAAATTCGATGAGAAGCTGCATAAGCTGCTCGATGACATGGCAGAGACCATGTATCATACCAACGGCGTGGGTCTTGCCGCGCCGCAGGTGGCGGTGCTGCGCCGCGTGGTCGTCATGGATTGCGGCGACGGACTGATCGAGATGATCAATCCCGAGATCCTTGAAACAGAGGGCGAGCAGGACGGCCCGGAGGGCTGCCTGTCCGTGCCCGGCCGCCGCGGCATGGTCAAGCGACCGATGGTTGTGCGCGCGCGTTTTCAGGATCGCAACGGAGAATGGTATGAGATCGAGGCGGACGAGCTGCTCGCGCGCTGCATCATGCATGAGACGGATCACCTCGATGGCGTGCTGTATGTCGACAAGATGTACCGTGAGATTTTCTCGGATGAGGAGCTTGAAGAGGAAGAGGGCGAGGAAGCGTGAGAATCGTATTTATGGGTACGCCGGATTTTGCCGTGCCGTCTCTTGAGGCGCTCATAAAGAACGGCTATCATGTCGTCGGCGTATTCTGCCAGCCGGACAGGCCGAAAGGCCGCGGCCATAAGCTGGCTGCCTGCCCGGTGAAAGAGCTTGCGCTTGAGCACAATATCCCGGTTTTTCAGCCGGAGCGGATCAAGCGCGAAGAAGGCGTGCAGATGCTTAAGGCCTGCCAGCCGGATCTTTGCGTGACTGCGGCGTTTGGTCAGCTGCTCTCGCAGGAGATTCTGGATATCCCGCCGATGGGGACGATTAACGTCCACTCCTCGCTGCTGCCCAAGCATCGGGGAAGCGCGCCGATCAACTGGTCCGTCATCATGGGCGATCAGGTGACAGGCGTAACGACCATGTTTACCGATAAGGGCATGGACACGGGCGACATTCTCCTCATGCGGGAAACGCCCATTGGCGCGCAGGAGAACGCAGGCGAACTGAGCGACCGGCTCGCGGTGATGGGCGCAGAGCTTCTGATTGAAACCATCCGTGCGCTGGAGGCGGGGACGCTTGAGCGCATCCCGCAGGATCACGATGCGGCGACCTATGAGCCGAAGATGGACAAAGAGCTCGGCCGCATCGACTGGACCAAGCGCGCAGAGGAAATTGATTGGCTCGTGCGCGGCACGACCCCGTGGCCCGGCGCGTTTACCACGCTTGCCGGCGAAGAAGGCATGCAGACGATCAAGGTATTCGCCCTTAAAATCCGTGAAGGCGCGCCCACCGGCATGCCGGGCGAGGTGGTTGCAGCGGATGCCAAGCAGGGGATTGTCGTCTCCTGTGCAGACCATGATGTGGAAATGTTGACAATTCAGATGCCCGGCGCGAAGCGAATGAACGCAAAGGATTACCTGCGTGGGCACACGATGGATACAGGCGTTTGCCTGGGAAAGGCGTAAAGCATGTCTGATAACAGAGGCCGTGACGGCAGAAGGTTCGATTCCGATAAGAAGCCGGGCTTTGCCCGCAGCGGCGAGAAGAAGAGCTTCGGCGAGAAGAAGCGCTTCGGTGAAAAGAAGAGCTTCGGCGAGAAGAAGAGCTTCGGTGAAAAGAAGAGCTTCGGCGAGAAGAAGAGCTTCGGTGAGAAGAAGAGCTTCGGCGAGAAGAAGAGCTTCGGCGAGAAGAAGAGCTTCGGCGAAAAGAAGAGCTTCGGCGAAAAGAAGAGCTTTGGCGATAAGCGCCCGGTGCATGCGCCCAGGCGTGATCATAGGACGGACGAACCCAAGCGCATGAATCTTGCGCCGCGCCGCGTTGCGCTGGAGACGCTTCTTGATGTGGGCCGCAGCGACGCGTATGCCTCCCTCGCGCTCGATAAGCGTCTGGCTGCCGCGCTGTTTAATCGCCGCGACCGTGCGTTTACCACACAGCTGGTTTACGGCACGCTGGAAAACAAGATTTCTCTGGACTGGCGGATTGACCAGTTCCTGGAGGGTGAGAAGGAGATCGAGCCTGCTGTGCGGGAGATTCTGCGCATGGGCGCCTATCAGCTGTTCTATCTGGATCGCGTTCCGGATATGGCGGCGGTGGATGAGAGCGTCAGCCTCTGCCGCGCGATGGGCTTTGAGGGCTTTACCGGCCTTGTGAATGCGGTGCTGCGCAACATGATCCGCGGCAAGGAAAATGTCGTTTGGCCCAAGCCTGCGGACGATCCTGCGAAGTATCTGTCGATCATGTTCTCTGCGCCGGTGGAGCTGTGCGAGCTGCTGATTGGCGCGTATGGCGAGCATGGCGCGCTGGAGATCATGCGCTATCGTCCGAAGGACCGCGATGTGACGGTTCGCGTCAATTACCTGCGCTGCGACGATACGCGCCTGCGCAGCCTCTTCGCGGACGACGAGCTGGAGTTTTATCCGGGTATCGTGCCCGGCACCTATAAGGTTCGCAATGCCGGCGATCTGACCCGCATGCGCGCCTTCCAGAACGGCCTGTTTACCATTCAGGGTGAGAGCTCCGTGATTGCGGCCCGCATGGTCGGCCCGAAGCCGGGCCAGACGGTGCTTGATGCCTGCGCTGCGCCGGGCGGCAAAACGGCCGTGCTGAGTGAGATGATGAACGACACCGGCCGCGTCTATGCGTGGGACACCCATGCGCATCGCGTGGAGCTGATCCGCGGCACGGCGAACCGCCTCAAACTGGAGAATGTCCGACCGGCGGTGAAGGATGCTTCCGCGCCGCGTCCGGATATGGCCATGACCCTTGACGCTGCGCTGATTGACGCGCCCTGCTCCGGCACGGGCGTGATGCTGGAGAAGCCGGATGTCAAGTACCGTGTGACCCGTGAGGGCGTTGCATCCCTGTGCCGCATGCAGGCGGAGATTCTCGATGCGGTTGCGCCGATGGTCAAGGTTGGCGGCACGCTGGTGTATTCAACCTGCTCCATTCTCCCGCAGGAGAACGCGGCGCAGGTTGAAGCCTTCCTCGCGCGTCATCCGGAGTATGAGGTCCTGCCGATGGCTGCCGAGCTGCCCGAGGCGCTGGCGCAGCACGAGACGGCGCTGGGCCTGCAGATGCTTGCGCATCGCGATGGTACCGACGGTTTCTATGTCTGCCGCATGCGCAGGGTAAAAATGTAAACTGAGATGGAAAACATGATGGAAAAAAAGCAGCTGCTCGGCTTTACGCCGGAGGAGCTGACGGACTATTTGAAGGCGCAGGGTCAGCCGGCCTTCCGCGCCAAGCAGGTGTTTGCGTGGCTGCATCAGGGCGTGCCGTTTGAAAAGATGAGCAATCTGCCCAAGGCGCTGCGGGAAACGCTTCAAAACACCTGTATCGATAACCCGGTTTCCGTGCTGGAAACGATTCAGTCAAAGCTCGATGGTACGATTAAGCTGCTTTATAAGCTTCCGGATGGTCATATCATCGAGGGCGTGCTCATGCGCTACAAGTACGGCAATACCCTGTGCCTGTCCACGCAGGTGGGCTGCCGCATGGGCTGCAAGTTCTGCGCATCTACGCTCGACGGCTGTGCGCGCAACCTGACGCCGGCGGAGATGCTCGGCCAGATCGTCTGCGCCAACGGCGTGCTTGCTGCGCAGGGCGAAGGACAGAAGGTTGGCAACATTGTGCTGATGGGCAGCGGAGAACCGTTTGACAATTACGACAACGTCGTCAAGTTCCTGCGGATTCTCCGCATGGAGGGCGGATTGTGCATCGGTATGCGCAGCGTGTCGCTTTCCACCTGTGGACTTGTGGATAACATGCGCCGCTTTGCCGAAGAAAACCTGCCGGTAACGCTGTCGCTTTCCCTGCATGCGCCCAACGATGCGATCCGTCAGCAGACCATGCCTGTGGCGAAGAAATACGGCATGGACGAGGTGCTTGCCGCCTGCCGGTATTATATCGAAAAGACCGGAAGACGCGTGATCTTCGAGTATGCGCTGGTGCATGGCGTGAATGCTTCGCCCGAACATGCGGCGGAGCTTGCCGGAAGGCTGCGCGGCATGCAGTGCCATGTCAACCTCATCCCGCTCAATGCCGTGCCCGAGCGCGGGCTGACTGGCGTGACCGAGCGTGAGGTGGATGCGTTCAGGAAGGTGCTTGAGCAGAAGAATATCTCCGTCACCAGAAGGCGCGAGATGGGCGATGATATCGAGGGCGCATGCGGCCAGCTGCGCCGCAGATATCTCAAAGAAAACGAACAAGAGATGTGAGAGGGGCAGAAACGTGTCTGCGACGCTGAGAACGGATATCGGCAAGGTGCGCAAACAGAACGAGGATGCGGCATGGTTTGATGAAAAGCATGCCGTGTTTGCCGTGGCGGATGGAATGGGCGGTCATCTGGCGGGTGAGGTCGCCAGCAGGATGGCGATTGATGCGATCCGGAATATGGCGCATTCTGGCGAAAAGCCGGGCATTGCGCCGCTGCGGGATGCTGTGGCGTCCGCGCATGAGGCAATTCTTGCCCATGCCAAGGAGCATCCGGAATGTGCGGGTATGGGCACGACGCTGTCCGTGCTTTGGCGCGGGGGAAGTTACGTCTATATTGCGCATGTGGGCGACAGCCGTGTGTACCGCCTGCGCGGAGGCGAGCTTGAGCAGATCACCGAGGATCACTCTCTGGTGGAGGAGCTTGTCCGCGCGCGGCTGATCACCCGCGAGGAAGCGCGCACCCATCCCAGAAGGAATATCATCACCCGCGCGCTCGGCACGCAGGGCGATAATACGCCCGATCTTCTGGCGGCGGACGCTGTGCGCGGCGATATCTGGCTGCTTTGCTCGGATGGACTTTCCGGCATGGTGCCCGATGCGCAGATTGAAAAGACGCTCAAAAAGGGCGGATCTCTTGGCGCCATGGCGGACAGTCTGCTTGAGCAGGCGCTTTTTGCAGGCGGCAAGGATAACATTACGCTGGTGCTTTACCGCGATGAGGAGGGGCGACTGTGGAATCGAGGCTGATTGGACGAATCGTCAGCCGGAGGTTCCGCGTCGAAGAAATCATCGGACGCGGCGGCATGGCGATTGTGTATCGCGCATTTGACCTGAAAACCCATCAGACGGTGGCGCTCAAGGTTCTGCGCGAGGAATATGAAAACGATACGGAATATCAGGAACGCTTCAAGCGCGAGGCGGAGGTATGCAGAAAGCTGAGCCATCCCAACGTCGTCAACATGATCGACTCTGGTGTGGTCGGCGGTATATCGTATATCGCAATGGAGTATGTGGACGGCAAAACGCTCAAGGAGATCATCGCTGAACAGGGGAAGATTGAACAGGGCGAGGCTGTCAGATGCGTGATGCAGATTCTCGCTGCGCTTGCGCATGCGCATCAGAGAGGGATCATTCACAGGGATGTGAAGTCCCAGAACATCATGGTTGCGCGCAGCGGTCAGGTGAAGATCGGCGACTTTGGTATTGCCGGCATGGCGGACACCAAAACGCTCACCTCAGACGGCAATGTCATGGGCTCAGTGCATTATTTTTCGCCCGAGCAGGCCAAGGGCATGAAGGCGACGGAGGCCAGCGATCTGTATTCCGTAGGCATTATTCTGTATGAAATGCTTTCCGGACATGTGCCCTTTGAGGGTGAAACGTCGGTTTCCGTGGCCATGATGCACCTGATGGAACAGCCCAAGCCCATTGAAAAGGAAGCGGTTGTCAGTCCGGCAGTACGGATGATTCTCCAGATAGCGCTTGAAAAGCGGCCTCAGGACCGCTATCAGAATGCAGATGCGATGATTCGCGATCTGCGCCGTGCGCTTCGCCATCCGGACGGAGATTTCATTCAGGTTCGCCTTGAGCATGAGGAAAAGGTGCGCAAAGCGCTTATCCGCAGAAAGCGCCGCAGAAACAACGTGCTGATGCGGGGGGCGATTCTGGCGCTGGCGCTAGTGGTTGCCGGTGTGATTGCAGGTGCGGGCGTTTCGCTGTATCGCTCGATGTTCGTGTTTACACGCATGCCGGATCTGACAGGCTTGGATGCAGCGACGGCGGAGAGGATGGTTGATACGGCCGATCTGATTCCGCAGATCAGCTATGCCTACAGCGACATGCCGGAAGGCTATGTCGCCGCGCAGCAGCCCAGAGCGAATCTGCAGGTGAAGCGCGGATCGAAGGTCTCCGTGACGCTCTCGCGCGGCAGCGACATGCTGACCGTTCCGCGCTTTGTCGGTATGATGCAGGATGAGGCGCTTGGCGCAATCGCGGCGCAGGGCTTTGTGCTTGGCGAGATTGAAATCGTGCCGAGCGAGCAGATGAAGGGGACGGTTCTCGGTCAGCAGCCGGAGGTCAGCGCCAGCGCGAGGATTTCCAGCGCGGTAAACCTGACGGTATCCGGCGGGCGCGTGGTTGTGCCGGAGCTGGCAGGACAGAGAGAAGAAGAGGCGCTCTCGCGCATTGAATCGCTGGGACTTGCCTGCGGCATGATTACCTATGAGGAGGTTTCTGACGCAAGGCAGGACGGCGTGGTGCTCAAGCAGTCTTTGGAAAAGTTCACGGACGTGCTTCCGGGCAGCGTGGTGGAGCTGAGCGTAGGATACTACGACAAGCGCAAGTATACGGCATCCGTGAAGGTGAAGGTCGACGTGCCGGCGGAGGGCGTCAGTATCCGCGTGACGCTGGTTGGCGAGGATGGCAAGGAGCATGACATGTATGCCGCGACGCACACGCAGCGGGGAGAGACGGAGCTTGACGTGCTGCTGCGCAGCGAGACGAGCGGCGTAATGACATGGCGTCTGTATCTGGACGGCGGCTTCAAGAGTGAAGCGACGGCAGTCCTTCAATAAAAAGAGGTAGACATGACAGGAAGTATCATGCGGGGCATTGGCAGCTTTTATACTGTGCTCTGCGATGAGGATGGGCAGGAATACACCCTGCGCGCCCAGAAGAAGCTGCGCCATCAGAAGCTCACGCCCATGGTTGGCGATCGCGTGCGCTTTTCGCCTGGCGAGGGAGAGGACAACGGCTGGCTTGAGGAGATTCTGCCGCGCAAGAGCATGATGGAGCGGCCCAGCGTCGCCAATGCGGATATGCTCATGCTGGTTGTTGCCAGCGTGCCGCAGCCGGATATGATGCTGATTGAAAAGCTGATCCTGCGCGCTGCCCGCGGCAACATGACGCCTGCGCTATGTGTCAATAAGATTGATCTGGGCGAAGAGCTTGCGCAAAAGATCCGGGAAGAATACGAAGGAACGCAGCTGCGTGTGTTCTGCGCGAGTGCGCTGACCGGAGAAGGCGTTCCTGCGCTCCGCGAGGCCATGCGCGGCAAGGTAACCTGCCTTGCAGGGCAGAGCGCTGTGGGCAAGAGCTCGCTGCTCAATGCCATTTTCGGCCTGGAGCTTGAAACCGGCGGACTGAGCCGAAAAACGGATCGGGGCCGCCACACGACGCGCCGCGCAGAAATGATGGCTGTGGATGGCATGATGGTGCTGGATACGCCGGGCTTCAGCCTGCTGGAGCTTCCGCAGATGGAGCCGCAGGATTTTGCACAGCTTTATCCCGAATACAATGAGCTGGCTGGCGAGTGCCGCTTCCAGCCCTGCCTGCACGACAGGGAACCGGGCTGCGCCGTGCATGCCGCTGTTGATGCAGGAAGACTCAGCGCCGTGCGCTGGGCGCGTTATCGCGAGCTGCTTGCGGAAGTAAAAGAGAATTGGAAAGGACGTTACATATGATTGAGATATCTCCTTCTGTGCTTGGGGCAGATCTGCTGCGCCTGGGCGAAGAGATTAAGCTGGTGGAAAAGCTGGGACTCAGGTGGCTGCACCTGGATCACATGGACGGGCATTTTGTTCCCAATATCAGCTTTGGCCCGGATTTCGTTGCGGCGATGCGCAAGCAGACGGATCTGTTCCTTGATGTGCATCTGATGTTCTCCAACCCCATGAAGTATATCCGTGCCTACGCCAAGGCGGGCGCGAATCTGATCTCCGTCCATGCTGAGGCGGAGGATGATCCGAAGGAAGCGCTTGCTGCGATTGCCGAATACGGCATCAAGGCGGGTCTGGTCATCAATCCGGGTACCGATCCCGAGTCAATCCGTCATCTGCTGCCGCTGTGCGATATGGTGCTGGTGATGACGGTGGAGCCGGGCTTTGGCGGCCAGAGCCTGCGCGAGGACTGCGTTGCCAAGATTCCGGTGCTGCGCGAGATGATTCGCGAGTCGGGCAGGGATATCCTGATCGAGGTGGATGGCGGCATCAAGCAGGAGAATGCGCAGAAGGTGATCGACGCCGGCGCGGATGTGCTGGTGATCGGCACGGGCCTGTTCCGCGCGAAGGACCCGAAGGCCGTCGTCAAGACGGTGATGAAGGCCGCGGAGGGCAAGTAATGCATGCGCTGATTGTGCTGGGCGGCGATGCGCCGGGAAAGGCACTGCTTGAGAGCTGCGTGTCCTGTGCAGATCTGACCATCGCGGCAGATAGAGGGCTTGAGGCGTTTGTGCATGCAGGGCTTAAGCCGGATATTCTGCTTGGCGATATGGATTCTGTGAATGCGGATATGCTGGAAGGCATGCGGGCAGATGCGGAGATTGACCGCCTGCCCTGCATCAAGGACGATACGGACGGCGTTCACGCTCTGGACACGGCGATTGAGCGGGGCGCGAAGCACATTACGCTGCTGGGGGCGCTGGGCGGCAGAATGGATCATGCGATGGCCAATCTGATGCTGCTCATCCGCGCGCATAGAAGCGGCGTCAAGGCGCAGATTCTCAGCGAAACCGTGCGCATTGAGCGCGCGGACAGCTATACACAGCTTTGCGGCGCAAAGGGCGATACGGTGTCGCTGCTGCCGATGGGCGATGCCAGAGGCGTCACGCTCAAGGGCTTTTTCTATCCGCTTAATAGGCGAGATTTGTGCAGCAGTTACCCGCTGGGGATATCCAATGTGGTGACGCAGGAAGTGGCGAGCGTCGAGGTGGAAGAAGGAGATTTGCTCCTGTTCCACCATTATGCCGGCTGCTGAATGGAATGAAAGAATACCCGCTTTCTTCTCGTGAGCAGAAGCGGGTGTTTTTCTGTTTTTTGCGTGCTGCCCGATAGGTTTTTGTCCATCAATGTCGAATTGATAAAGATGGATCTATCTATGGATGGGATGCGAAAGCATCCGGTTCAGGCGCGGGAGGCGAATGGAATGACGATTAAGGCAATGCTTGAGCAGCGGGAAAGGGATACGCTCAGCCGGTATGCGCAGCGCTCCTGCGAAACAAGGGGGCGTGAGTGCGAGGTGTCGCCTGACGACATGCGCACCGAATTCCAGCGTGATCGCGACAGAATTCTGCACTGCAAGTCATTTCGCCGGCTTAAAGGAAAAACGCAGGTGTTTCTTTCTCCGCAGGGCGATCATTACAGAACCCGCCTGACGCATACGCTGGAGGTTACGCAGGTGGCGCGTACAATTGCGCGCGCGCTTCGCCTCAATGAGGATCTCACCGAGGCGATTGCGATGGGACATGATCTGGGGCATACGCCGTTCGGGCATGCGGGAGAGGCTGCGCTCAATCAGATTATCGAGGGCGGCTTTGAGCACAGGGTGCAGAGCCGGCGCGTGGTTGAGGTGCTGGAAAACGAAGGGCGGGGGCTCAACCTCACGTGGGAAGTGCGCGATGGTATCGAGCATCATTCCGGCAAGGTGCGGCCCGAAACGCTCGAAGGGTGCTGCGTGCATCTGGCAGACCGGATTGCATATATCAACCACGATATCGACGATGCGATTCGCGCCGGCGTGCTCAAGGCGGAGCAACTGCCGCGCCGCGCAATCCGCCTGCTGGGCGACAGCCACGGCATGCGCGTGGGCGCCATGATCGCCAGCGTCGTCCGCTATTCGATGGACAGGGATGAAGTGGCGATGGAGCCGGAAATCTGGGATGCGCTGCTTGAACTGCGCACATTCATGTTCGAACGCGTGTATTCCCGTGACTGGGCGAACAACGAATGCCAGAAGACGCATCACATCATTCACGAACTGGTAGGTTATTATATGGAGCATCCCTGGCAGATGCCCAATGAATACATGGAAATCGTTTACCGAGAGGGAACGCAGCGAGGCGTGTGCGATTATGTTGCATGCATGACCGACGCATATGCGGTCAAAACATATCAAAAGCTGTTTATTCCGCCGTTTTTTGACGGAATTGGATGAAAAATCGCGGAGAGCAGCGAAAAAAGTGCAGCATCCTTGCAGGAATGTGCCCAATTGCGGCGAAAAAGAGTAGGACGGCCTTGGGCCGAAAGGCAAAGGCGGTGACGGACGTTGGCAGGAAGATTCCCTCCTGGGTGGCTTGATGAGCTGCGCGAACGGGCCGACATCGTGCAGGTGGTCTCGCGCTATGTGCAGCTGACCCCCAAGAGCGGCCGTTATTGGGGACTTTGTCCGTTCCACGGCGAGAAGACGGCGTCTTTTTCCGTGAATCCGCAGCGGCAGATGTACTATTGCTTCGGCTGCCATGCGGGCGGAAGCGCCATCAATTTTGTGATGGAAATGGAGCATCTGGAGTTTAAGGATGCTGTCAAGCTCTTGGCCGAGCAGGTTCATATGGAACTGCCGGAAATGATCGGCGGGAGAGAGGATGCCGCATCACGGTCAGAGAAGGAGCGGATTTACGAAGCAAACAAGCAGTGCGCCCGTTTTTTCCATGGCCAGCTCTGGAAGAAGGAAAACGAGCAGGTGCTTGCGTATCTGTATAACCGCGGGCTGGATGATTCGGTGATCCGCACATTCGGCCTGGGTTCAACCCCGCTCAGAAGCGACGGAGCGACGCAGGCGATGCGTTCGCTTGGCTTTACGGATGATGAACTTGTGCGCGCGGGCATTTCTGTCCGGCGCGACGGACGCATATACGACATGTTCCGCCGGAGAGCGATCTTTCCGATTATCGATGCGCAGGGGCGTGTGCTGGGCTTTGGCGGGCGCGCGCTGGGCGACGTCAAGCCCAAGTATCTCAATACGGGCGATACGCCGGTATTCAACAAGAGGCTGGGCGTGTTCGCGGCCAATCTGCTCAAAAAGCAGCGCGGACTCAAGCGCATCATTCTTGTTGAAGGATATATGGATGTGATTGCGCTGACGCAGGCCGGTGTGCCGGGCGTCTGCGCAACGCTGGGTACGGCGCTGACCATCGAACAGGCGCGCATGCTCAAGCGGTATGCACCGGAAATCTGGGTATCCTATGACGGCGACGCAGCCGGGCAGCATGCGATTCTGCGCGCGCTGGAGATCTTCGATCAGGAAGGCATCAAATCCAGGGTGTTGGATTTTCCAGGCGGCATGGATCCAGATGAATACATCCGCGAGTACGGCGTACAGGCCATGGAAACGCTGGAACCCATGGAAGCGACGGCGTACCGCATGAAGCAGGAGATGGCGGGCCATGATCTTTCCTCGCAGGAGGGAAGGACGGCGTATGCCATCGCCTGTGCGAAATATCTGGCCAAGGTGAAGGAACCCGTTGAGCTTGAGAATTATGTGAGGCAGCTGATGCTGGCAACAGGCTTCACGCGCGACGTTCTGCTGGCGCAGATCGGCCGCACGGAGATGATCACACAGGAGAAGCGCTCGGTTTACCGCCATGCGGCGCGGCCCCTCGAGGAAAAGAACGAGGGTGTCAGCACCGGTGCGGCGGAAGCTGAAAAGCGGCTTTTGCAGCTGCTGGCGGAGGGGCTCATTGAGCCGGGTACGGTTGCTGCGGAGGATTTTATCACCTCCGAGCGGAGGGAACTGGCTAAAAAGCTGCTGGACGGGCAGACTGTCGGCGCGATCCTTGAGGAGATGACGGATGAGGAGCAGCGCGCGCGCGCGGCGAGCATCCTGAACAGGGACAGCGGCGCAGCGCAGGACGATAAGCTGCGTATGGCGGGTGATTGCCTGCGCATCCTGCATAATGTGCGCATCGAGGAACGGATCGCAGCGCTCAAGCAGGACATGGCCAGCCAAAAAGGTGAAGACAAGCGCAAAACGCTTATGAAAATACAGGAACTGATGAAGGACAGGCAGAAGGCCGGAAGAAAGGAATGACTTCTCATGGCACTGACAAGAGAACAGGCGCAGCAGAAGGTAAAGGAAATCCTCGATCTTGCGCGCAACGAAAAAAAACAGCTCACATATCAGGAAGTGATGAATAAGCTCAGCGAACTGGACATCGACGCGGATGCGATCGACGCGGTTTTTGAAACGCTGGAAGCCGAGGGCATCAATGTGGTGAATGCTGCGGATGAAGATGGCGTTGCCATCCTGCCGGAGAGCGTGGAGCCGGAGATTGATCTGTCTGTTCCGGAGGGCATCAACATCGACGACCCGGTGCGCATGTACCTCAAGGAGATCGGCAAAGTGCCGCTGCTCACCGCAGATGAAGAGATTGAAATCGCCAAGAAGATGCTCGAGGGCGGCCCGGAGGCTGAGGTGGCCAAGAAGAAGCTGGCGGAGGCAAACCTTCGTCTGGTGGTCTCCATCGCCAAGCGCTATGTCGGCCGCGGCATGCTGTTCCTCGATCTGATTCAGGAGGGCAATCTGGGTCTGATCAAGGCGGTCGAGAAGTTTGACTATACCAAGGGCTTTAAATTCTCCACATACGCGACATGGTGGATCCGTCAGGCGATTACCCGTGCGATTGCCGATCAGGCGCGTACGATCCGTATTCCGGTGCATATGGTGGAGACGATCAATAAGCTGATCCGCGTCAGCCGTCAGCTCCTGCAGGAGAAGGGCCGGGAGCCGCAGCCGGAGGAGATTGCCGAGGCGATGGGCATCACGGTGGAGAAGGTGCGTGAAATCATCAAGATTGCGCAGGAGCCGGTTTCTCTGGAGACGCCGATCGGCGAGGAAGAGGATTCCCATCTGGGCGACTTCATTCAGGATGACGATGCTCCGCCGCCCGCAGAGGCTGCTTCCTTCACGCTGATGAAAGAGCAGCTCATGGGCGTTCTGGATACGCTGACCCCGCGCGAGAAGAAGGTGCTTTCTCTGCGCTTTGGCCTGGAGGATGGCCGCCAGAGAACGCTTGAAGAGGTTGGTCAGGAGTTCAACGTCACCCGCGAGCGTATCCGCCAGATCGAGGCGAAGGCTCTGCGCAAGCTGCGTCATCCCAGCCGCAGCAAGAAGCTCAAGGATTATCTCGAATGATCATATCGAGGGACGCGAGTCCCTCGTTTTTCTGTAAGGAGGATGCTGCATGGTTCGGCTTGACGAGCGCTTGAGCGCGATTGCAGAGCTGGTGATTGAGGTGACGAAGGGCAGAGCTGCGCCATGCGCGGCAGACATTGGCTGTGACCATGGGCAGCTGACAGCATATCTGCTTGGACGCTGTCCCCATCTGTTTATGATTGCCAGCGACGTGAGCGCGCCTTCGCTTGAAAAGGCGAAAAAGCTGCTGGCTGCGCATGGCCTTTCGGATCGAGCGCGCGTGACGGTTGCAGATGGCCTTGCAGGTGTCGACCGTCCCGTCGATGCGATTGTGATTGCTGGCATGGGCGCAGAGACGATTCTGAAGATCATCACCGAGGGTAAAGAAAAGATTGGCGGGGCGGCGCTGATTGTGCAGTCAAACGTTGATCTGCCTTTCCTGCGCAGTGCGCTTGCGCTGGAAGGTTTCCGCGCAGAGAAAGAGGTGTTTTCTCATGCAGCCGGGCGGCGCTATGTGACGATGCTTGTGCGCGCGGCCGAGGCGGGAAGCCTTGACGAGCGGGAAGCACTGCTGGGCACGGCGGCTTGTGGCATGCAGGATGATGGACAGCGTGCATTTTTCGCGTGGCAGCGGGATGTGCGCGTGCGCGAAATGGAAAAGGTGGCGGCGCTTCCCTCTCAAAAGGCAAAAGCGCGCATGGAAAAAAACAGCCGGGAACTGGCGATGATTTCGGAGGCGATGAGCATGCAGGGCTGTACAGCGGCGGATATTGAGCGGCTGGTGGGGGAAATTGCGCCCTATGCGCTGGCGGAGCAATGGGATAATGTTGGACTTCTGGCAGGCAGAAGGGGAACGAAAGTGACGCGCGTGCTGACCGCGCTTGATCTGACGGATGGTGTGATTGACGAGGCGCAGGCGCTGGGTGCGCAGGTGATCGTGACGCACCATCCGGTGATGATGGACGCGCGCAGGCGCCTGACCGATGAGGACCGCGAGGGCAGGCTGCTGCTTCGCCTTGCGGAATGCGGGATGGCGCTGATTGCTGCGCATACGAACTTTGACAGCGCGCCGGGCGGTGTGAACGATACGCTGATGATGCTGATGGGTGCGGAGGATGTGCAGGGCGAGGCGTGTCTGCGCGTGGGCAATCTTCCGGAGGGAACGACCTTTGGCAGGCTCTGCGAGCGCGCGCAGCAGAAGCTGCATGGCGCGATACGCGCTTATGGCGCTGCAGATACGGTCGTAACACGGCTGGGCTGCTGCTCCGGCGCAGGTGGGGGATTCTTTGCCGAGGCAAAAGCGCAGGGGGCGGATTGCTTCATCACCGGTGAAATCAAGCATCATGTCGCGTTGGATGCGATGGACGCCGGCGTATGCGTCATCGAGGCGGGGCACTTTGAAACGGAAAATCCTGCCTGCGAAGTGATGGCAAAAGGTTTACAAAACGCCTGCGATGCGCTAAAATATAATGTAACGGTTTTTTGCTCAAAGGGAAATCCCTTCGGGCGTTGATATGAGGAGGGCCATACTTTGGAACAGTACGAACTTTTGTGGAAATACCAGCAGGTCGATATGGAGCTGGATCAGTATGAGAAGGAGATGCGCGGCAACAGCAACCGCAAGGAGCTGCTCAAGCATCGCGATTTCCTGCTCGAACAGCAGAACGTTCTCAAGAAGATTGAGGCGGATGTGGAGATCATGAGCGACCGTATGGAAGCGCTGGCGGATGAAATCACGCGTCTGAACGGCTCTGTATCCGAAGCGACGGCGAATTTTGAGGCGAACCGTCCGCAGGATATCGAGGAAGCGAAGAAGCAGATCGCGGCAATCCAGAAGCTGCTCTCCACCATCTCCCGCTATGAGGCGGAGCTGGCCAAGATGCGCAAAGACAGCGAGGCGCGCGACCGCCAGCAGCGCGAAGTGCGCGTGCGTGCCGCCAAGGCCCGTGCCGAGTTTGACCGCATCAAGGTTATTTACGATGAGGAATACAAGGCGGCTTCCGGCAAGCTGGAAGAACTCAAGGCGAAGGTGGCCAAGGAAGCGCAGGGAATTGAGCCGGAGCTGCTTGAAAAATACAAGGCGATCAAGCGTCATGCGGCGATGCCGATCACGCGCCTGCACGATGATCGCTGCGGCGGCTGCAATATGCAGCTCTCTGCGGCTGATAAGGATAAGGTGCGCAGCGGTCTTCCGTATGTCGAGTGCGAGAACTGCGGCCGCATTATTCTGGTGAAGTAATCAATTGAGAAGCGGGAGGAATCCCGCTTTTTGTTATTGAACGGGAGGAAATGGATTTGGATATTACGGCTCAAGTTGATGCGTATTTCGCTAAAAAGCCAGATGCATTCATGATTTTTGAAACGCTGCGCCATGCCGTTTGGGCGGCATATCCATCTGCGCAGCTGCGCGTGATGAAAACGTGCATTTGCTTTGATGATCCCAAGCCGTTTGCCTATGTATCCTTTCCACCGAAGAAGAGTCTTAGAGGCTTATGGCTGAGCATCAGCCTGAGGGAAGCGATGGCTCATCCGAGGTTTGCCATGGTGGTTCCGGTTTCAAAATCGCGCTATACCGTACACATTCATCTGCCGGATCAAAGCGCCGTTGACCATGAACTGCTTTCCTTGATTGCGCTGAGCCATCGTTGACAAGAACCGGCAAACGTGCTATAATTCCAGCGTTTGTGAGGCTGCCGGGCGGCCGCGCGCCAGAAGGTGTGAGGAAAGTCCGAGCTGCATAGGGCAGAGTGCCGGGTAACACCCGGCGGGGGCGACCCCAGGGAAAGTGCAACAGAGAGATACCGCATGTGCCATTTGGCAGGTGTAAGGGTGGAAAGGTGAGGTAAGAGCTCACCCGCGGCATGGCGACTTGTCCGCGATGTAAACCCCGCTCGCAGCAAGAAACGAAAGAGCGTTTGAGACGGCCCGTCGAGCTCTCAGGATTTCGCTTGAACCCGCTGGTAACAGCGGGTCTAGATAGATGACCGCCGATTACAGAACTCGGCTTATAGGCTTCTCTCACAGACATTTTCATGGAGATGGCTGAAAGTGCCATCTTTTTTTATGATTTACGGAAAGCTTGCAAATATGAGCGTATAAATCACGTCTACAGCTGGAACATCGTGGAATTATGAACAAAATCGGCAGGAAATTCATACTTTTTCTCTTGCAATTTCCGCCATGACGTGATATCATTTTACGGAAAACGCACCTGCGTCTGTTTCGTGCGCCTGCCGGAGGGGAAAAGCTCCGGTCCGCATGCAATGAGGATGCAGGGAGGGTTTAATTAAAAGGAGGAATATACCATGGCAGTTATCTCTATGAAGCAGCTGCTCGAGGCTGGCGTGCACTTTGGCCACCAGACCCGCCGCTGGAACCCCAAGATGGCTCAGTACATCTTCACTGAGCGCAACGGCATCTACATCATCGACCTGGCGAAGACCGTTCGCAAGATCGACGAGGCCTATGCTTTCGTCCGTCAGGTTGCGATGGAAGGCAAGAGCGTCCTGTTCGTGGGCACCAAGAAGCAGGCTCAGGAGTCCATCGAGTCCGAGGCCAAGCGCTGCAACATGTTCTTTGTTAACAACCGCTGGCTGGGCGGCATGATGACTAACTTCCGCACCATCAAGACCCGTATCGCCCGCCTGAACGCGATCGATGCGATGGAAGAGCGCGGCGACTTCGAGGTTCTCCCGAAGAAGGAAGTCATCAAGCTGATGGCTGAGCGCGAGAAGCTGGTTGCCAACCTGGGCGGCATCCGCGAGATGAAGAACCTGCCGGGCTGCCTGTTCGTGGTTGACCCGCGCAAGGAGCACATCGCTGTCACCGAGGCCCGCGCGCTGGGCATTCCGGTTGTCGCGATCGTCGACACCAACTGCGATCCGGACGAGATCGATTACGTCATCCCGGGCAACGACGACGCGATCCGCGCTGTCAAGCTCATCGCCGGCAAGATGGCCGATGCTGTCCTCGAGGGCAAGCAGGGCGAGCAGGCCGAGGTTCAGGCGTAATTACTCAACCCCGATAAACAAGCAGAATCTGGAGGTTTAAGTTATGGCTGCTATTACTTCTGCTCTGGTTAAGGAGCTTCGTGAGCGCACCGGCGCCGGCATGATGGACTGCAAGAAGGCCCTCATGGCCAACGACGGTGATATGGACAAGGCGATCGACTTCCTGCGTGAGAAGGGCCTTGCTGCCGCTGCCAAGAAGGCTGGCCGCATCGCTGCTGAAGGCATGGTCGAGTGCTATGTCGAGGGCAATGTGGGCGTCGTGGTTGAGATCAACTGCGAGACCGACTTCGTTGCCAACACCGATAACTTCAAGGCGCTGTGCCGCGATTACGCCAAGCACATCATCGCCAAGAACCCGGCTTCCGTTGAGGAAATGCTCGCTCAGACCTTCTATGCTGACGAGACCAAGACCGTCAACGACCTGATCGGCGAGGCCACCGCGGCCATCGGCGAGAAGATCTCCCTGCGCCGTTTTGCCCGTTTCGAGGCGAAGGACGGCATGGTTGACACCTACATCCACATGGGCGGCCGCATCGGCGTTATGGTCGAGCTGGCTGGCGAGGTGACCGACGAGGTCAAGACCATGAGCCATGACCTGGTTATGCACATTGCTGCTGCGAACCCGCAGTTCGTCCGCCGCAATGAGGTTCCGAGCGACAACCTGGAGAAGGAGCGCGAGGTTCTGACCCAGCAGGCGCTCAACGAGGGCAAGCCGCTGAAGATCGTCGAGAAGATGGTCGAGGGCCGCATCGTGAAGTACTACAAGGAAGTCTGCCTCCTGGAGCAGCCGTTCGTTAAGGATCCGGACATCAACGTCGAGAAGATGCTGAACGGCAAGTGCGACGTCGTCCGTTTCGTCCGCTTCGAGCGTGGCGAGGGCATCGAGAAGCGCGTCAACGATCTGGCCGCTGACATCGCTGCTGAGCAGGCGAAGATGAAGAAGTAATTCTTCGTATTCTTCACAAATCAAGGGATATGCGAAAGCATGTCCCTTTTTTCTGTATCTGCAGCAGAACGGGCAGGAGATTGCATACGCAAACACGAATATAATACAGTTAGTAAACCGAAAGAACACAGCGGGCGAAGCCCTTGTAAAGGAGAATATCTATGGCACAGTATAAGCGCGTACTCATCAAGCTCAGCGGCGAGGCACTGGGCGATCACGGCAGGCTCTTTGACTTTGAACAGATCGACCGCGTGGCCGCTGTGATCGGCGAGCTGCATGCAACCGGAACGGAGATCGCGATCGTCATCGGCGCAGGCAATATCTGGCGTGGTCGTCAGGGTCCGGCGGCTAAGATGACTGCGATCAATGCGGATCATATGGGTATGCTCGGCACGACGATCAACTCGATTGCCATGCAGGATGCCGTGGAGCGTCTGGGCATCCAGTCCCGCGTGATGTCTGCGGTGGAGATGACCCGCTTCTGTGAGCCGTATACCTATCGCCGCGCTGTGCGCCATCTGGAAAAGGGCCGCGTCGTGATCTTTGCATGCGGTACCGGCAACCCGTTCTTCTCGACCGATACCGCTGCTGCGCTTCGCGCGGTGGAGATCGGTGCGGACGCTATCCTGCTGGCAAAGAACGTCGATGGTGTGTATGACAGCGATCCGCGCGTCAATCCCGATGCGAAGCTGCTGAAGGATCTCACCTATGACGAGGTTCAGAACCGTGATCTGAAGGTTATGGATGCGGCTGCAATTACCATCTGCCGCGAGAATAAGGTGCCCTCCATCCGTGTGTTTGGCCTGGATGATCCGCGCAATATCCTGCGCGTCATCGAGGGCGATCCGATGGGCACGGATGTGCATCCCTGATTTTTGCTGAATTCAAGCCGGAAAGCTGTATGCTTTCCGGTTTGTTTCATTCTGTATAAAAGGGCTTGCCAAAGATACGCTTTGTGGGGTAAAATAGGGTAGATAAAATTTAGATTCGAGGAGGCTGTGAATATGCCCACTAAGAAGATTCAGGATAATGCCAAAGTAAAAATGGAAAAGACCAAGGACGTGCTTCGCGCCGACCTGATGGCTATCCGTGCCGGCCGTGCCAATCCGCAGCTGCTTGACCGCATTACGGTTGACTACTACGGCACGCCGACCCCGCTGAAGAATGTTGCCAATATTTCCGCGCCGGAACCGCGCGTTCTGCAGATTAACCCGTGGGACGTCAAGATGGTGAAGGATATCTCCAAGGCGATTCTCGCCAGCGATTTGGGTCTGAATCCGGCCAATGACGGCAAGGTGATCCGCCTGATGCTGCCGGAACTCACCGCTGAACGCCGTAAGGATCTGACCAAGCAGGTGCGCAAGATTTCTGAGGAGAGCAAGGTTGCGATCCGCTCCATCCGCCGCGACGCTGTCGATCAGATCAAGAAGATGAAGAAGAACAGCGAGATCACCGAGGATGACCAGAAGAAGGCCGAAGAGGCGATCCAGAAGCTGACGGACAACAACATCAAGGATATCGACAAGATCACGGCCGACAAGGAAAAGGAGATCCTGGAGGTCAAATGAGAACAGACCTTCTGGGCCTTCCGCTGGAGGATGCGCTTTGTGCGCTTCGCAGTGAGGGGATTGGGCCCGATGTTACGATCACCAATGCGCCGCGCAGGGCGAATGAGACGCGGGGGATGCTTCGAGTGGTCTTTGCATCCGATGACGGCAGGCGGGTGACCGCGGCCAGATTCCTTGATCCCATTGAAGAGGCGAATGAGGATAAGGGCTGAGTTCCAAAAACGTATATCACACAAGCGGGATTCGTCGGGGCGGCGCTCCGCGAAGCCCGCTGTTTTATGATGGCGCCAAGGCGCATGAAAGCAGGTATCGATATGGCCTTATTTGGCAAGGATGAAACTGGCAGCATGGAACTGAAAAAGGAACTTCTGCCGCGTCATGTGGCGATCATCATGGACGGCAACGGACGCTGGGCGCAGAAGCGGGGGATGCCGCGCTCCTTTGGGCATAAGGCCGGCGTGGAGGCGCTGCGCGAGATTATCCGGCACTCGGATCATCTGGGCATTGAGGCGCTGACGATCTATGCGTTTTCGACGGAGAATTGGAAGCGTTCGGCGGAGGAAGTCGGCGCGCTGATGGGTCTGCTGCTGGAATATTTCACGAAGGAGCTGGACGAGCTTCACCGCGAGCATGTGCGCATCCGAATCATTGGCGATATCGACGACATGCCCAAGGGACTGGAGAAGCAGCAGCAGGCGCTGTATAACGCAATGGAGCGCACGAAGGAGAATACGGGTCTGAAGCTCAATATTGCGCTGAATTACGGCGGACGGCAGGAGATTGTCCGCGCGGCAAAGGCGCTGGCGCGCAAGGCGAAGGATGGAGAGATTGACCCGGCTGCGATCGATATGGAGCTGTTTGAATCTGAACTCTATACGGCCGATTTGCCGGAAGTCGATTTTATGATCCGCACCAGCGGCGAGATTCGGCTGAGTAATTTCCTGCTTTATCAGCTTGCCTATGCGGAGTTTTACCAGACAGATGTGCTCTGGCCGGATTTTGATAAAAAAGCTTATGATGAAGCGCTGCTTGCCTATACCAAGCGAAATCGTCGGTTCGGCGGCGTATGATGCGGAGGAAATGATATGAAAACTCGCGTGATCACGGCGCTGGTTGGCGTGCCGATTCTGATTGCAGCTCTGATCATTCGCGGCGTTGTCGCGGATGTGCTGATTATCGCGCTGACCCTGATTGCGCTAAGCGAATGCTACAAGGCGCTTGCCGCGGCGAAGTACAAGGTCTGCAAATGGGGCGGTTACTTTGCGGCGATCATCATGTGGCCGCTGAGCAGTTTCATGGGCGTGCTGGATCCGCTGCTGCTGGTGACGGCTGCGATGGGCATTTCGATGCTGGGCGTTCTGCTCTCCAAGGAGCCGACATTTCCCAATGCTGCGGCGTCCATCTATCCGCTGTTCACCTGCCTGATGCCGTTTTCTATGTTCATGATGATGCACAGCACGATGTACGGCCGTGTGCCGGGCATTGCGCTGATCACCATGGCGTTCGGCATCGCGTATGGATGCGATATCTTTGCCTATCTCGGAGGAAGGACGTTTGGCAGGCATAAGCTCTGTCCGGCGGTCAGCCCGAAAAAGACGGTTGAGGGCGCCGTGTCCGGCGTGCTGGGCGCCGTGATGTTCGCGCTGATCATCCGCGCATTTTTCGTGCATGTGCTCTCCACGCCGATGCCGGGCATTCCTGCTGCGATTCTGCTGGGCGTGATCGGCTCTGTGGCCGGTCAGGTCGGCGACCTGACTGCTTCGATGCTCAAGCGCTACAGCGGCATCAAGGACTATGGTAAGCTGTTTCCGGGCCATGGCGGTGTGATGGATCGCTTTGACAGCGTGATTTTCACCCTGATTGTCATGTATTGTTACACACTTGTTCTTCATTGATCGGCTGATGCCGGAGTCCTTGAGAAAGGCGTATGCGAGACAGCCTTCTTTGTGATGCGGACGATGGCATGCAATGTGTCCAGGTGGAGGACTGATTGAGTTTAAAGAGGGATTTTATGCGTAAATTGGCCATTCTGGGTTCGACGGGATCGATCGGCACGCAGGCGCTTGACGTTGCCGCGCGCCATAGCGACCGCTTTGCGGTCACGGCAATCGTCGCCCATTCCTCTGCAGAAAAGCTCTTTGAGCAGGTTCGTGCGTTCCGTCCGCAGATTGCGGCGCTGACGATCGAACCCAAGGAGATTCCCGAAGATATCAAGGATACCTGTCAGTGGATGTTCGGCGAGGACGTCCTGCTTCGCGTTGTGCGCGCGTGCGACGCGGATGATGTGCTGGTATCCGTTGTTGGCGTGGCGGGCCTTGCTGCGGTCATGGAGAGCCTCAAGTGCGGCAAGCGCGTTCTGCTTGCCAACAAGGAGCCTCTTGTCGCTGGCGGCGAGCTGGTGACGGAGGCGGCGAAGATGGCCGGTCATCCGCTGCTGCCCGTGGACAGCGAACACAGCGCAATTTTCCAGTGCCTGCAGGGCGCCGGCCCCAATAAGCCTGAACGTCTGATCCTCACAGCCAGCGGCGGTCCCTTCCGCACGTGGGAACCGAAGGACATCATGCTGGCAACCAAGGAACAGGCGCTCAAGCATCCGAACTGGAGCATGGGCCGAAAGATCACGATCGATTCTGCATCCATGATGAACAAGGCGCTGGAGGTCATTGAGGCACGCTGGCTGTTTGATATGCCGGCAGAGAAGATCGATGTGCTGATTCATCCGCAGAGTGTCATACACTCTATGGTCGAGTTTGAGGACGGCGCGGTGATGGCCCAGCTGGGCACGCCGGATATGCGCCTGCCGATTCTGTATGCCATGAGCTGGCCGGAGCGCCTAGCAACCGGAGGCGCGCGGCTTGACTTTGCCGCGATGAAGGCGCTGACCTTTGAGCAGCCGGATCTGACGCGCTTCCCGGGCCTCGGCCTTGCGTATGAGGCGCTGAAGACGGGCGGAACGATGAGCGCAATCCTCAACGGCGCCAACGAAATCGCTGTGGATGCGTTCCTCCATGACCGCATTCGCTTTGGTCAGATCGCGCAGCTCGTCGAGGAGACGATGCATGCTGTGCCGGTTGTCCATCATGCGACGCTGGATCAGGTGTTTGAGAGCGACCGGCTGGCGCGGGCGAAGGCGCAGGAGCTGCTGAAAACCAGCAGATTCGCAGTATAACAAGGAGATGGATTGAACCATGTATGTATTGCTGGCGCTTTTGCTGCTCGGCGTACTGATTATCGCGCATGAGGCGGGTCACTTCTGGGCGGCGCGCGCGTGCGGAATTGAGATCGAAGAATTCGCCATGGGCATGGGCCCGCTGCTGGCGAAATGGAAAAGCAAAAAAGGAACGCAGTTTTCTCTGCGTCTGCTGCCGATAGGCGGTTTTTGCCAGTTCTACGGCGAGGACGAGGAGAAAAGCGATCCGCGGGCGTTTAACAATCAGGCGGTATGGAAGCGTGCGCTGACGGTAGTCAGCGGTCCAATGATGAATTTTGCCGTTGCTGTTCTGGTTGTCATCATCTATCTGAGCGCGTTGGGGCTGAACAGCGTCGTACCGCGTGTAGCGGAGGTCGAGGAAAACGCCGCTCAGGCCGGCCTTATGGTCGGGGATACGCTGCTGGTGGTCAACGGCATGGAGGTCGAGAGCACGGATATCGTGCTTTCTGAGATTGCCGGCTCCGCTGGCGATCGTGTGACGCTGCGCGTAGCGCGTGCCGGGGAAGAACTGGATATCGAAATCACGCCGTTTTACGACGAGGAGCTGTCCCGCTATCGCGCGGGCTTTACATTCGATCAGGAACGCGTGCGCGTCTCCGTACTGGAGAGCATTCCGTTTTCCGTGCAGTATAACATCGAGAGTGTTCGCCTGATTGTGGATACGCTCAAGAATCTGGTGTTCAAGGGAGACGGCGTTTCTGACGTAACCGGCCCGGTCGGCACGGTCTACGTCATTCAGGAAGTTACGCGTCAGGGCGGCGTGGATGTCTATCTGGAGCTGCTGGCGCTCATCAGCGTCAACCTCGGCGTGATGAATCTGCTGCCCATTCCGGGCCTTGACGGCAGCCGCCTGCTCTTCCTGCTGGCGGAAGGAATCCGCCGCAAGCCAGTGAAGCGCGAGCTGGAAGGCATGATTCACGGCGCAGGATTCATCCTGCTGATGGGCCTGATGCTTGTGCTTACCTATAAGGACATCATGCAGATTTTCGTCCGATAAAAAGGGGGAAGAAATACCATGGGAAAACTGACGAGGCAGGTCAAGGCCGGCAGCGTGCTCATTGGCGGAGGCGCGCCGGTGTCTGTCCAGTCGATGACCAATACCGATACGGCGGACGTCGAGGCGACGCTCTCGCAGATCCGTGCGCTGGCGATTGCGGGCGCGGATATCGTGCGCGTCTCGGTCTATAACGAGGCCTGCGCGAAGGCAGTGCGCGCGCTGGTGGATGGCAGCCCCGTGCCGCTGGTGGCGGATATTCACTTTGATCATAAGCTCGCGCTGGCTGCGGTGGAAAATGGCATTCACAAGCTGCGCATCAATCCCGGCAACATCGGCGGGGAGAAGAATGTCCGCATTCTGGCGGACTGTGTAAAGGCGCATCATATTCCGGTGCGTATTGGCGTCAATTCCGGCTCCGTGGAGAAGGACATTATCGCAAAATACGGTGGTCCGACCCCGCAGGGCATGGTCGAGAGCGCGCTTAATCATGCAAAGATGCTGGAGTGCTGTGGCTTTTATGACATGGTGCTCTCCATGAAGGCGAGTAACGTGCCGGATACTGTGAAGGCATATCGCCTTGCGAGTGCGCAGTGCGATTATCCGCTGCATCTGGGTGTGACGGAAGCCGGTCTTCCGGAGCAGGGAAAGATCAAGAGCGCAATCGGCATCGGCGCGCTGCTGCTGGATGGCATCGGCGACACCATCCGTGTGTCGCTGACGGGAGATCCCTGTCTGGAGCCGCCGGCTGGTATCGAAATTCTGCAGGACTGCGGCCTGAGGACGGACTGCGTGCAGTATGTTTCCTGCCCGACGTGCGGCCGTACCTGCATTGACGTGGGCGGCATCATGGCCCGCGTGCAGGAGGAACTCAGGGACGTGAAGATCCCCTTCAAGGTTGCGGTCATGGGCTGCGTGGTCAATGGCCCGGGCGAGGCGCGCGAGGCGGATATCGGCATCTGCGGCGGCGGAAACGGCGCGGGACTGCTGATTAAGAAGGGCGAAGCGCCCCGCAAGGTGACAGGAGATCTGGCTGAAATTCTTGTTACCGAGATTAAGAACATGCTCTGTTAATCACACGAAGCGATAGCGGGAGTCTGAGGAATGAAATTCCGCAGGCAGGTTTTAGGGCGGCAGCCCTAGCGTAAACACAACGTACCCCACGGCGGGCGGCAATGGCCGTCCGCTTTTTGGCACAGGAGAGAGAGTCATGTCTGAACAATGGGAAGGATTGCTGGAAGGCGCGGCCGCGGAGCTGAAGGGCCACCTGACGCTTGAACGCGTGACGGCGAGCCGGAGCGGCGAGGAGATTACGGTCTATTTCTCTGCGGATATTCTCGTGGAGGAGCGGCCGTTTCTTGCGCTGCAGAGGGCGCTCAGGCGAAATTTCGCGCCGATGAGCGTTTCGCTGATCGTCAGATCCCCGCAGTTGGCGGAGGATTTCCTTGCCGATCCAATGAAATACGCGGCGTTTATCTGGCGCTGCGTCAAGCGCAGGCATCCTTCCGGCGGACCGCTGATGCAGGACGCCCAGTTTGAGTGCAAGGGCAATGTGCTCTCCGTGCTTGTTCATCAGGATATTGCGCCGAAATTCCTTGTGCAGTCCGGTGTGGATAAGTATATCGAACAGCTGGTGAAGAACGTATTTGTCGTTGATGTGCATGTCGTTTTTCAGGCGGTCAAGCTGCGCGAAGAGCAGCTTGAGGAAATCCGCCGCCGCCGCAGGAAGGAGGATGAAGCGGTCGTCGCGGAGATGATCAAGGAACAGAAGGAGCAGGTCATCGCGCGTGAGCAGCAGGCGGCCAAAGAAAAGCCGAAGGCGGTCTTTGGCAGGCCGATTACAATGGAACCGATAGAGATTGCCGAGCTGACCGAAGAAGCCAGCAAGATGACGATCTGCGGCGAAGTGCTGACGGCGGAAACCCGAGAGCTCAAGGGCGGCGAAATGCAGCTGCTTTCCTTTGCCATCACGGACTATACGAATACCATCAAGTGCAAGGCTTTTTTGCGCTATAAGCCGCGCAAGGGATGCTTTGGCGGCAGCGCTGAAGATGATGACCGGCCTCCGACGGACGAGGAGAAGCAGGCAGTAAACGACGTCATTGCGGCGATCAAACCGGGCAAGTGGTTTGCGGTACGCGGCGATGTGAAGATGGACAGCTTTGAAAAGGGGCTGGTGCTTATGGTCAACGACATCGACGCCAGAAGCAAGCCCAAGCGCGAGGACAAAGCCGAACGCAAGCGCATCGAGCTGCATATGCACACCAACATGAGTGAGAAGGATGGAATCTCGTCCGCATCCGATCTCATCAAGCGTGCGGCGGAATGGGGGCATCCTGCCGTGGCGATCACCGATCATGGCGTGGTGCAGGCGTTCCCGGAAGCATTCGGCGCAGCCAAGAAAAACAAAATCAAGCTCATCCCAGGCGTAGAGGCATATCTGACCGATGTGACCACGGTGGTCAGGGATGCGGATGATCGCGGCCTTCACGATGAGATCGTCGTGGTGGACTTTGAGACCACGGGCCTGAACCCCAGAAAGAACCGCATCATGGAGATCGGCGCTGTGCGCATCCGAAACGGTCAGGTTGTCGAGGAGTATTCAAAATTTGTCAATCCCAGAGAACCGATCCCACAGGAGGTCGTCGACCTTACCGGCATCAGCGACGCCATGGTTGCGGATGCCGGGACGGCAGAAACGGAGATTCCCAAGCTGCTGGAATTCATCGGCGATGCGGCATTTGCAGCGCATAACGCCAAATTCGACTATTCGTTCCTCACGGAGGAATGTAAACGGCTGGGCATCGAGATTCATATGCCGGTGATCGATACGCTGGAATTTTCCCGGCGCATGTATCCCAGCCTCAAGAGCCATCGGCTTGGCGCGGTCTGTAAGTCGCTGGGCATCAGCCTCAAGAATGCGCATCGCGCCGTACATGACGCGCGCGCGACGGCACAGATGCTCAACCGTATGCTCGATACGGCGCTTGAAAAGGGCGTTGAGCGCGTCTGCGACATCAACAGCGCGCTGACCGGAGGCGCCATTGGCGATTCGTATCATATCATCCTTCTGGCCTGCGAGCAGGACGGCATTACCAACATCAATCATATTGTCTCCGAGGGACACCTGAATTACTTCAGCCGAAGGCCACATACGCCGCGTGAGATTCTGCAGAAATATCGCAAGGGATTGATCGTTGGTTCTGCATGCGAGGCGGGTGAGCTTTTCCGCGCGGTCGTCGATGGGCGAAACGATACGGAGCTCAAGCGCATAGCGCGCTTTTACGACTACCTTGAAATCCAGCCCGTGGGCAACAACGAGTTCATGCTGCGCGAGGGCATGGCGGAGGATGTAGAGCAGCTGCGCGATTATAACCGCAAGATCGTATGGCTTGGTGAGGAACTGGGCATTCCGGTTGTTGCGACAGGCGATGTGCACTTCCTTGATCCCAAGGATGCGAAGTTCCGCGCGATCATACAGGCGGCATATGGCTTTAAGGATGCGGACAATCAGCCGCCGCTCTATTTCAAGACGACGGATGAAATGCTGGAGGAGTTTGCCTATCTGGGCCGTGCGAAGGCGGAGGAGGTTGTCATCGACAATCCGGCGAAGATCGCCGCGCGCATCGGAGAAGTCGGCCTGTATCCCAAGCACCCGGAGGGAAAGGAGACGTTCCAGCCCTTCTGGGCGGATGCTGCGGACAATATCCGCAATCTCTGCGAGGAAAAGATTCGCGAGCATTTCGGCGACAATCCGCCGGAGATCGTCATTGCCCGCAAGGAAAAGGAGCTTGGCTCCATCCTTGGTTATGGCTATGGAACGCTGTATAACATCGCAGAGAAACTGGTCAAGAAGTCCAACGCAGACGGCTATCTGGTCGGCTCACGCGGTTCGGTCGGCTCGTCCTATGTTGCGCATCTGGTTGGCATTTCCGAGGTCAATGCGCTGCCGCCGCACTACCGCTGCGAGAGGTGCAAGTGGTACACCTTTGATGTGGACAAGCAGAAGTATAAGACCGGTCCGGACCTGCCGGTGATGAACTGCCCGAACTGCGGGCAGGAACTCTTCCGCGACGGCTTTGAGATTCCGTTTGAGGTATTCCTCGGCTTCAAGGGCGACAAGGTGCCGGATATTGACCTGAACTTTTCGGGCGTATATCAGCCGCGCGCGCATGCTTACATCGAAGAACTCTTCGGCAAGGAATACTGCTATCGTGCCGGTACGATTGGCACGCTGGCGGACAAGACGGCCTATGGTTACGTGAAGAAATACTGCGAAGAGCGCGGGCTTGTGCTCTCCGAGGCGGAGATGAACCGCCTGGCCCTTGGGTGTGTAGGCGTCAAACGCACGACGGGCCAGCACCCGGCGGGCATGGTTGTACTGCCCAAGGAATACAAGATTCAGCAGTTCGTTGCGATTAATCATCCTGCCAATGACATGAGCAACCCGACCGTCACGACCCATTACGACTTTGGTTCCATGCACGATGTGCTGGTAAAGCTTGACGTTCTTGGTCACGACGATCCGACGATGATCCGCATGCTGATGGACCTGACGGGCGTAGATGCGACCAGAATTCCGCTGACCGACCCGAAGGTGATTTCGCTCTTTTCAAGCACGGAAGCGCTGGGTGTGACGCCGGAGCAGATCGGCTCCAATACGGGTACGTATGGCGTGCCGGAATTCGGAACGAAGTTCGTTCGCCAGATGCTGGAGGAGACCAAGCCTACGACGATGGATGAGCTGGTGCGTATTTCCGGCTTGTCCCATGGTACGGACGTCTGGATTGGCAATGCGCAGGAGATCGTCAAAAACGGCATTGCGCCGTTCTCGTCCTGTATCTGCACGCGAGACGACATCATGAATGCGCTGATGGATTACGGCGTTGCGCCGAAGATGGCGTTTGACACGATGGAGTTTGTCAGAAAGGGAAAGGGTCTCAAGCCGGAGATGGAACAGGCGATGATCGACCACAGCGTGCCGCAGTGGTTCATCGATTCCTGCAAGAAGATCAAGTACATGTTCCCCAAGGGGCATGCTGTGGCCTATGTCACGATGTCCCTGCGCGTGGCGTGGTATAAGGTCTACCGCCCGGCTGCGTATTACTGCGCATATTATACCGTTCGCGCGGACAGCTTTGATGCGAGCATTCTCTGCGGATCGCTGGAGTCCATCCGCGCCCGATATAAGGAGATGGAGGCAAACGCAAAGGAGCTCACGCAGAAAGACAAGGATCTGATGATCATCATGGAACTGGTCATCGAGATGCTCTGCCGTGGTATCCGGCTTGCGCCGGTTGATCTGAATGAGAGCGACGCGACGAATTTCCAGCTGCTCTCCGATAGCCTCATCCGCGTGCCGTTCAACGCGCTGCCGGGCCTTGGCGAAAGCGCTGCTCATGCCATTGTGGAGGCGAGAAAGCAGAGCCCGTTTATCTCCGTGGAGGACCTGCGTAACCGCGGAAAGGCGTCTCAGGCCGTGATCGACATGATGCGCGAACTGGGCTGCCTCAATCATCTTCCGGAGACGAATCAGACGACGCTGTTTTCGTTCTGATTGATCACCGTTTTTGACGGGAAATGATTCAAAATTTGCAGCGTTATAAAACGTTTTTTGCCGGAATAGCTGATAAAACGTGCATAGAGGGTTGTATTTTTGAAAAAGCGGTGATATAATAGCCGCGTAGGATTTGTTTTAGCAGGGTACTGCGCATGCAGTTTGATGGAAAGAGTGGGAGAAATGCCCACTCTTTCTGTTGAATACCGTGCTTTTTCAAAATAGAATACCTTTATTGAATGTAGACTTGGGAGTGTGTGAATGGCACAAAGCGATCTGACCCGCGTCGTTGAGCCTGCCTGCAGAAAGCTTGCAGAGCAGCAGCAGGTGGAGCTTGTAGACGTTGAGCTTGCGCGCGAAGGCGCAAGCCGGTATCTGCGGATCTATATTGACAAGCCCGACGGAATTACCTTGAGTGACTGTGAAACGTACCACCGCGCCGTGATGCCTTTGGTTGAGCGCGTGGATTACGATTTCCTCGAGGTATGTTCGCCGGGTATTGATCGTCCCCTGAAAAAGCAGAAGGACTATGACGCCCATGTCGGCGATCAGGTGGAAGTGCATCTCTATCGCGCAATTGATAAGTGCAGGCGATTTGAGGGCGAACTGCTGGGTCTTGACGGGGATCAGGTGAGCATCATGACCGCAGGCGGCGAGATGAAGTTCACCCTGAAGGAGATTTCCCTGTGCAAGCCTGTCATTGTCATCACTGAGGAAGACCTGGGAGACGAACAGGCGCTTGACGTGGAATGATGAGGAAGGAGAAGCGTCAAAATGATGGATAAGAATGAAAACAAAGCGATGATTGAAGCGGTGGCGCTGCTTGCCAAGGAAAAGAACATCGGCAAGGAAGTGCTCTTCTCCGCCATCGAGGAAGCGCTCAAGAGCGCATATAAGAACAATTTCAACAAGGAATACGGCGTTCCGGCTTCTACGCCTAATGTGCGCGTGGAGCTTGACCGCGTGACCGGCGCCGTGCGCCTGTATGCACGCAAGCAGGTGGAAACCTGGGTTGTCGACGAGGCGACTGAGATTTCTGTCGAGGCTGCGCGCAAGATTCAGCCCAGCTACGAAGAGGGCGATATCGTCGAGGTCGAGGTAACCCCGAATAACTTCCGCCGCGTTGCTGCGCAGACCGCTAAGCAGGTGATCGTGCAGAAGATCCGTGAGGCGGAGCGCGGAAAGATCTACGACGACTTCATTGAAAAGGAGAACGAGATCCTCACCGCAATCGTGCACAGCGTTGATCCGGAGAGCAAGACCGTGTATGTCGAGCTGGGCAAGACCGAGGGTGCGCTGGAGATGGCGCAGCAGATGGCTGCCGATGTGTATACGCCGGGCGAGCGTTTTAAGGTCTACCTGCTGGAGGTCGTAGCCGATCGCCGTCTGGCTCGTCCGGGCGCGAAGTATGGTCCGCAGGTCAGCGTTTCGCGCATCCATCCGGGCCTGGTGAAGCGCCTGTTTGAGCTGGAGGTTCCGGAGATTCAGAGCGGTATCGTGCAGATCAAGTCCATCGCGCGCGAGGCGGGTTCCCGCACGAAGATGGCTGTCTACTCCAGCGATCCGATGATCGATCCGGTCGGTTCCTGCGTCGGCCCGCGCGGTCAGCGCGTGGATCGCGTGGTGACTGAGCTGCGCGGCGAAAAGATTGACATCATCAAGTGGTCCGCGGATCCTTCCGAGTTTGTCGCCAATGCGCTTAATCCGGCGCATGTGGTCAGTGTGTTTGTCAACGAGAAGGAAAAGGCCTGCCGCGTCGTCGTGCCGGATAACCAGCTTTCCCTTGCCATCGGCAAGGAAGGCCAGAATGCCCGCCTTGCGGCGCGTCTGACCGGCTGGAAGATCGATATCAAGAGCCAGAGCCAGGTCGATGAGCAGATGCTCGACGCCGAGACGGAAGCGACCGAGGAAGCCTGATTCGGGGTGATCGCCGATGAAGACACGCAAGATTCCCATGCGTATGTGTGTGGGCTGCCGCGAAATGAAAGAAAAGCGCAGCCTGCTGCGCATTGTCAAGTCCCCCGAAGGCGTGATCAGCTTTGACCGGGTGGGCAAGGCGCCGGGCAGAGGCGCATATATTTGCAGGTCCAAGGAGTGTCTTGACAAGGCAGTCCGCCAGCGGCAGCTTGAGCGCGCGCTGGAGACCAAGATCGAGCAGGACGTTTTCAGCCAGCTGATGGAGGAAATCGATGCCGATTGAACGTGATACGTTTTATTCGATGCTGGGCATCGCCAGGCGAGCGGGCGTGCTGACGCTTGGCAGCGACGGCGTGCATGCCGCGATTGCTGCAAAGGAAGCGGGATTGGTACTGCTTGACAGCGGTGCGTCGGATAATACGAAGAAGAAGCTGAGGGATGCCTGCGCATTTTATGGCGCTGTGCTTTATGAGACGAGTCCTGACCGGCTGGGTTTTGCGATTGGCAAGCCCGGGCGCATGTGCGCGGCGGTCGCTAAGGGAACGCTCTGTGATAAGCTGCAGGCATTGGCTTCTCAGGAATGATGCGGCGCAGCCGCGATATGGAAGGGCAACAACAATACTTACTGATATGAAGCGTAATAGCGCGATTTGCGGGGGTGCAGGGGCAGAATGTCCAAGATGAAGGTTCAAGATGCAACGAAGGAACTGAGCCGCAGGGCGGCAAAGCTGCTGGGCGACGTGGGAAGCGTCCGTCAGGCTGCGGAAAAGACGCTCGCCGAGCTGCGTAAGATCGAGAGCGGCTTTATGCAGCGCGAGGAGGCGGAGCGCGAGGAGAAGCGCCGCGAGGAACAGCAGAAGGCACTGAGTTCCCAGAGCAAGGCCTGGACGATGCCTGACGATGTGCCGCCGGCTCCTGTTGCAGAGGAGAAGAAAGAAGAAAAGAAAGAAGCGCCCAAGGCGGAAGAGAAGCCGGTTGAAAAGCCGGCTGAGAAGCCCGCTGTGCCGGTCGCAGAAGAGCGTGCGCCGCGTGCCCAGGGCCAGCAGGGTCCGCGTCCGCAGGGTGCGCAGGGTCCGCGTCCGCAGGGCGCGAATGGTCCGCGTCCGCAGGGCGCGAACGGCCCCCGTCCGATGGGCCGCGAGGGCAATTTCCAGCCGCGTCCGCAGGGCGCGAATGGTCCGCGTCCGATGAACCGCGAAGGCGGCAATTTCCAGCCGCGTCAGGCGGGTCAGGGTGCGCCGCGCCCGATGGGCGGCGCGCAGGGTGGCGCCGGCCGTCCGATGGGCGGTGCAGGCCGTCCGGCCAGCCGCGGTCCGAAGGGTCCGGAACTCATTCCGACTGTGGAAAAGGAACGCGTATCCAACTACGATCCCAACAAGAAGCTCCGCCAGCGTCAGCATGATCCGGAGCATCAGAATGCGAAGAACCGCAAGCAGCTTGCGCGTGAGTCCGGCTACGGCATGGATGACGAGGTTGTGCGCGGCGGCCGCAAGAAGAAGGGCAAGCAGCTCTCTGCGCAGCAGATGATGGCCCCGATCAAGATTGAGACCGCATTTATGACGGCTGAGACCATCACCGTCCGTGACCTGACCGAGCGCATCGGCAAGCCGGCTGGCGAGATCATCAAGAAGCTGCTGCTTCTGGGCATCATGGCGACGATCAATCAGGAGCTTGACTACGATACGGCGTCTCTGGTCGCGTCCGAGTTCGGCGTGACGCTGGAGATGAAGCTGGATAAGACCGCCGAGGATGCGCTCTCTGCTGAGAACGTGGAGGATGCTGAGGAGGATCTCATCACCCGCCCGCCGGTTGTCACCATCATGGGTCATGTCGACCACGGCAAGACCTCCCTGCTTGACTACATCCGCAAGACCAAGGTTACCGCGGGCGAGGCCGGCGGCATTACCCAGCACATTGGCGCGTATACCGCCAATGTCGATGGACGTCAGATCACCTTCCTGGATACCCCGGGTCACGAGGCGTTTACTGCCATGCGCGCCCGTGGTACGCAGGCGACCGATATTGCGATCCTGGTTGTCGCGGCGGACGACGGCGTCATGCCGCAGACCATCGAGTCTATCAACCACGCCAAGGCGGCCAAGTGCCCGATCATCGTGGCGATCAACAAGATGGATAAGCCGACTGCCGATCCGGATACCGTCAAGCAGGAACTCACCCGTTACGAAGTTGTGCCGGAGGAGTGGGGTGGAGATACCATCTGCGTGCCGGTTTCCGCGAAGACTGGCGAGGGCATCGACGATTTGCTTGAGAACGTCCTGCTGATGGCCGAAATGCTCGAACTCAAGGCGAACCCGGACCGCAAGGCTCGCGGCGTCATCATCGAGGCGAAGCTGGATCACTCCCGCGGCGCCGTTGCGACCGCACTGGTGCAGACCGGTACGCTCCATGTTGGCGACATGGTCGTGGCGGGCAATGCTTATGGTCGCGTTCGCGCGATGATTTCTTCCCGCGGCGACCGCGTGAAGACCGCGCTGCCGTCCACCCCGGTGGAGATTATCGGCTTCGGCGGCGTGCCGGAGGCTGGCGATGAGTTCATGGCCGTTGCCGATGAGAAGCTCGCGCGTCAGGTTGTTGAGGAGCGCGCTGCGAAAGCGAAGGCTTCCATGGTCAAGATGAATTCTGCTTCCACCCTCGAGGAGCTTTACAGCAAGCTCGAAGAGGGCGAGGTCAAGGATCTCAACATCATCATCAAGGCGGACGTGCAGGGCTCTGTCGAGGCTGTCAAGCAGTCTCTGGAGAAGCTTTCCAACAAGGAAGTCCGCGTGCGCACAATTCACAGCGGCGTCGGTGCGGTTACCGAGAACGACGTCATGCTTGCCGGCATCGACGGCGCGATCATCATCGGCTTCAACGTCCGTCCGGATGCGAAGGCGCGTGAGGCGGCGAACCGCGACGGTATCGATATCCGCTACTACCGCGTCATCTATCAGGCCATTGAGGAGATCGAGAAGGCCATGAAGGGCCTGCTTGCTCCGGAGTTCCGCGAGAACGTCTTGGGCCATGCTGAGGTGCGCAATGTCTTTAAGATTACCAATGTCGGCATTGTCGCCGGTTCCTATGTCACCGATGGTCTCATTCAGCGCAATGCGCAGGTTCGCCTGATGCGCGACAACATCGTTGTCTACGAAGGCAAGCTGACCAGCCTCCAGCGCTTCAGGGACGCTGTCAAGGAAGTCAAGGATGGCTACGAGTGCGGCGTGACGCTGGAGAACTACTCCGATATCAAGGAAGGCGACGTCATCGAGTGCTTCATCATGGAAGAGATTCCGCGCTGAGCACAGGGTTAATCTGATTAGAGGTTATCAATTTGGCAAAGCAACAGCAGTTTGAGCGTACGGATCGCATTGCTGCGGAGATTATGCGTGAGGTGGAGAGGATCATCCGAGAGGATGTATCCGATCCTCGCACGCAGTGTATGTTCTCCATCACGCATGTGGACGTGACGCGTGATCTTCGCTATGCGAAGGTTTATGTCAGCATATTTGAAGAGGAGAAGCGGGAGCCGATGATGAAGGCGCTCAAGAGCGCCGCTGGCTTTATCCGCCATAATGTCGGCCGTCGGGTGCAGCTTCGCTATACGCCCGAGCTTCTCTTCGAACTGGACACGACGATTGAGTATGGCGTGCACATCGCAAGCCTGATCAATGAGGTCAGAAAGACGGAGGGCAGTCAGTCCGATGAATAATCAGGATTGGCTTTGTCAGGCACGCAAGGCGAAGCGAATGGCGCTCATCGCTCACGTATCTCCGGATGGGGATACCGTGGGCGCGACGCTGGCGCTACGCCTTGCTTTTTTGTCGCTTGGCAAAGAGGTGGATGTGATCTGCGACGGCAAGACGGATAAGAGTCTTGGTTATTTACCGGGCGTGGAATGCTTTCTCAGGCCGGAGGAGACCGAGGGTCTTTATGATACGGTCATTGCTGTCGATGTGAGTGATCACAAGCTGCTGGGAAAGGCGGACGCAATCTTTGATCGCGCTCCTGTAAGGATGGTCATCGATCATCATGCGACCAATCCCGGCTATGGCGATTACAATTATATTCGCGGCGATGAGTGTTCCTGCTGCGTGCTGGCGTATGAAGTCATCACGGCGCTGGGTGTGAATGTGACGCTGGATATGGGTACCTGCCTGATGACGGGTATGTCTACCGATACTGGTCATTTCATGTATCCGTATACGACGCCGCTGGCTTTTGAGATCGCCGGGAAGCTTCGTGCGCTGGGCGTGGACATTTCCTACATTACCCGGGTGCTTTACCGCACGCAGGAAAGAACGGCTGTAAATCTGACGCGCATCGCTTATCAGAAGCTGCATTTTGAGCTGGATGGTCAGGTCGGCGTGATTGAACTGACGCAGGCCGACATGGACGAAGCGGGTGCGGATTACAGCCAGACCGGCGGCCTGGTCAATAAGGCGCTGGAAGTTGAAGGCGTGCGCATGGCCATTCTGGCGACGCAGCGTGAGGAGGGCGTGAAGCTGTCCCTGCGTGCTGTTGAACCGGACACGGTCAACGACATTGCGAAGCAGTTCGGCGGTGGCGGACATGCGCAGGCGGCGGGCGTGACGATGCACATGCCGATGGATGCGGCTGTGCAGACCGTCCTTGCGGCAATGAAAGAAAAGCTGGGGTAAAAGGAGAACGGATGGGGGACTCTGTCCCCACACCCCTGCAAGGGATTTCATCCCTTGACCCTTCCTCGCTTCGCGTCGGTTTTAAGAGCGTGATTCTTAATTACCGCTGCGCAATAGCGC
>JAFXCE010000065.1 GCA_017521565.1 Clostridia bacterium | reverse complement strand
TAGGGGCAGCCGCGCATGGCCAGCGCTGCCTCGCGAATCATCTCGGATTTCGTCACGCTGCGCCCTCCTTCCTCATTGCCTCCACCATCTCCCGCAGCTGCGACACCTCTTCCTGCAGCGCAGACATCGCGGTCATTTCGGCCAGCTCAACCCATACCCCCGCGCCCGTGCACTTGAATACCCGGCCGCTCAGCGCGTCCATGAACAGTTCGCCCACCGCGCTTTCAACGGGGAAGGCAGGCCCGTCGCCCACCACGCACGGCAGCTGACGCGCCATCACCCCGAATGCGTTAATCGCCTTCACTCGCTTGATTTCACTCACTCAACCGCCCCACTCTCTCAATTCCGCATTCCGCATTCCGAATTCCGCATTCACATTACCTCCCACGCCGCCGGATACGCCCACGGCGTAAAGGTCGTGTCCTCCACGCACCTGTACACCGCACCGTCCGTCCAGATCATGAACTCACCGGCCTTGTACATGTCGTGCGCACCGGTCGGGGCCACCCACGGGCGCGCCGTTTCGATGGTCGTGCCGTGATATTGCATCCACAGCGCCGGAACCGCGTCGGGCGTCCAACCGGGGTTTGCGGTGGAATCGTGCGCCTGTACGCACTTGTACGGGACGCCCCTGTGCTGCCGCACGTCGTTCAGGGCGAAAACGCCCGGCTTCCAGATGCGGATAGCGGCCGGATTCTCGTTGATTTCCGCAGGGCTGTCCACAATTTTGGCCACAAACCCGTCAAGGGCTTTGCGCATCGCGAAAAACTGCTTTTGCTGTTCCGCTGTCAATCTCATGCTTCCACCTCCACCGCGCCTGTCAGAATGTCCATGGCTTCCTGCGCGGCTTCTTCAGCCCCTGCGGCGGCAATAGCTTCCTGTTCCTGCCGCTCCGCTTCTTCACGTTCGTTCCTCGCGGCTTCGGCCTCGGCTGCCCATTTCACCTCAAGCTCGGCTTCCAGCGTTTCGTACTCTTCTTGCGTGATATCCACGCCGTTCAGCGCATCACCCGCGCCAATGGCAATCAGGTTGCCGTTTTCGTCAAATTCTTTGAAGTATCGCATCAAATCACCCCGATGATGTATCGATACGTGCCATAAATGTTTACTCTGGTTTTGGTCGCGATAGTGATTTTTGTCGCATCCATTGTGGCAGCGGAATTTACTTGACTACCGCTTGAACAGTTCCACGCGCTATTTGTAATGCCTGTTATGATTGCGGCCAACTCAGAATCTCTCCGATTACTTGTTTTTATCGCAAATACGAAAGTGGGTATTACCCCCAGACCATGTGTAAGGGTATATTCATACGTGGTGGTATTTGATACGCTAAAAGTGCCGGTTTCAATTTTCGTCGCCGACGCCACCAGCGTCCCGATGATCTCCGCGCCGCTTGCGTCGTGCGCCGTAATCCCCTGCGCCAGCTTGTCCGCCGTGACCGTATCCCCCGTCAGGTCAATCAGCGTTTCACCGCCGTATGTTACCTTGTTTACCGCCATACAGCCGCCTCCTTACGCAATCATTACCGTCTTGCCGCCTGCGCTGTTGTCGGTCTCCTCGTACGGGATCGCCGCCACGGTCACCTGGCTGAGGTAGTTGTAGCCGCTGTCCGGCAGCACCGTCTGTACGGTCGTCGCAGGGGTCACCGTCTTGTTCGGCTGGGCCGCAACGCCCTCCATGCCCGTCATGCTGCCGGTCACGCCCAGCACGGTCACGCCCTCGCGGATGTTTTCCGGGATCAGCTTGCCCTGCTCCGTCTGCGCGATAGCCACCTTGCCGCTGCCGTCGTGGTAGCCCTTGGGAATGGTGTATTCCTCCGCCGCCGTGTCAATTTCGCCGGATACGCCGCCGTTGTTCGGCATGGTGCCGGTCTTTTTCGTGCCCTTGACGTAGGCGGTCTTGCCCAGCAGAATCTCGCTGTCGGCCGCCGTTGCGTCCTGGGTGTTCGCGTCAAAATCGCATGCACCGCTGATCTGCGCGCCGTCCGCCGCGTGTGCGGTATACCCGGTCAGCAGCTTTTCCGGCGTGACCGTATCCGCCGTCAGGTCGATCAGCACGTTGCCGCCGTAGATAACCTTCGAAATGTTGCTCATTTGCATTGCCTCCGTTCTTATCAATTCACTGTCCGCCAAAGGCGGACAAAAACTCCATGAACCCTAAAGTTTGAGTTTTCGCACCGAAGGTTTCCAAAGGGCGATCGGAAAGCCCTTTGGTCGCCTCCGCAGAGGCGAAATCCCTGTTTAACTGGTTTGAGTAAGCAGCTTTTTTAGTTAGTGAAGACGGAGGGGGCTTTCCGGTCGCCCCCTCCACCCCTTCGGGGCCGCCCTGTTTGAATATTTGAGATCCCTGTCTGTTGAGGGCTATGGAACCCCCATCAGAAACAGCGCCGTAACCGGCGCATCACCCGATCGTCGCCGTTAGTCCGTCCGCCGCATTCCCCGTCACGCTGTACGGGATCTGCTGCACCGTCACGTCATCCACCAGAATATGCTGAGCCGTTTCCAGCACCTCGGCCCCCTCCGCCGACGGGCGAACCGTGTATTCACCCTCATACAGCGTGTAGCCGTCGCCGTCCATCACGTTCATCGTCAGCACCAGAATGCCGTCCTCGACGTACGCAATGGCCTTGTACCCGGCGATCTTCTCCGCCTCAGCCTCCGCGCGCTTTGCAGACGCTTCTGCGCGTTCCGCCGCGTCCAGTACCTGTTCCACAAACCCGGTCGGCGGTGTAGGCGGCTCTGTCGCTGTTCCCTGCAGATTGGGCGTTACGCGCGTGACCGCTACGGCGCTCTTCACCACCGCGTCGCCCTGCTTCGCCTGCAGGATCATCCGTCCCGCGCCGGGCTTTTCCGTGGCGAAGGGATCAATCACCCACTTCACTACACTGCCGTCAAGCGCCGCATTGCCTGCATACAGCACGCTTTCGCCCGGGCGCTCGTACAGCACAATCACCTGCGCGTCCGGCCATTCCTTCACCCACGGCGCAATCATGATCTCCACCGCGCGGCTGTTGCCCTCGCCCTGATGCCCGATCCACAGGTCCATCAATTCCGTTACCGGCAGTCGTTTTACCAGCATGGCGCACCTCCTTTCTGAGCTGCGCTCACTTCTGCGCTTCCTGCTGCGCTTCCGCTTCCGCCAGCTTTTTCAGTTCCTTCTTGATCGTCTGCAGGCAGGCCAGCAGCTTGTCCATGTTTTCCTCGCCCTGCACCGTTACGCCGTTGAGCGTGGTGTACAGGGCCTGCAGTGTGCGTTTGTCCATGATATGCCTCCTAAATCCGGTGATTATTTGCCAATGTACGAAATTGTCCGATAGCTCGGCCCTGAAGCTCTTGTGATGCCCGTAACGACATCGATTGTCTTTTTCGTGTTCGTGTTGCCGTCAATGTACGCAATACTTGTCGTGTTGGCATAGTAAGTTGCCGACGTCGTACACACCTGGATATCCTCCATCCAATCCATCACCTGTCCGCCGTACGTCAGGTTTGTGACAATGGCATGGTTGATGTTTGCCGTCGTCGAATGCAGGCCTGTAATCCAGCCGGTTGTCGCGCCTAATTCATCAGTTGTAAATTCATATGCCCAACCGGACTGTGTTACTTTCAGGTTTTCCGTCGTAGCCTTCAGCGCGTTGAACTCCGTCGCCGTCACATACCCCGACAGGTTGATCTTGCTCGCACTGATCGTCACGCTCTCGGAGGTCTGGTTGATGGCGGAAATCACGCCGTTTTTGCTGACCTTGCTGGAGATTTCGCCCTCCATGCCGTCGATTGTCAGCTCGGCGGACGCTACACGGTTGCTCAGGCTGTTCACCGTCGAGGAATTGGCCTTCAGGTCGATGCGCGCGTTTGCGCCGTCAATGGCGACCTCCGCGGATGATACGCGTTCGGCCAGATCATCCACCGTAGATTGGCTTGCCTTCAGGTCGATTCTCGCATTCGCGCCGTCGATGTCGATTTCCGCCTGCGAGAGCCTTTCTTCCAGCGCGGTTACTTCCTCCCGGCTGGCCTTGAGCTCGATCTTTGCGTTTGCGCCGTCGATCAGGATTTCGGCCTTTGAAATCCGCTCGCCCAGCTCGTCGACGACGGATTGCTCCGCCTTCAGTTCGATTCTGGCGTTCATGCCGTCGATCAGGATGCTCGCGGACGATTGGAAGTCCTCCAAGTCATCCAGCCGCTTGTAGATCGCCGACAGGTCGATCGTCGCATTGATGCCGTCAATCTTGATTTCCGCTGCGGAAAGGCGCGCGGAAAGCTCGTCCAGCGCCGTCTGGCTCGCCTTCAGCGCGATCGTCGCGTTCATCGCGTCCAGCTCAATGCTCACTTCGTTGACGAATGCCGTCAGCTTCCCGTCGATTTCCTCAATCGAGCTGTACATGTCCTTCAGCTTCGTCAGCGATTGCTTGCTTTTGCGCCTGTATTCCGCGCGCATCGCCGACAGGATCGAGGCCGTATCCGCTACCGCGTTGCTCATGCTGATCCGCACGCGCTCCGGGTCGCCGTATACGTCCCGCCACTGCATTTCAACGATTCGCTGATTCACTATCGCGCCCCGGTCCGGCAGCGCCAGGCGGCACATCCGCCCCAAAACAAGCCGGTCAAGCGGTTCGCCTGTCAGGTGCGATAGCTCCGCCGCCTCAATCGTGACCGACAGCGCCGGATTCTTGTACCGTTCCAGGTATAGCCGCGCTTCCTCCCGCCAGTATGCTTCGTCAAAATCGGGATCGCCCGTCATCGCCTGACTGACCACCCCCCATACCCCGATCGTGTCCGCGTCGATCGGCTCCTTGATCCCGTCGACGTACAGTCGCGTGCATAGCTCCGACCTGTCGTATGTGATCGAGGCCGTTTCAAGGTTCCTGTTGTATCGAAGCTCACAGTCCGCCGCCGTCGGGGCCAGCACCACGTTCAGCACCCACGGCCTCGACGACATGTCGAACGTCAGCATGTACGCCGGGAAGTTGCTCATCAGCGCCGTCAGCTTCTCCCACAGCGTGTCGTAGTCGTACGACCATGTCACCGGCGAGGAATCCGGTACTTCCACCGCGCCCAGCGTCCACCAGGAAACGGGCTGCGCGTTGAAAAGCGTCTGAATCGCCTCTCGCAGCGGTACTGTTTCGCCCTTGGGCTCCGTCGGCTTTTCCTCGGGCTTTTCTTCAGGATTTTCTTCCGTTCCGTCCCCGGTGTCCCCGGATTCGCCGCCCGTTTCGCCGCCTTCTGTATCTCCTGCGCCGCCGCTTTCCGTGCCGTCCCCGGATTCGCCCCCGGAGCCGTCGCTCCCGGAATCCTCCGGCTCCTCCGTTTCCTTCGGCGGAATCACCGTGTCCGTCAGCGTAACAAGGCCGTGCGACAGGTCGAGCACCGTCGTATCCTCGTCCTCCGTCACGGCCTGCACGCGGTATACGCCCATGTCGCCCTGGTTCGTGTACAGCCGGATCAGCGCGCCTGGCTCAATCCCTGCGCCCTCCGCCCGGCTGAGCGTCATCTGCGCGTAGGATATCCCCGACAGCACCTCTACCAACGACATTTCCAGCGGGTTCAGCCGCCGTATTTCGCCCGTGCCGTAGCTGCCAAGCAGCCTCGGCAGCGCCGGAATCATGTCCGTCATGCGTACAGCCTCCTTACAAGGAACGTCGCCGACGCGCTGCCGTCACTGGTGAAGGCGACCCCCGTACCGGGGGTGAGCAGCAGATCGTCCGCGCTTTCGCCCGTCCGGCAGTGCATCGCGCTGCGCGTGCCGCCTCCGCCGCTGATGTAAATCTCCTGCATGCCGTTCAGCCCGTACTTGATGTACAGCGTCTCGCCCGGCGACATGTTCAGCCCCGTGAATACCATCGCGCTTCTGTCCGTCTGCAGCGTCACGATGGTCACATGGCCCGTCGCCGTGATCTCCGCCTCAGCCCGCGCCTCCAGCGCCGTGAAGCCGCTTCCCGCGCTCCGCTTCAGCCCGTACGCCGATACCCCGGAATCCGTCGCCGATACGGCAGTCGCGTCCTCCCAAAACGGAAGATCGACCGCCACAAACCGCATCGCAATCCGCTCCGTCCACCTCAGCGCCGATCCGACCGACGGCAGCACCTCGCATACGCACCGCAAACGCTGCCCCGGCCTGTAGTTCACCGTCAGATACCCGTCCTGCGCCCATGCGGCCATCTGCTGCACCACCGCAGCGCGCGCCGTCACGTCGTATTCGTGTACCTCGCACACCACCTCAACCGTCAGCGTTTCCCGCCTCATGCCCGTGATGTGCCGCCCGTACGGGCGTGCCGCGCCGCTCGTCCTGATGTCGATATCCGGCGCTTCCTCCCGCACGTCCACAATGTAAATGCTCTCGGCGATGTCGTGCAGCTCCTGCCCGTTCACCTGTACCGAAAACCGTGTCTGCACGCGATCACCTCCTCATTTTCGTCGCCTTCGCGATCTTCTCCGATACCGTCGGCGTCACCAGCGCGCCCACCGTATGCCCGTCCATCTGCACCGTCACGCCCGTCATGGCCGCCGCAATCGCCGATGCAAGCCGGGGGTAGTCGATTTCACTGCCGCGCCCACCGGCACGAAATTCCGCCGCTTCTGCCGCCGTCAGCACCATTTCGCCCCTGTGCAACCGCGTGCGAAAATTGTTATACGGCACGTATTCCAAGCCGCCGGCATTCGAACCTCCGCCACCTTCATCATCTATCGGCAGCTGTATACGATTGTCCCATATACCGCCTTTTTCGCTTTCTGCCGCAAATTGTGCCGCCGCCTGCTCTTCTGTCAAATGTTGCGACCGCCCGAACAGCAATCCCATCAACCCACCAGACAGGTTTCCCGCTATGCTGCTGATAGCGCCCGCTATGCTTTGGAACGTCTGCGCAATCGCCGGGCCATTGTTTGCCATGTATTCCAATATGCTTTGCAGCGACGTGAACGTAACTTCTGCAATATCGCCAATCGTGGCCGCTATCCCTTCCACAATTTCCGGGTTATCCTCCAGCCAATCGGCGAACTTGTTCAGCACCGGCGTCAGGTGTTCCAGAATCGGCGCGCCCAGCGTCGCCTTAATCTGCCTCCACCGTTCCTGCAGGTTGCCCAGCACAACCTGATACGTGTCGCTTTCGCGCGCAGCCTGGCCAATTACGTTGTTCTGTTTATAGATATCATCAATGATGTTCAGCATCACCAGCTGACGCTGTGCTTCGTTGAGGTCCTGCCACTCCAGACTATACAGCTCCATCGCCTTTTGATTGCGCTGCAGTTCCGATGTGAACAGACCGATCATGTCGCCAGCTTCCGTGTTGCCGCGCAGGAAGGAACGCAACCGGACATCCGCATCTGAAAGCGAAATATTATAATACGCCGCTGCATCAGCCGCATACCCCATATACCGCTCCATCGTGTCCATCGCCAGCGCCGATTCCATGCCAGCGCCCTTAAACTGCGAAAACGACTGCGTTGCCAACAGCTGCAGTCGTTTGTCCAATATATTGGTTTCTTCCGATACACGGCCTATCGCCTCCGAGGCTTCGCCTTCCAGGTTGCCAAACGTCGCCTGATATGCCGCCGCCTCAGCCTGTACGTCCGCCGCTGTTTCCACAAGGTTTCGGCCGAACGTAAAAACGGATTTTGACGCATTGACCGCACCCTTGAACAGGCCGGTCAGCGTATTGCCTAAAACAGTGCCTTTCGTCACTGCTGCGGTCATTTCATCGCCAAGCGCTTTGCCCTCGGCTGTCGCGTTTTTTACTTCGGTATTAAACGACGACGTGTCGAGCGTCAGCGTGGCGAATAGTTCAAACAGCTTCACGTGCCGCTCGCCTCTCTTTCAGTTTGTTTTTCAGGTCGTCGAAGATTTCCGCGCCCGATTGCTCTGCCTGCGCGCTCGCAGGCGTGATCATCTCCAGCCAGCTCCTGTATGGGTTTGCGGCCTGCAGGTTACGCCGCAGCCCTTGCCGCATCGTTTCCCAAGCCATCTGCGCCATATAGTCCTGCCACGCTTTTTCGCGCGCGGCATTTTGCAGCGCAGCGCATAGCGCCCCCATACCCGGCGGCGCGCCCTGCGCATAAATTACTGCGCAGACGCTTTCCCATCCCCACCGGCGGACGGCATAAAAAAATCAATTACGTCCGTATCCAGGCAGTCCATCACGTCCTTGATCGTGTCCCCGCCCTTTTGTTTCCTGATAACCGCTTTGCTTTTGCCCGTCAGCGCGGAAAGCACCGTCAGCACGTCGTCAAAATGCCGGTCAAGCAGCGCCGGGATGATCTTGCCGATCAGCTGCGAAAGCGCTGCATTTTCCTTTTTCCCATCATCAAGCGCCGTCTTCACGTCTTCGTCATCCATGATCCGCCCCACCGCCGGGGCCATCTCGCACAGCGCTTTCGCCATCTGTTCCGTGTTCATTTCCGCCAGCTTCATTGCACGTCTCCCTCCGAAAAAAGCGGCGACGCCCCGTTAGTGGATCGTCGCCGCCTTGGTTTACACAGTTTCGTCAAAAAATACGATGTTGAACGGCGCCTTGTCCATATCGGCAAGGTTCGCCTGATGCGCCTGGAATTCCACCGGCAGCGTGCCTTCGCCGCGGTCGGTAAAGGTAAAGTTCGCGCCCGCCAGGTTCAGCGCGTTCTTCAGCTCGATCAGCACCAAACCCTTCGACGTATCGCCAACCCAGCAAAGGGAGGGGATATAGTCTTCTTTTTCGATGCTCGTCCGCACCGTCAGCGTGGTCTTTGCGCCGCTTTTCGCCACGTCGCAGCACATCAGCGCATCGGCGAAGTTTTCCGGCGTAATTTCCAGCAGCGTGGTCGTCAGCTTGATCGTCCACATGTCGTTCACCGTGGAGCCGATCACAGGGTAGCGCATGCCGTCGGCTTCAATCTGCCGCACCGTCGGCGTGCATTGAAAGCTGCCGCCTCCGCGCGTCGCGCCCAGCACGCCGTCGCCGCTTTCCAGCGCCGCCAACACCATGTTTTCCAGCGTACCCTTGTCCGTCGCCGTGTCATAGGCGAAGTTTTTCAGGAACGCGCCCGCATTCAACTGCAGGTTTTCAAACGTTCGGGGAGTCAGTCCGGTCGTCAATCAAATCACCTCATATCATGTTGTAGTACGTCACCTCATACCCGATGCGGCCGCCGTAGATCGACGGATCGTCCGCGTCAAGCATCAGCGTGATAAAATCGCCGGACGACCGGCGCAGCATCAGGAACCCCGGCTCGCACGGCAGCCTCACGCCCGTGGACGGCAGCGCCTCCGCAATCTGGTTGAGGATCTCCGCGCGCTGCGCATTCGCCGCCGCGGTGCTGTCCCCCTCCGCATGCTTCACCCATACCTGCGCGACCATCGGCGTCGTCTGCAATGCATCGCCCATGCTCATCTGCATCGTGATGTACGGCAGGGGAACGTGCGACGGCACAAGCCCCTGCAGGTATGCCGGGACCGCTTCGCCGCCGGACGTGAACTGGCTCCAAAACGTGGTCAGCGCGCGCTGTACGTTGTCAATCACCCGATCACCTCCGCCGTTACCTGCCTGTATTGCACATCAGCCACGGCAGGGGTCGTCATGTCCTTCCCGTCGGATGTCACGCGGTAGATTTGCCCCGTCTTTACGTCCTTCACCCGGTCGTCGTGCTTAAGCTCAATGATCGGCAGCGTCACAATCACGTAGATGGTTTTCATCCCGTTGCGCTCCGCAATCATCGCTTCTGCGCTGCTCTGCGTTGAAATTCCGGCCCGGAACGGCGCGCCGTCCGTCCATTGCTCTATCACGCCGCCCATGCCGTCGGGGCGCGTCACGCGGTCCACATAGCACACGTCAATGAAAAAGTCTTCGATCATCAGCCGCGCACCTCCGTATACATCCGCCGGTAGGCCGCCAGCTGCGCGCCGAATACCGTGTATACGTCAACAGGCTTGCCCATATATCCGGTGCTCCGCGTGTAGCTGTAATTGCCAAAGCGCTCGCTTTGCAGGTCGCTCGGCGGGCGCTTGTCGTCGTAATCCGATATGCGTTTGCACAGGCTGAGGAAGTCTGCCGGGGGGTACAGGGGCCATACCCGGCCCGTGAATTCTTCATCCACCGGCGATTGCTCCAGACTGCCGTCAAAGCATTTCGTTACGCCGTCGTGGTATCGGCTGCCCTCAATCGCCACATACGGCGCGTCGATTACCGCCCCATCGGGGCCAGACAGCACGCCGCCGCTGATCAGGAAGCACCCGTCAACCGCTTCGCCCTCGAAAAAGTTACGCACATGCCGCATCACAGCGGCGACGCTTACTGCCATCCGTTATTCTCCTTCCGCGGCTACAATCGCCGCGTAAATATCCGCCTTGAGCATCGAGCTGCTGACGCCCGTGATCCCGTTTTCCGCCGCATACTGGAGCAATTCCGCCTTCGTCATGTCGGCCAGGTCTACGGTCTCACCGGGCGGCTCGGACAGCAGCTCCGTCATTCCCCCGCGACGGTGATCACCGCAATGCCGTCCAGGTACTCAGCCCAAAGCGCCATACCCATGATGGCGAAGGACTCGCCCACAGCGGTGGAATAGTTGCCATTGGCGTGGAAGCCGATCAGGCTGGTTTCGCCCTGTACAGTGTAGTCAAGGCCCAGCTGCGCGAACTCGCTGTCAGACGGGTCAATATAGTACAGGTCGATGTTTTCCACCGGCAGCGCGATCACCTTGCCGCGCTCCACGTCGGGGGCGGACAGCAGGAACAGGGTGGAATAGCCCATGAAGTTCTGCACGTAGGTCAGGCCGAAGGCGGTCTGCACGGTAATCTGCGCATTGCCAAGATACTCGTAAAAATCCAGCACGTTCGCAAAGCCGACCACGTTGGACACGCTCTTGCGCATCTGCTGGAACTTGTCCAGCACCTTGCCCTTCGCCATCGCCAGCGCCATCTGCCAGGTGCCCACGCTTTCGGTCAGGCTGCCGGTGTTCAGGAAGGTGTAGAAGCGGGTCAGCACGGTATTCTGCAGCACGTTCAGGAACTCTTCGTCGCTCTTCTGCACTGCGATCGCCGCGCCGTACTTTTCCACGTCCTCAATCGGCACAGCCTTGGCGTACTTTTCAATGGTCAGGTCGTCATACGCCACCTTTTCCACCGTCGCCTTGCTGTAGGGGATCACCGCGCCGGCGGGCACGTTGCCGTCCTCCAGCGCCACCGACGCCTTGTAGGACGCCAGCTGCGTGCCGGGGGCCTTGCGGATCGGGCGCATAATGCCCAGAATCGAGCGCAGCGCGTCCCAGTTGGACGTGAAGCGGGAAACAAAATCAATCTCGCGCGCCGTGATGTTGGTATACGCATTCGGCAGCGCAGAACGGGGGGTAGTCATGGTTTCAACAGCCATAAATCATTCATCCTTTCATCTCTGGAATAGTTCCAGGTTGTTTGCAATCGCCTTCTGGCGTTCGCTCGTGTCTTTAATCGCCAGGATTTCGGCTTTGGTCAGCGCCGGTTTGCCGTCGCCAGCCGGGGGCGCAATCATCTGCGTGCCGACCGTCTCCGCCGTGCCGAAGCAGGGCGCAAATTTCGCCTTCAGCGGTTCCAGCAGTGCGTCCGCGTTGACGATCTTGCCATCCTTCATTTCAATGGCCTTCAGGTCCGTCTGACCTTCCAAAAGGTCGATGAATTCCGAACGCTGTACGCCGCCGCTCTTCAGCACGTCGCGCCATGCTGCCTTTCGCGCCGCCGTGTCCTTCTCCGCAGCCACCGCTGCCCTGAAGTCGTCGAATTCCTTCTGTACCGCCGCCGCATCGCCAGCCTTTTCAAGCTGCGCGTGCAGCGTGTCGCGTTCCTTTGCGACCTCCGAGGCCTTTTCCGCGGCCTCCTTGTAGCCGTCGCGCTCCTTCTTCAGCGCCTCGACCGTTTCCGCGTGGTTTTCGATGATCGCGCTGATCTGTTCGTCGGTCAGCGCCATCGACTTGAGAAAATTCCGGGTCAGTGCCATGACACATCTTCCTTTCCTTCGGGCGGCGTTTCGTGCCGCGTGATGTTTGTATTTGCAAACGGCGCCGGGCTGTGCTTCGCCCCGCGCCGATGTTGCCAAAACGTGAAAGGGCCTCGACGGTTTACCCGTCAAAGCCCTTCTGGTGGTATGTTGTGTTCCTTGAAGCCTATTTGCAGATATGCCTCCGCAACCTTTTTCAGGTCTTCCTTGTGCTGTTCGCCCGTCAGCGCGTTGGTAATGTACGGACGTGCCGCCATTTTTCGCGTGCCGTCGTGCACATACGGCGCATAAGTCAGCGTATTGCCGACATATACGCACCGCGCGCCCTTGTCCACGCTATACTGCACGTCGCGCTGCAGGTTGCCCCTCTGCCTGATCGGCTTGCCAAACCCCTGCCGCATCTGCCACAATATCAGGTTAACGGCCTTTATTCCCATCGCTTCAAGCGCTTTGCCTGCATTTGCGTCCATGCGTGCTTTTACGTCGGCGCTGTGGTCGACAAACACCGTGTCCGTATGCACGTTGATTCCGTCAGCCATTTAATCACCTCCGACGATCTGCCCGTTTTCCAGCCTTTCCCCCGGCAGCAGCACGTCCGGCACCAGCACGCAATGGCAGTTGATCACCTCGCGCGCCGGGGCTGTCGGGTCACAGGGGTAGCGCAGCACGCTGCCGGGGAAGGCGTCGCCATGCATCGCCTTTTTGCCGTTGAGCATAATGTGCGTATCTCGGCTGTTGATCATCCGCGTCGACCATGTGTTGTATGCGCCCACGCCCTGCTGCACGGCTTCTTGCTCAGCCTCATACCGCGCCTGGGACCGTACCCGCGTCAGCTCCGTCTGCGCCACGCGCCGCGCCTGTTTCGTCGTTTGCAGCGTGATCCTGCGTATCCGGCGCAGTATCTTGTCCTGATCTTCGCCCAGCGCAAGCGCCTCCGCCAGCGTGTTTTGCAGCCGACGGCGCGCGGCTACGTTGTTGCCGAGGTTGTTATACGCAATCTTGGAAAACACCGGCTGCGCGTCCTCTATGGCGATCCGGATGGCCCGCTTGTCCATCAACGCGAAGGTCGGCTGTACCGCAAAGCCGCGCCTGTCGACCGCCGCCGTGATCGCGTCGACCGTTTCCGTCCGGTTGACCGCATACACCTCGTCCAGGCCATCCCGGATAATCTCCGCCGCCTGGCCGCCTGCCGCGTTCAGCTCCGCCGCGATGTTTTCCACCACATGCAGCTGACGCGCCAGTTCCTTCAAAAAGCCCTCGCGCCACTTGTCCACTTCGTCCCGGTCAACGTAAAATTGCGGTGGCTTGATCTTCCCGCTCTGCACGTCCTTAACCTTTTGCAGGAAAGCCCGGGTATTTCGCACCGCCCTGCGCAGCGCCGCGTCATAGACGGATACATACCGGTTTTCCATCTCCATCATCAGCTGCTCGCCGCGCTCAATTGCGTCCATCTTATGCCTCCGTCAGCCGGTCCAGCGCCCGCATGCCGCTCAGGCCGGTAATCTCCTGCGCGTCCATCGCATCCATGATATCCGGGATCTGTTCCTCGTCGATGTACGGGTTCAGCTTCAGCGCCGTTTCGCGGTCGATGTCCTCCCGCATCGCGTAGATATCCTGCACCGTTTCGCTGCGATTGGTGATCTGCTGCCGTTTGAACGCGATCTTCTCCGACGCTTTCCCGATCAGCGCCAGCACGCCCTGCACAAATGCGAACGCCTGCCATTCAAACCGGTCGGCCTTCAGGTTCAGGTTCGTCATCGCCGCCTGGATTGCTACGTTTGTCAGGCTGCCGCCCGTCATCGCGTCCATGTCCAGCGCCATATAGTCCGCATACAGCGCCTTGTGCAGCAGCTCCATCGCCGTCTTCCGCGCCTCGTAGGGAACCTCCACCGTCTGCGCCGTCGCCGTGGAGCCGCCGCCCATGCCGTCGGACAGGTTGACCACCGCGCGCAGCTCGTGGATCTGCTGCATCATCTCCGCCACGTCCGACATCGTGCCGCCGAAGTTGTTCAGCACCCAATACACGTCGTTCGCGCGGTCCAGGTTGTCGCCGAAATCGCTCACGATGTTGTCATACAGATCAATCTTGCTCCTGATCGACGGCGTGAGCTCCGATATCTTCATCGGGTTGCCGTACAGGGGGATGATCGGCAGCGCGCCGTAGTTTTCGCCCTCTATGCCCGTCACGCCGATCGCGTCCCGAGTCACCCGCAATTTGTACGCGCGCTTGGCTTCCTCGATTTCGATTTCACCGTCATCCGCCTTGCGGTACATCGTCACGCCGTCCGGCTCAAACACGCGGTAATACATCGGCTTGCCCCGCGTCAGCCGCCAGAACTGCACGCCCACCATCAGCGCGCCCGTCCGCTCGTCCGGCAGCGCCACAAACCCGCTCGCCGCATCCACGCACGCCAGAAGCGGTTCGAGGTGATCATTGTTCCAGTAGCCGTAGGCCACGCCGTGCCGCAACGCCGCTTCGCCGATCTGCTCCATCACCGTATCGAAGCCCAGGCCCAGCGCGGCCTTCGTTTCCGGCGTGTCCACCGTGACGCCGTTGCCCAAAAGGTATTGCGCCTCCTGCACTACAAAGCGGAAGAAGAAATTGTTGCGAATCTGGTTGCCGATGATCTCCCGCATCGCCGTGCGCTTCTTGCCCTTCCCGCCTGGCGCGTCCACCGCCACCGCGCGCAGCACGCGCTTTTTCTCAATGGTCGGGTTGTCGCCCCGGAAGTACCGGTCCGCCAGCAGCGCCGTTTTGAAATCGTCGCTCGATACATAGCGCTGCACAATCTGCCGCGCCAGCTCCGGGCGTTCTGTTTCCGGCGTCGCCAGCCAGTCCTGATAGGTGTGTTTCGTGTACATCGTCATTCCCTCCGATCCAGCGCCCGGCATACGCAGGCTGCGCTGTCCGGCGCATCGTCGTGCGCCGCCTGCTCCGTGTAGTCCAATATCTGCGCGATATATTCCGGGTCTGTCCCGTCGATGAAAACGACGTTCCCCCACCACTTGCGCAGGAACGTCGAAATCTTGTAGTGCTTGTTCTGCTTTTCCGGGTATGGCCGAGTTTCGTATCCCGCGCGCCGGATTTCCCGCGCCAGATACCCCTTGTCGCCGTTGGTCTCGCAATATACGGGGCCGCACATCAGCCGGTCGCAGTCAGCAAGCGCCGCGTCCATCACCGTGTCCACATGCGCGCGCCACAGCCGCCCGTAGAGATACATCGTGTCGCCCACGCGCTTCCCGCACGTCAGCGCCGTGTAGTCCTCGCCGCCGTACGCCGCGTCAATGTGCGCAATGCCGTCCCGGATCAGGCTTGCGTCCTCCACCGTCGGCGGTGTGGTCGCAAACAGCGCGTTTTCCGCCGCGATGTGGACAAGCTCGTAGTTCGCCGCGAACAGCGACGGCGACATGCTCGCCTTCAGCTGCGCCAGCTTGTCGTCGGCAATCAGCCGCGGCTTGTCATAGCAAGTGTGCCGGATAGGGGAAGGCATCAACTGAAACGCATCGTCCTTGTGCCACGGCGTGCCGGTGTTGATGATCCTGCCGCCCCGGTTGCGAATGTTCTGCAACTCCATGTACGCGGCCTTCGTGCGCTCGCGCTCCGCCTGGCTCACGCGGTCCTTCAGGTTGATGATATCGTCCGTGATCACGATGTCTGCATGCTTGCCCGTCAGGCTGCCGCCGATACCAATGCCCAGCAGCTGTGCCGCGCCGCGTGGCGCATAATAGGCCGTCGTCGTGATCTCGCTCGCGTTGACGCGGCTGATTCCCAGCGGCTTGCCCGTCAGCGCCAAAAAGACCGATTGCGTCACCGGGTGCAGCAGAATCTGGTGCGTCTGCTTGATCACCTCGGCAATGTCGCCATCGGTCTTTCGTAAGAATATGATGTTTTTATCCGCATGCAACATCAGGCTTTCGGCCAGCACCACCGACAGGCACGTCGTCTTGTAGCTGCCTCGGTGCGCCTGCAGCGTCATATCGTCATGCCCCAGCAGCATATCCCGCATCCATTTCCCGTGCAATTCCGGCAACAGGTCGCGGTATCCGAGCATCTGCCCATATTCCGCCTGATGCGCCGTCAGGAACCGGTACGCGGTTTCCGAATTACCAATCATTGCAATTCGCCTGCCATCCGCTGCCTGATCTCTTCCATGATGTTCGGGTCGGGCGCGTTGACGTTGATCTGCTCCACCGGCTTTTCGCCAATCGTGTCTCGGATGATTTCAAACGCGCGCGTGTCGCCGCCGATGGCTCTCTTCACCAATCCGGCGATGATCGCATCCTGCGTGGTCTTATCGGTCGCCTTGCCGCTCTTGTCCTTCAGCGTCTCATTCAACAGGCTGATCAGCCCGTCGCGGAAGGATCGCCGTTCCGCCTGCGCCGCCGTGCTTTTCTTCTGCGCTTCTCTCGCCGCGGAATCGCCGTGCGCGCCGAATTGCGTCGCCGTTCCCTTTTTCAGGTTCGCCAGGCTGTTGGGGTGTGTACCTCTGGGCGTTGGGATCACCTCCTTGCAAACCATTGTCTGTTGATTTCAGATGCTATTTGCGCCATCATGACGGGCGGGACAGACATGCCGCATATGTATTGCGCTGGCTGCCCATCAAAAGCATAGTCCTGCGGGAAAGTCTGAACATTGATGTAATCTTGTATCGTAGGCTTCTTACCGTCGTAACCTCTAAAATGATTACCGCTCGCAGTAACTGTTCCTGCAGGTTCATCATCTGGCCAAATCGTATTGTTAAACCCGGAGTCTTTCCCGCGCACTCTTTTACTGATATCTCCGATACTCTTGTCAGACGGTTTGCGTTGCTTCAACAACTCTTTATACACGCCGTCTTCTGGCTCTAACCCTTCCGGCGTCCTAACAGCGCCAAAGCGTATCGGGACCTCCTTAAACGACAATGACAGCTTCGGGAATTGCTGGTCTTTTCTTTGAGCCACAAAAAAGCAGCGTTCCCTTTTTTGTGGCACGCCCATGTAAGCGCTGTTCAGAAGAAACAGCTGAGTTTTATACCCGGCCGCATCGAATGCATGGAATATTTCGTTCACGCAACCTTTTGCTTGGCCTCGCAAGAGTCCTGAAACGTTTTCTGCAACTACCACTCTTGGTTGCAGTTTTCTGGCGATATCTATAAACCAAAAGAACAGGTCGTCCAGTCTCTGCTTCGCCTGCCCTTCACGGAACACTTTTTCCTTATTCCAGCCTTTTTCTCTTTCGCCAGCAGTAGAAAATACACTGCATGGTGGCGACCCATCAAGTATATCCAGATGGAATAATTCTTCGGGCAGTTCTTCATCGGGGATTTTGAGGAAATCCCGTACGTCCATGAGAAATGGATGTCTGGGATGATTGTTTTTTTGATAGACGCGCATCATACGCGGATCTATTTCCACGTTACCAACTACATCATATCCCGCCAGCTTGTAGCCCATTGACGAACCGCCGCCACAGGAAAAGCAAGAAAACACCTTCAGTCCATTTTGGGGAATGCTTTCAACATCTGAGAGCTGCCATTTCCATGGATATTTATGGGTTGAATTTAAATCCACATCGAGGACATTCACATTTGAATTGCTCGTCACTGAATTCCTCCTCAGTAAATTCTCTCGCGCCTTCCTGCGGTTCCACGTTGATTATATCATCCAAACCGAAATCAACATCATACCCCTCAAAATCCAGCCCCTCGATATCCTCCGCCAGAATGCCCAAATCCCACGGGGATTCAGCCAGCTTGTTGTCGAGGATCCTGTACTTGCGAATCTGTTTCGGGGTCAGGTCGTCAGCCACCACGCACGGCACTTCCTTCTGCCGCAGCTTTTTCGCCGCCAGCAGTCTGCAGTGCCCCGCAATCACCACGCCGTCAGCGTCGATCACCAGCGGCTGCTTCCACCCCATTTCGGCGATCGACTGCGCCACATTGGCAATCTGCGTCTTGTCGTGTGTTTTCGCATTTTTGTCGTATGGTTTCAGCTCCGAAACCTTTTTCATGATTACGTTCATCGAATTCCTCCCTTTTCGATGCGCCCCGCCCAGCCCCCGCCAGCTGGGAGGTAATCCCGCAGGCCTTCCAGCGGACCAACCCGCTTGTAGCGCACATGCGCCGCGCCTGCTCTCCTGTAGTCGGGCATTGCCCGACCTCTATTGTTTCCGGGTAACAAAGTCGCCCGGCAGTGCTTCCTGCCGGGCGTCCGTAATATCAATTTATCACATGTCGATTGCCATTTCTGCCATTTTTGCCATTCACGAAATATTTTTTTCCGCTTCCTTCCGGCGTTGCTGCACCCATGACCGCGACCGGTGCATATCGTCCGCGATGTCCTCGTCCGACATATCCAGCACGTGCGCGCATCTAAGAATCGTCCTGTCCGTCAGCGATGGAACCGTCTGCAATACCGCTTCGCCGCGTTCCGCGATCGCCGCCAGTTCGACCATCTGCGCCCGCAGCCGATCCTCCAGCCCGTCCAGCGCCTGCATGGCCGCCGCCGTCGGATCATTGGTGTTCCGGCCAACCTTGTCATACGTTACGCCCGTCAGCCCCGACGGCCTGCACGGGATGCGCAAACGTTCAATCTGCAATTCTATCGCATTCCGCTCCCGAAGCGCCGCAGCATACGCCCGCAGAATCTCTATCCCGGTCATGGCATTCTCCTTCCGTTCTTTTTCCGCTGATCTTTTGCAATCTGCCACGCCGCCGTTACAATGCCGGCCGCGTAGGCAGCCAACAGCAGCAATGCGGTTATCATCAGCGCCATCGCGGCGCCCTGTATCATCGTCGCCGCTATAGCGCGCAGTATATCCGTCACATGTGCAATCAACCCGTCAGCTGCGTGCAGCACCTCCAATCCCTCCATCCCGCAGCACAAGCGCCGCCGTCCATTCGATGATTTCTATCTTCCTTCTGAGGGCGCGCAATTCATCCTCCGTCACGCCCGGCCGGTGCTCTGCCCGCCCGTACGCCCGGCGCGTCCTGTGCAGGTCATGGTACAGGTAATCCAGCGATTCACGCCAATCCATATCATTCAATCCCATCCGGCACGCTTCCGCCTCACAATCTTGCATTTTTCGCGGATGTAATCCTCTGGCGTTCTGTTTGCGCGGCTGTACTTGGCTATTGCCGCATTCCGGGTGTATGCCCACACAACCGTGCGCCGTCCAATAGGGTCAATAATGACCCATTCCCACAGCGTTGCCATCAGGCATCCTCCTCAAAGCGTATCCTGCTTCAAGATCACATCGTCGCGTATAACAAGGATCGAATGTCCATAATACCCATTATGGGCATTGTATACAGCCAATTGGAGCTTGTCGCCGTCCGCAAAAACAAAATCAACAAACTGTATATCTCTTTCGTCGAGGTGTAGTTCCTCAACTTTTTTCGTGTTGAGCGCCGTATCGGTGAGATACACGCCAGCAAGCACCTTCCCAACGTATTGACCAAGGTCGTTGTCATTGCTGGCAAAGTATCCCCACGTTTCGCAGCAGTTCTGTTCGTTTTCGATCAGCACCATGTAACAATGTTGATTCGTCTTGACTTCATACCCGTCATATTCAGGGCATCTCATCAAGGCACGGTTTTCAATCTGGATGTCAGTTACAACTTTAATGCTTTCCACAATTTCAGGATTCACGTTCATTTTCATCCTCCTCCAAGCCACGCCATTCAAAGCAGCTTCCATCTCCTCGGGCTTTTCTCGTGATACAACCAATCCCATTGCAATGGAAACAACAATGCGGGTCTTGCTTCATGCTGTCAAGCATGGCATCCCTCTCTCTTTCAGACTGCCGGATGAGGGCAAGGGCATCGCCGCTCATGTTGGTTATGCAATATTCCTCGCAATAATACGGGCAAATATCGCCAGGGCAATTTACTTGTCTGCAGCATTCCAGCCCCTTCTTGATCTCGTCACGCGTTTTCATCGTTCACCCCAAATGCAATAATTTTTCGCAGTGCAGTTATCGCACTCCCACGAAGGTTCGAGGCATGACCAGCCGTGGTCACGGACAAGCGCAATTCGCGTTTCCGGGTCGTACCAGTCAATTTCAGATTCGCCCTTGTACAATCGGTCAAAATCCTTCATGCGCTTTGCGAAAATATCAATGTATTGCGCATCTTCGCAGCAGTCACAGCCCAGAGCAATCACCTTTGCTTCGTTCCTGCTTTTCGCAAAAACGACTGTTGACCCTTCGCCTCGCTCTACCCATACATGGTACGCTTTCGGCTTGATCTCGTCAGGCGTTTTATTCATCTCCCGCACCTCCGTCATCATCCAGCAGCATTTCAAGCTCACTGCACACAGTGTTGATCGCTTCGGCAATGGGGCGCATTTTTTCGTCAATGCATGCTACCCAGCTAATGCCCTCCAACACGCCGATATGGCGATTGAGAACCGCTTTCTGTTTAAGCGTTAAGGCCATCTTCAGTACCTCCGTCCATCGCCCATTTCATGCCCGCGCTGATTTCTTCGTCAGTCATGCGTGTGCCGCACACGGGGCAGTGGATGTATCTCACGCCCCACCACTTACGGCAACAATGAAACAGCTTACTCCACATCACGCGTCCCTCCGTCCATCTTCGCGCCGCAGCTGGGGCAGTATGTCCAGCAGACGCTGTGATTCTTGGCACCGCACGCCGAACACTGCCATCTTGCAAAGGTGTCATCCATCCGAATCCACCGCCCATGCCGCACGGGTTCTGCGTCCACAGCAGGAGCTTCCTCCATGATTTTACGCGCACCACCGGGTGGGCCTTTGTGTTGTCGGTCGTATTCATTCAGCAGCCATTGACGGGATACAAGATCATCTTTCATTGGTTTCCTCCGTTCCACATAGCGTTAATCCATTCAGCCGTTTCACGCCCCCATTCTCCAGTGGCGAACCCGAAAAAAACGGCAATGCTCAAAAACAAGAATACCAACACCACAACAAGCCCCGGTATGCCAGTTCTGTCCTCCACCCAGAAGCCGAAAAGGATAACGAGCATTAACAAACCAGCACCGATCGCACCAATACCAACCAGCAAAATCCCCAGCCAGAAAGCCGACCAGTTGAACATGTCATTCCCTCCGTTCACTATAGCTGCAAAAGCTATCAGGAGTGACCATTGCAAGCCCCTTATGCAAGGCACAATGGCGGTAAACAGCACTCATTGAGCAACGTTCATATTCACGATAATGCTTGCACTCCCTGCACTGCACAACCGGCACAGCGTCGAGGGTGGGCACGCACTTTACAGCTATGTGCACCGGGTTATTCGATACCGGGTATTCTCGCAGCAGCGCGTTCGCGTCAATCGGTCGAACCGTATCAGAAGCCACTCGTCTTCCGCTCCTTCCGTCTCAAATGGAGGCAGTTACAGCCGAGGCGTTCCAGCGCGGTCACGATTTCGTCGTGGCTCTTTACGCCGAGGTTTCGCACGCGTTCCAGTTCCTCCGCTGTCATGGTCAACAGGTCGCCGACGGTGTTCACACATTGGCGCTTTAGGCAATGAAAGGAACGCACGGACAGGTTCAGATCCTCAATGCGCACGCTGTACAGCTTTTCCCGCTCCACGGCTTCCGCGTCGCCGGGGTTGAGCGCACGGCCGAGCTTGTAGTCCTCCACGGCCTTGAAAGCAGCTCGCCGCCCAGCCTTTTCAGCCGCTTCCGCCGTCTGGCGGGCAAGGTAGCCATGAACGCCGTATTCGATGATTCGCATCCGGGACGGATGGCGGAGCTTCCGCACAGCCTTTCCGACTACCTGACGGATACGCTCCGTTGTAACCTTGTGGCGCTGTCCGATGGCAGCCAGTGAATCATGGTCGCGGTAGCGTTCGAGGATGCACGTCTTTTCGCGTTCGGACAGCGATTCGATGACATACGCAAGGCTCCCGGCGAAGTCTTCCGGCAGATTGTCGTAGGCTCTATCGGGTTCGCCGTACAGGTCGTCCAGCAGATCAAACGGCCATTCTCGCATGTGTTTATAGGTGGCGTGGTCGCTCATGTTATTTCCCTTCCTTTTCAGCCATAACGACGCGCCCAATCTGCGCGTTCTGAATCATCCGGTGGCACATGGCGCAGGGCTTAGCCGTGATTGGTTCGCCAGCCTCGAATCCAGCCAGGTACAGCGTAGCGCCTATCATGTCCGCCCGGTTGGCGTTAATGATGGCGTTGGCTTCCGCGTGGACGGCCTTGCACAGCTCGTACCGCTCCCCGTGCGGGATTTTCTGCGCCGCACGGACGCACTCACCCTTATCACAGCAGTTCGCCTCACCCCGACATGCGCCGTTGTATCCCGTGGATACAATCACGCCGTCCTTGACGATCACCGCGCCATACTGGCGGCGGAGGCACGTAGAGCGCGCAGCCACCGCAGCCGCGATGTTCAGGAAATATTGGTCTACGTCAGGTCGGGTCATCATCATCTCTCCTGTTTTCTAACATTCCCGCCCATTGTTCAGCCATTGCCTTAGCAATGCCTGGGAAGGTCTTTGACCTGTTTTTTGCACGGTCTGTTGTGAACATTCCCCGGCGCTGTTCGCCGTGCTTGTGAGAATATGAACTAGATGGACACCATGTCGCAATCGGCTTTACAACGCAGGTCGGTTTAAGCGGTTGAAGGTTTTTCAACCATAGCCCCGTGCGTTTGGTGTACTCATGCCCGTGTTCATAAGGCTGTACATATTGCGTGACAGGCGGTAATCCGTACACTTTACTAGGTATAGGGTTTTCTATCGCAATGCGTTCGCAGTCTGCATTGTAGAAAGCCATGAAGAAAGCCTTTGCTTCCAGTCCTTTGTCGTATCGTTCCTGATTCAGCACGCCGCCCTTCCATAAGTGCCGCGCACCTGCGTTCGACAGGTAGGTGCAGGGAGGATGCGCAATCAGCAAATCCCACGTTTCAGCGATTTCATGCTGTATGCCGTCCATCGTGGCAAACTTGCATTTACCATTGACAACCGCCAGCGCATCACCCATGATATGCCATTCAGGATGTCCGCCGCTGCACGGTATGATATCGCACGAATACGCTTCATGTCCCAGCCTGCGCAACTCTTTCGTCACGGCCTGTGATTCCTCACATGCGACCAAGACTTTCATCCTTTCCTTCCTCCCCACTCCCAGCACCGCCCCGGCGCTTCACGGCACTTCCGGCATGCGCAGTCAGCTGCCGTGCACCGCTCACATTCGAAGTCCGCCGCCATGCACTCCCGCGCATACTCATCCTTGTGCGCGCAGTACGCACAGTCTATATCAACCTTCGCCATGGCGTGCTTCAGAGCTTCAATTTCCACCACGGCGTTCTTCAATGTCTCCGCCGCCTCTCTGTACAGCTTGACCCCGCAGCCGGTCGTGTCCATCTTGTCAGGGCAGTCATTGCACCCGCCCGGCGTGGCGCAGCATACCAGCTTGCGGATTGTGCGTTTGTAGTCCATCGTCATCCCTCCACCGTCATATATGGGCAGCCGCCCAGCGCGAACACCTGCTCCCGTGCGGCCTGCTTCATCCCCGGAATTTGATCCAACGCCCGGCGCAGCTTGCAGTGCTTCGCTTCGTCACGGGTGAGCACGCACGTCGCGGCGCAGTTCGCCGTCGCGGCCTTCGTGACCTCCGATAGGTAATCCTGCCGGATGTTGGTGTATTGCTGCACCGGCAGCGAGGAAACCGTCAGCGTCACCGCGTTGAAGTTGTTCTGTGCGCTGATAAACTGCCGCGCCTCCAGTGTTTCCAATAGCGCGTCCACCGTGTTTTCTACCATCTTCTGGCCAGGCCGCAGCCGGGACCATGCTTTGCGCTTTTTGGCCATCTTTTCGCATTCCCGCATCCCGGCTTCCATCGCGATGCACCCGCATTTCATCAGGATCAGGCCGTCCAGCACCGTTCCCGGCACGCGTTCGCGCCCCTGCTCACGGTTGAGCTGATCGCAAATCGCATCGTCCACCACGTAGTTCCGCCCGTCAGGCATCCGCAGCGTGTATGTTTTCATGTTGCATTCCCCCTTGCCGTTTTTATTCCGACACGCCCCTCAGCCGTACCGTCAGGTGCGGGTCATCGCTGTATAGCTTTTGCACAATCAGCAGCGTAATCTGCTTGTCATCGTTCCATGCGACGCCGTTCAGGGCGTCCAGCACCGCCTTTGCCACGTTGTCCACGTCCGGTTTTTTCAGCGCCGGCTGCTTGTTTGCTGCCATGTCAAACCTTGCGGCCCGGTTAGCGCTTTGCGGTATCGGCAGGTATGCTTCGATAGTCACATGCACCTGCCCCGTGTATTTCGGCGCCCGCGGATTATCCCGCCAATACGCCGCCGCAATGCTGCTCTCCCATGACACGTCTTCCCGCGCCTTGTATGCGCGTCCGTTGCCCCATCGGGGGCGCCCCTGGCCCCGCGGAGGACCGTCCAAGACGAATTTGCGTTTTTCAATCATGCTTTTTCTCTCCTGTCAAGGCAGTGGAACGTCATATGCGGCCTGTCAAAGCCCAGATAGATACATCCCGTGCGCCCCTGCCTGTTTTTGTCTACGTGCAGCGCCATCATCGCCCAATCCAGCTGCTCGCACGTGCGTTTCGCCCACCAGGCCGGGGAATGATCCTCAAACGGTTCCGGTGGCTCCCATAGGGTGAGAAACATGTTCGCGTCCTGCTCAATGCTGCCACTTTCCTTCGCCTCCGACATCTGCGGCTTGCGCTTTTCGCTTTTGCCATTTACCCCGCCTTCTGATTGCCGGTTAAATTGCGTCAGCGCCAGCACTGGCACGCCTAAATCCATCGCCAGCTGTTTCAGATCCCGGCTGATCGACGATATTTCATCGTAGCGGCTGGATGATTTGCCCGATGCATGCAAAAGCTGCAGGTAGTCAATTACAATCATGCCCAAGCCGTCCCGGTACTGCATCGCCGCCGCTTCCTTCCGGATCAGCGCCGGGGTATTGGTACGCGTGGATATCCGCAGCGGTATCGCAGACAATTCCGGCACGATTGCGCCCACGGCGATTGCCTCATCGTCCGTCATGTTGCCCGATTCCATGCATTGCACGTCCACGCCGCTTTTTGCCGCCGCAATGCGGCTCATGATTTCCGCGCCGTCCATTTCCAGCGAGACAAACAGCACCGGCGCGCAGTGCTGCGCCACATATTCGGCCATCTGGATCGCAAGCGCCGTTTTGCCCACGCCGGGCCGTGCGCCGATCACAATCAGCTTTCCGCCCCGTATACCGCCCGTCAGGCGGTCAAGGTCGGCAATACCTGTGTAGCAACGTCCCTCCCTGGATTCCGTCAGGGATTTCGTCAGTTCCCGCACCGCTTCCGCCGCGCTGATCGATCCCGTCTGTATTTCACTTCCCCTAAGCGCCTCCGCCGCCATCGCCGCCGCCGCATCTGCCGCGCAAGCAGGGTCCCCGGCTGCCGTGATCAGCGCCGCGCCCTGCGTTTTCAATAACCGCCGCATCCGGCAATCGTCCAGTATGCCCAGATACTGCCCGTACATCGACGGCGCGAAGCCCTTTTGCATGCAGTCGATCAGCATAGGTTCGGGCCGATCGATATCCCGCGCCATTTCTGCCGACAACGTGATCATGTCCGGGAGCTGGCCGTTTTGCAGGCAGCGGAATACTGCCCTTTGCGCCGCCTGCGTATCCTGATGCACAAACATGGTGTCCGGCAACGCCGCCAATTGTACCGCGCAGGCGTGATCCTGCATCGCCAACCCGATTACAGCCAGTTCTGCGTCCCGGTTGCGGAGCAGCTCCATCGCATCACCCCCACAGCGGCGTCAAATCGTCTTCCGTGCTTCTTGCAGTCCTGCGTGTATCATCCACACCGCCCTGCTCCCGGTACTTTTTCAGCACGCCGTCGAGAAATCCAGGATTCGACGCGCCGCGCTCCACGCATACGGCGATCCCTGCCGTCACCCATTCCGGGCTGTATTCCGCGCACATCGCATTCAGGCGGTCAAGCGTCGCCTGATTGTCGGGGAAGCCTGCACGCTTCGCCTCGTCGAATACGTCGTTCAGCGCGCCGTTGATCGCGTCCGCGTCGTCGTCTGAGATAAAGCCGCCGCCGCGCGCGTATGCTGCGTCAGCAGCATCTTCTTTCTTGTTTCTTGTATCTTCTTTCTTATTAAAGCAATTGCTTTTTTTGCTTTCGTTTGCTTTTTCCGGATAGCAATTGCTTTTTTTGCTTTCGTTTGCTTTTGAGGTTTTGGGTCTACCGCCCTTCGCACCGGCTGCCGCCCTGGCAGCCGATACATTGGTGCGGTGTGCCTGGTCTTCGTCGAGCGTCGATATGCACATCTCCAGCATGATGCTTTCCCGTCCACTAAGGTCGCTCGTTTCACCGGTCGCTGCATACGTCCACAGCGCCTTGGCAAACCGCCCGGCCTCCGCATCCGAGAGCTTCATGATCGATCTGTGCCACTTCAGCCGACCCTTGAACCACTCATCCATACGTCCCTCCGTTAAAAGGGTATTTCATCGTTGTCTACCACCGTGTAGCCGCTCTGCATAACCGGCGGCGCGGCATGGGTCGGAGCAGGCGTAGCGCCATCGTTCCGAGGCGACAGGAATTCCACATCGTCCGCCGTAACCTCAAGCGATACGCGCGTTGAACCGTCCTGCGCCTGATACGTTCTGGCTGACACCGCACCGGATACGAACACCTTCCGGCCCTTCGCCAGGTACTTGTGGCAGTTTTCGCCCAGCTGCCGCCAGGCCGTCACGCGGAAATAATCCGTTTCCTGCTGGCTGCCGGCCTTCCGGTTGACCGCTACCGTAAAGTCGCATACGCTGATCCCCTGCGGCGTCGTTCGCAATTCCGGATCCCGCGTCAAGTTGCCAATCAAAATGAGCTTATTCATATTCGTTATCCTCCGCTTCGACAAATTCCCCATTTTTCAACATGTACCATGTGTCTGCTTTGATCGTGATCCCATCAACCGGCGCCGATTTCACACCGGCAAGGGTATACTTATCGTTCTTTTCCTCCCACTCCGCCAGGACTATCCATCCGCCTTGGGAAGCTTTTGCACACGATTCCATACCAACCGCTATCGCTATCGCCTCGTTGCCCGTAGTGGCTGCATGAGCCTCGTTGCCCGTAGTGGCTGCATGAGCCCAGTTGCCCGTAGTGGCTGCATGAGCCTTGTAGCCCGTAGTGGCTGCATGAGCCTTGTAGCCCGTAGTGGCTGCATGAGCCCAGTTGCCCGTAGTGGCTGCGTGAGCCGAGTCGCCCGTAGTGGCTGCGTGAGCCTCGTTGCCCGTAGTGGCTGCATGAGCCCAGTCGCCCGTAGTGGCTGCATGAGCCCAGTCGCCCGTAGTGGCTGCATGAGCCTTGTAGCCCGTAGTGGCTGAAATATGAGATTTAACGTATTTCACCGATATTTGTACGATATCTTTTATGCTCAGACGGGCTCCGATTTTTATTCTTCTTGCGCAGACTTTCGAGTCCTGTTCTCGTTTGCTGTCTACATCCATCAATTCCACCGCGTGATACAGGCTGCTATTAAGCGGATAATAAGACAAACAGTCCAACGGATCCTCGCATGCGTGGAAACCCCTGTTGCATAGACTTGCCTTTTCTTCTTCGTATGTTTTGCCTTCTTCAAATTGATACCCACGGCAAGTCATATCTGTGTTGAAACCTTTATATGCTTTCATCGGCTTCCTCCCTGTATTTCCCCAATTTGTATTCCTTAGCAATCTTCTGGTCGATCACGATCGTTTCCAGATGATACTTGTCCATCAGCGCCCTGTCGCCGTGCTGATGAGCCTCCATGTGACATTCCCGGCATAGCGGCAGGCATTCCATGCCGATGTGACACATGTCGCGTCGGTCGCCGCCCATGCCGATCCTGTCCACGTGGTGCAGCTCCGCTTTCTTTCCGCAAATGATGCATTTGTGGTGCATCAGGCACGCATACACCGCCGCCGGGATGTCATCGCAGTACGACAAGAGCGGCTGCCGCGTCGGTATGTCGTGCGATACGACAAAGTCGATCAGAAACCCCTGATATAGCGCCGCCGTCTCCATGTCAACGTCGCCCGTGGAAAACTGACCGATGGCCGACGCGGTCAATTGATCGAAGCATTCCGTCAAAAAGCGGATCTTCAGCGCGTTGTTGACTTCTTTCTTTTCCTTAGCCTTGAGATACCCGCTGTGCGCGCAGATTTCACCAATTAACGCCCATATGTTTTTCCGCTGCTGGTCGGATATCATCCGCCCGTCGCGTATGTACAGCCGTCCGGCCTGGCTGCGCTGGCGTACAACCTCCGGGTCGTACGCCGTGCGCCACAGGATGCCGTCAGGCCGGATGTCGACCAATTGCGCATCCGCAAAGCCGCTCATGTCGCCCCTCCTGCCTCATCCAGCGGGAAATTGACTTCTATTGCCCGGAAAAGCTGCTGCCAATCGGCCTCCGTCATCTTGCTCGACGGGATATCCTCAATGCACCCGCCCAGAATCAGCGTCTGCCGAATGCGCTTGAACCCCTCGTCATCCACACCATACTTCCGCTTGATCGCGTTGATCTGCTCCTTCGGGCTGTACACCGTCGCCGTCTTTTCCACCGTCACCGGGGAGGGGCTTTCCGTAATTTTTCGGGGGAGAGGGGTAGGGGGTACTTTTTTTTCAGCCTCTTCACCTTCCGGCAGGTCTTCTCCGGCGTAGATGTACAGCCCCAGGCCGTGCCGCGCGCACGCTTTTGTCAGGCTGCGCTGAATCGCCTTGTTCACGTCAAACGACGTCATATTGCCGACCGGAATAGACTTGTTGCGCATGTCCATCACCGGCAGGTATTCAATGTGTTCCAGCGCCTTTTCGCCGTCAATCAGCGTTACGCCCGTTTTGACCCACGCCGTTTTGCCGTCCGTGTGGTAGTTCAGGCCGGCAGCGTTTTCATACACCGTGTAGTAGCTTTCCGGGTATCGCTTCTTGACCTCCGCCCAGGCCCATGCCCAGCTCAGATAGGTCAACCCGTTCTTTTTCTCTGTGTGGCCGTTTACGTCCACCGCGTTCAAGGTGTTGAATGCGTCCATATGCCCTCCTTATTCCACGCCCAGGCGCCATTCGATGAACGCCACGTCAGCGCAATCTGTAATGTAATCCCGCAGCACGTCCTCCCGGATCAGCTGCGCCCTCATCGCGTCCCACAGCGCCGGAACATATTCGTCGTTGAGATGATTCCGCCAGTCGAAATCGTTGATCAACGCCCATTCCAGCGCCGTTTTCTGCAAGCGCTTTTCCTCGATGAACCGCGCCAGCGTTTCGCCGTCCGCCTTGTCGATCGCGCAAGCCCAGCAGCCGCACGCATTCGGTTCGATCGGCGATGAACACATGCCGCTTTCCCACGGCCTGCCGTCAATCTCAGCGTCGCCGTCCGGGTATCGCTCCCATTTTGCGCCGCATACGGGGCATACCGCCCAATCAATCGGGACCGGAACCGGAGCGTAGTATTCACCGATCACCATCCTGTTTTCAAGCACCGTCGTCATATCGTTACCTCATGTAGTATTCTCGCCACGCGCGCCTTACAGCCGATTCATTCGGGTCTGACGTGTAGTCGGGCAGGGGGTATAGGGGGTTGAAATTCGGACGCCTTGCCGTTTCAATTTCCGGCTGTTCGTATCCGTCGCATTCGCAGCGCTCGCCGTAGTCCAGATGACTCCCGCAAAACGTGCATACTTTATACTGTCGCACTTGTCAGACCTCCCTTGCCGTGTTATAATGAGGTTGTGCATTTCCCCAAATGCCGTTTCATCAGCGGTTGACCGTTCCAGCGGTCGCCGCTCTTTTGATTGCCGCCATCCGTTGCGCCTGCAGCTGCAGCCGCTCTTCGTACGCCTTCCGGTCCATCGGCAGCGTCGGTGCGTGATACCCGGCTGACCATGTGCCCCATGCGCCGGAATAGTCAATCCTGCATGTCTTACTGTTCACCCTCCTGCACCCCCCTCCCCGAAAAGCTGTTCAAACGTTTCCCCCGTATATCGTATGATCCGCCTGATATCGCCGAGCGTCAGCGGCGAGCCCCCGCGCAGCTTGCCGTAAAACACTTTTCTGCTGCATCGGAATCCCGCGCCCCCGTATAGCTCCGCGCGCGTGCCGTGTCGGTCAAGCCAGTCACGCAGCCCGGGGTATATGCAGTCTGGCGGCTGCTTGCGCGGCTTGTAGTGGACGTAGGCATAAGCCCCTTTCCCGGTCATGCCGTACGCGCGCCCGATCTGCTCATATGTCAGCCCCTGCCGCCACATGGCGATCATTTCATCGCGTACCGCGGCCGATCGTCCCATCGCCAAACGCCTCCCAGAAAGTCAGCCCCGTGTAGTTCAGCAGTCGCTTCACATCGTCCAGATCGACCGAGTATTTTTTCCCGATCATATACCGGTACGTACCCCCGTTAGGCGGTACTATGCCCGCATTGTTCAGCACCCGGTACACGCTCATTTCGTGTGCCTTCCGCCACTGCTCCAGTCCTTCAAAGCAAAACGCCTTGCCGTTGACCCTCTCGCCGCTCATGTGATATTTCCGGGGCTTTGTCGTCCGGTCGCCAGCGTAGCGCAGCAGCGTCTGCCGTACGTTTTCGCCCGACATGTGCAGCGCCTCGCCAATCACCCTGTACGTCATGCCCTGTTTGCGCATCGACAGGATAAGTTCAACTTTTGCCGGAACCTGATTTGCCATTGCTCGTTGCTCCCTTCTTTTTGTCCTTTTCCCGCATTTCGCGGCGTGTGGGTATGTGTCCAAATTCGTTCAGCAGCCCGTCCGTGTCGATCTTCGGCCTGGGCTTTTTTCTTTTCGGCTGCGTTTCATCGTCCTGCTGCGTCTTATGCCGCTGCACATACAGCGCCAATTGCCTTTCCGTTACCATCAGCTTTTTGCCAATCGTTACGGCGCCGATGTCGTGGAAAACCTCCACCATCTTAGTTTTGCCCAGCGGGATGTATTGCATCGCCTGCTGTACGCTCATCAGCCTCTCTAAGTGGTACATTGTGCCTCCTTTCCGGGCTGCCGCCCGTGTATGTGGCACCGGTTGCAGGTGCTGACCCTGCCGGACGGGGGAGACGTCCGTTGACCGCAAAACCGGCGGATAGCGCGCCTTAGCAGGTTTTTGCCGCTATGGCCACGGCGTGACCCGAGGCGCGCGACGCTCACAGGAGGTGTATGTAAGCGTCAGACGCTTGTAGCGTCATGAGGAGGATACTCACGCGAGAAACTGGTCCAGGGCTTCCCGCGACGCTCCGCAATGGAGCGTTTCGGCTGGTAGCCATCCAGCCATCTTCAGGCGGGGTTCGCCCGCCCCGCGCCGTAAAGGCGCGTCGCGGGTACAGCGGCGCAATGCAAGCATTGCATCCGCTTAGTCGGGCTTTGCCCGACCTCTGTTGTCGCCCATCACACGGCGCAAGGCCGTGCGCTGGGTACGCAGGGCAAATATAAATATTTGCTCCTGCTAGTCGGGCTTTGCCCGACCTCAAGCGGGTAACTCAACCGGGGAGCAGGAACATCGCGCCGATCAGCAGCCCGAGCATCAGCCCGGCAGCCATGCCGGAAAGGATATCCTGCCGCGCCTGCTTCCTGCGGCGGATGCGCATCGCTGCGGCCTGGTTGTGCCGTGGTCTGTATGCCGTCATGCTCTTATGCCTCCCGTTCAATTTTGATCTTGATTTCGATTGCGCCCAGCGCCCTGTGTTCGTCGGCCTTTACCGCCACGTCATGCAGCGCCGCGTCGTCCGGGTATGTCTCCGTTTCGCATCGGTCATGGTAGACCGCTTTGAGCTCGATCATATTTCCTCCCCCACAATCGCCAGCGTCATAGGGGGTATGGCCCCCGATTTTTCCAGCCGGTCAAGCGCGTATGCGGCGATGTCCACCTCCGACCAGAACGTCGCGTTGTCCGGCCTGTCCCTGTACTCCACTCTGACCTTGCCCCGGCGCTTCTTCAGCGCCGCGTATTGACCCGTTACGATGTCCTTAAGATAGTACATTTCAGCCATCCTCCCTGCACTCAGCCTTCGCCAGCATCACGCCCAGCGCGGCGTGCGCTTCCTTGGCTTCTTTGATGTATTCCGCAAACTGGCGCGCATTGTCTATCCGCCCGTCCAGCGCGTCCCGCAAAGCGTCCTCGTGCCGCTTCATCATGTCCTGCAATTGGTAACCAGCGTCAAGCATCGATAGCGCCAGCTCCGCGCCCTCGGGCTTTTCCGGGTAGCGGTCGCGGAACGATTTATATTGGTACCGCATCCACCCGTACCACAGGCCCGGAGCCTTGTATAGCGCTTCCATTTCGCTCACCTGGTCGGGCGTCGGGGCCATTTCGCCCCGCTCCCACCGCGACACCGTATCCTCTGATACGTGCAGCAGATGCGCCACCTGGTATTGGTACAGTTCCGCCTTTTCCCGTGCGGATTTCAGGTCTTTGTAAGTAATTTCTGCCGTGTGGATCACCTCCCGGGGATGGTATGATGGGGTGGGGGGTTAGTTTTCCTTATGGTCGATCAGATCATCTGCCTTGCAACCAAGCGCCGCCGCAATCCTTACAGCGATATCGAGCGGCGGAACACGCTGGCCTGATTCATAACGCGTAATTGCAACGCGGGATACGCCTGCGGCGTCTGCAAGTTCCTGCTGATTCATGCCGATCGTTTCGCGACGCACACGAATGTTCATCCAGTCTCTCCTTTCTTGTATATGTTCCTTTCGGTTCATTTTGTTTAGATTTCAGTACCAATCGGTACGGTTAGATTATAGTACCATACGGTACATTTGTCAATACCTTTTTATAAAAAAATGTACCATTCGGTTCTATCTTTTTTTGCTACCGAATGGTACAATTAGGATGGTGATATTAGTATGGATAATAAAGTAGCAAATCGTTTGGTCGCATTGCGCGAATCCCTGCACATGTCACAAGAAGCAGTCGCCGACGCTACCGGTATACCAAGGGTTACAATTACCCGCTACGAAAACGGATCTCGCACGCCGCGTCTCAATTACGCAAGCATCTTAGCCGAATACTATGGCGTTTCCGTTGATTACATTTTGGGGCGCGATGAACCCACCCCCTCTACACCCGTATCTGATCTCGACGCAGAAATGATGGCGGCTTTCCGCGCCCTGCCCAGCGATCAATTGCGGGAAGAAATTCTGTCCTACGCGCGCTATAAAGCCGCGCAACAGAAAGGTCAATCATGAAACGCCTCCTTGCCCTGCTGCTACTGCTCTTTTTCCCCGTCTTTGCTCGCGCTGATCTTACCATCACCGTCATCAATGATCAGGCGGGCGCACGCGCTGTCGTCAATGCAAACGGGCGGGAACACACTGTTTGGGCCGGTGACGCTGAAACCATCACATACGGCAAGAGCATAGTCACCATTGGCGCGATGAACGAAAGGGCCGACGCTCTTGTGCTTTTCGCACCGATTACGCCGACCCTTACGATTCCCCATTATGTGCGGTTTTTCATTTATTGTTGCGACAATGCACCCGACAGCAGCAGCAAAACCCGTCCATACCCCCGCAGGGCTTCCACCGAGCTAAACGGTACCATTACCATTTCATCCGACGGCGATCGTTTCACCGTCACCGCTGACCGGTATTATGTCGGAAACATGAATACTGACAAATTCCACTACCACACCTGTCCTTCAGTCGACCGCATGAAGGATTCCAACAAAACCAGCCTTTTCGACCGTGATCAGGCAACGCGAAACGGATACGTCCCCTGCAAAAACTGCAACCCGTGATCGACGTCTGCGTTCGTGATCGTGCGCATCAGTTCCAGTAAATCGCGCTTGTCTTCATCGTTCATTTGTTCCAACAGCCGAGCGAACTCTTTTTCCATCACGGGTCACACTCCTTTGCGTCAAAAAACAGGAACGTTTGTTTTCGTTATCATCATATCATATCGTTACCCGGAAATTCCACGAAATCCTGGCGTTAAGTTACGGAGGTGTTGTTTATGCGTAGGCTCATGGCTTTTGGGGCCGCCTCCCTGCTTTTGTTTTCCACCGCTGCCGCGGATATCGATCTGTCCGGCATGACCTACGCGGATCTGGTTTCGCTGAAAGACCAGCTTAACCTCGCCATGTGGGAATCTCAGGATTGGCAGGAAGTCATCGTGCCAAACGGCACATGGAAGATTGGCGAAGACATTCCTGCCGGTTATTGGACAATCTCATCTCGCTCTGATCGTTACAACACGATCATCTATTCCAACGAAATGGGTGATAACGGCGTTGATTTGGATTGGGTGTTAGCGCCCAAAGCGATTCATGCCACCATCTGCGGCCCAGACCATTGGATGTACAATTCATCAATGGATCGTTACGTTTCCATTGATTGCAAGGAAGGCTTCTGGATTCAAATTTCTGGCGGGGCCGTGCAATTCACACCATATAGCGGAAAGCCGTCCTTTTCTTTCAAATGATTACCGCCTTTCGGCAAACGCCCTCACCACCCGCACCAGACACCTCAGTTCTTCCGTCTTGACCCACGGCAGCAGCGCCTTGATTTCCGCCGTCGCCGCCGCCAGCGTTTCCGGATCCTCCACGTCCGGCGTGTCCTGATGGGTGATCAGCCACGCGCGCAGCTTTTCCCGTCCGGCCCAGTCAAGCGCGGCCACCATGTCGCGCAGGTCGTCCGACGGTCCCAGCGTGTCGCGCCGCGCAAGCTCCTGCCTCCACGTCAATCGCGATCACTCAGCCTTTGCGCCAGGATCCCACGCGCCAGCAGCTGCACCGACAGCGGATCATCCTCCGCAATCTCCTGCATGTAGATGTCGATGCAGTCCTCCAACGCGTCGGCCAGCTCCATCGCCCGGGCAATCTGGTTCACGGCCTCGCTCGTCAAACACCAGTCACGGTCATACGTCATAGCAGTGCCTCCTGTCGTACGTTTTTGCGGTCTGTCCCGCTGGCTACATCATGCCATGCAAAAGGCATTGCGTCCATCATAGATTTTGCAACGGCATTGCATCAACCGTTGTTTTTGTTGCATACACCCCAATATTTCTTAAGGAGTGCGCATGAAAACCATAGTTTTACAGCATCTGGCGGATTTACGAGCCGCTGCAGGCATGACCTACGAAGATTTGGAGGCAAAAACCGGCATCACCGCGTCCACAATCAACCGTTGGTTTAACGATAAATCCAACCCCAGCATTGACGATCTCGAAACCGTAGTAACTGCCCTTGGCGGTAAAATGCGCGACATTTTCGACGACGTCGGCAAGCAGGAGCTTCTTGCTGCCGAAAAAGTCGGCTTAAAGGGTACCGACGCGCTGCTTGCCGAATTCGAGCGCCGGGAGAAAATCAACAAGGAACACTACGAGGCGCGCATCACCTACGAGATGCAGCTGCGCACGGAGCTGCAGGCCAGTTTTGACAAAGCCATTGCTTCCCTCGAACGCACTCACGCCGCCGCCCTCGAAAAGCGTGATGAAACCTACAGGAATTCCGTCGGCTATCTCAAGGGCGACCTCAAAGACACCCGCGAGAAAAATCGCGTACTCATGACCCGCGCCACCGATGCGGAAAAGCGCGCCGATCTTGCCCAGACACAGCGCGCCGATAGCGACAAGCGCCGCCACGATGTGTTTTACGCCATGCTCCGCCTGTGTATCATTTTGAGTATTGCGTTTTTCATCACAGGCATGATGATCCAGCCGCCGTGGGAGTGGCTGCCGATATCGTAAGGAGGCGATCCAGTGCCCCGCCCCAAACTCACCCAGCGCGCTGACGGGCGCTATCGGTGTAAGTATCAAGGCCGATATTTTTACGGCGCAACGCAAAAAGAGGCGTATCAAAAACGCGACGAATACCGCCGCAAAATTGAGGCAGGCATGCGCGCAAAAGCCGAAGGCCTGACTGTCAAATCATATGCTTTGCGATGGGTCGCCACATATAAGGCACATCTCGCCGACGCATCGTATGATCAGTGTGTCCGCATCCTCAATCGCTTTTGCGCCTTTGAAGATATCGGAGAAAGAGCCATGCAGGATGTCGACACGATTGATATCCAGAATTTTTACAACACGGCACAAGATATGTCCCACTCTTATATTTGCGACATGCGCGATACGATTAAGGGCCTTTTCTTGTTTGCATTGGCGGATCGGGTGATCTTGCATGATCCGACCATCAAAGCAAAGCCGCCCAAAGGCAAGAAAGGCACACACCGCGCAATCACCACCGAAGAGCGTGATTTGATCCATCGGACGCAGCACCGCATACGGCCTGCTGTAATGGTCATGCTATACGCAGGATTGCGCCGGGGTGAAGCGCTTGCTCTCGATATCGACCGCGATGTTGATTTCATTGCCCGCACGATCACCGTTCGCCATTCTGTCCGGTATAACCCCCGGGGCGCGCCTGTTATTGTCTCCACCAAAACGGAAGCCGGGCAGCGTACCGTGCCGTTGATCGGCGATCTGGCCGAGGAACTGCGCGGCCTTCACGGTCTTTTGCTTCAGGACGTCAATGGTCATATGATGTCTGAATCCTCTTGGTCTCGTGCGTGGGAAAGCTATATCAATGCGCTCAACTGCACACATAACGGCTGTCAAAAACGCTGGTACGGTCGCACCAAAGCACACAAGCAGCGTATCGAACAATATGAAGCGCTCACCGCCGCAGGCCGCCACATCGAAGCCGAGCAAATCAAGCTCCCGCCGTGGCAGGATATAACCATTCGTCCCCATGATCTGCGCCACTCCTATTGCACCATGCTCTACGATGTCGGTATTGACGTCAAAACCGCACAAAAATGGATGGGGCATGCCGATGGCGAGGTGACAATGCAAATCTATACGCACCTCACCGCAGAGCGCGAAAAAAATGCCGCTGAACGCCTCGAAAACGCCATAAAAAGCAGCGCAGGGGGTCAAAACGGGGGTCAAACCACGTCAAGCCATTCGCAAATGCTTGATATACAAGCGTTTTCGCATACTGCGATATAATGGTTCGGGACCAAAAGGCCGCGGGTTCGAATCCCGCCACTTCGACCAGAAAAGCCCTTGCAAATCAACGGTTTGCAAGGGCTTTTTCGTTTCTATTGTCGTTCATTCCGTTCATTTTGACCCCTTTTGTTCTTTCTGCAGGGGGTCAAAAAAGGGGTCAGGCTTTCTGCCTGATGATGTTTGTGATCACCTTCGCATCCTGCACCCGCTGCCTTTCCTCCGGCGTTCTGGCGACAAATTGTGTTATCGCCTCTTCAATTTCATCTACCCCCCGTAGGGGGGTATTTTTTTTCGGGGGCTCCGTTTCTCGCGGCTGCTGCATTTTTTCTAATTCATCGCGGCAGATGCACAGCAGCGCGAAGTCCCGCGCTGCCTGCATCGTCTGCGTTCCCGTACGCGTCCGCTCAAGCTGCTCCATCACCCACTCAAGCGTCAGCATGCTTTAATCCTCGTCGTGCGGCACTACATATTTATAGTAAGCCGCCAGCTTTTCAGAAGGGCGCTTCCCGTCCTTGTCGTGCAAGAAAGCCAGCGCCAGCGCCGCATAATACTTTTCGTTGTCTACGCCGTATTTGCGCGCCACGTCGCGATAGTCGGACGCCATCATGTTCAGCGCCGCAAAGAAGTTGATCATGTCCTGGCCTTCGCCCACGCCACATTCTTCGCCCAGCCTCTTCGCATCTTCCCACGTCCAGCCGCCGCCGCGCCGGTTGATCTTTTTCACCCATTGTTCGGCTTTTTCCCGGCTCAATTTCTGAGTGCCTTCCGGGGGAATCATCCAAAATGTCCCGCCTGCCTGCACTTTCTGCTGCTCATGGCCTTTTTCGGCGGAATTCATTCCGGCCCGCTGCGGCCACTGGCGCGGCATGGGCACGATGTTGTCCGTCGGGTAATTCATTTCCGGCTCTTCATCATACCCCATATACCGGCCTTTTTTGTCGCGTCGACGACGCATTTCTGCCGGATCGCCGTACGGCTCATCACCCATCATGCGGCGATCGTCATCATCATAGTTATACCGCATGTCATCGTCATAACCGCCTTCGTCGCGCATGGGTCTGCTGCGCATCGGTTCCCGGCGCTGCTGTTCCCGGTCACGTTCGCCAAAACCGATTTTCCGGCGATTTTCTTCCTCACGCGTCATCATCGCCATCCTAAGTCCCGGCCTCATCCAACAGCACCCCCTTCAGCCGCCGGCGCCGTGCCGTCAATCGCGGCCAGCGCATAATCCGGCGAGCAGTACGGACGGCCCAGCATCCGGAAGCTTCCGCCCGTGGCAGAGGTCGCCACGCGGACGGTATAGCGTGTGCGGGTTCGGATGCCGCAGGCCGTTACCGGCGCGCAGCAGCTCGTCAGCAGCGGATATTCCTCCGTACCATCGCCGATCGTGACCACCACAGGCGCGGTGATCGTCGTTTCCGCCGGGATCGCCTGCGTGATCACAAGGCAGTAATCACAGCCGCGACTGTATGAGCCAGCCGGGATGTTGATCGTCAGCGTGCCGTCCGCAAAGGTCACGGCCTGTGAATACACGGCGCGGTTGCACAGCTTGCATACATATTTGCTCATAGCGTTGTTCTCCTTTCTCAGGGGAGGGGGTATACCCCTCCCCGAATTTCGTCACCCGTCAACCGGGGATCAGGCAGCGCAGCCACAGCCGCAGCCGTTGCCGTTCCAGCCGCCGTAGGGATACGGCGCGGGTACGTTGTAGGACGGCACGGGCGTAGGATTGATGCGGCGGATCAGCTCAGCCGTCTGCGCCTCAGACAGCGCGGCCAGGTAGTTGTTCTGAGCCGCCTGGCTGGCAGCGTTCTGCAGCTCGGCGATCTTCGCATCCTTGTCGCGCATCTCACGCTGCACCTGGTAGTCCATCAGCGCGCGGAAGTTGGCGTTCTGGTTGTCGATCAGGTCGCGCGTGGTCGACTGGATCAGGTTGCGGGTCTCGCACGCCTGGTTAGCCATGTTGTAACCGACTTCGGCAAAGCCGCGCTCGATCGCGCGCTGCGTCTCGCAGCAGCAGCTTGCCTGCTGCGCCGCCATGTTGGCCAGCTGACCCTGTACGCCGTAAAAGCCGTCGCACAGACCCTGCTGGATGGACAGTACGCCGTTCTGCAAGTTGTTGAAGGCAAAGCCCTCGTTGATGTCGGCACGGGTGACCATGCCCTGCAGGCCAGCGCCGCCACCGCCAAAGCCGAAGCCGCCGAAGCCAAAGCCGCCGCCGAACAGCGCCGCGATCACCAGAATGGCCAGCAGGCCGCCCCAGTCTCCGCCGAACATGCCGTTGTTGGAATTACTGTCGTTCTGGCCCAGCGCATAGCCGGTTGCAAATTCGTTATCCATAGGTTATCCCCTTTCTTTTTATATGGTCATCGGGTCTGCAGCCCCGTTGACGTCAAAAACCCATCTGCTTGATGATGTTGTCCACCGTCGTGCCGCGCTGCCGCGCCATGTTGTCGGCGATCTGCCTCAGCTCCTGCGGAGATTTCCCCCGCGCCATGTCCATCGCCTGACGCATTGCGGGATTCTGCCTCGCCAGCTGCTCCAGCAGCGGAGCAGGGTTGCCGTTGCGCGTGCGCATCATCTGCATCACCATTGCCATCGGATTCATTCAGCCGCCTCCTTTTTGCCGCTTTTCCGGGCTTCCAGCGCCTCCACGCGGCGCGCCAGATCTTCGATCCGATCAGCTACGGGTTCAGGCGCAGCTTCCTGCGCTGGTGCGGTCTGGCGGCTGTATACGTCAAGATCAGCGCCGCCGGTCATCTGGTTAAAGCGTTTGGTGTAGATTGCGCCGTGTGCCTGATCCACATAGACCGTCACCACGTTCGGGTCGAAGGGGATCTGTGCGGCCTCCACCTCTGCGCGGCTGGTTACGAGCACCGCTTGCACGGGCTGTCCGGTCTGCATGGGCTGTGCGGGCTGCATCGGCTGCTGCACCGGCGGCTGATACCACTGCTGCTGCGGCCTCTGCTGATAGCCGATCCACGGCTGCTGGTACTGGTACGGATAATTGGTCATTTCCATCACCTCGCCCCGATTATCCCGTTTTTCCCCCTTCCGCGCGCCGGCAGGGCGTTGCATGATCATCGCAATAACGTTGCAATTTCTCCGCAGTTTTGCGCACAAAAAAAGATCCCCGGACGTGTGTCCGAGGCTTGCCGTGTTATAGCAGTGCTGTCAAAAGAGGTATTTATGATATAATGCTTTATGTGCATAAAATTTGAAAACAAAACCCGCGGGACTCCTACATCCCGCGGGTTTAAGAAGAGCAAGTGCGTCTTAGCCGCCTATACTACATTCTCGAGCAAAGATTAGTATACCATGCGTGCTCCTATTTGTCAATATTATAACATCGCTATTTCTTCCTCCAGCAGCTCCACGCCGTGGCGGTATTCCCTGACCTGCCGGATCATGTCCTGGCACCGGATGTATGCAATGTAGGAGTCCCCGCTCGACAGCGCTCGTAGCTTCTCCACCAGCACCGCATCCAGCTCGTTCAGCGCGTCGATGGCCTTTTGCGTCGTATACTTTTTATCCATTTCCGCTTTTCTCACACTTCGAGGTAATCGATGTTCGTCACTGCGCCGAATTCGGTTTTGATTTCGTATTTTTCGCCGTCAAGATCATAGACCACGCTTCCAAAAGGACATCCTTCCATAGACATGCCCCTGACCACTTGGCCTTTCTCCCGGATGATCTTGGCCAGCCGTTCCCGCTCATTTTTGCAATAGTTTGTCAGCGCCTCTTCCTGCGCCTTGATACCCTCCCAGATAACGCGCTGATCTCCGCTAAATGCAAAATTTAAAGCCGCGGCGTTATACAGCAAGGTAATAGCCTCTTCGCTATTCTTAAGGTTCCGGACGTAAAACAGCATGTTATCCATAATCTTGCTTCCTTTCATCTCGGTGGGCTTGTGTCCCTTGCCCCTCCGATTGATTATAGTATATCACTCATCGCAAAACAGAGCATCATCCTTGTATGATTCCCTCTTTTTCTAATTTGTAACGGATCAGGGGCAAAAGGTACTCAGGACAGCCGCGTTTTGCCCTTACGTCGGCGCTGGCTTCCCAGTTTTCGATGGTGCGCTTGGGTATGCCGAAATACTCAGCAAACGCCTGTTGTGTCATGCCCGCAGCCGTCCGCAGCTCCTTGATCGTGTCCATGGTCAGTCGCCTCCTTTTTTAATGGTGGGCGTGCGCGTCGAGGATCTCGCCGGCGTTGGCACTGGTCAGCATTATCTGCATAGTGTCAAAGCCCATACTCCGCTTGTACTCATTGATAGCGTCTTCCACCGTTGTCCCTTGCTCAGTGCAAACCTGCGCTAATTGGGCCATCTGTTCAGCGTCGTTGAGGCGGCCTTGAAATCTGCGATATTTGTCGACACGGTTGAGGTTATCGAGCAAGTAGCGCTCTCGGACGCTCTGAGCGTAGGCAATCTGCTTATCGCTCACACCGGTCAGTTCAGGGAGCGCAAAGCCGTGCTGCTTCAACGTGTCGACCATGGCGGCGACTCTATGCTTGTGATTGCATTCAGGGCAGATCGTGATGTTGCGAGAAGCCCAGCGCTCATAGTCGTCTGCTTCGGGCCGACTATGGCATGATTTACGGTGGGTAAAGGTGCAGCCGCAATCTTTGCAGGTGATATCTACTTTTGCGATAGCCATTGTGATGCTCCTTTCGGTGGTTTCCCGGTGGGCTTTTGTTTCCCTTCCCTCATCCAGCTGATTATAGTATATCACTCATTGAGTGATTTTACAAGGGGTTTTAACAATTTTTTCGAGATTTTTTGCGATATTTGCAAACAAAAAAAGGCCGGAGCCTAAGCCCCGGCCAGATATCGCCCGATCACCCGTTTTGCCGCCGCCGCGCGCTTTTGCACGCAGCTCAGCGACCACGCGCCGCCCATTTCCTCCGCAATTTGCGGGTAATGCGCGCCGTCCAGCAGTTTGCGCTTTAGGATGTACCGGTCTCTCTCGTCCATGATGTGCTCGTCGATGATGCCGTTGATCTCCGACCGCGTCACCACGTCACCCCTCGCCCATGATCGATACGGTCTGCTTGCCCGTCTGGTGCGCGTACACCGCCAGCGCCGTCGAGCAGATACCGCCCATGATCGTGTCCGGCGTGATCTCCCAGGCGTTGATCCACAGCACGCCCACCACGCCCACCGGCAACAGCAGCAGCGGGATCCACCGGTTATCCACCGGGGTCGTGTGCTTGATCAGCGCGCCCAGCAGATAGCACGCACCCGCGACCGCCATCACCGCGTATTCCTGGATAATTGCGAAAATATCGAAATTCATACTTTACCCTCCGTTCACAGCCCGAAATGCGCCAGCAGCGCGCCGATCAGCGCACCGGCAATCGTCAGCCATACCTTGTCGGCAAGGCCTTCCCACCGGCGACCGGGCTTGTCTTTGATTTCCTGCAAATCCTTGCTCACTCCGTCCAGCTTGTCGTCCATCTGCTCCTGAGCCGCCGTCAGCGTGCTGACCGACAGCGCCAGAGAGTGCACGCTTTCCAGCAGCTTGTCCTGCTGGGCCAGGCGCGTGAAGATCGTCTTGTGCTGTTCGTCCGACGCGGCCTGATGCGCCTTGATCTCCGCCAGCTCATGCTCAATGCGCAAAATCTGCTCCATCAGCCGTGCTCCTCCTTATACCACGCCCACAGCAGCGCCAGCTTTTCCGCGTCGGTCGGCTCCGCAGGGGAGGGGGTAGGGGGTGAATTTTCCGCTTTCTCCACCGCGCGCAGATACTGCGCCATGCTGTAGCCGGTCAGATTGCCATACTGCACCTGCACCCAGCCGTCGCCGGCCTCCACGCCCTGCACCCGCGTGCCGGTAGCCATGCGCGCCAGCACGGCGGTGGACGTGCTCATGCCCTTGCGCAAGGCCAAGTTAACGCCCGTCACCTCGTACTCACGCATCGGGTTTTCCTCCGTTTCCTCGCCCAGCAGCGCAGCCACACGCGCGCGGAACTGGTTCATGTCGTCTCCAAAGTTCTCCATCCAGCTTTGCGGGTCTCCGTGGTTGGACGCATACCCCGCGTCAGCCGCTTCCTTGTGGCTGGTGATCCTGTCCGCCTTCCAGCCGAATTTCCTGCACAGGTACGCGCAGTATTCTTCCGCTTCCTTGATCGCGCGGCGGTAATACGCCTCGTCCGTGTTGCTGCCCTGGCAGATTTCAAACTGAACGTGGGCCGTGGGGTTGTAGTTGTAGCTGCCGTTTTTGCCCTTGCCGCTGCCCCAGCACGCAAACTCGTACGGCAGCGTTTCGACGGTGATCATTTCCCCGTTCTTGTCCAAACCGATAAAGGCATGCATGCACTTGTCGGCTGCTTCGCTGTTCCAGTGGTTGCCGTACTGATTCACGCCCAGCAGTTCCGGCGCGTCCACGTACCGCTTCACGTTTTTGTTGTTTGCGCCCGTGCTGTGTACCAGGATGCCGATCTGGTCAGCGCTCTGGCCCTTGATGTAGCACCGGTTCTTCGTCTGGTATACCGTTTCAAGCCTCATTTTCGCCCTCCTTCCTCATTGCCTCCACCATCTCCCGCAGCTGCGCCACCTCTTCCTGCAGCGCAGACACGGCGGTCATCTCAGCCAATTCGATCCACACCCCCGCGCCCGTGCACTTGAATACCCGGCCGCTCAGCGCGTCCATGAACAGTTCGCCCACCGCGCTTTCAACGGGGAAGGCAGGCCCGTCGCCCACCACGCACGGCAGCTGACGCGCCATCACCCCGAATGCATTGATCGCCTTCACTCGCTTGATTTCACTCACTCAACCGCCCCACTCTCTCAATTCCGCATTCCGAATTCCGCATTCACATTACCTCCCACGCCGCCGGATACGCCCACGGCGTAAAGGTCGTGTCCTCCACGCACCTGTACACCGCACCGTCCGTCCAGATCATGAACTCACCGGCCTTGTA
>JAFXCE010000064.1 GCA_017521565.1 Clostridia bacterium | reverse complement strand
TCGTAGAGGATCGGGTCGATGACGAGCTTGCCGTCGACAACCCAGCCCTGCTCACGGCCGTAGTTGTAAGCGTTCCAGATGTCGCCAGCGCCGACGACCATCTTCACGGCGCCTTCGGAAGCCTCGTTCAGCTCCGCGGCGGTCTCCATGAACAGATCCCAGTCAGCAACCTTCTCCTGGAATTCTTCCGGAGAGGTGACGCCCAGGTACTTCTCGGCGAGGGAGGCGCGATACATCAGGGCGCCCGGGGTGGCCTGCCAGGACAGACCCTTGAGCTGACCGTTGATGTTGCTGGTGCCGATCTGCTTCATGACCGGGATCGCAGCAGCGACTTCTTCCTCGGTGATGCCCACGGTGCCCATCAGGTCAGCGGTGACATCGCTGTTGACGTACTTCTTAACGAAGGCCGCCTCGAGGGTGAAGATGTCGGGCGCTTCAGCGCCGGCGGCATCAGCAGCCATGATGGTATCGACCTTGGAGGTGTACTCGCCGCCATCGGTCGGATAGATGGTGTACTTGATCTCAACGTTCGGATGAGACGGCTTGTAGTACTTTTCGATCATGCCTTCGAGCTCATTGGTGAAGGACCACACGTTCAGCGTGATCTTCTCCTCAGCGAAAGCGGAGCCCGCGATCACGATCATCGCGAGAACCAGGACCAGAGAGAGGATCTTCTTCATAGGGAAACCTCCTTTTTTTATTTTGCGGCGAACCGCGTTTTTCCCGCAAAGCAACGTTCTGCGGGATGGAGTCAGCAATCCAACTCCTTAGTTTGGTAATATTATATCATAACCATCCGAGATGTCAAGGGAATTTGGAGGCTTCCAATAGTTTTTTGCCCATCTTTTTTTCATCTCCGTCCTTTCGCGCATAAACGCACGTGTTATTTTGTCCGCCCATATTCCATCCCATTGTATGGCTGTGCTGCTCCTTCCATTCACATAAAAAGGACCGCATGTCATGCGATCCCTTATCTTTTTTATTGCTCCATCTGTCTGCCCACGATACTCGCCGTGGTCTCCGCCACCTTCAGTTCCGTATCGCCCATCCTTGCAGCCGGCTCGCGCGAGAGCAGCACGACTGCGCCGATGGACTCTCCGTCTGCGATGATCGGGCAGATCACCTGCGCGGTGTACGCCTGAGCGTCCTCTTCACTGGTCACCGGCACCAGACGCGTTCCATTGCCCCGGTTTGCCGTGACGACCTGCCGCGACTGAATCGCCTGCTCCAGATCGCGGCTGATTGGCTTTTCCCAGAGTTCCTTGCGCGATACGCCGCTGGCCGATACGATCATGTCCTTGTCCGTGATGCAGGCAATATGCCCCAGAGACCTGAACAGCGATTCGGTATAGTCTTTTGCAAAGTTTGAAATCTCCCCAATCGGCGAATACTTCTTGAGGATGACCTCTCCGTCTTTATCGGTATAAATCTCCAGCGGGTCGCCGCATCGGAAAGTGTTGATACGCCGCTGGTCTTCCGGATGATTTCTCACCTTTCTGCTCAGCTGCGAATGCTCGCCATTCGCGGCTTTTTCAATTTCTTCACTCTGTGATACATGCAGCAGTGCATCAATGTCGCTTCGAAGCTGTATGTCGATGTGATCCGTGTAGACCACTATCTTGTCTACAATAAATTCGATATCCCTCTTCCTGAGTCCTTTCTTGCTTAAGATTTCGTCGAAGATATCAAGCGCCGTCTTCGCCACGCGGTTGATTCGGATGACGTTGTTGCGGTGATCTGCCATCAGCGCTAGCTGGCTTTCAAGCCCCTTGATCTTTGCATAATACTCTGCCTCAAGACCATCGTACATCTCATTGATCATTTCCTCCTGATCCGGCTTGCGCGTCAGCTCCGCGATCTTCTGGCGCATGAGCACCTTGAGCTGTCCCTTGATGGATTCGATCTGACGGCGAAGCATGTCCTGCGTCTGTTCACCCTCGTCGATCTTGGCCTTCTCGTCTTTGATCGAAGCCTCCAGCGCCTTAATCATGTGCGCACTATTGTCCTTGATCTTGCGGATGTACAGCTTGAGGATGCTGTCCAGAAAATCCACCCGCGTGTGATGGGACGAGCAGCCCTTAAGTCCGCGCCGGTGATACGTGCCGCAGTGATACGCCGCAGCGAGATCAGGACGGCTGAGCGAGAACATTGGGCTGCCGCAATCCCCGCAATACAGCACGCCGGAGTACGGCGCTTCATACTTGCGGATGCCGTTGTAGCAGGTCTTAGAACGCTTGCCCATCTGCTCCTGCGTGTAGGCAAACGTCCGGTAGTCAATGATCGGCTCATGATGATTCTCAAACACCAGATGCTTGGAATCGTCGATCCGCTCATCCTTACCGTTGATACCCTTGCGCCTGTACTTGCCCTGCCGCAGCGTGCCGATATAGAAATCGTTGCTCAGAATCCCCTGCACCGAGGCAATCGCCCATTCGTCCTTGCCCTGCCGGATCACCGGCTCGCCCATCGCTTCCTTGCGCATTGCTTCCAGCTTGCGCGGCGTCGGGATGCTACGCTCCGTCAGGTAGTTAGCGATTCGCTTATAGCCCCAACCGTCGTTGTAGAGTTCAAAGATCTTGCGCACCACCTCTGCCGCAGGCGGATCAATCTCAAAGGTCATCAGCTTATGATTTTTCATCACATAACCATACGGCACCGAGCATATCCACCGGCCGTCCTGCTGTCGCCTTGAGATGACGCTTTTGACCTTCTGCGAGGAATCCGTAACCGGCATCTCGTTGAGCAGGAAGCGCAGACGGATATTTGTCCAGTCATCGTGTGTCGGGTAGTCGATGCTGTCCCCGATCGCCACGATGCGCACGCCCGCATCCCGCAGATCCTCCAGCTCCACCAGACCGCGCGAATTGCGGCGCGAAAAGCGGCTCAAGTCCTTGATGATCAGGATATCGTACTGTCCTGTCATCAGATAGGGCCGCATGCGCTGATAGTCCTCACGCTGCTCAAACGTGTAGCCCGAACGGTCACGATCCACAAAGAACGTCAGCTCGCTGTCCGGAAAGTTCCGCTGCACATAGTCTGAAATGATATCCTTCTGATTCTCGATACTCGTATTATCTCTATCTGCCTCCACATCCACAGAGATGCGGCAGTAACCCGCTATGCGGTGCGGTCTTTCAAGCCTTGCTTCCATGAGGCTTCCTCCTTGCCTGAATGAATAGTTTCATTGTATCTTTGTCCCTTTCTTCAGTGCAAGGCTGCTGCCAGCGCGTATCCATGGGAATGGTTTCCATGGCAGGCTGGTCGGTTGAACCACAGGAGTGCGGACGTATCTGAAAACAGATCACCGAAGCCAGAACGAATCACAACAACGCGGTATTTGAGTTCCTTGCCTTTGAGGATCAGAGGTTCGAGGTTGACCGTCCGATTGCTGCTCAGCCAGAGAATGATCGCTTTGCTTTCATGGTCGATGCTCAGTTCCATGGTTCACACTCCATTCTTCCAAGATTTGGCAAGTGGTATACGGTTAGTGTAGAGGATGATTTGCGGATAGACAAGGATACGGCAGACCTAGCGGGTAGGTCTGCCGTATTGCTTATTCAATTCGTTTATTCACTCTATTGTTACGCACTACCTTACATAGCGAACAATAGTGTTATACAATTTCTGCATTCTTCCAATATCAAATTCGAGAATACCATTAAGCCCTTCGCACTCTGATATATCATCAATCTCAAACAGTTGATGAAAAGCATCCATTTCGCCAACATACACTTGTCGATCGTAATTCAG
>JAFXCE010000063.1 GCA_017521565.1 Clostridia bacterium | reverse complement strand
TCTGCCTCCGTTTCACTTTCAGCCGCATCGACCACTTCGCTCACGGCTTCGGATACCGGAACGCCTGCGCCTTCATCCTTCTCTGTCACGTCAAGCACATAGTCGCGGGCGAAACCATGCACCTTGCCATCCAGCGTCGTTACCTCATACCAGAGGTTTTTGCCTTCCTTCGCCTCAGCAAGGATCAGGAGCTCGGTATTCTTTTTCAGCTGGGTCACAATCTTCGCACCGGAGACAGCCTTTTCGCGTACATTTGCGGCGCGGTTGGTCTTCGCCTTGCCGATTACCTCGCGATCGAGCAGGCTTGTCGCGCTCGATTCTTTCGCATCGTCTGCGTCAGCCTGCGCCGCCGGGGATTCCTCCGCCTTCGGCGTGGCGGTCGGCCGGGCGATTTCCACGCCCTTATCCAGCTTGATCAGGTAATCGCGAACAAAGCCGCGGGTAGACTGGCCCTCGACCTGAATCTCATACCAGAGATCGCCGTTCTTATCGAGCTTGGCGTCGTGGATGATCACGGACCTGCCCTTGCGCAGCTGAGTGATCACCTTGCCGTTCATGATCTTGCGAACATTCGCATCCTTCACCGTTTTGCCTGTGCCAAGGCCGACGGTCGCTTCCGGCTCAGCCGTCTGGCTGGCGGCAGCGTTGTCCTCCGCGGCCTTCGGGGTCGCAGTCGGTTCCGGCGTCGGGGTGGGAATGACGATATCGCCCTCGATATCGATGACATAATCGCGCATCCAGCCCTGCGTATCCAGATCGTTCACGGAAACAAAGTACCAGACCTTGCCGCTCTTATCAAGCGCAGCCTCGTGCACCGTCAGCGCTTCGCCCTTCTTGAGGGTCTTTTTCACCTTGCCGCTGGCAGACGCGCTTTCGCGCAGCTTGGCTTCGCGGTTGGTTTCCGCCTCGGCGAGGTCAACACGCGGGGTCGCGGTCGGCTTCGGGCTGGGCGTGGGCGTCGGGCTCGGCGTAGGCGTCGGGCTGGCCGTCGGGGACGGGCTCGGCGTGGGCGTATTGGTCAGGATGATCGGCAGCTGCGTGGGCGTCGGCTCCGGGGTATCGGTCGCCGTCGGCGTGGCCGTGGGGCTCTTTGTCGGCGCGTCCGTCGCTTCAACCACCGGCGCAAAGATGATCGAGCCCGGCGCGGTAGTCGCCGTTTGCGTTGCCGGCAGATCAACCGGCTTGTTGTTTTCTTCCGGCTTTTCGCGCATCCCCACAAAGCGCCACGCGAGCAGCGCAATCAGCGTAAAGACGAGCAGCGCAATGACACCGGCGCTCACCTTGCCCAGCGTAGTGCTCAGGAAGCTGGCATGAGCATTGCCGGTCGTCTCCGCTTCTCCGTCGTCCTCGTTATATTCATCTTCATCATCTTCGTATTCGTCGTCGAATCCGTATTCTTCATCATACGCTTCTTCGTATTCCTCGTCGAACGTTTCGTTCTCGCGCTCGCTCTGCTCTTCCTCTTGCTCCAGCTCGTCGCGTTCGTCTTCGTAGCCTCTTCTTCTGGCCATCGAGCACCCCTCCTCTGCATTAAGGGCAGTTTACTATTCTCTTATTATAAAGTCTAGTCCCCTATGATGCAAGCCTTTTCTCGATTCCTGTCGAAAAAAGGCAAAAAGCACACCCTCCCGGGAAACCCCGAGAGGGTGTGCGATGATGAGAAATTACTCGGCCATCTTCTTGTACATGGCAAGACGACGCTTGGCGTCAGCCTCGTTGATCTGGAACGCTTCCTCAGCCTTCGCCGGGAACAGCTTGGCCAGGGACGCGTAACGAACCTCGGACTTGATGAAGTCCTGATAGGACTCGGTCGGATCCTTGGAATCGACGATCAGCGGGTTCTTGCCCTCGGCCTCGAGCATCGGGTTGTAGCGATACAGCGGCCAGTAGCCACAGGCAACGGCGCGCTTGATCTCAAGCTGAGAGTGCGCCATATTGATGCCGTGGTTGATGCACGGAGCATAGGCGATGATCAGGGACGGGCCCGGATACGCCTCGGCCTCGGTCATGGCCTTGAGCAGCTGCGCCGGGTTCGCGCTCATGGCGACGGTCGCAACGTACACATAGCCGTAAGACATGGCCATCATGCCCAGATCCTTCTTGCGGGTCTTCTTGCCGGAGGCCGCGAACTTGGCGATGGAGCCAGTCGGGGTCGCCTTGGAAGCCTGACCGCCGGTGTTGGAGTACACCTCAGTATCCAGAACCAGGATGTTGACGTCTTCGCCCTGCGCCAGGACATGGTCAACACCGCCGTAGCCGATGTCGTAAGCCCAGCCGTCGCCGCCGAAGATCCACTGGCTCTTCTTGACCATCATGTCCTTCATGGACGCGATTTCCTTGCAGAGCTCGCAGTCGCAATCCTTGACAGCCTCATACAGAGCAGCAGAGGAATCCTTGGACTTCTCGCCGTCCATCATGGTCTCCAGCCAAGCCTCGCAGACGGCCTTCTTGGACTCGTCCTTCTCAGCCAGCTCAGCAACCAAGGCAGCCAGCTTCTCGCGGCGCTGGGTGGTCGCCAGGTTCATGCCGAAGCCGAACTCAGCGTTGTCCTCGAACAGGGAGTTCGCCCAAGCCGGACCATGGCCCTTATCGTTGGTGGTGTACGGAACGGTCGGGGCAGAACCGCCATAGATGGAGGAGCAGCCGGTCGCGTTCGCGATCATCATGCGATCGCCGAACAGCTGGGTGACGAGCTTGACGTACGGGGTCTCGCCGCAGCCAGCGCAGGCGCCGGAGAACTCAAACAGCGGCTTGAGGAACTGAGACTCCTTGACATTGGCCTTGTTAAGCAGCTTCTCGTCGACCTCCGGAATGGTCTGGGCATACTCCCAGTTGGCCTCTTCCTTCAGCTGAGTCGCCAGCGGCTTCATGGTCAGGCACTTGCCCAGGCAGACGTCCGCACAGTTGCCGCAGCCGGTACAATCCAGCGGAGACACCTGAATGCGATACTGCTTGCCGGCGAACTGCTTGCCCAGCGCCTTCTTGGTGACGAAGGTCTCCGGAGCAACGCCCTCGTCCACGATGTACGGACGGATCGCAGCATGCGGGCAGACCAGAGAACACATGTTGCACTGCACGCACTTGGTGACGTCCCACTCCGGAACGTTCACGGCGATGCCGCGCTTCTCGAACTTGGTGGTGCCGGTCGGGCAGGTGCCGTCAGCCTCGATGGCGGAAACCGGCAGCTTGTCGCCTTCCTGAGCGAGAACCGGCTTGATGAAGGACTCGTAGTACTCGCCGCCGTCGATCTTGACAGCCTCGGCGCCGGTGGTCGCATTGGCCCACTCAGCCGGGTACTTGACCTCGCGCAGGCCGGAGATAGCGATGTCGATGGCGTCCCAGTTCTTCTGAACAATGGCGTCGCCCTTCTTGCCGTAGGCCTTCTTCGCATACGCCTTCATGTACTCGTCAGCCTGCTCGTACGGGATGACGTCGGCCAGCTTGAAGAACGCGGCCTGCATGATGGTGTTGATGCGGTTGCCCATGCCAACCTGAGCGGCCAGCTTGATGGCGTCGATCGCGTAGAACTTGAGGCCCTTCTTGGCGATGAGCTGCTTCATGGTCGCCGGCAGCTGAGCGTCGAGCTCTTCGTCGGACCACTCGCAGTTGAGCAGGAAGGTGCCGCCGTCCTTGATGGAGGAAACCATGTCATACTGGGTGACATAGGCGCTCTTGTGGCAGGCGGTGAAGTCAGACGCATCGATGAGATACGGAGACTGGATCGGGGTCTTGCCGAAACGCAGGTGGGAAACGGTCAGACCGCCGGACTTCTTGGAGTCATAGGAGAAGTACGCCTGAGCATACAGATCGGTGTGGTCACCGATGATCTTGATGGAGTTCTTGTTGGCGCCGACGGTGCCGTCAGAGCCCAGACCATAGAACTTGCAGGCGATGGTGCCTTCCGGAGCAGCGTTGAACAGCTCGCCGATCTCCAGAGAAGTATTGGTCACGTCGTCCACGATGCCCACGGTGAAGTGGTTCTTCGGCTCGTCCTTCGCCAGGTTCGCGTAGACAGCCTTGACGTGGGTCGGGGTGAACTCCTTGGAGCCCAGGCCGTAACGGCCGCCGACGACAGCGATGTCCTTGCCGGCCTCAGCCAGAGCAGCGACAACGTCGAGGTAGAGCGGCTCGCCCAGGGAACCGGATTCCTTGGTGCGGTCCAGAACAGCGATCTTCTTGCAGGTCGCCGGGATCGCCTTGACGAAATACTCGGTAGAGAACGGACGATAGAGATGGACAGCAACCACGCCGACCTTCTCGCCCATCGCGACCATCTTGTTGACAGCCTCGGTGGCAACGTCGCAGCCAGAGCCCATGGCGACGATGACATACTCCGCATCCGGAGCGCCAACGTAGTCAAACGGCTTGTGCTTACGGCCAGTCAGCTCGCCAACCTGATCCATGACTTCCTCGACGATCGCCGGGGTGGCCAGGTAGTACTTGTTGGCAGCCTCACGGCCCTGGAAGTAGATATCCGGGTTCTGAGCGGTGCCGCCCAGGTGCGGATGCTCCGGATTCAGCGCGCGGGCGCGGAACTCGGCAACCTTATCCCACGGCATCAGCTTGGCGATGTCTTCGTAGGAGATCTCGTCGATCTTCTGGATCTCATGAGAGGTACGGAAGCCGTCGAAGAAGTGCAGGAACGGCACGGAGCTCTTCAGGGTCGCCAGGTGAGCGACGAGCGCCATGTCCTCAGCTTCCTGAACAGAGCCGGAAGCGAGCATCGCAAAGCCGGTCTGACGGCAGGCCATAACGTCGGAATGATCGCCGAAGATGGACAGCGCGTGGTAAGCCAGCGCACGGGCGGACACGTGGAAGACGCTCGGCAGCAGCTCGCCGGCGATCTTGTACATGTTGGGGATCATCAGCAGCAGGCCCTGGGACGCGGTGAACGTCGTGG
>JAFXCE010000062.1 GCA_017521565.1 Clostridia bacterium | reverse complement strand
TTTTGCATAGAATAAATAATTTGAAATGCCATATTCTATGTATAATGCAAAGACCTTCTCATTTGAGAAGGTCTTTGTGGTGGAGCATACCGGATTCGATACCTATGACCTCTACAATGCGAATGTAGCGCGCTACCGAAGTATGCGTAACTCATCCCCATGTGTTATGTAGTGGATGGTTGGACAAATTGGAATTTATATAACTTCCAAACTGATAATAGCGCGATACATGAGAACAAGTCCTGTACTGAGCAAAGCACCGCCGATAATATCGGTAAACCAATGCACACCTGAAACAAGTCTTACAATTACCATAAATACAATAAAAGCAGTAATTGCATAAGTGACACATCGTTTGAGAGCATCGTTTTTGATGCGGGTATCAAACTGCATTATTGCAGTCGGCATGACACACATCACAAGCATTGTCGTTGATGATGGATAAGATGCTTCCAAATACCCATCAATCAACACAGGCCTGTAATTTATGACAAATACCTCACAGAGGACGTATGCCGCCATCACAAGGATATAGAATCCGCCAAGAACAAGAATACTATAATCAACTTTCAAGAGGTGTTTTCTCTTAATCCACTGAATAAGCCCGAGAGTGCCGAATCCCATCACAAACATAAGCGGTACCAGACCCAGCCAATCTGTGATGGTGTACAGGGACATGTGCACACCAGTGAGGGTATGAACGAACTGGTTAATCGTTGCAAATCCAACAGATGACTCTTGCGGTCCGATTGCTTGCACATCAATAAAACGAATTGCTACCGTCCACATCACAAATGCAATAAGCATACATATTGCGACGCCGAGGTTTTTCTGGTTTTTCTTTTTCATTTTTGTTCAACCTTCTTTTTAGTATTTGGCTCTTGCCTAAACACATTTTAAGAGAAGGTATGAACGACCACAAGAAACGAGGCATCACAACGATGATACTCTTCGTATCATTGCCATTTTACGAGCATTAACACCTTTATTACCAAAAAGATGAACAGAAATGCTGCTGCATACGGTTGCAAACTAATGATAAAAAGGAGTGCTCCAACCGCATTTAATACTAACGAGATTTTACTTTTATTCTTCACCCAAAATGCTTGATAGCAATTTTGTAGAGCAAGGGTTAAGATTCCAGATACTATAATTCCAATTATAACAACAAAATATGCTGTCCTCAAATATGGTGCAATTTCGGTAAGGGATAAAAGAGACACTTCCTGAATAATCGTATCTGCTTTCTGCCCAAAGAAGGGCAGAAAAAAGAACATTGCGATACTGCAATCAAGCAATCCAAATACCAAGTCGCGAAAATGTTTTTCCCTTTGCTTGGTATCTTCTTCTACTAAAGTCAGCAATTCATCACCAGACAGCAGTTCATCAATTGTTACTCCGAAATACTTTGCAATTGCTTTCAAAGAATCTATATTGGGGTACCCTCTGCCTGCCTCCCATTTAGAAATTGCACTTCGGGACACAAAAAGAACCTCTGCAAGTTCTTCTTGGGTAAGTTCTTTTTGCTTTCGGAGTTCCTGTAGTTTTTCGTTAAATTCCATAATATCTACTCTTTCCGAAAATAACCACTATACGGCAAATTCAAGTTTGTCGAGTACATGATAGCATAAATAAAACCAAGCATCAATCATACAAAGAAAAATGCAGAGGGTTCATCTGAATCCTCTGCATCTGGTAAACTATATGCTGAGCAATGCGAATGCGCCGCTACCGTCTGTGCTAATACCCCAAGTGAAATAGTTGTTTTTCTTGTCCTCAATGGTGTTTTGCATAGAACAAATAATTTGAAATGTCATATTCTATGTATAATGCAAAGACCTTCTCATTTGAGAAGGTCTTTGTGGTGGAGCATACCGGATTCGATACCTATGACCTCTACAATGCGAATGTAGCGCGCTACCAAAACATCTCTATCTCATCCCTGAATATAAGACTGTGGGGACTGAGATGTGTAAATTGGAATTGGTTATTCTTTTCCGTAGATACAAACGTGAATGATTGCAGAAATGTCCTCAATGCTTTTTTGACAACGATCCTTTAACCATTCTGTAATGATTGCGGTAATGCCGTTGAGATAGAACATCATAACATAGTGCTGCCCATCCCTTGGGTAGTGAAACCTATCCAATATAGGTTTGAAGATATTATCAAACAGCCTCTGGAAAATAGTATTTGAGTCAAATGCTGTTGGTTGTGATAATACTGCTAAAAACACTCGCTGGTTTTCTTTGACAAACGAAAGATACGGATGCAGATACTTCTCATTGACAAACTTCAAATCCTGCAAATCGCAATCTGCAAACTTTGTAGTTATGCTCTCGGTATCAACGGAAAAATATGAGACGAAATTGTCAATCACATAAGCGGTGGTTTCTTTAAGCAAATCACAGGTGTTTTCGTAGTGCAGATAAAATGTAGAGCGATTGACCTCTGCCTTTTCACAAATCTCACTAATCGTTATATACTCAAACGGTTTATTTTCAAGTAAGGAAAGAAGTGCCTTATTAAATCTGATGGCAGTATTAAAATACTTGCTCTCTGACTTATTCATAAGCATTCCTCCTTTGTTGGATAATTACTGCTCGCTGATTTGACGAGCAAGTTCCACGATTTCATACTTGATTTCTTCGTAGTGGTCTGAAAAGATTTGCTGCAAGATGTTCATAGCAACATTGTACAGCAAAAGCTGGCAAGAAAATACCCCCTCATGATTGAGGGGGTAGGGGGAGCTGATGCGGGATTGTCCGCTTTTTTATTTTGGAAAAAGAGGGATTTGCTGAGTATGCTACATAGAAGTCGATGCACGCCTTTCGCGCCGGGCATCGCTCTTTGTGAATATAGCAATGCAGACAGCCATCGCTGCATTTTTGAGGCTTCTCCATGGGGTCCCGCATGGCCGCGCTTTCACGTTCCGATTACGGTCTGCTGCTGGTGCGTCAGTCGGCGACGTCGTATCCCGCATCTGCGAGAACATGCAGTGCCTTTTCGTAGTTTTCGGCCTTGGTCAGCACCTAGTCGGTGTTGTATGTGGAGACGGCAAAGACGCCCCATGTTCGGCAAGGATGCCGGAGAGCTTTGAAAGGATGCCAATCAGGGAAAAGTCGAGCACGCCCTGAATGCGGAAGGCTTTCCAGCCGTCGTCACGCTTTATGGCATTTGCCGGAACATCCTGAGTGAGGCATACCAATGAGAATTCTTCGTCTGTTTTGCCGATGAAGCAATATGGCGCCTCCAGATTGACCAAAGAGAAATCCGTAACTTTGCAGACGGAAAATTCGTGCTCAATCCGTTTTAGTTCCATGATCAGGCCCCTCATCCGGCTTCTGGCCGTCATGCGCCAGCCATTTGCACTCGGTCATCTCCATGTTGGTGAACGTCGCCTTAAAAGAGGAAGCTTCGGGGCTGCATGCATAGACGCCGAAGCGGATCGTGTCCTTGCCATGCCACATGTGGCAAACGCGCATCTGCTTGAAGCGGACGCCGTCCTCGGAGCATTCGATGCAGTAATCATCCTCTCTTCTGCTCAGGCGATACCACATGGATTTGACAGATGCGTCAATCTCGGTCATCGCCCAGTCGGAGTAGCCGTTGTTGGTCACGACGCTGCCCAGATGCTGGAAGGTTTCATTCTCATATTCGATGGACCCCTTGAGCCAGTTCTCGCTGTCAAGATAGATGACGATGCCGCACTGGTCAAAGCGATGCTTGCTTTCAAAGTGAGTTTTGACGACAAAGGAAAAATACTTTTCTTCCGTCTCCATCTGAAGCACCGGCGCGTTGTCGTTGCGGAAGTGATAATACGTCCGCTGCCACAGATCGGTATGAGGTCTGGTGATGATTTCAATCTTGTTCTCGGTGATCTGAAAGCTTTCCGGCTCACGCGTCCAGACAAGACGGTTTACATCGAATTTCATGTCAGTTCCTCCGGTTTCATTTGTTTGGTTCAGTATATCGAAACACACAAAACATATCAATCATATTTCGGGTGGAAACCGGACACAGCAATCGTTGAAGAGAACAAGAAACCGGGAGCACCGTATGAAACGACGTTCCCGGTTGAAGGGGGAGAATGACTGATTCAGAATCAGAGGAATCCGTAATACGGCGTCTGGGTGACGACCGTCTTTGCGTAGCGGATCAGGGTGATGGCATCGTAGACCGGCATGTTGAATTCCGCCTGCAGACGATGGGCGTACGGCGGCATGTCGGTGCACTCCAGCAGAATAGCGCCGATATCCGGGTTCTCTTCGATCATCTTGTGGCACTGGGCGGAGATTTCATCGCCAACCTTTTCATAATCAAGGCCGCCTTCGCCGGTCAGGATGTTGGGGAATTCCTCTTCATCCTGCATACCGAAGACTACACAGCGGTCCTGCATCTCTTGCGTGATGCCGCAGGCGCGGAACAGGGAGGTGGTCAGCGTGTTCTTGTTGGCTGTCATGATGCCCAGCTTCTGTGTGGACTTGAGGCCAACGAGCGCCCACGGCACCTGAACCATGGAAGAAAGATAGCAGGGGACGTCCAGCTGATCGGCGACGAGGCGCTGATAGTGGCCAAAGAAGCCGCAGTTCGCGCAGATGACGCGGCAGCCGTCCATCTCAAGCTGCTTGGCGGCAGCGACGATGTTGTCCACCAGAGACATATCGCCGGCGAGGATGTTGTCGATGCCGGAGCCTTTGACTTCCATGAACTTGACCGGGAAGTCATACGTGTAGGCATTGGATACATTGCCGGGGAAGAACGGCAGATGCGCCCACAGCTGCAGAATGCCCACCGGGAAACCGTTCATCAGCTGGCCGACGGTCGTGTCATAGCGCCTGTTGGGCGTGTTGGGGCCCATGTATCCCCAGTTGCGGATGATCTTGTTTTCTGCCATAAAGCAGCATCTCCTTTGCCATATATACTTTTTGAGAAGAAAGCCCTTCCCGCGTAGACGAGGGAAGGGCGGGTTTTTTTCTTGGTTTATGCCGTTTTACTCTTTCTTGAGCAGGTGGCAGGCTACGAAGTGATCCGGCTTGACCTCGATGAGCTCCGGCTCCTCGCAGCGGCACTTGTCAGTCGCATATTCGCAGCGGCTGGCGAAGCGGCAGGCCTTCGGCGGGTTGATCGGGGAGGTAACTTCGCCCTTGAGCAGGATGCGCTCCTTCTTGGAATGGATGTTCGGGACCGGGATGGCGGAGAGCAGCGCCTTCGTGTAGGGATGCAGCGGCTCTTCAAAGAGCGCTTCAGCCGGCGCCTTTTCAACCATGCGGCCCAGATACATGACGGCGATGTCGTCGGAGAAGTGATTGACAACGGAGAGGTCATGCGTGATGAAGATGTAGGTGATGCCATGCTTGCGCTGAATATCCTTCATCAGGTTGAGAATCTGCGCCTGAATGGAAACGTCCAGAGCGGAAACCGGCTCGTCGCACACGATGAACTTGGGATTCATGGCCAGCGCGCGGGCAATGCCAATGCGCTGACGGCGGCCGCCGTCCAGCTCGTGCGGATAGGCGTTGGCAAGGCGCTCGGCCAGACCGACGGTTTCCATCAGCTCACGAACGCGAGCCTGACGCTCAGCCTTGTTCTTCATGCCGTGAATCTTCAGCGGCTCTTCGATCGTCTGGCTGACGGTCTGGCGCGGATTCAGGGAGGAGAAGGGATCCTGGAAGATGATCTGGATCTCCTTGCGCAGCTTGCGCATCTCTTCCTTGCTCAGCTTGGAAATATCCTGGCCTTCAAAATACACGCTGCCGGAGGTGGGCTCGATCAGGCGAAGAATAGCGCGTCCGGTGGTGGACTTGCCGCAGCCGGACTCACCAACGATGCCCAGCGTCTTGCCTCTTTCGAGGGTAAAGGAGACGTCGTCAACCGCATGCAGCTGACCGCCGGCTACGTTGAAGTACTTTTTGAGGTGCTGTACGTCCAGCAGGATATCGCGCTTGGTTTCGTTTGCCACAGTTGTCTCCTCCTCTCTTACAGCTTGCTGACGTCTTTGCCGTCATCATAGAGATGGCATTCGACGCAGTGGGTTTCGGACAGCCATTTGCGCTCCGGACGAACGGTCTTGCAGATCTCCATCGCGTAGTCGCAGCGCGGGCAGAATGCGCAGCCCTTCGGAAGATCGGCCGGGTTGGGCATCAGGCCGCGGATCGGCTTGAGCTCAGCCTTGCGGTCCTCGATATTGGGCAGAGAGTTGAACAGACCCTGAGTGTATGGGTGGCGGGTGTTGTCGAAGATGTCCTCCAGATTGCCGTACTCGACGATGCGGCCGGCATACATGACGGAGACTTCGTCGCACATTTCAGCGATGATACCCAGATCGTGGGTGATCATCAGCACGGAGGTGCCGAACTTGTCGCGCAGACCGCGCATCATCTCAAGCACCTGCGCCTGAATGGTCACATCCAGCGCAGTGGTCGGTTCATCGGCGATCAGCAGGGACGGGTTGCAGGCAAGCGCCATGGCGATGACGACGCGCTGCTTCATGCCGCCGGAGAACTGATGCGGATAATCGTCCGCACGCTTGGCCGGAATGCCGACCAGCTCGAGCATCTCGCGTGCGCGCTCCATGGCCTTGGCCTGATCGACGTTCTGATGCAGGCGGACGGACTCGGCGATCTGGTCGCCGACGGTGAAGATCGGGTTGAGCGCGGTCATCGGATCCTGGAAGATCATGGCGACCTTCTCGCCGCGGATGGACTGATAGTCCTTCTCGGTCAGCGCGGGCACGCACTCGCCCTTCTCATTGGTCTTGTACAGATGGACGCCGTCGAGCTCGATGGTGCCGGCGGTCGGCTTCTCGGCGGGGAAGGGAACGAGATTCAGGATAGAAAGCGCGGTGGTCGTCTTACCGGCGCCGGTCTCGCCGACGAGGCCGTGGGTCTTGCCCTTATTGATCTTCAGGTCAATGCCGTTGATAGCCTGAACGGTTTCATCTTCCGTCTTGAATTCGACAACGAGATTCTTGATATCCAGCATGACGTCGTTGGTCTTGTTCATATCGTTAGACATTGCATTGCCCTCCTTACTTCTTCAGGCGCGGGTCCATCGCATCGCGCAGGCCGTCGCCGATCAGGTTGAAGGAGCTGATCGTCAGCAGCAGCGCAACGCCGGGGCCCATAACCAGATAGGTGTTGCCGCGGATGAACGCGCGGGCGCCGGAGAGCATGTTGCCCCAGTCAGGCGTCGGAGCCTGAATGCCCATGCCGATGTAGCTGAGGGTGGAGACGGAGAGGATACGGCTGCCGATGGCCAGCGCGTACTGGACGAAGATCGGCGCCATGCAGTTCATCAGAACGTGCTTCGTGATGATCGAGAAATCGCTTGCGCCGATCGCTCTGGCGGCCTCCACGTATTCCTGATCGCGGACGCTCAAAATCGAGGAGCGAACGATTCGTGTAAACTTGGATATGTAAGAGATGCCCAGAGAAAGACTGATATAGAAGACGTTGCTCTTGAAGGCGCTCATGATGGCAATACACAGCAGCAGACCCGGGATGGCGAGGAGGACGTCCGTGCATCGCATGATGAGGTTGTCTAGCTTGCCGCCGTAGTAGCCGCCGATTGCACCAAGCGTGCCGCCGACGAGCAGCGCAAAGCTCGTACCGAGGATACCGACCGTCAGAGAGGCGCGCGCGCCGTAGACCAGTCGGCAAAGCATGTCACGGCCCAGCTCGTCCGTGCCCAGCGGATGCTCCCAGGAGGGATGCTGCAGGCGGTTCTTGATGTTGATGCTGCAGGCGTCCTTCTGGTAATCCCAGATGAAATCGGCACAGAGGGTGGAAAGAATGATGAGGCTCAGCACGATCAGGGCCGCCATAGCGGTCTTGTTCTTTTTGAAGCGTCTCCAGATTTCATAAGCCTGGCTTTTTTTCTTGGGGATTTTGCGGGTATTAGCAGCGTTCATTACTTCTTGCCTCCCTTCAGATACTGCGCCTTGATGCGCGGATCGATCAGGGCATACAGCAGGTCAACCAGCAGGTTGATAACACTGACCATGACGGAAACGAAGACCATGCAGCCGATGACGGTCGGGGTGTCGTGCAGCTTGATGCTGTCGATCATCAGACGGCCGACGCCGGGGATGGCGAAGACGGTTTCGATCGCGACTGCGCCGCCGATCAGCGTGCCGAAGTTCAGGCCGGCGACGGTGATGGACGGGATGATCGCGTTGCGCAGCGCGTGCTTATAGGTGGCGCTGAAGTTGCTCACGCCCTTGGCGCGGGCAGTACGGATGTAGTCGGCGCTGAGAACTTCCAGCATGGAGGAGCGCTGGGTACGCGTGACGCTGGCGAGCATGTTGAAGCCCTGCGTGATGGTGGGCAGAACATAGCTCTTCCAGGTGCCGTCATATGCGGAAGGGAGAATGCCCCAGCCCAGACTGCACAGCAGCATGAGCATGGTGCCTACCCAGAATGTCGGAGCGGAAACGCCGATCATGGCGAAAATACTGATGGTGTAATCGCCGAGGCTGTTGTGCTTGACAGCGGCCAGAACGCCCATGGGAATGGACAGAACCAGCGCGACCAGCATGGCCAGCAGGCTCAGCTTGATGGTGTAGGGAATGGCTGCGAAGAGACGCTCGGAAACGTCGCGGCCGGTGTACCAGGAGGTACCAAAGTGGCCGGTGAACAGGTTCTTGACGTAGTTGGCAAACTGAACGAGGAACGGATCGGTGATGCCGAGGGCTTCACGGGTTTCCTGAATCAGTTCCGGCGTAGCATCGGCGCCGAGCATAACGGCAACCGGATCGCCGGGGGTCATGTGCATAATGCCATATACCAGAAAGATAACGGCAATCACGACGGGAATCATGTAAGCCAATCGTTTTACGGAATACTTAATCAATGCCTTCACCCCTTGGAATGATTTACGTTGTCATGACAACATATCTATTTTCACGATGTAGATCGTGGGGCTGCCCTACTGAAGTGGCATCGCATGCGACGCGGAAGGTTTGATCAAAAGTTAAGCCGCAATACGATCCATTGCCACAAAAAATAATGGCGGTTCTGTTTTCCGTTGTTTGAAGAATCCGGGAAACCACCCAGAGGACGGTTTCCCGGACAGAAGAGATTTACACTGTGTCGGTTGCAAAAAGGAATGTGTTAAATCTTATTCGTAACGGATGGTGTGGTAGTAGTAAGTGGTCTCAACGTTGACGTTGACGCCCTTGACACCCTTGTGCTGCAGCGCGTACAGGTTGGAGTTGAACATGCCGATCCACGGGCACTCGTCGCACAGGATCTTGTTGATCTCGGTGTAGCAAGCCATACGCTCGGCCTCATCCAGCGTGGAGGTGGCCTTGACCATCAGCTCGTTAACCTTCTCGTTGTCGAAGTGCGCATAGTTCTTGGCACCGATGCCGGAAGCCTGGAACTGACGGCCAACGAACAGCTCAGGATCGTTGTAGAACGCGGTGTAGTCGAAGCACATGTCGTATTCGCCAGCGCCCATGACCTCGGTGAGGATGGTGTTGTCGATACGGGTGTACTCAAGGTTGATGCCGACCATCGCGAGGTAAGCCTGAACAACCTGAGCAATGCGCTCTTCAGCGTCGGTCTTGACGCAGGCCTTGAGGGTCAGGTTGCTGACGCCAGCCTGAGCGAGGAGTTCCATCGCCTTTTCCGGGTTGTAGGTGTAGCCGGACGGGTTGTCGCTGGAGCCGTAAACGGTCGGGGCCCAGACGTTCTCCCAAACCTGACCATAGCCGTTGTAACCAACTTCGAGGCAGTCCTCACGGTTGATCGCATACGCGATAGCCTGACGGACCAGCTTGTTGGAGAGATTCGGGCTCTCGCAGTTCAGGGCGATGTAGTAGATGGTGGAGGACTCGTGCTGCAGAATCTCAACGTTCGGATCTTCCAGGACTTCCTGCATGGAAGCGGTATCCAGGTTAACGTTGACGTCGGCTTCGCCGGTCTGCACCATGATGGTACGGGTGGTGCCTTCCGGAATGATACGGAAGGTCAGCTCTTCATTCTGAGCGGCGTCGGCCGGATTGAAGTAGTTGGGGTTCTTAACCAGGGTGACGGAGTTGCCGATGCTGCGCTCGCCAAGGATGTAGCGGCCGCAAGCGCCGTTGCGCATGACGTCGTCCCAGGTGCACTCGCCGGCTTCGGCCTTCTCAACCCACGCCTTGGAGAGGATGGTGGCGGTGGTGTTGGAGAGAGCGGTGGTCATGGAGCCGTACGGAGTCGCAGTGTGGATGCGGAAGGTCAGGTCGTCGACCTTCTCAAACTGGGTGACCGGCTTGAGGAGGGTCTTACCGGAGGAAGAGCCTTCCTTCGCGCGGGTCAGACAGAAGATGACGTCATCGGTGGTCACCGGGGTGCCGTCGAAGAACTTGACGCCCTCATGCAGGGTGAACTTCCAGGTGAGGTTGTCTTCCTGCTCGAAGGTGTTGACGAGAACCGGGAAAACGTTGAAGTAGTCGTCGGTCTCGAAGCAGCGCAGAACGATGTTCTTCAGGCAGTTCTTGGTGTTGGTGTCGGTAGATGCGCAGGGATCCCAGTTGATGATGTCGGAGGACTGGACGATCGTGATCTTGCCATCCCAGTCAGCAGCGTGAGCAGAGACGGTCAGACCCAGCATCATGACGAGCACGAGGGTCGCGGCCAGGATACGGAGGGCGTTCTTTTTCATGGACAATCCTTCTTTCTATCCGGTCATGGGGTTCGGGGCGACTATGCAGCACCTGTAAGGAGAATGCTGCATCTTTGGGATTGCAACCGATATACAATAAACCGCATAAGCCCAGCGGTTTAATGACTGCGAAAATACCGACGATTCCCGCCGGAGGCACGCCTCCGGCGGGCGTCGGTTTCATTTAGGCTTTGCTTTGATCAGCCTGGGAAAATCTTACTTTTCGCCGGTGGCGACGTACTTGAGGAGCTGATCCTTGGTCATGCCTTCGATACCGAGCTGCTTGAGGTTACGGCCCAGAGCGCGCCAGTCCTTTGCATGCACGGTGTTGATGATGTCGATGAAGCCGTTGGTCAGGGGCATCGGAACGCCCAGCATGCCGGCGATGGCAGCCCACGGCACCAGACCGAACGGGATATCCTCGGTCAGATAACGGCTCTCAATGGTGTTCGGGCCGCAGATCGGGGTCAGGCCGATGGAACCGTGGCCTTCCTTATACAGATCCTGCCAGGTCCACTCGTAATCCGGGCCTCTGCCGGCGAAGTCTTCCATCGGGCGGAGGTTGTAGCCCAGCAGCTTGCCCAGCGCCTTGCGCTCCTTATCCATCGCGATGTTCAGGCGGCAGGCGGACGGGGTCCAGCCGTGCTCATACAGGAAGAAGTTGACGTCCGGACGCTCGATGTTGCTGATGTTGAAGAGAACCGGGCCGGCGTGCCAGTCGGGGTTCACGATGCCCAGACCGCACTCCAGAACGTCGGTGTAGATCTTCTCGAACGGGAAGAGGTCGTCGCGCATTTCTTCGATCAGTTCCGGGCCCTTGCAAGCCGGCAGGAACGCGATGTTGATCGGGTTGCGGCCGAAGACGTTGACGACGTCAGAGCCCTTGGCGACGAGACGGGAGTCGTACGGCAGGTTGTTGGCGTCGGCGAGAACCGGGCAGTCCTCAGCACCGAGCGTTTCACGCAGAACCAGAGCGGAGAAAGCGCCCGGGTAGGTGACGATGATCTGATCCTTATGGACGTGGCCCTTGAGCAGCTCCGCATAGCCGGAGTGGGCGAATGCCGGGGTAACGATACAGATGTAGTGGCAGCCTTCGACGGCCTCAGCGATGTCGCTGGTGACCATGTTCAGCTCAACCTTGCCCTGCAGCTCCGGGATGTTGCCCTGCAGGTAGATGGTCTTGGTTTCGAAGACCTTCTTCATCGCGCCCGCGAACTGCGGCATTTCGTACAGATTGACGGTATGGCCCTTCAGAGTGAACTCAGCAGCCATGGTATGTGCGCCGTTGCCGCCGCCCAGAACAGCAATCTTCTTGGGATTCTTAGCAAGCATGACAGTCATCCTTCCTTATGTTCAAAATAATCGGTACAAATATTGGGGGAGCAATACAAAATGTCTAAAATGAACTCCCTCTCTTTATGCAAATTGTAACACGTATCAGGGCGACATTCCAACCACCGAATGAGATGAAATTTTTCTCATTTTATCTCTTTTTTTCGTACGAATCGTACGAAAATGGCGGCATTTAATACGGGAAACATTGTTTTTTCTGTAACAATCGTATTCTGCCGGAGGTTTTTGGACGGACCGATCTGTATTTGGGGGCCTCTTCATACGGAATATATGAAAAAAACTGCCGGTTAAGGCAGTTTATCATATGGATGGAACAGAAGATCAGTTTTTGATATGGAGCTGATTGCGCAGATGAACGAGGAAAAGCGCCATAACCGTATCAAAGTCATACAGATTCAGTTGAAATTTGTCCTTCGCCCGCTGAAAACGATAGACCAGTGTACTCTTGTGGATATGCAGCGCTTCAGCAGTTTTGGCGAAATTGAAGTGCGTGTGACACCAGCAGGTGATCATTTCCAGGAGCTGTTCCCGGTCTTCATCTTTTTCGATTTTGTCAAGCAGCGTGGAAGAGACATGTTCACAAACCGCATCATCCAAACTCAGCGCCATTTTTTCAAGAAAAATATCTCCTGTCGTCAGATAACCATATGGAATTCTGCGCAGATGCAGGACGCGCAGAATCATATTTGCATCCTGATAGGAACCGATGAATTCCTGAAGCTGGTTCACGATGGTGCCGATACCGACATGAAAGACACGGCATTCGCCGGAAAAAGCATCGATCAGCCGCTGGGCTTTTTCGCAGATTGTAAGAAGGCTTGTACCGCTCTCGCTGAAAAGCGGCATAGCGACAATCTCTGTGCTGTTTTGCACACAGATAAAATCCTGAGGATCATTGAACAGCTGCGTCATCTTTTCCATGACGCGTCTGGAGAGCCAGTTTCGGGTGTTTTGTTCTTCGCTGATGTTTGGCGTCATTTCCACGCGCAGCACAACCCGGGGCAGGTTGAAATCGAAACCCAGCTTGTAAGCGCGCTCATAGATGAGATCGATGTGATCGGACAGGTTTTCACTGGTCAGATCATGCAGCAGACTGAGCTTTTCATAATCGTCGTACTGGGCGGAGCGCTGCTTGGCCTGAAAGTCAAAAAACGTCTGGGCAAGCTGCTGGATCAGCATGGCATACTGTGAAATGTTTTCGGGATTGCCGGTAATGCCGATTGTGCCGACGATGCGGCCATCAATGCGCAGGGGAATGGTCATGCCCGGCCTGGTGCCGGAAAGACTGTTGGCAGCATTGTGATCGTGGTAGGCGTATTTGCCTGTGCTCAGCACGGTGCGGGAAGCTTCGTGCAGTGTGCCGACACGGGTTGGGTCATCGCTGCCAAGAACAATGCCGTTGATGTCCGTAACGAGCACGTGATGGCCAATGATGGCATGCGCCGATTGGGAAAGCCGACGGCAAAGCTCTTTATCGAGAAAACTCAAATGCATGATTTGCAGCACCTCCTTGGCCATGTGCCGTTCAAATGGGGGAAAAGCTCCATCTGATTATCGCATTTTTATCCTGAAATGTCAAAGACATATCGCAACCGTGAACGGTAAGGCTGCGGGAAATGCGGTAACCAGCCAATCTTGTCTAAAATGCGGATTTATGGTATCCTCTTTTAAGAAGAAGGAAAGAACAGAGAAGAGGGTTGAGGATGAAGCGGATTGTCATTGCAGAAGATGAACCGATCGCATGCCTGGATCTGAGCGAAACGCTCAAGGAGCTTGGCTGCGAGGTGGTGGGCACGGCGGCGGACGGTTTTGACGCCGTTGAACTGTGCCGGCAGCACAGGCCGGACGTCGTGCTGATGGATGTCAACATGCCGGTGTTTGACGGATTGTCCGCAGCGGAAACCATCATTGAAGAGGATATTGCAGGCTGTGTCGTGCTGCTGACAGCGTTCAGCGACAGCGACATCATTGCGCGTGCTCAGCGTGCCGGCGTCACCGCTTATCTCGTTAAGCCGGTCACGCCCAAGATGCTGCTGCCTGCCATTGAGATGGCGTATTCGCAGAGCCAGCGCCTCAGGGAAAGCCGGGAAGAGACGCAGAAGGCGAAGCAGAAGATCGAAGACGACCGCAAGATCCGCAAGGCACAGAGCATCCTGGCCAGAACGCGCGGCTGCACGGAGGATGAGGCATATCAGTGGCTTCGCCGCTCGGCGATGGACAAGCGCATGCCCATTGCGGCGCTGGCCGATGCGATTCTGTCGCAGGATGAACGAGAGAACATCGTTTCCGTCGTCAAGCGCCGTTTGATCGAGAAGGGATATTCCGAGGAGAAGGCCTATCGCTGCATCGCGTCCCATGCCAAGGCGAACAGAATCACGCTGGAGCAGGCAGCCGGGGTCATTGCTGAGAGGCTGGGTGATGCCTGATGCTCAGAAGCCTCTGCACACAGTATACAAAGCTTCCTTTGCAGGACATTGAGCGCCTTGAGGCGCTGGCCGGGCAGCTCCCGCTTTTTGCGGAAATCATGGAGGCTGAGCTGTTCATCGACTGCCCGGTCAGCGAGGACCGGGCAGTCGTCGTGGCGCAGGCCAGTCCTGCGAGCGTGACAAGTATTTATCAAAAATCGGTTGTCGGTGAGGATGCGCTGCGCTGCAACGAGCCGGCGATCTTTCAGGCGATCCGCAGCAATGCGCCGGTTCGCGATATCAAGGCGGTCACGCAGGAAAACAGGATCGTTCGCCAGAGCGTCGTGCCTATCCGAAGCGGAAGCGGACTTGTGATCGCCGTGCTCATTCAGGAGACGGATATCAGCCAGAATATCCGTCAGGAAAAGAAACTGGAGGCGCTTTCCAAGAATTTTGAGGAAGCGGATCCTTCCCTTCGCTCCGAGCGCGTGGAGGACGGAAACATGCTGGCGATGCGGGAAGTGCATCACCGCGTGAAAAACAGTCTGCAGCTGGTGGCGAGCATTCTCAACCTGCAGGCGCGCAAGTTCCGCGGGACCGAGGTGGAAAAAACGCTCAGCGAGAACGTTGCCAGAGTCTTGACAATCGCTACCGTCCATGATATGCTAACCAAAACGGAGGGCTCTGGCGAGACGGTCAATGCGCTCTCCATGCTCAGGCAGCTGACAGCGGCGCTGGAGCATTTTGTTCCGGAAGAAAAGCAGATCACCTTTGAGGTAACCGGTGACAACATGGTCATTGGAAGCAATCAGGCGAGCGCGATGGCGCTGGTGGTGAACGAACTGATCACCAATGCGCTGGAGCATGCTTTTGTCGGCCGGGACAGCGGACACATTTCGGTTTCCTTTGTGTCCGGCAAGTTCTTCCATATTGTGACGGTTTCGGACGATGGCGTCGGCTTTGTTCCCGGACAGGCGGCGGGGGAAAGGCTGGGCCTGCGCATCGTGGATTCCACGGTCCGCGGCAAGTTGCAGGGCAAGCTGCACGTTCACTCGGATGAAGGCGGCACAAGGATTTCCTTCGATATCAAAAATGAAACTGCATAATCCTCCGCACAACAGGGTGCGGTGAAACGAGCAATAAGGCTAAGACGATTGTTGGATCGTCTTGGCCTTTTATTGCTTTTTAGAGCAGAGGATTTCGAAGGGTATTGCTGATCGGGAGCGCATTATGGCGAGCATTTTGAGCGTGGGCATCGACATCGGCACCTCCACCACGCAGGTGATTTTCAGCCGGATCGATATGGAAAACATGGGCGGTTATTTTTCCGTGCCGCGCGTTTCCATCGTGGACAAGCAGGTTGTCTTCAAGAGCCCGGTCTATCTGACGCCGCTCAAAACCCCGATACTCATTGACGGCGCTGCGGTGCGCGAACTGGTTGCTGGGGCATACAGGCAGGCGGGATACACGCCTGCAGATGTGAACACGGGCGCGGTGATCATCACCGGCGAATCCGCACGCAAGGAAAACGCGGCGGAGGTGCTCAGTCAGCTGAGTGACTTTGCCGGCGAGTTTGTGGTGTCGACCGCAGGCCCGGATCTTGAATCGATCATCGCGGGCAAGGGCAGCGGCGCATATCAGTACAGCATGGACAATGCCTGCACCGCAGTCAACCTGGACATCGGCGGTGGCACGACGAACATGGTCATGTTCAAGGATGGCGAGGTGATCGCCAAGGGCTGTCTGGATATCGGCGGCAGGCTGATCCGGCTTGAGAAGGACATGACGGTGACCTACATCAGCCCGGCGGTGAAGGCTGTGGCCGACGAGGTGGGCGCTGCGATTGAAGTCGGGCGCAGAACCGACTATGGAACGCTGAAACGAATCACGGACAAGATGGCGGATCTGCTGGCGCAGGCGCTTGGCGCCAAGGCGCAGGAGGCGCTGATTTACAGGATTCAGACGCCGGAAAGCACGTGGTTTGAATCCGGTGAACCGATCCGGGCGATCTGCTTTTCCGGCGGCGTGGCGGACTGTATCGCCGCGGAGCAGGATGATATTCCTTACGGAGATATCGGCGTGCTGCTGGGACGTTCGATCGCCCAAAACGCGCTGCTGAAACGATACACATGCATCTCGGGCAGCGAGACCATCCGCGCGACGGTGGTCGGCGCCGGCACATATACCACGAGCATTTCCGGCAGCACCATCGATTATGCGCAGGGGCTGCTGCCGATGAAGAATATTCCGGCGCTCAAGCTGAGCGCACAGGAGCAAAGCGCCTGCTTCGGCGTGAATACCGGCGAACTGAGGCAAAAGATTCGCTGGTTCATGGAGCAGAGCGCGTCCGATCTCATCGCGCTGGCGATGACGGGCGAACAGGATCCGGATTATCCGGCTGTCTGCCGCCTGGCCGAGTGCCTGAGTACAGAGATGGACGCGGCGCTGCCGCAAGGCAAACCGCTCATTGTGATCCTTGAACACGACATGGCCAAGGTGCTGGGCATGGCGATGCGAAGGCAGCTCGGCGGGCGGCGCAAGGTGATCTGCCTTGACAGCATCAAGGTGGAGCAGGGGGATTACGTCGATATGGGCCGTCCGGTGCTGGACGGCATGGTGATACCTATTGTGGTAAAAACGCTCTTATTTGGCTAAAACGCAGATGGAGGCATGCATATGAGATTATCCACTGTGCTGGCCGGAAAGCACTTTGAGTTCCGGTCGGTGAAAGAAGTCCTGGCGAAGGCAAATGAGGAGAAATCCGGTGATATGCTGGCCGGCATTGCCGCCGGATCGGATCTTGAGCGCATCGCCGCCAAGGAGGTGCTCAGCCATTTTCTTGTCAGCGATCTGAGAGAGAATCCGGTGGTCCCCTATGAGGATGACGAGGTCACGCGCATCAATCAGGATTCGATCGATCCGGTGGTTTATAACCGCATTAAGAACTGGTCGATGGCGGAGCTGCGTGAGCACATCCTCTCCTACGACACGACGGAAGAGGACATCAAGACGCTCAGCCGCGGCCTGACGAGCGAAGTGGTCGCGGGTGTGTGCAAGCTGATGAGCAACCTTGACCTCATCTACGGCGCTAACAAGGTGCGCGTCACCGCCACCTGCAACACGACCATCGGCAAGCGCGGCACACTGTCGACCCGACTGCAGCCCAACCACGCGACCGATAACGTCGAAGGCATCACGGCTTCCCTGTTTGAGGGTCTGAGCTACGGCTGTGGCGACGCGCTGCTGGGTCTCAACCCGGTCAACGATACCGTCAGCAGTCTCTCCGAGGTGCTTAAGCGCTTTGACGAGGTCAAGAACAAGTTCGAAATCCCGACGCAGATCTGCGTGCTGGGCCATATCACGGCGCAGATTGAGGCGGTCAAGCGCGGCGCGCCGTGCGACATGATCTTCCAGTCCATCGCCGGTTCCCAGAAGGGCAACGAAGCCTTCGGCTTCTGCGCAGATACGGTGCGCGAGGCGCGCCAGCTCCTCAAGGAGCGCGGCACGGCCAAGGGCCCGAACGTCATGTACTTTGAGACCGGCCAGGGCAGTGAACTCTCCTCCGAGGCGCACCACGGCGCCGATCAGGTGACCATGGAAGCGCGCTGCTACGGCTTTGCCAGAGAGTTTAAGCCGTTCATGGTCAACACCGTCGTCGGCTTCATCGGTCCGGAGTATCTCTACGACAGCCGTCAGGTCATCCGAGCAGGCCTTGAGGATCACTTCATGGGCAAGCTGACGGGCATCCCGATGGGCTGCGACTGCTGCTACACCAACCACATGATGGCCGACCAGAATGACATCGAGAACCTCGCGCTGCTGCTGGGCAGCGCCGGCGTGAACTACATTCTGGGCGTGCCCACGAGCGACGACGTCATGCTCAACTACCAGACCAACGCCTATCACGATTCTGCGGCCGTCCGCGAGGTCCTGGGCCTGCGCCCGATCCGTGAGTTCGAGGTGTGGCTGGAGAAGATGGGCATCATGGAAAACGGAAAACTGACCCGTCGGGCGGGTGACCCGACGATCTTCCTGAAGTGAGAGGAGGGATGAGTAGTGGATGAAAAACTGGTTGCCTTGATTGTTGAGGAAGTGCTCAAACAGCTCGGCGCGGTAAACGGCGGCGGCAGCAAGAGCTGCGACGCCTGTGAGGATATCGCTTCAGCGGCCTGCAAGGCGATTCCGATGATTCAGGCGGAGGATCCCGACGCGCTGCTGCGCATGAAGCGCAAGACGACGGCGCGCATCGGCGTGGGCAAGGCCGGTGCAAGACTGAACACGCAGACCATGCTCACCCTGCGTGCGGATCACGCCAAGGCGCGCGACGCCGTGTTCGTGGACGTCGATCAGAAGCTGATTGAAGACATGGGTCTTTTCACTGTTCAGACCACCTGTGAGGACAAGAACTCGTTTGTCACCAGACCGGACATGGGCCGAAAGCTCAGCAAGGAAGCCGTCCGCACGCTCAAGGAAAACTGCGTGATGAACCCGGACGTGCAGATTTATGCGGCGGACGGCCTGAGCTCCACGGCGATTCAGGTGAACCTGCCCAAGATCCTGCCGGTGCTCATCGACAGCCTCAAGGCCAAGGGCCTGACGGTCGGCACGCCGTTCTTCCTGCGCTTTGGCCGCGTCGGCTCGCAGGAATACGTCGCCGAGACGCTGGGCGCAAAGGTCGTGTGTGTGCTCATCGGCGAGCGCCCGGGCCTTGCGACGGCGGAGAGCATGAGCGCCTACATTGCCTACAACGCATACGTGGGCATGCCGGAATCCAAGCGCACGGTCGTCTCCAACATCCACAAGGATGGCACTGCTGCTGTTGAAGCCGGCGCTTACGTGGCGGACGTGATTGAAAAGATCCTTGAGCAGAAGGCCAGCGGCGTCGATCTGGTCAAGTAAGGGAGGGATGATCACATGCGCGGCGATCGCATTAAAACCACGATACTGAGCGTACAGATCATTCCCAACGCCGATCCGATGCTCCTTGCCCAGCTGCCGATGCCGGAAGGCCACAGAAGTCTGGGCTTGATCACGACGGACTGCGACGATGTTTCCTACGCGGCGCTTGATGAAGCGACCAAGAAGGCGCAGGTTGAAGTGGTCTATGCGCGCAGCATGTATGCCGGAGCCGGCAACGCGAGCACGAAGCTTGCGGGCGAGTTCATCGGCATCATCTCGGGCGAGAACCCGGAGGAAGTGCGAAGCGGTCTGGATGCGGCGGTCAGCTACATCGAAAACGATGCGGCGTTCTATAAGGCCAACGACGAGGGAAGCATCGTCTACTTCGCCCACTGCATCTCCCGCACGGGCAGCTATCTCTCCAAGAGCGCCAATGTGCCGGAGGGCACGGCGATGGCCTATCTGATTGCCCCGCCGATTGAAGCGCTGGTGGGACTTGACGCGGCGGTCAAGGCGGCCGACGTCACGCTCAACCTCTTCTACGGCCCGCCGTCGGAAACCAACTTTGCCGGCGGACTGCTTACGGGCGATCAGGCGGCATGCAAGGCGGCATGCGAAGCATTTGCTGAAACCGTCTGCAATATAGCAGACGCACCGATACAGTAAAAGGAAGTAATTCAAGGAGGTGATATTCTTGGAATTTGACCGCGATTTGTATTCGATTCAGGAGGTCAGAAACGCTGTCGCCGCGGCTAAGGCGGCGCAGGCGATCTACCGTACATACGATCAGCAGAAGGTCGACAGCATCATCGCAAAGATTGCTCAGGCCTGTGCGGCCAATGCGGAGCGTCTGGCCAAGATGGCCGTTGAGGAAACGGGCTTTGGTGTGTGGCAGGACAAGGTGCTCAAGAACCTGCTGGGCAGCACGATGACCTACGACTACATCAAGAACATGAAGACGGTCGGCATCCTGTGTGACGACAAGGAAAACGGTCTCATGGAAGTCGGCGTGCCGATGGGCGTTGTCGCCGCGCTGATTCCGTCCACGAACCCCACGTCTACGGTGATGTACAAGGTGCTCATTTCCCTCAAGTCGGGCAACGGCATCGTCATCAGCCCGCATCCGAGCGCCAAGAACTGCATCGTGGAGACCTACAAGATCATCCTGCAGGCGGCCAAGGCTGCGGATGTCCCTGAGGGACTCATCCAGTGCATCATGACCCCGAGCAAGGAAGGCACGGACGCGCTGCTGCGTCATCGCGACATCGGCGTGATCCTTGCGACCGGCGGCGAAGCGATGGTTCGCGCTGCGTATTCCTCCGGCAATCCGGCGCTGGGCGTCGGCCCGGGCAATGGTCCTGCGTACATCGAAAAGTCGGCCAATATTCCGCTTGCTGTCAAGCGCATCTTTGACAGCAAGACGTTTGACAACGGCACCATCTGTGCATCCGAGCAGAGCATCGTCACCGAGAACTGCATCAAGGATCAGGTGATCGCCGAGGTTAAAAAGCAGGGCGGCTATTTCCTCTCCGAGGAAGAGAGCGCCAAGGTTAGCCGCTTCATCATGCGCGCCAACGGCACCATGAATCCCAAGATCGTCGGCAAGTCCGCGCAGGTGATTGCGGACATGGCGGGCATCACGATTCCTGCCGGCACGCGCGTGCTGGTTTCCCCGCAGACGAAGGTCGGCAAGGACAACCCGTATTCCCGCGAAAAGCTCTGCCCGATCCTCGCGTTCTATGTGGAGGACAGCTGGGAGAGCGCCTGCAAGCGCTGCATTGAGATCCTCGAAAACGAAGGCGTCGGCCATACGATGACCATCCACAGCGAGGACAAGAGCGTTGTAAAGGCGTTTGCGCTTGAAAAGCCGGTTTCCCGTCTGCTGGTCAACACCCCCGGCGCGCTGGGCGGCGTTGGCGCGACGACGAAGCTCGCTCCGGCGCTTACGCTCGGCTGCGGCGCTGTCGGCGGCAGCGCGACGTCGGACAACGTGACGCCGATGCACCTGGTCAACATCAGGCGCGTCGCCTACGGCAAGAAGGAGCTGGAGGATCTGCGCGGCAGCAATCCTGCGCCCTGCGGCGGCAAGCCTTCTTCCTGTCAGCCCTGCGGCGAAAAGGGCCTCTCGGGCCTGAGCCGTCAGGACATCGAAGCCATCACCCGTGCTGTGATTGCGCGGCTTGGAAAATAACGAATCCCCGGGATAAGAATCCCCTGAACAAAGTAACTAAACAACAAAACATGTTTTGGAGGTAACGATTATGACGAATCTGCAGGCTTTGGGTATGGTTGAAACGAAGGGTCTCGTCGGTTCTATCGAGGCGGCCGATGCGATGGTTAAGGCGGCGAACGTCAACCTGATCGGCAAGGTGCACGTTGGCGGCGGTCTGGTGACCGTTATGGTTCGCGGCGACGTCGGCGCTGTCAAGGCTGCTACCGACGCCGGTGCTGCTGCTGCTTCCCGCGTTGGCGAGCTGGTTTCCGTCCACGTGATCCCGCGCCCGCACGGCGAGGTCGAGATGATCCTGCCGACTCTGGGCACCACCGACAAGTAATCAATAAAGCCGGTTCAATCAAGATTGTATGACAAAGGGGTGGCAGAATGAAGAACGCAAAGATTCTGACCGATATTGAATTGCGCGCCCACTGGTATCGCACGCAGGAGAAGTGCTATACGGTGGCGCCGGGTGTGTACGTGACGCCTGCCGCGCGCGATTTCATCCGGGAGCATCAGATTCAGCTTCATTTTGCCGCCCCTGTTTCGTCATCCGGAACGATGTCTGTGACGCCGATTCCCACGCAAAGCGGAAAAGCCAGGTACGTTGACTACGTGACGGGAGAGGCGATGAGCGTGAAGCCGGAGGACATGACGCACATCCGCGGCAATCTGCTGGTGAGCAAACAGCATCCGCGCATTGCATTCAGGGGCAGACTGGATTCCCTGATGGCCCGGGTGATGAGCGTGCAGATCGTCGCTGAGGAAACGAACTATCCAAAGGCGGCCGAGGATCTTGAGGAACTGCTCGCCTATCTTCGCCTGATGCTTGCGGCGGAGGTGAAGGACGAGCCCCTGAAAGCGATCAGGCTGCTTGGCATGGACAGCGAAGGCATTCGCAGGTGCTCCCATCACGTGAAGGAGCATATCGGGATCGACCATCCCATCCCGTCCTATCGGATGGGCAAGCTGTGCGTGGCGCTCAACGAGCTGCGTACGCAGGTCAGAGAAACGGAGCTTTGTGCGGTCAATGCGTTTGCGCAGGAAGGACCGGGGGCGCACAGCGACATCATCGAAGGCCTCAACCGCCTGTCGAGCTGTGTGTACATTCTGTTCTGCCGCGTCGCAGTGGGATATTATGGAGAGGTGAAGTGACATGATGCATTATTACAGCGAAAAGGAAATCCGTGATATCATCGCTTCTGTCGTGGCGCAGTCCGGGCTTGCGGCAAAGGCGGCTCCCGTGCAGGCGGCAAAGCCGTGCGCAAAGGAAAAGAAGCCCGTTCCCGTGGAGGTGTCCGCCCGTCATGTGCATCTGACGCAGGAAGCGGTGGAGCAGCTTTACGGTAAGGGACACAAGCTGACAAAGAAGCGCGATCTGAGCCAGCCGGGCGAATTCCTCGCTGAGGAGCGCGTGAAGATCGTAACCAGCAAGGGAGAGTTTGCCAACGTGGCGGTGCTGGGTCCGGCCCGTTCCGCCGTGCAGGTGGAGCTTTCCATGACAGACAGCAAGGCGCTTGGCATCAAGGCCCCGGTCAATCTTTCGGGCGACCTGAGCGGCGCTGGAAACGTCGTACTCATCGCGCCGGGCGGTATGGTCAAGGCCGACGGATCGGCGATTGTCGCCAAGGCGCACATTCACATGACCAACAAGGATGCGGCGGCGTTCGGGGTTCATGACGGGCAGAAGGTGCGCGTGCATCTGGACAGCCCGCGTCCCATCACGATCGACGACGTGCTCATCCGCGTCAAGGACAGCTTTGCCTTGGCGATGCACATTGACTTTGACGAAGCCAATGCGGCAGCGGTATCCGGAAACATCATCGGATACATCGAGTGAGAGGTGACGGGTATGCATGATTCCATGGATGAACTCGTCCGTCTCGTCACAGAGCAGGTGCTGGCCGCTCTTAACAACGAAAACAAGCTCGAAGACGCCAGAAACGAAGGCAAGAAAAAGTGTCTGGTGCTCGGAGGAGCAGAAGATATACCCAAAGCGCTTCATCAGGACATGATCCTGCTGGACGTGAAGGATTATGAAAGCATTCAGAACATTCTGCGATACAGCCGCGTGGTCATCACGAAGCTGACGATGCGCCAGCTGGCGGATATTGCCGCCGGCCGCCCGGGCGATTCGCTCACCTGTGCGGTTTGTCAGGCGCTGCTTCAGGGCGTGGAGATCCTGATGCTGGAAAGCGCGGCCCCGCACAGGCAGCATGCCGGCAAGGGCAGCACAGCGTTTTACAGGATGCTGGAGGGATATATGAATACCCTTCAGGTCTTCGGCGTCAAGCTCATCGGATGCGACAGTGTGATGCTCAATGCGCCGGACAAGAAGCAGGGCGAGCCGACGCGCTGCGAGGTGACCGGAACGAAGCTGATCACCGAGGAGATTGCGGAGCGGCTTGCCAAAAAGGCGCAGGAGGTTGTCGTTCCTGCCGGCACGCTGATCACCCCAGCTGCAATGGACGTGCTCAAAGAGGCGCGCGTCAAACTGATTCGGAGGTAAGCGATGATCATTTGCAAAGTGGTCGGCCATGTGTGGGCCACCAAGAAGGAAGAAAACCTGTGCGGCCTGAAGCTGATGGTCGTGCAGGAGGACGGTCCGGATAAGCGGAAGAAGGACATTTTCGTCGCTGCGGATATCGTCGGCGCGGGCATCGGCGAGCAGGTGCTGGTCGTTTCCGGTAGCACGGCGCGCAAGGCCTTCAAGAGCGACGATGTGCCGGCGGATATGGCCATTGTCGGCATCATCGACACGCTGGAAGTCAACCGCGAAAAGCTGAACCTGAAGTAAAGAAAACGGAAAGTACGGATTCCCGGACGGATTTCTGCAAGGGAAGAACGAAAAAAGGAAGTGCTTGAACATGAGCATCACGGACAAGATTGCGGCGGCCGGTGTGGTTGGCTGCGGCGGCGCCGGTTTTCCGACACATGCAAAGCTCAAGGGCACGATCGAGCATCTGATCATCAACGGCGCGGAATGCGAGCCGCTTCTGAGAACGGACCGCTATATCATGCTCAACAAGGCGGACGAACTGGTCGCAGCGCTTTGCGCCATTGTGCAGGAGCTGAATATCCCCAAGTGCACGATCGCGCTCAAGGCGGATTACAGGGACGAGATCGCATCGCTTGAAAAGGCGATTGCAAAGGCGGGCGCAAACATTGCGCTGCACAAGATGGAGAGCTTCTACCCTGCCGGCGACGAGCAGACGATCGTCTACGAGGTCACCGGCCGCGTGGTCCCGCCGGCGGGCATCCCGATCATGGTGGGCTGCGTGGTGGATAACATCGCCACCATCCTTGCCGTATATGACGCCATGCACGATGTGCCGCTGACGCACAAGTATCTGACGGTGACGGGTGAGGTTTCTCGTCCCGTGGTGCTGCGCGTGCCGGTGGGCACGAGCTTCACCCGCTGCATCGAGCTGGCGGGCGGCGCGCTGAGAAGCGATTACTTCGTCGTAGCCGGCGGCCCGATGATGGGCAAGGGACTCACGAAGGAGCAGGCTGCATGCGAGGTCGTGACGAAGACGACGTCCGGCATCCTGATTCTCCCGGCGGACGGCTATCACGCGCAGCAGGCGCGCATCGAGGTGAGCCACATGCTCAACCGTGCCAAGTCTGCCTGCATCCAGTGCAGCTACTGCACGCAGCTGTGCCCGCGCCACATGCTCGGTCATCCGCTGGAGCCGCACAGGATCATGCGCAAGATGGCTGTGGCAAACGAGATCGGCGAGGATCTCCATGATCCGGTGATCATCAATGCGGCGCTGTGCTGCGAGTGCGGCATCTGCGAGGCGTATGCCTGCCCGATGGGCCTGCAGCCCAGAAAGATCAACAGCCTCTTAAAGAAGAAGCTCGGAGCGGCCGGCATCCGCTATCAGAGGCCGGAGGGCGCGACGTACACCGCAAGCCCTGAGCGCGAAATGCGCAAAGTGCCCAGCAAGCGTCAGGCGGCGCGTGTTGAGGTGCTCCCGTATTATCATTACACCATCCGCGATCTGGTCGAGGATGAGCCGGAAACGGTCAGCATCCCGCTGAGGATGCACATCGGCGCGCCGTCCGTGCCGGTTGTGGCGGCAGGAGACCGGGTGAGGGCCGGTCAGCTGATTGCCAAGTGCCCGGACGGCGCATTAGGCAGCGCTATCCATGCCAGTATTTCCGGCAGAGTTGTTTCGGTGGGCAACACCGTTGAAATCAGCAGTTCGCTGTAAATGGAGGATGCTATGGATTCGATTGGTTTTCTGGAGTTTAACAGCATCGCCAAGGGTATCGAGGCGGCGGATGCTGTCGTCAAGGCGGCGGACGTCCATCTGATGTTCGCCAAGGCGGGCTGTCCCGGCAAGTATTATCTGCTGTTCTACGGTGAGGTGGCAGCGGTTCAGGCGTCTTTGGACGCAGGCGCGATGATCGGCGGCGGGCATGTCGTTGACAAGTGCGTCATTCCGCGCGTGCATCCGCAGGTCATCCGTGCGATCGGCATGGCCAACATGCCGGAGCATGCCGCTGCCATCGGCGTGATGGAATTCTACAGCGTCACAGCCTCGATCTACGGCGCGGATGCTGCGGTGAAGGCGGCCGACGTTTCCCTGATCGATGTGCGTCTGGGCACGGGCATCGGCGGAAAGTCCTTTGTGACGCTGACCGGCGATGTTGCTGCGGTCACGGAGTCCATCCGCTGCGGCACAAACACGCCTAATGCGGAAGGGATGCTGGTTTCCAGCGTGGTCATTCCCAATCCGGCCCCGGAACTCTTCCAGAGTCTGCTGTAACGGGTGGTGAGCGATATGCCGAAGGGCCCTTACGAGAATTCTCCGTATGAGAAGCAGCGCGTTATACAGGAATTTGTTCCTGGCAAACAGGTGACCATGGCGCACCTGATTGCCAATCCGCTGCCGGATTTGTACAAGAAGCTGGGCGTGATCGGAAAGCCGTCCGGCGCGCTGGGCATCATGACCATCACGCCGAGCGAAGCGGCGATCATCGGCGCGGATGTTGCCTCCAAGGCGGCGGACGTCGAGGTGGTCTTCGTGGACCGCTTTAACGGCTCTCTGGTCATCTGCGGCGACGTGGCCAGCGCGGAGGCGGCAGTCAGAGACGTGCTCAATGTCCTGCAGAACGTGCTGGGATTTACCATTGCGACGGAAATTACAAGAACATGAAGAAGATTATGCTGGTCGGGCATGTTGCCTGCGGAAAGACGACCCTCTGCCAAAGGCTCAACGGCCTCAAGCAGGAATACAAAAAGACACAGGCGCTGGAGGTCATCAATCACACGATTGACACGCCGGGCGAATACCTGGAGCATCGCTCGTTCATGCGCAGCCTGACGGTGACGGCGGTGGAAGTGGATCTGGTGCTGTTTCTGCAGGATGCGACGTCGGAGCGTTTCCTGTTTTCGCCGGGACAGTCGGTCGCATTCCCGATTCCTGTCATCGGTGTTGTGACGAAGACCGATATTGCGACGAAGGAACAGACGGCGCAGGCGGTGGAGCTGCTTGAATTGGCCGGAGCCGATCCGGTTTTCTGCATCAGCTCCATCAGCGGCGAGGGCATGGATGCGCTGATTGACTATCTGAAGGACTGAACGCTTTTAGCGGAACGGAGAACAGCATGGAAGAGATGAACAGAGCGGCAATTGAAGCGATTGTGCGTCAGGTGATTGCGCAGATGATGGGCGGTCAGGACGATTGCCCCGTCAAAAAGGTTGCCGTGCCGATGATGGACGTGACGGAGGAGCACCGGATGGATACCGGCAATCCCCGCGACCGGGTATGGACGCGCGATCTGTTCACGCTTAATGAATCTCCGCGCCTTGGCTGTGGCCTGATGGTGATGGAGGAGACGACGTTTCCGTGGACGCTCAACTATGACGAGATTGATTATGTCATCGAAGGCCAGCTGAGTATCCTGATTGACGAAAAATGCGTGACGGCCGGGCCCGGCGAGATCATTCTGATTCCAAAGGGATCTTCGATCAGATTCTCCGTCCCGGACAAGGCGCGCTTTCTCTATTTCGTCTATCCGGCGAACTGGCAGGAACAGGCCTGAGATGGCAGCGGTGCACCGGGCAAAGATCTGTCAAATGGTTGATATAGGAACGAGGAGGATGAACTGGTATGCTTAAGGTATACAATCAGAACCTGCATATGCACGGCGTGCTGTGCGATGGAAAAGATACGTATGAGTCTACCGTGAAGCGGGCCATTGAGCTTGGCTTTGACAGCATCGGCTTTTCCGGTCATTCTTATATGGCGTATTCTCCCAGCCATTCCATGTCGATCGAAGGCACGGAGGAATACAAAAAAGAGGTCTATCGCCTCAAGGAAGCCTACAAGGGAATCATCGACGTATACTGCGGCATTGAGTTTGACATGTATTCTTCGGATGATCTCAAGAATTATGAGTATATCATCGGTTCGTTCCACTATTTCAAGTTTGGCGATGAATATGTAGGATTTGACCGCGGCCCGGACGAGGTGCAGCGCGTCATTGACAACTACTTTGACGGCGACGGCATGCGTTATGCGAAGCTGTATTACGAAAAGCTCGCCGAAATGCCGAAGTACTGCCCGAACTGCGATATCATCGGCCACATGGATCTCTGCGCGAAGCATATCGAGAGCAGAAACTACTTTGACAATGCTTCCGCCGAATACGAGGGCTATGTCGAGGACTGCATCGATGCGCTGGCCGGAAAGGTGAAGGCGTTTGAGATCAATACGGGCGGCATCACCCGCGGATACCGTTCTACGCCGTATCCGGAGCCCTTCATCCTCAAGGCGCTGAAGGCGCACAACTGCAGCATCACGATCAGTTCCGACTGCCACGACAACCGCTATCTGAACTACGGCTTTGATCATTGCCTTGATCTGGCCCGCGAGTGCGGCTTCAAGGAAGTGCTCAAGCTGACGCCGAAGGGATTTGAGGCGTTCCCGATCTGATGGCAGAATAGAGCCGGTATTTGAAAAAACAAAATGAAACAGAGCCAAAGCGGTGTGGAAATGCTGCTATCGGCTCTGTTTTTTATTGAATGGAATGGGCTCACGGGGGAATGGAGATCAACAAAAAAACCTCAGCCTTTCGACTGAGGTTTGGTGGAGCATATAGGAATTCGATACCTAAGACATCTACAAAGCGGATGTAGCGCGCTACCGAAGCATGCCTAACTCAGATCCCTATGTAATTGTGCAACGGCTGGTTTGACAAATTGGAATTTGATGTTTAATCGATATTAGCTAACGATTAGCACAACACCTATAACAACAAGAACGACGCCTTGAACCCTAGTAATAGTTTTATAAAAGCGGGAAGGCTCAGAGTTATTACTATTTTTCCAGCTTTGAGTAATGGCATATACTAAATTCGGTGCAATCGTTAAAAAAACGCCAGCTATAATAAGTATAATTGCGAATAAGGTCATAACTGCCCTCCTAAATAAAATCTTCTTGATAAATTACTTAATCTAAATCCAAGTTTATCTAACAGTTATACAAATTCAAGTTTGTCGAGTACATGATAGCATAAATAAAACCAAGCATCAATCATACAAAGAAAAATGCAGAGGATTCATTCGAATCCTCTGCATCTGGTAAACTATATGCTGAGCAATGCGAATGCGCCGCTACCAACTGTGCTAATGCCCCAAGTGAATTTGCTCGATTTCTTATGTTTGTTGTGTTTTTGTGCAATAAAGCTGTTTTTGTGCTTGTTTCCATACATAATGCAAAAGTCCTTCTCTTTCGAGAAGGACTTTATGGTGGAGCATACCGGATTCGAACCGGTGACCTCTACAATGCGAATGTAGCGCGCTACCAACTGTGCTAATGCCCCGTATGCAGTTTCAATATCTCAAGCGAAGGATATTATACCACATTTCGGAGAAAAAGCAAGGGGGAAAATACATTTTCTGAAAAATCAGAGGAAAAACGACCAGATGACGGCGATAATCAGCGCAGGCAGGTAGTTGGCGACCTTGATTTTCTTGCCGAAGGCGAGATTGATGCCGACGCAGAAGATCAGCACATTGCCCACCAGAGAGAGGCAGGAGAGCGCAGAAGCCGTCATCAGCGGGCCGACGAAAGAGGCGAGGACGGTCATCAGGCCCTGCCAGATGGCCATGGGGATGACGGAGAACACGGCGCCCTTTCCCAGGGAGGCGGTCAGCGCCATGATGATGATGCAGTCAAGGATGCCCTTCGTGGTCAAAATCGTATAGTCGCGATACAGCGCGTCGTTCATTGGGCCGATAATCGCCATCGCGCCGATGCAGATGGTGAAGGAGGCGGAGGTAAAGCCATCGATAAAACGGGAATCGCCCTCGGAGTGGCTTTTCACCTTCAGCCATTCGCCGAAGCGCTCGAGATTGTCCTCAATGCGGAGGATTTCGCCGATCAGGCCTCCGATGCACAGGGAGATGACGAGCATCATTTCGCCCGTGGTGCCCAGTGCGCCGTCGGCAACGGTCAGCATGTGCTTGAATGTGCCGCTTGCGCCGATGAAGACCGTGCTTACGCCGCAGGCCTTGACCATGATATCCTGATAGCGATCCTTGAGCGCTTTTCCAAAGAGAAAACCGAAAAGACCGCCCAGCAGCACAAGCGCAGAGTTGATGATGGTACCCGTTCCGATCATGTATATATGCCTCATTTCGGTGAAAAAAGAATGGAAGTATTATAGCATGAACAAACGGCCAAGGCAAGCGCCCGGGCCGTCTGTACTTATTCGTGCAAAGTAGTTTTCGAGGCCCCTCCGGCCGAAGAAAACGGATTAAAACTGGCGCGAAGCGTAGTGGGTGCGGGCACAGCCCGCTTAGTTGCCGCACTCGATGGAGATCGCATTGAAGCGCTCCAGCAGGTGCTCGACCTTGAGGCCCTTGCGTTTCTCGCCGGAGATATCCAGCTCCAGATGTCCCTGATGCATCATCAGCAGACGGTCGCCGTATTCGACGGCGTAGCGCAGGTTATGCGTAACCATGATGGTCGTCAGCTGCTTCTGGGCGACGATCTTTCCGGTCAGCTCCATGATGATCTCTGCGGTCTTGGGATCGAGCGCTGCGGTGTGCTCGTCGAGGATGAGGAATTCGATGGGGGTCATCGTGCTCATCAGCAGCGCCATCGCCTGACGCTGTCCGCCGGAGAGATTGCCGACCATGACGCCCATCTTGTCCTCGAGGCCGAGACCCAGCTGCGCCAGCATGGCGCGGTATTCGTCGGCCTTTTTGCGGTTGACACAGGGCATGAGGTTGAACGGCTTGCCCTTGTTGTCCGCCATGGACATGTTTTCAAGAATGGTCATCGATGGGCAGGTTCCGCGAGAGGGATCCTGATAGACACGGCCGATGCGGCGAAGCCGCTTGTGCTCGGGCATGGCGGTGATGCTCTTGCCGCCGATGATGATCGCGCCATCCTCAATGGGGATGGAACCGCAGATGATGTTGAGCAGCGAGGTTTTGCCCGAACCGTTGGAACCTACGACGCACACGAATTGCTTGTCCGGGATGGTGAGATTAAACTCGTTGAACAGGCAGGTTTCATTCACCGTGCCGCCCTGATAGATCTTGACGATATTCTTCAGTTCAAGCATGGCGCTTCACCTTCTTTCGGTTATGTCCGCCGACGACGATGATGACAAGCAGCAGCGCAGCGGTGACGAGCTTGAGATCAAACGGGGAAAGTCCCATATCCAGCGCGAGCGCAACGCAGCCCTTGTAGATGATGGAGCCGAGCACAACGGCCGTCGTCGCGCGCAGAAAGCGCAGACCGCGCAGAAGCTGCGTGCCGACGATGACGGAGGCAACGGCTAGCACCAGCGTGCCGGTACCCATGGAGATGTCAAAATAGCGCTGATACTGGCACATGATGCAGCCGGAGAGCGAGACCAGCGCATTGGCGATGGACAGACCGAGGATCTTGACCATGCCGGCGTCCTTGGCGAGCGTCGCGACGAGCGTGGGATTATCGCCGGTGGCGCGAAGGAGGAAACCGGAGCGCGTGGCGAGATAGGCGTCCATCAGAATCTTGGCGATGATGGTGATGAGCGCCAAAATGATGACCGGTGCGTAAGGCTGAATGCCTGCAGGCAGCGCGGAAATCATGTCGTTTTTGAAAATGGTATTGAAGGAGAAGAGCTGGACGTTTGCACGGCCTGCCACATGCAGATTGACGGAATACAGGCCGGTCATGACGATGATGCCCGAGAGCAGATCGCGAACCTTGAGCTTGACATGGATGACGCCTGTGAGCACACCGGCAAGCGCGCCGGCGAGCATGGAAACCGGGAGCGTCAGCAGCGGGGCAATGCCAGCCTGAATCATCAGGGCGGTGACAGCTGCGCCAAGCGGGAATGACGAATCGACAGTCATATCCGGGAAATCGAGGATTCTGAAGGTGATGTACACGCCCAGGGCGAGAACGGCGTAGATCAGGCCCTGCTCAAGGACGCTCAGAAGAAGGTTCATAGGAGATCCTCCCAATCTTTGATTGCATTTTGGGGTATCGGGGTTCTACCCCGACGCCACGCCAAAGGGCTTTCCGATCGACCCGAGGATCTCGCATAGTCGCGTCTGACAGACACTCCTTGCGATTCCTGACGCTCCACCTGCTTATTTCCGCCGCTGGCGGCAGCAGGTTTCGGTCCCTTTGGAAACCTTCGGGCGCAAAACATAGCTTTTTGAGAAAATCATGAAAATCATTATATACTGCGCGAAGCAAAGAAGGGGTCCGGGGACAATGTCCCCGGGCGGGTTTGGGCGGCAGCCCAATATTACTGCACTTCGTTGGCGCGGGCAGCCAGCTCGTCGCTGAGGACGACGCCGAACTTGGCGAGGACGTCGGCATTGACATACAGGCCCGGCTCGGTGATGATCTCATACGGGATCTCGCTGGCCTTCGCTTCGCCCTTGAGAACCTTGGCAGCCATCAGGCCGGTCTGGCGGCCGAGGGCGATGTAGTCAAGACCTTCTGCGGCGATGCAGCCGAGCTTGACCTGCTCGATTTCAGAGCCAAAGACCGGCTTGCCGGCGGCATTGGCCTTGTCGAGCATCAGCGCGAGGGCGGAAACAACCGTGTTGTCGGTCAGGTTGGTGAGGCAGTCGACCTTGGAGAGCAGCGCGTCGAGCGCCAGCGGGATGTCGGCGATGGTGGAGATACCGGATTCGATGATTTCAAAGCCGTAGTTTGGCGCGAGAGACTTGTAGATTTCGATCGCGGAGATGGAATTGACCTCGCTGGTGGTGTAGAGGATGCCGATCTTCTTCGCATCCGGCAGCATGGCGCGGATGGTTTTCAGCTGCGCTTCGATGGGCAGCGCGTCGGAGGTGCCGGTTACGTCGCCGGAAGCCTTGCCGGAAGCATCAGCAAAACCGGCGGCGATGGGATCGGTGACGGCGGTGAAGATCGTCGGGATGGAGCCGGAGGCGGCGTTGTAGCAGGCCTGCGCCATCGGAGTGGCGATACCGACCATCATGTCGACTCTGCCGGCGGCGAACTGCGCGGCGATCTGCTGGGCGATGCCCATGTCGGCCTGCGCGTTCTGGAAGTCGATTTTGAGATTCTCGCCCTCGACGATGCCGGCCTCGGCAAGGCCTTCGATGAAGCCATGATAGCAATTATCCAGCGATCCGTGCTGCGCGAACTGACCGACGCCGATCTTGTAGGTATCGGCAAAGGCAGCGGCGGCGGTGAGGATCAGGGCGACGGCGATGATGATGGACATGATGCGCTTCATAGTGTGTTCCTCCTGTTGCTTTTGATTGTGTGGGGAAAAGGGGGGAGCAGTCGTGGGAAGCGCCGGTGTTCCATCTGAAAAAGAAAACGCCCCATACCTCCGACTGGAGATATGAGGCGGAAAAAACTCTTCCGTGGTGCCACTCATATTGACCGGAAAACTCCGATCCGCTTACCCCGTACCAACATACGGTGCAGCCTGATAACGGGTCTGCGTCCCGTCCCTGCCTAGTAAGGAGGCTTACGCCTGCCCGTTGACAGAGCCCTCAGAAAGTCCATTTCGGCGTCTGTTCCATACCGCATTCCCAGCGATGGCGGCTCTCTGTGATGGAAACAAGAGGCGTACTTCTCTTTCCTCAACCGGTTTATTTCTTCGATTGGGTGAATTATAACGCAGGTTGACAGTGTTGTCAACCCTGAGAAGAGAATAATCGGGGGAAATTTGCCGGTTTGTAGTCAGAAGTGACACAAAATTGGTCGGATGAATCGTGAAAAGCGGGGAGAAGAGGGTGTGGCACGAATATGGCCGGGTGACGAATTGTGTCTCTTCTTGATGCGGGGCGATAGATGTGCTATAATGATAGCCTAAACGAACAAAGCGATCATGGCCCGCATTGCGGGTGGAGGGTTTATATGAGCGAATTCAAGGTGAGAGACAATTGGATGGCCTTCTGTCTGCCGGATATTTCGGAGGCGGAGGTGCAGGCTGTCAGCGATACCATCCGATCCGGATGGTGGGCGAAGGGGCCGCGTACCATCGAATTTGAAAAGCAATTTGCAGAATACGTCGGTGCGAAGTACTGCGTGGGCCTCAATTCCTGCACGGCAGCGCTGCATCTGTCTCTGGTGGCGCAGGGGATCGGTCCGGGAGACGAGGTCATCACGACGCCGCTGACCTTTGCAGCCTCGGCAAATACGATTCTTCACGTCGGCGCGACGCCAGTGTTTGCAGATATCGATCCCGATACCGGCCTGATTGATCCGGTAGAGATTGAAAAGAAGATTACAAATAAGACGCGTGCCATTGTGCCGGTGCATTATTCCGGTCTGGCGGCGGATCTTGACGCCATCGGCGCGCTGTGCGATCAGCACAACCTCTTCCTTTCCGAGGATGCGGCGCATGCCGTTGAGACCCGCTATAAGGGCGAGCTCGTCGGTCACCATCCCCGTGGTGCGGTGAGCTATTCCTTCTATGCGACGAAGAATCTGGCCTGCGGCGAGGGCGGCGCGCTTGTCACCGACGATCCCGAGCTTGCAGCAAAGGCGCGTGTGCTTTCCACGCACGGCATGAGCGCGGGCTCATGGAACCGCTACGGCAAGGGCGGCTCCTGGCGCTACGACATCGAGGAGCCGGGCTATAAGTACAACATGTTTGACATCCAGGCGAGTCTGGCGGGCGTGCAGCTTTCACGCATGAGCGATATGCAGCGCCGCCGCTTTCAGGTGGTGGAGGTCTATGAGGAAGCGTTTAAGGATGTCCCGCAGCTTCGCCTGCAAAAGACGCCGGAATACTGCCATCACAGCCGCCATCTTTACATCCTGCGCATCGTTGCGGAGCGCCTGACGATCTCCCGCGATCAGTTCATTGAGGAACTCAAGGCGCGCAATGTCGGTGTGAGCGTCCATTTCATCGCGCTGCACACGATGAGCGCCTATACCAAGCGCTTTGGCTATACGCCGGAAGATTTCCCGAAGGCCTATGACTTCTCCGAGAGCGAAATCTCTTTGCCGCTGTATTCCTCCCTCAGCGTTGAGGATGCGAAGTATGTCGCCGAAGCGGTGCTGGATATCTGCAAGAAATTCGGCAAATAAACCGGATGCGACCACGACAAAATGGCGAATCCCCGCAGGAAAGTGTTTCTGCGGGGATTTTCTTGTGGATTTTTGTCCGGGAATTCGATATAATCAAAAGAAGAATGCCGATTCATAAAATGGATTGAAAGATAGAGAGGATATGCGACCATGGAGACGACGGAACAGATTTTTATGAACCGCGAGCTGTCGTGGCTCAAGTTCAACGAACGCGTGCTGGAGGAGGCCGAGAGCGAGCAGACGCCGCTTTGCGAGCGGCTTTCCTTTGCGTCCATCTATCAGAGCAACCTCGATGAGTTTTTCATGGTGCGCGTGGGCTCCTTGGTGGATCAGGCGCATCTTTCTCCCAATATCCGCGAGAATAAGACAAACATGACCCCGGACGAGCAGATTGAGGCGGTGTTCAGGGTTGTGCGCAGGCTGAATGAGCGGAAGGACTTCATTTATGCAAAGCTGCTCGGGCGCATTGAGGCGGCGGGCGTTCGTCTGGTGGATTTCCGCAAGATCAGCCGGCAGGAGAGCGAGAAGCTGGAGCGCTATTTTGACAGCGAAATTGCGCCGCTGATCTCTCCGATCATCGTCGGCCGCCGCCAGCCGTTTCCGTTTGTGCGCAGCAAGGATATCTGGGCGGCGGTTGTGCTGGAGCGCAAAAACGGCAAGCGCAAGATCGGCCTGATTCCCTGTACGTCGAGCGTATTCCCGCGGCTGATTGAGGTCAGCGCGAAGGACAGAACATACATGCTCGCCGAGGAGCTGATCCTGCATTTCAGCGCGAAGATTTTCGCGGGCTATACCATCCGGGAAAAGTCCCTCTTCCGCGTGACGCGCAACGCCGACATCGACGCGGATGCGCTCTACGAGGAGGATATCGATTATCGCGAGTTCATGGCGGAGCTGATCAAGAAGCGCAGGCGGCTTGCGCCTGTCCGGCTGGAACTGACGCGCGAGCTGGACGGCGAGATTGTGCGCGCCCTGTGTAAGCACATGGATGTGCGCCGCGAGCATGTTTTCCGTGCAAATACGCCGCTGGATCTGTCGTTCCTCTTTGAAATTCAGGATATCCTGCGCCAGAAATCCGAACTGTTCTACAGCCGCAGGATTCCGCAGCGCAGCGCGATGTTTGATCCTGCGCGCCCGGTGCTGGAGCAGGTCAAGGCGGGGGACAAGCTGCTCTCCTATCCCTATGAGAGCATCAAGCCGTTCCTGACGATGCTGCAGGAGGCGGCGAACGACGACAGCGTCGTGTCCATCAAGATGACGCTGTACCGTGTGGCGAAGCAGAGCAAGGTTGTCGAGGCCCTGATTGAGGCAGCGGAAAACGGCAAGGATGTGCTGGTTCTGGTGGAGCTCAAGGCGCGCTTTGACGAGGAGAACAACATCGAATGGAGCCGCCGGCTGGAGGCTGCGGGCTGCAATGTGATCTATGGTCTGGATGGCTACAAGGTGCATTCCAAGCTCTGCCTGATTACCCGCATGGAGGACGGCCATGCGCAGTACTACACGCAGGTTGGCACGGGCAACTACAACGAGAAAACGGCCCGACTGTATACGGACCTGAGCCTGATGACATTTGATCAGGAGATCGGCCGCGAGGCGGCGGAGGTATTCAGGGCGCTGGCCATGGGCGAGACAGTGCGCGCGACCAGAAAGCTGATGGTTGCGCCGCATTGCCTGCAGGACAAGGTGCTGGCGATGATCGACGAGGAGATCGCGCACGCGCAGGCGGGCGAGGACGCGTATATCGGCGTCAAGATCAACTCGCTGACGGACAAGGCGATTATGCGCAGGCTGGCGGAGGCTTCCTGTGCCGGGGTGAAGATTGATCTGATCGTGCGCGGCATCTGCTGCCTGATTCCGGGCATACCGGGCCGGACGGAGAATATCCGCGTCATCAGTATCGTCGGCCGATTCCTGGAGCATTCGCGCATCTACATCTTCGGATGCGGAGAACGGGCGAAGGTCTATATTGCCTCGGCGGATTACATGACCCGCAATACGCTGCGCCGCGTGGAGGTCGCCGCGCCGGTTGAGGATCAGGCGCTGCGCGCGCGCGTGATTGCCATGTTCAACCTGATGCTGCGCGACAACATGCAGGCGCGCCGGATGGACGCTGACGGCACATATAAGCGCATGGAGCCGGGCGAGGAAGCGCCGCTCAATGCGCAGGAGGCGCTGTATCAGCAGGCGTATGACGCGGTGATCAGGGTGTAAGCCGGAGAAAAAACAGCAGACTAAAGGGGCGAAGCCTTTATCGGCTTCGCCCCTCTGTTGTTTATTCGGCGTAGATGATATCTTCTCGCAGGCGGTAAAGCGTTGCGCCATACTTCCTGCGGCAGAAGGCGTCGACAAACCAGTCGATTTTCTTTTCCGCCTCATACTGGACATAGGCATAGCGCTCGCCGTTTATGGATTTTCCCTTCATGTTGGAATCTGTCCAGCGGACTGTATCTGTTTCGGGATCGTAGTCCGCAATGAAGATCATGCTGTGCGCACCGATGCCGTAGTAGTAGTTTGCCGCCATCTGGAAGTAGTCGCCGCGTCTGACCTGCATGAGGAATTCGCGAGCGGCTTTGCGGTTCTCCTCTTTGCTCAGCGCCTCATCGTAACGGAAGGTGGCGGCGGCGTAAAAGGGATTGCCCTCAGCTGCGGGGACATCCTGCCATTCTACGCCGTAGACATAGGGGGCACAGTCTGCTTTTTTCTGGTTGTTGGGGATGATCAGCGGAACATCCGGGTATTCTGCGATACGGAAAGCTTCGCAGTTTTCGCGGAAGAGGTGAACGGTGAAATTCTTGCAGACATAGATATCGCCGCTGTATTGTGCGCGTTTGGCCTTTCCGCCTGCGGCATCGTAAAGCTGCTGCGCGAGGGCAATGATGCGGTTGATAAAATCCTCGCGCGCCGCGTGATTTGGCGCGTCGACGTTTAAGGCCTCATCGACCATGACGGCATCCTCCGCTGCCATCATCTCATCAAGGGAGAGCGTTTCCCCCAGCGCCGGAACGGAGGAAAGCAGCGCGGACAGGATGAGCAGCAGGCTCAAAAGACTCTTCATAATGTGTGTACACCTCTATTGGTTGATAGCCTATTGTAGCACGAACGCATGCGATACGCAATTCCTCCCTTGGTTTCTGTCGTCAAAACAGGGAATATATGTAGAAAAATGTCGAAGAAATTTGTCGAAAAGAGATGAAATGTTCGAAGGAGAGAAGTGTGGAAAATGCTGGATTTATCAGAGACGCACACGTTTTTTTGTGTACAAAATGTTTATATGACGGGTGCTGTTTTGAGCCGGAAAGCGGGGAGAAAGCATTGACGGAAAAGGAAAAATATGATAGCATAATGTACAGTTGATAATGCGGATGGAACATGTGTTTTTGTTCCGTCCTTATGGTTTGGCAGTATGTAAAATCAGAGGAAGAGGAGTGGAATTATGCCGCCCAAACAGAGGATTACGCGGGAAATGATCCTGGAGAGGTCATTTGCCATGTTTTGTCAGGAGGGTATGGAAGCGGTCAATGCGCGCTCTGTTGCCAAGGCGCTCAATTGCTCTACCCAGCCGATTTTCAGCTACTTTACAGGCATGGACGACCTGAAGAATGCGCTTGAGATGAAGGCGAAGGAAACCTTCGAAGCTGCGCTGAAGAATTGCGAGCAGGATGGCGAGCCGCTGCTGAACGTGTGCCGCACCTATCTGCGCTTTGGCGTCGAGCAGCCGTGCCTGTTTGCGTATCTGTTCATGCGTCCGGGCCATGAGCTGGGTTATTCCGTGCTCAAGGAAGCGGAGAACAGCGAGCTGGTGAAGAGCGAGGCCGCCTATACCGGTATTTCGGTTGAAGCGGCGCATCGTCTCTGCATCGATATGACCGTCTATGCGCACGGTCTGGCGACGGTTCAGGCCACCAAGCAGCACATGACTCTGATGGAGGAGCTTGATGCCTGTCTTGAGCGCGTGCTGGCCCTTTTGAAGGCGTAATTTTGAATGGCTGTATCACAAAAGCCCTCCCCTGAACGGGGAGGGCTTTTATATGTTTCCACGGCATTCCGGAAACAACGAATTCTGCCGGGATGGCTTTCAGGCAAAGGCGTTTATTGAAACAAGAAAGCAGGCAGATGCCTGCTTTTAGCATATGCTACTTGTGATGAAGAATGCGATTTCGGGCATGGCAATCGCGCGGTTATCGCCTTGCAAGTTCCTCCGGCGTGAACTCCAGCAGGAAGCGGCGCTTCCAGATCAGGCGGAAGAAGAAGAGCAGGACAGCAAAGGTCAGCGCCCAGGAGACGGGATAGGAAATCATCAGGCTTTGCATGGACGGATTGGCGGCGAAGATGGTGACGACCCAGAGAATGCGGAAAGCGCATGCGCCAAGAATGGAGACAAACATCGGCAGGATCGAATAGCCGATGCCGCGCAGAGCGCCGGTCATGACGTCCATCATACCGCAGATGAAGTATGGGCCGTTGACGATGAACAGGCGTTCCATACCCACGGCGATGACGGCGGGATCGGTGGAGTAGAACCCAAGGAGCGTTTCGCCAAAGAGGCAGGAGCCCCAGCCGAAGACCATACCAAACAGGAGCGCCCAGATCATACACGCCTTGATCGAGTCGACGATGCGCATGGGTTTGCGCGCGCCGATGTTCTGACCGGCAAAGCAGGTGATCGCCTGATGGAAGGTGTTCATCGCCTGATAGACAAAGCTGCCGACATTTGCGGCGGCGGCATTGCCGGCGATGGCGATGGAGCCGAAGCTATTGACGGAGGACTGAATGACGACGTTGGACAGGGAGAAAACGGAGGACTGGATGCCGGCGGGCAGGCCAATGCGGATGATTTCTTTCAGGATTCTGCCGTTGATGTGCAGGCGGCTCAGCCGCAGCTGCGTCGGGCCGTGCGTGGTCATCAGCGAGTGCGTAACCAGCCACGCAGAGATGGCCTGAGAGATGATGGTGGCCAGCGCAACGCCTGCCACACTCATATGAAATACGATGACGAAGATCAGGTTCAGGATCACGTTGATCACGCCTGCTGCGGTGAGAAAATACAGCGGGCGCTTGGTGTCGCCGACGGCGCGCAGCACGGCGGCGCAGTAATTATAGAGCATCTGAACGGGCATGCCCAGAAAGAGGATGCGGACATAGAGCACCGCCAGATTGATGACGTCGTCCGGGGACCCCATCAGGGAGAGGAGCGGGCGTGCAAGCAGCACGCCGACGACCGTCAGAAAGCTGCCGCCGACCAGCGAAAGCAGGACGGAGGTATGCACTGTCTCGGAGACGGCAGCATTGTCGCGCGCACCGGTGTAGCGCGCAACCAGCACGTTCGCGCCGATGGACAGTCCGACAAACAGGCTGATGATCATGTTGTTGAGCGAGCCGACGGAACCGACTGCGGCCAGCGCCTGACTGCCGGCGAAACGGCCGACGACAATGGTATCCGCAGCGTTGAAAAGCAGCTGAAGAATGCCAGAGAGCATGATCGGCACGGCGAAGAAAAGCACTTTTGTAAACAGCGGTCCTTCGGTCATATCCATGTTTCGATGTGCGCTGGTCTTAAACATGTCCTGTCTCCTTTTCGTGTGAATGATACACACATCATACCACGTTTTTGCGTTTTGTTAAGGGTAAAACTCAACAAAAAAAGCGCTTTGAGCAGGGGATGCGCGAAAATGAAATGATCAGGCCTGCGATGGGCAGCGAGCAGAAAAGGAAAAGAAAAGCAGGACAAAGAAAAGCTGCCTCCTGCAGGAGAAGGCAGCTTTTAAGTTGGCTTAAGCGATAAAACCGGGGACGAACAGCGGGCCATACACGATGAACAGGAACACGACGATCAGGCCGATGAGGTAGGGGATGACCGCCTTGGAGATCTTGGTCAGCGGCAGGTTCGTGATGCCGGAAGCGACAAACAGGTTGATCGCGACCGGTGGGGTGATCATGCCGATGGCAATGCCCACGACGAAGAGGATACCAAAGTGCAGCGTGGAGATGCCCAGCGCGCGGATCAGCGGAAGGAAAACCGGCGTGAGCAGAATGATCGCAGAGGAGGTCTCCATAAAGACGCCTGCGATGAGGATAATCACCGAGATCAGGAAGAGAATGACGTACTTGTTGCTGGAGATGCCCAGTACGGCGGCGGAGATCGTCTCCGGAATCTTCCAGTTGGCCAGCGCCCAGCCGAACGGGCCGGAGCAGGCGATGATGATCATAATGACCGCGCTGGTCTTGGCGGAGCCGAGCATGGTGCTGTAGAGCTTGCTCCACGTCATGTCATGGTAAACGAAGGTGGAAACCAGCAGCGCATAGATGACGGCGACAGCCGCGGCTTCGGAGGGCGTGAAATACCCGGAGAAGATGCCGCCGAGGATGATCAGCGGCATCAGAATGCCGGGGACCGCCTTGAGGAAGGTACGCACGACATTCTGAATGTTGAAGGACGCGCCCTTGGGATAGTTGTTCTTATAGGCCTGAAAAATCGAGATGGCGATCAGGATGCCGCCCATCAGGAGGCCGGGCAGAAAGCCCGCCTGGAAGAGGCTGTTGACGCTCTCCTCAGCGATGACAGCATAGAGAACCATCGGAACGGACGGCGGAATGACGACGCCAATGGTACCCGCGGCGGCGATGAGCGCTGCCGCCTGATCTTCCTTATAGCCGCGCTTCTTGAGCTCCGGTACGAGCGTTGCGCCGACGGCAGCGGTGGTTGCCGCGCCGGAACCGGAGATCGCGGCAAAGAACATGCCGGCCAGAACGGAAACGACGGACAGACCGCCCTTGATCATACCCAGAAGGGATTCGCAGAACTCGACGAGCACCTTTGAGATCTTGCCGCCTGCGAGCAGATCGCCCGCAAAAATGAAGAACGGGACGGCAATCAGGGAGAAGGAGTCGCAGGCGACGAACATGCGCTGCGCCAGCATCATCATCTTCGCATCGCCCAGACCGACGAACAGCGTGACGCCCGCCGCAGAGCAGATGGCGAAGCCGATCGGCACGCCGACGACCAGCAGGAGGATGAACATGCCAAAGAGAATCAGAGCCATTAGCCTTTAACCTCCTTTGTCGCTTCCTCTGCGATCATCAGCAGGGAATGAACCATGTTGATCGCCATGCTGACGGGGATGCAGCTGTAGATGTACTTCATCTTGATGGGCATGGCGGTCGCCGTCTTCTTGAGCTTCAGGCAGTACAGGTTGCTGTAATGAAGAAGGACGGCGAAGAGCACGAAGCAGATGATATGCACCAGCACGCGCAGCGTCTTGGCCAGCTTCGGGCTGACAGCGTCCTGCAGGAGCGTGACGGAGATGTGACCGTTGTGGCGGTAGACGACGGTTGCGCCCAGGAAGGTGGACCAGATGAGCAGATAGCGCGTCACCTCGTCCGACCAGGAAAGCGCGGTGAACCATGTGCGGCAGATGATCTGCGCGCCTGTGATGATCACCATGGCGCCAAGCATGAAAACAATCAGCGCAGAGCAGACCTTATCAAACACATTGCTGACCGGCGTCAGGAATTTCTTGATTGCATTCATAGATTGTTCCTCCGACAAAAGACGGCGCTCCACGACGGAGCGCCGTTTTTAAATCAAGTCCGTGGATTACTGGGCGAGAGCAGCCTGAATGCGCTCGATGTACTCGCTGTACTGCGGATACGCGTCATACACCGGCTGCACAGCAGCGCGGAAGGACTCGACGTCCGGATTCTCGACGATCTCCATACCGTTGTCCTTCAGGGCCTGAATCTGGCCGGCTTCCTGCTCGGCAACCCAGGCGCGCTCATACTCGGCGGCTTCCTGAGCAGCCTGCTTGAAGATCTGCTGGGTCTCCTCATCGAGGGTGTTGAACACATCAAGGCTCATGGTGATGATCGCGGTCGCGTAGGAATGACGATCGAAGGTCGCGTACTTCTGACCGTACTCCCAGAGCTTATAGGAATACATGACGTTGACCGGGTTCTCCTGGCCTTCGATGGTGCCCTGCTGCATGGCGGTGAGCGCTTCGGCCCAGGCCATCGGCACGGCGTTGACGTCCAGCGCCTTGAAGGTGGCGGTGTAAACTTCGTTCTCCATGACGCGCAGCTTCAGGCCCTTGAGGTCCTCGGCGCTGTTGATCGGGCGAACGGAGGTGGTCACGTTGCGGAAGCCGCGCTCGGCGTAGGCGAGACCCTTCAGGCCGGCCTCTTCGAGGGTGAAGAGCAGCTCCTGACCGATTTCGCCGTCGAGGACCTCATAGGCTTCCTCGTTGGTGGCGAAGAGGTACGGCATATCCAGCACGCCCATCATCTCGGAGAAGTTGACGAACGGACCGGAGGTGATGATGCCCATGTCGAGCATACCCATGGACATGGAGTCGAGCATGTCGCTCTCGCCGCCCAGCGTGCCGTTGGGATAGATCTCAATTTTGTATTCGCCGTTCGTGCGCTCGGCGACCAGCTCGGCGAACTTCTCAGCCGCGACCTGGAAAGAGTCCTGCTCGTTGACGGTGGTGCCCAGCTGGAAAACGGTCTCAGCCATGGCGCTGCCGGCGACGCAGAGCGCGAGCGCCAGAACAAGAATGGTCATCAGTTTCTTCATGGTTTCTTCCTCCTATATGCTGCAATGCCGTCGTGACATTGCAATTTTCAGTGCGTATGCACCATTTTACACCGTTTCTGTATTTTGTCAATTATCTTCATGCACCAAGTGAAAAATGTTCATCTATGTATGGGTAAACTGAAAGAATATGCATGACGAAACTTGCGATCCTGCAGAAAACACGCGTGCCCCGCACGTTTCAGCCATGCGGGGCACGGTATATGAGGAGACGTATGCATGCGCGTTTGCGCTGTGCTTCGCCCGGAATGTCTTTTCTTGCCGGGCGAAAGCGCGATCATGACGATGGCGGTTTTCCTCCGGGGAAAGACTCTCTGTGCATCCTGTGATGCGGGAATCCGGGTGCGGCGCTGTTTGCCGCAGCTCCTCGGTCGATAGGATAACCGGAAGCGGCGGGAAAAAACAGGAAAATTATCCCAGTACGCAGGTAATCCGCATTCGAGAGCGCTGCGCTGTCGATTTCGATCACAGCGGCAGAAATGCGGCCGGCCAGAGCGAGGCTTTCCGGCAGGGACAGACCGCGAAAAAGATCAAAGAACCTCCGCCGAAGCGGAGGTTCCGAAAAGATACTGTGGCTTACTTCGCCTGAGAGAGGCAGTCGTTGACCGCGGCGATGATCGCGTTGCTGGTCATGGTAGAACCGGAGACCACGTCGACGTCGACGGTACCGTTGGCAGCGAGGATGCCCTCGATGACCTTCGGGCCGGCAGCGCCGCCGAGCGCGGCGGTTTCGCCGGAAACGTCGGCAGTCGCAGCGACGATCTTGCCGCCGCTGATTTCAACGGTCACCGGAACCGGGCCGGCGTAACCGGCGGCCTGCGCGGTGTAGGTGCCGTCCTTGCAGCCCTCGGCGGTCAGGTTCTCGACGGTGACGGGCGCTTCCATGGACGGGCCCTTGCCGGTCGGGATGCCGTCGGCGATGAGCTTGTTGACGATATGCATCGCGAAGGTCAGGTTGCGGCCAAGGCAGAAGCCCGGCATGAGCTCCGGATAGTTGTCAACAAACGTGGTGCCGGCGCAGTTGCCGGTGGCGTACAGGCCCTCGATGACCTCGCGCTCCGGGGTCAGAACCTGCATGTCCTCGTTGATCCACAGGGAGTCCATGGTGCACAGCAGGGAGCCGCCCAGCCAGAGGCCATAGTACGGCGGGTTGCGCAGCTCGGAGAGGCGGTACGCCGGCTTGCCGAAGTCCACGTCCTCCTGCATGTCGTAGAGCTCGTTGTAGCGGGCGCAGGTCGCCAGGAAGGTCTCCTTGGCCTTGCCGGCGAATCCGAGCTTATCGGCGAGCTCCTCGAGGGTGTCGGCCTTCATGATCAGACCGGCTTCAACCTGCGGCTCGATGGTGTTCGGGAGCAGCGCGTCGCCCTGGGAGCGGGTCATCGCGGAGCAGCCGATGGTGTGGAAGCGCTGCACGTCGGCGCAGACGTTGCTGTCGAAGATCTGCGCATAGACGCCGCCCTTGCGGCGGGCAGCGGCGTGGGAAGCGTCGTTGTACGGCTGGGACTCGCTCATGAAGCGCACGCCGTCACGGTCGACCTTCAGGAACGGCTGGGTGCCCGGGTTGAACTGGGACACGGTGCCCGGCCAGACCTTTTCGCCCTTCTCGTTGAGCACATAGCCCGCGTCGACGCCCGGGGCGACGATGCCGCGGTCGAAGATCATCGGCGCGGCCTCGATGTCCTTCATCGCGCCGGCCCAGATGCCGGCCTTGATGCCCTGGCCCTTGTTGGAGGCATAGAAGGAAGAAGCGGTGACGCACATCGGCAGGATCGGCGCGCAGGCTTCGATCATCTCCGGGTTGCCCTCGTAGCCGCCGGTGGCGAGCAGGGTCGCGACGTTGGCGACGAACTTGATGTATTCGCCGGTCAGGACGTTCTGCGCGATCGCGCCGGTAACCTTATTGCCTTCCTTGGTCAGGCAGACGAGGCTGTGGTTGAAGTCGATGTAGTAGCCCTTCTGCTCGATGCGCTCCTGGAAGATCTCGTTGCGCTTCTTCTGCATGCCCCAGAAGTGCTCGGTAGCCGGGTAGTAGTACTGGGTGTAGTTATCCACTTCCTTCTCGCCCGCGGCGGTGAAGGCACAGGTCATGCCTGCCTCGGTCAGGATCGGGGCGAGGTAATCATGCATCGCGGCAGACTCGTTGATCCAGACGTTGAGCACGCGCTGATCCATCTTGCCGGAGGTGTAGCGGGAGATCTCGCTGCGCAGGGCGGCGGTGTTGACCTCGACGCCGGCCTTCTTGGTCTCGGCGGAGTTGATCGCGCCGTACCAGTAGCGGGTCGCGCCGACGGTAGCGTTCTGCTCGATGACACGGAAGTCGATGCCGTGGTCAGCGGCGATGGAAGCCGCCATCATGCCGCCGTTGCCGGCGCCGATGATCAGCAAGTCGGTGGTGTAGGTCTTGGCGATTTCGCTGTCGGCGATGACCGGCGCTTCGCCCAGCCAATCGGGATTGGCGGAGACGGGCGCTTCAGCCTTGGTCTCTTCAGCGGCGGCGACGGAAGCCGGCAGGACGTTCGCGGCGGCGACGCTCAGCGCGGACAGCGCGGCGCCTTTCAGGAAGCTGCGGCGGGAAAGATCCATAGGAATATTCCTCCTTCTTTCTTATCTGCATATACATGCAGAGGGTTAACAGTAATTGTAACAATATAACAACAAATATACAAGTAAAGTAGGTATATTTGTTAGAATTACAAAACAAGCGGGTTTATGTACAACATAAAGAAAGGCAGAAATGGGAAAGAGAAAAGAGGATTTTTCCTGAAAACGAAGAATATAATTTTATCTGCCTGTGCTCTGCATGGGCATGTTTTCGTATCGGGAGAGTTTGGTACATCTGACAAACATGCATCGATCATATAAAAGGAAGTGAGCATATGATTCTCAAATGGCTGGAAAACCATATTGGCGAGGACATGAAAGACGAACGCGTAAGAAGCCGCTACGGCAAGGCGGCCAGCGGCGTGGGCATCGGCAGCAATGTGCTGCTTTTCGGGTTTAAGCTGCTGGCGGGGCTGCTCAGCGGCTCCGTAGCGATTATGGCGGATGCGGTCAATAACCTTGCGGACGCCTCCACGAGCATTGTGAGCCTGCTGGGCTTCAAGCTGGCGGAAAAGCCTGCGGATGAAGAGCATCCCTACGGACATGGGCGAATGGAGTATCTTTCCGGCCTGACGGTTGCGGTCATGGTGCTGATCATCGGCGTGGAGCTGATGAAGAGCAGCGTGGAAAAAATCCTTGCGCCCACGCCTGTGGAGATGAGCGGCGTGACGCTGATTGTTCTGCTCGGCTCGATCGCTGTCAAGCTCTGGCTCTCGCGCTTTAATCGCGCGATCGGCAAAAAGATCGATTCCAAAACGCTGATCGCCACCGCGGACGACAGCCGAAACGATGTGATTTCCACCTCGGCCGTTTTGCTGGCGATGCTGATCGGCCATTTCACGAACCTCATGGTCGACGGCTTCATGGGCGCGGCGGTGGCGGCGTTCATTCTCGTGAGCGGCGTGGGACTGATCCGCGATACGGTGGATCCGATGCTCGGTTCCATGCCCTCCGAGGAGCAGGTGGAGGCCATCCGCGAAAAGCTGATGAGCTATCCCGGCGTGCTGGGGACGCACGACCTGATGCTGCATGATTACGGCCCGGGCAGGCAGTTTGCCAGCGTGCATCTGGAGATGGACGCCAAAGAGGATCCGCTTGACAGCCATGATCTGATTGACAACATCGAACGCGATTTTTATACGCGTGACAAACTGCATCTGGTCATCCACTATGATCCGATCGTTACGGATGATCCGCGCGTGGGCGTGATGCGCGCGATGCTGATGGAGATCGTCCGCGAGCTTCATCCGCAGATGACCATTCACGATCTGCGCATTGTGCCGGGCAATACGCATGTGAACGTGGTGTTTGACTGCGTGATGCCCTATGGCCTGAAGATGACGGAACGGGAAATCAAGACGCATATCTGCAGCCGGGTCACTGCGGAATATCCGAACTATTACTGTGTGATCACGCTGGAAAACAGCTTTGTGCACAGCTAAAGCCAGCCCCCGCCTTGTAAGAAGGGCGGGGGTTGTGTTATAATATTTTTATCTATAGGGTTTTGTGGGCGGAAGGCCCACCGGCAAGAAGGGGTATCTATGAGACAGAAGCTGCATGAGCGCCTGCATATGCGTGCGCTGACGACCGACGACACGGCGCAGTACAATGCGCTGCTTCGCTATGCCTTCCAGGTGACGGACAGCGAACTGGCATCGCTTGGCTGGAACCAGAAGGAGATGGAGCGCAGCAAAAAGCCCGTCCTCAAGAAGACGGAGTCGTTCGGCTGGTTTGACGGCGAGAAGCTCGCCTCCCAGATCAGCGTCTATCCCATGCAGGTGAACATCTTCGGCCAGATGTACAAGATGGGCGGCGTGACGGGTGTGGCGACGTATCCGGAATATGCGGGCCGCGGCCTGATGAGCGCGCTGATCAAGGAAGCGCTCAACTGTATGCGCGAGAACCATCAGTGCGTGTCCATGCTGATCCCCTATATGATCCCCTATTACCGCAAAAAGGGCTGGGAGATCGTGACCGATAAGATGAAATACACCATCAAGGACACGCAGCTGCCCAAGCGGCACAAGGTCTCCGGCATGGTCGAGCGCGTTGCGATTGACAGCGAGGATCTGCGCCGTGTGCACGACGCCTTTACCCGCATGCGCCACGGCGCGCTCAAGCGCAATGACCTTGAGTGGGAGGAATACTGGCGCTGGGAAGCGGATGACGTACTGGTCGCCGTCTATTACGATAACAACGAGGAGCCTACAGGCTATCTGGTCTACTATATCGCCAATGACATTTTCCGCATCAAGGAACTTGTCTATATCAATCAGGAGGCGCGGCACGGCCTGTGGAACTATATCTCGGCGCACTTCTCGATGGTGGAGAAGGTGGTCGGCACCAACTACACCAACGAGCCGATGGCTTTCCTGCTGGAGGACAGCGAGATTCAGGAGGAGATTGAGCCCAACGTGATGGCGCGCATCGTCGATTTTGAGGCGTTCATCCGAAAGTATCCGTTTGATATCATCTCCATTCACGACGACCTGCACTTTGTGATTGATGACCCGGTGATGGAGTGTAACTGCGGCGATTTCTCGCTGCGCTGGGACAAGGAGGGCAACACCATCCTTGAGCGCGGCGGCACGCAGGGCGAGCTGGTGCGCTGCGATATCCAGACGCTGACGGCGATGTTCTACGGCTATAAGCGCCCAACGTATCTCAAACGCGTGGAGCGCCTGCGCGCAAGCGACGATGCGGTGCGCATCCTTGAGGATATTATCCCCATCGAGCAGCCGTATTTTTCGGATTACTTCTAAGAGGATCGACGAGGATCAACGATGGATCGGATTGTACATCTTCTGCGCTGTCCGCTGTGCGGCGGCGCATTTTCGCGGAAGGACAGCAGCCTCATCTGCCCAAAGCGCCACACCTACGACATTGCGCGGCAGGGCTATGTCAATTTTGTCCCCGGTCAGAAGGACATGTTCTATAGGAAGGAACTCTTTGAGAGCCGGGCGCAGGTGTTTGCTGCGGGCGTGTATCAGCCGGTGGTGGAGCGCCTGACGGAGATGCTTGATGCATATCTTCCGCAGGAGAATCCTGTGATCGTGGACGCCGGCTGCGGCGAGGGATATTACGCCAAAGCGGTCTGCCCGGGGCGCGGGATGACGCGCATCGGCTTTGACCTGTCGAAGGAGGCTGTGCGCCTTGCGGCTAGGGGCGAAAAGACGGCGGTGTTTTTTGCGGCGGATCTGGGCAGCATTCCGCTTGCGGACGGCTGCGCCGATGCGGTGCTGGATATCTTTACGCCGGCGAACTATGCGGAGTTTAAACGCGTACTTGGCCCCGGGGGGCTTGTGTTTAAGCTTGCGCCGCGCAGCGGTTATCTCAGGGAGCTGCGGGAGCTGGCGGCGGATCAGCTGCGCCGCAAGGAATACGACGGCGGCGACGTGGAACGTTATGTGCATGAAAAGATGAACGTGATTGCACAGGAGACGATCTGCTATACGCTTCATGTTTCGCAGGAGACGGCGTATCATCTGGCGAGGATGACGCCGATGCTTGCGGGCACAGATATCGAGAAGCTTGACCTGTCTGCGATCCGGCAGATCACGATCGACGAGACGCTGTACATCGGTACAGTCAAATAAAGGGAGGAACCTCTGATGAATAAGCTCTTTTTCAGAAATGATTACGGCGAAGGCGCCCATCCGGTGATCCTGAAGAAGCTGACGGAAACAAACCTTGAGCATACCTGCGGGTATGGTCTGGATGCATACAGCATGAAGGCTGCGGAGCTGATCCGCGAAAAGTGCGGCAGGCCGGAGGCGGCTGTCCACATGATGGTCGGCGGCACAAGCGCGAACATGATTGCGCTGAGCGCATTCATGCGTCCGTATGAGGCTGCGATTTCTGCGGAAACCGGCCATATCAACGTGCACGAAACCGGCACCGTCGAGGGAAGCGGTCACAAGGTCTTAATTGCCGCCTCGAAGGACGGCAAGGTGCTGCCCGAGGGCGTGCAGGCGGTGGTCGATGCGCACACGGATGAACACATGGTGCATCCGCGCGTGGTGTACATCAGCCAGCCGACGGAGATCGGCACGGTATACAGCCTTAATGAGCTCAAGGCGCTGCGCGAGGTCTGCGACAGGAACGATCTGCTGCTCTATGCGGACGGCGCGCGCCTGGGCAGCGCGCTTGAAGCGAGCGAGGCCACGGCGACGCTCCGGGATCTCGCCGCGCTGACGGATGCGTTCTATATCGGCGGAACGAAGAACGGCTTGTTCTTTGGCGAGGCGCTTGTCATCGGCAATGTGCAGCTGCAGAAGGATTTCCGCTTTATGATCAAGAACCGCGGCGGCATGATCGCTAAGGGCAGGCTCTGCGGCGTGATGTTCCTGGCGGCGTTTGAAAACGACGATTACTTTGCCTGGGCGAAGCACGCCAACCAGATGGCGGATATCATCCGCACGGGTATGGAGAAGGGCGGCGTGAAGCAGTTCATCGCCACGACGACCAACCAGGTGTTCCCGGTGATCACCCGCGAGCAGGAGAAGGCGCTTGCTGAAAAGGTTGAGTTTGAGCATTGGGGCGATATTGACGAGAATCATGTGGCGATCCGCTTTGTGACCAGTTGGGCAACGACCGAGGAGGACGCAAGGGCGCTCGCCATGATGATGGAGGCGCTGTAAGCATGGCGCGCGAGGCAAGATCGCACGTCAGAAAGAGGCGGCGCGGCTGCATGGGCGGCTGCCTGACAAGGATTGTGCTGCTGCTGGGCCTGGCTGCGCTGTTGTTTGTGGGCGCGCATGTGCTGGGGCTGGTGAAAAATAACCCTGTGACAGGCGCGCCGGAACTGAGCTTTGAGCAGCTCGATCCCGCCCGGATTCAGCAAAGCCTTGAGGGGCTCGATCTGAGCAGTCTTGAGCGCGTGAAGGAGAGCGTATCCGGCGGGATAGCGGAAGGCCTTGGCAGCGTAACCGCGCTTGCCGGGGGGATTTCGCTTCCGGCGTGGCCATACAGCGTGAGCCGCGCGGGCATGACGGTCAAGACGCTGCGCGCAGGAGAGGGCGAAGCGGTGCTGGTCTGCTGCGACGGGTATACGATGCTCGTGGGCGGTGGAAGCGGGATGGGCGTGTCGCTCGCCGGTCAGCTGGCGCTGTGCGGCGTAAGCCGCCTGCATGCTGTCGTTGCGCCGACCAGCGAGGAGACGCAGATTTACGGGCTGCCGCTGGCGATGAAGCTGATGCCGCCGGACTATCTGCTGTATCAGGATTGCCAGACGAAGAACACAGCGGTGAACCGCATGCTGGAGACCGCGCAGAAAAGCGGAAAAACGCAGATCATCGCGCCGCAGCAGGGGCTTACATTTTCCCTTGGCCGCGCGACGGTTACGGTTATCGGCCCTGCGCATCGCGTGCATACCGACGAGCGGGATGACAGCTTGAGCCTGCGCGTGGACTATGGCGGGACGGCCGTGCTGATCATGTGCGGTACGACAGCGGGCGGAGAGCGGGAAATCCTCACATCGGGCGCCAATCTGCGCGCGGATGCGCTGATTTGCGCGCGCGGCGGCAGCGGGGAGGCGACCTCGAGCGAGTTTGCGGCGAGGGTGGCGCCGAAGCTGGCGCTGATGACAGGGAAGGATCCTGCCAACAGCACAAAGGTGACGCTGCAGCGGACAGGCGCAAAGGTGTATACGGCTGCGGACCATGGCGTGATGACGCTGATATCCGACGGACAGACGATTTCAATCAGAGAATAAGGCGGCCGATGGCCGCTTCAGCCTGTCAAAAAAGTATTTTTGACAGGCTGGTGGACGGGGGAACTTTTCCCCCGCCACGACCACCCCCCCTACAGATTTTACTTGAAGCCTGCGGCTTCCGGCCGTAAAATCTGCGAAGAAACGATTTTTCCTCCGGGAAATGGGATTTCCCTCCATAAAAATCGCTGCGGTCGCGCCGTACATGCCGCCGCGACCGATTTGATTTTCACTCGATGGAAGTTTTTTGACAGTCAAAGGCGGCCGATGGCCGCTTTTTCTATGCGTGACGGGAGACGCCGCTTCAAAAACGTGCTGCGGATCCTGCCTGCTCCTTTTGAGATGTATGGTTTTTCCTGCATTTGGTCATCCTTGGCAGGAGGGGGCGGGATGAGCATGAAAAAAAGAAGGACAGCGGCGCAGAGAATCCGCGAGTGGATGATGGAATACGCTTATCTGGTTACGATTGGCGCCGCGGCTGCGGTTGTTGCGGCGGGCGCGATTTACACGGGGCAAATCCGTGAAGAGAGCGGCATGCAGGCGGCGGCGGAAGCGCCGGAAATCCGGGCGAGCGCACCGCCTGCGACGCTGCCCGCCGAGCAGGTTACCCCATTGCCGACCATTGCGCCGCTCAGGGTGCGTTATGATGCACTGGAGAAGCGGGTGGGGACGGTGTGGCCGGTCGGCGGTGCGGTTGTGCGGGCGTATGACATCCGGCAGCCGGTGCTTTGGGCGGCGCTGGACTGTGTGAAGATTCATGAAGGAATCGATATCGCGGGAGAAGCGGGCGAGAGTGTACGCTGCGCGGCGGACGGCGTGGTCACGGCGATGATGCGCGACGAGCTCTGGGGATGGCGCATCCGCGTGGCGCACATGGACGGCAGCGAGGCGGTCTATGCGGGGCTTGAGAGCTGCGATGTGATACAGGAACAGACTGTCACGCGCGGACAGCAGCTTGGCGTGCTGCTTGAAAGGATTCCCTGTGAAGATGAGCTTGGAACACACCTGCATATGGAGTTCTGGCGGGATGGGGAATGCTGCAGCCCCGAAGCCATCCTGCCGCAAAAGGATACAGACATGTGAACAGAGGGCATGAAAAACGCCCCGCCGGAGACGAAAACCGGCGGGGCGTTTGATATGTCCTTACAGCGAGGAGGGCGTCAGGGTAATCAGCGAGACGGAGGGCGGATTGAACAAACGGAAAAACAGCGCGGGATAGTCCTGAACGGAGGAGCCCAGGCCGGATGAGGTATAGACATAGGCGCGGCCTTCCCGGCGCAGGCCGGAGACACAGGCGTCGCCCGGGAGTATGCCGTAGCGCGGAAGACTGGCTGAAGGGACAAACAGCGGGCCAAGCATAGGCAGGCGAAGCATGCCGCCCAGATAATGGCCGCAGAGCAGGAGATGAATGCGGGAAAGGAGCGGATTGAGCGCCAGCTCTTCACCGGAGAGCGGCGCATGCGCGAGGGCGATGTAGGTATCGCCCTCCTGCATATCGCTCCGTGCGGCGCGCGTTTCCTCAAGCCACTTGAGATTATACGTTGCCAGCTCAATTTCGTTTTCGCCGCCGGAGGAACGCGCCTGAATATACTGGAGCTCAAACTGCTTTTGCATGGCGTCGATGTCAAGGCTCAGCTGAGAGCCTGTGGCAAGCCAGACGGTATGCGCCCCGCGCCGGATGGCCTGCGGGCTGGAGAGCAGCTGCGCGCCGCGCTGCTGTGCGCCCAGCACCCAGGGCGCAAAGGGGCTGCCTCCGGCAAAATGGGCGGCGGAGGCCGGAACCGGGTCGCTGTCCCCGGGGATGAAGTAGATGGGCGCGGATGCGTCATGCGAACGCAGGACGTCAAGCAGCGCATAAAACGGCTGTGCGTTGCCGCGGGCGGAGATCATATCGCCGGTGATGACGACGGCGTCGTATCGGGCTTTGTTCAGCGCAAGGGAAAGGGCGCGCTGACTGCTGCCGAAGCTTTCGCCCTTCAGATCGGAAATATGCAGCAGGGTGTAGCCGTCAAAGCTCTCCGGCAATCCGCGGATGGGCACGCTCACGCGATCAAGGCGGATAAACCGATTGGCGATGAAGTTCCCGGCGGCGACCAGCAGCAAAGCGGCCAAAGCGAGAAGAAGGATCCGCCGGGAAAACGGCATATTCTTTCGCGGCTCAAAAAAACGGGCGTCGGGGGTGGAGGCGGTGAAGCGCGCGGTATGGCGCGGTGAGAACGCATCATATTGAGAGCGGCTCTGCTGCGGGCGTCGGTTCATCCGTAAGACTCCTCCTGTCCGGTTCCCGCAAGGCTGCGGGAAAAGTTGAATGTGCAAATTATATCCCATTGAAGCGAAGGGAATCAACTTAACAACTGTCTCATTTGGATAGGTCGGCTAAAAAAATATGGGCATGCCCATGAAAGTATGATACAATAGAGCGAAGCAAAGAGACGGAGGCAGACATGGCCAAGGAAAAGACAATCTATCTGTGCAGCGCATGCGGCTATGAGACGCCGCGATGGATGGGCAAATGCCCGGGCTGTGGCAGCTGGAACACGATGGAGGAACAGGCGCCGCAGGCGGCCGCGCAGACGGTCAAGGCGAAGGAGCTCAAGCAGCGGCCGGGCACGGGTGCAAAGGCAATGCGCCTTGACGAAATCCCGGAGGAAAACGCGGCGCGCGCGTCGACGGGCATCGGCGAGCTGGACCGCGTTTTGGGCGGAGGCATTGTGGAAGGCTCGCTCATGCTGGTGGGAGGCGATCCGGGTATCGGCAAATCGACGCTGCTTTTGCAGGCAAGCGAATATCTGGCTAATGCCGGAGCAAGGGTCTTGTATATTTCCGGCGAGGAGAGCGCGCGTCAGATCAAGATGCGCGCCAGAAGGCTGGGCGTAAAGAGCGAGAATCTGCTCATCCTCAGCGAAAACGCCATGGACGCCGCGGAGAAGCGCTGGGAGGAGATCCAGCCGGACTACATGATCATCGACTCGATCCAGACGATGTACCGCCCGGACATGGCCAGTGCGCCGGGCAGCGTGTCGCAGGTGCGCGAATGCGCAAGCCTGCTGATGCGCATGGCCAAGACGACGGGCTGCGCGGTTTTTCTGGTTGGTCATGTGACGAAGGAGGGCGCGATTGCCGGCCCGAGAATTCTTGAGCACATGGTTGACGTCGTGCTGTATTTTGAGGGCGACAGGCAGCATGAATACCGCATCCTGCGTGCAGTGAAGAATCGTTTCGGTTCTGTGAATGAACTGGGCTTGTTTGAAATGCATGAGCGCGGCATGGCGCCGGTGGAGAATCCTTCGGAGATGCTGCTCTCCGAGCGGGCGAAAAACGTGCCCGGCAGCTGCGTGATTCCCGCGATCGAGGGCTCACGGCCGATGCTGGTGGATGTTCAGGCGCTGGCGCTGCAGACGGCCTACGGCACGCCGAGGCGGACGACCAATGGATTTGACGGCGGCAGGCTGGCGCTGCTGCTTGCCGTGCTGGAAAAGCGGGCGGGCGTATCGCTGTTTAATCAGGACGTATATATCAACGTTGCGGGTGGACTTTCGCTGTCGGAGCCGGCAGCGGATCTGGCGCTGTGTGCGACGGTTGCATCAAGTGTGCGCGAGATCTGCATCCCGGGCGACTGGGCGGTGATGGGCGAGGTTGGCCTTGCCGGAGAAATCCGCGCGATATCCCAGTGCGAACGGCGGCTGGCGGAGTGCGCGCGGCTGGGGTTTACCTCGGCGGTGATCCCGCGGGAAAATGCAAAGCATATCCGCGCGCCGCAGGGCATGCGCGTTTACGGTGTAGAGACGCTGGGCGAGGCGGTATCTATTCTGATCGGATGAAGAAGAAGCCATACGCTTTAAGATGAAGCTTCTGACCAATATACAGGGAGGACGGACGATGAATCACGAGTTCTTTCTTGAAAGGATGCACCGGGCGATCATGCCCTCTACGGGCTGTACGGAACCGGTGGCGATTGCGCTGAATACGGCGACGGCGCGCAAGCATGTGCGCGGGAGCATCAAAAAGCTGACGCTGACGCTGGACAACTATCTGTATAAAAATGCGATGGGCGTCGGCATCCCCGGTGCGGATGAGCGCGGCGTGGCGCTTTGCGCGGCGATGGGCGTGACGGCGGGCAACGCGGATGCGCAGCTGAGGGTGCTCGATCATGTGACGCCCGAGGCGCTGCGCGCTGCCAAGCAGATGGTCTTCGATGGTCTGGTGACGGTGAATACCCGCGAGGATGTGCATGGGCTGCTGGTGGAGAGCGTGATTGAAACGCAGGAGGACACTGTCCGCGTGCTGACGCTGGGGAGCCACACCAATATCGTGCGCATCGATCATGCGCCGTTTGAGCCGTATGTCGAGGAGCATGGCGATGATGCGCTGAATGCGGATCCGATCCGGGCGTGCAGGCTGGCGGATATGCTGGATTTTGCAAAGAATGTGCCGCTTGAAAAGCTCCTGTTCCTGCAGGAGGGCATCGACATGAACATGGCGATTGCTGAAAAGGGGCTGACCTTTGGCCTTGGCCGCGCGGTGCGCACCCTGATTGAGCAGGGCGCGATCGGGCATTCTCCGGTATCCCGGGCGGAGGAACTCTGCGCGGCGGCGAGCTATGCGCGCATGAGCGGCGTAAGCATGCCGGTCATGACGGCGACGGGCAGCGGCAACCAGGGAATTACGCTCCTGCTGACGATCGAGGGCGTCGCGCAGTCGCTGGGCATTGACCGGGAGACGAAGCTCCGTGCGGCAGCGCTGGCCAATCTGGTCAATATCTATGTCAAGACGTTTACCGGTACGCTGTCGGCGGTTTGTGCATGCGGCGTGGCGAGCGGCCTTGGCGCGTCGGTCGGCGTGGTGTATATGCTCGGCGGCGGAGAAGAGCAGATGCTCTTTGCCATGCAGAACATTCTCGGCTCGATCTGCGGGATGATCTGCGACGGCGCCAAGGAAGGCTGTGCCAACAAGGTGCAGCTTTCAAGCGGGCTTGCGGTTAAGTCGGCTTTCCTGGCGATGAACGGCATGAACGTGCGCGGCGGCGACGGTATCGTTGGAAGCGAGCTGTACACGCTGTTTGAAAACCTCGGCCATCTGGTGCGCGAGGGCATGGAAAGCACCAATTCGGTGATCGTGAAGATCATGAGCAAGGGCAGCGACTGTCCGGTATAAGGCAGATATCATTGTGTGATGCGTCCGCACGCAGCAGGAACTTCCGGCTGCGTGCGGACACTTTTCTATATTATAGATATACAGGATGATACACATAGGCGTATTTCGCACTTGCGCCGCTGGCGGAAGCATCAGATGCAGCGTTCATTCAAATCTGCCAACTACATGGGCAAATAAGGGGGGAAATGGCCATGGATTGCAATTTTGTTGATTCATACATGCATAAAGTGAAAATCATTCATGAAAAACATGAAAGAAATTACATATAAATCCCTTGTTTTGCTATGAGAATTGAGGTATAATAGGCGACATCAGCCGCAAATGTTCTGTTAAGGACGCTGCGGGAGATCATCCCGGGCATTTAAGCCCGAATACAGGGGGAATTTGTTATGAAGAAGATTTTTGCAATCGCTCTTGCGCTCGTCATGCTGATGACCGCTTCTCTGGCGATGGCCGAAGCGATCAAGGTTGGCGTGATCGGCCCGATGACCGGCCCCTATGCCGTGTATGGTCTGGCTGTTCAGTACGGCGCGCAGATCGCTGCTGAGGAAATCAACGCCAAGGGCGGCCTGCAGTTCGAGGTTCTGGCGGAAGACGACCAGGGCGACGGCGAGCTCGGCATCAATGCTTACAACAAGCTGCTTGACGACGGCGTGACCCTCATGCTCTCCACCGTTACCTCCGGCTCCTGCGCCGTTGTCGCCGACGTGGCCAATGAAGAGCGCATCTTCATGCTCACGCCGTCCGGCTCCGCCGATGCGATCACCGAGGGCAAGGACAACATCTACCGCGTCTGCTTCAAGGACTCCTCTCAGGGTCTGGCGTCCGCGCAGTACATCGTGGACAACAAGCTGGCGACCAAGGTCGGCGTCATCTACAACAACGCGCTGGACTACTCCATGGGCATCTACAACTCCTTCAAGGCCAAGGCTGCTGAGCTGGGTCTGGAGATTGTTGCCGAAGCCGCTTTCTCTGACGACAACAACGCGGACTACTCCGTGCAGATTGCCCAGATGAAGGACGCCGGCGCTGAGCTGGTCTTCCTGCCGATCTACTACACCCCGGCTTCTCTGATCCTTGCGCAGGCTGACGCTGTCGGCTACGCCCCGATCTTCTTCGGCGTTGACGGCATGGACGGTATCCTGACTCTGGAAGGCTTCGACGCTTCCCTGGCCGAGGGCGTTATGCTCCTCACTCCGTTCTCTGCGGACGCGCAGGACGATCTGACCAAGAACTTCGTCGCGACCTATCAGGCCAAGCATGGCGAGATTCCGAACCAGTTTGCTGCCGATGCTTACGACGGCATGTACGCGCTCCTCGCTGCCTGCGAGCAGGCTGGCATCACCGCGGATACCTCTGCTGAGGATGCCTGCGAGATGATGATCCCGGCGATGCAGGCGATCGAAGTCGTCGGCCTGACCGGCACCATGCGTTGGGACGCCACCGGCGAAGTTGACAAGACCCCGACTGCTGTCGTCATCAAGGACGGCGTGTACGTTGGCGCTGGCAACTAATCGAATCGTGTAAGCAAATCCAAAAGCTCCCCGGCTTGGTTTGAACTTGGCCGGGGAGCATTTCGCGTATTATTTCCCCTGTAAAGCGGGCAGTGCCCGCCTCACTTCCGAACAGCTTTACTTCATTAGATACTTCGGTGCTCGCTGTACGGATTTCCGTGCAGTTTCCGATTCGATAAAATTTACGAAGGGAGAACCAAGGAAGCATGATTCAGTTCCTGTCCTATCTGCTCAACGGCATCAGCCTGGGCAGCGTTTACGCCATCATCGCACTGGGCTACTCCATGGTCTACGGCATCGCCAAGATGCTCAACTTCGCCCATGGCGACGTCATCATGATCGGCGCATATATGTCCTTCTGTGCGATCCAGTACTGGAGCCTGCCGCCGATTGCCGCCATTGTGCTGGCAATCGTGGTTTGTACCGCGCTGGGCATCCTCATTGAGCGCATGGCCTATAAGCCGCTGCGCACGGCGACCAGCCTTTCCGTGCTCATTACGGCGATCGGTGTGAGCTGGCTGCTGCAGAATATTGCGCTGCTGATCTGGGGCGCGAACCCCAAGAGCTATCAGAGTCTGGTGAATTTCGGTTCCCTGACCCTGTTTGACGGTCAGCTCCATATCACCAGCGAGACCTTCATCACCATTGCCGCGAACATCATCATCATGATCGCGCTGACCCTGTTTACGGGCAAGACCAAGATGGGCAAGGCCATGCGTGCCGTCTCCGAGGATAAGGGCGCTGCTGAACTGATGGGCATCAACGTCAATGCGACCATCTCCATGACGTTTGCCATCGGCTCCGGCCTGGCAGCGATTGCCGGCGTTCTGCTGTGCTCCTCCTATCCGGTGCTCATGCCGACCACCGGCTCCATGCCGGGCATCAAGGCGTTTACTGCGGCTGTCTTCGGCGGCATCGGCTCCATCCCGGGCGCGCTCATCGGCGGCATTCTGCTGGGTCTGATTGAGATTCTGGGCAAGGCATATGTTTCCACAGAACTGGGCGACGCGCTGGTGTTCGCGGTTCTGATCATCGTTCTGCTCGTCAAGCCGACTGGCCTGCTGGGCAAAAAAGTCCATGAGAAGGTTTGAGGTGGCCGATATGATGAAATACAAAAAGCCTTCCCGCAACTTTGTCACCTACGCCGGCGTGATCCTGATCTTTTTGATCTGCGAACTTGCGCTCTCCGGCATGATCGACGGCTTCAAGATGAGCCGATCCCTCAAGGGTCAGCTCGTTCCGATCTGCGTCTATATCGTCATGGCCGTGTCCCTGAACCTCACCGTCGGTATCTCCGGCGAGCTGAGCCTCGGTCACGCAGGCTTCATGTCCGTGGGCGCGTTCACCGGCGTTCTGGTCAGTCAGTATCTGCTCTTTGCGTTCCCGGATGTGAACCTTGAGACCATCCGCCTGATTGCAGCGCTTGCGGCAGGTGGTCTGTTCGCAGGTATCGCGGGCGTGCTCATCGGCATTCCGGTCCTGCGCCTGCGCGGCGACTATCTGGCCATTGTCACGCTGGCTTTCGGCGAGATCATCCGCAACCTGATTAACTGTATCTACTTCTCTGTCGAAGGCATTGCCCTCAATTTCGGTTTTCTGGATCCGAACCTGCCGGGCAAGATGATCATCAACGGACCGATGGGCGCGACCGGCATCAAGAAGCTGGCGACGTTCGAGGTCGGCTTCGTGCTGGTGATGATCACCCTGGTCGTCGTGCTCAACCTGATCAACAGCCGCTCCGGACGCGCGATCATGGCCATCCGCGACAACCGCATCGCGGCGGAGTCCGTGGGTCTGAACGTGACGAAGTACCGCATGCTGGCGTTCGTCGTTTCCGCCGCACTGGCGGGCATGGCCGGCGCGCTCTATGGCCTGAACTTCTCTCAGATTCAGGCGGTCAAGTTCAAGTTTGACACCTCCATCCTCGTGCTGGTCTTTGTCGTCCTTGGCGGTATCGGCAATATCCGAGGCTCTGTGATTGCGGCGACCGTGCTGACGGTTCTGCCGGAGATGCTCCGTCAGTTCGGCGATTACCGCATGCTGATCTACGCGATCGTGCTGATCCTCGTCATGCTGGCCGGCAATAACCCGTTCATCAAGAACACGCTGGATTCGTTCAAAGCCAAGGTCTTTAAGAAGTCTGCAAAGGAGGGGGATCAGGCATGACGCAGAGAAAGTTCCAGAAGACGCCGGTCAAGATGGTTCCGGCGCCCAGCTACGGCATCCTGCCCGAGCGCGACGTCGGTGAGCGCCCCGTGCTTGAAACCCGCAACCTGGGCATTGACTTCGGCGGTCTGCGCGCCGTCGAGGATTTTAACCTCGTCATCGGCAAGACGGAGATCGCTGGTCTGATTGGTCCCAACGGCGCGGGCAAGACCACGGTTTTCAACCTGCTGACCAAGGTATATCAGCCGACGATGGGCACCGTGCTGATCAATGGCCGTGATACGGCGGGCATGAACACTGTGCAGGCGAACAAGCTCGGCATTGCCCGTACGTTCCAGAACATCCGACTGTTTGGCAACATGTCCGTCGAGGATAACGTCCGCATCGGCCTGCACAATCAGATTGGCTATTCTACCGTGTCCGGCATTCTGCGTCTGCCGTCCTTCTGGAAGGGCGAGCGCGCGCAGCATGAGCGCGCGCTGGATCTGCTGTCCATCTTCGACATGCAGGATCTGGCGGGTCATCAGGCGGGTTCCCTGCCGTACGGTGCGCAGCGCCGTCTGGAGATCGTCCGCGCGCTGGCGACGAACCCGAGCCTGCTGCTGCTGGATGAGCCGGCTGCCGGCATGAACCCGCATGAGACCGAAGAACTGATGGAGAACATCGCCAAGATTCGCGACAAGTTCAAGATTGCGATCCTGCTGATTGAGCATGACATGAATCTGGTTATGGGCATCTGTGAAGGCATCTGCGTGCTCAACTACGGACGCATCATTGCCAAGGGCACGGCAGAAGAGATTCAGAATAACCCGGTCGTCATCGAAGCGTATCTGGGCAAGCAGAAGGAGGGCTAAGCGATGAGCCTGCTGAAAGTTGAGGATCTGCACGTTTATTACGGCAGCATCCATGCCATCAAAGGCGTCTCCTTTGAGGTAAACGAGGGCGAAATTGTCACCCTCATCGGCGCGAATGGCGCCGGAAAATCCACCACGCTCAACACCGTGGCGGGCCTGATGAAGCCGCGCTCCGGCGCTGTGACCTTTGACGGCAAGGCGGTCGCCGGCGTTCCGGCGAGCAAGATCGTGCCGCAGGGCATGGCGCTGTGTCCGGAGGGACGCCGCGTTTTCCAGCAGATGACGGTCCGCGAGAACCTGGAGATGGGCGGCTATACCCGTCCGGCGAGTGAGATTTCAGAATCTCTTGACGACGTATTCACCCGCTTCCCGCGCCTGAAGGAGCGCCACCGCCAGATTGCCGGCACGCTTTCCGGTGGTGAACAGCAGATGCTGGCGATGGGCCGTGCGCTGATGAGCAAGCCGAAGCTGCTGATGCTCGACGAGCCGTCTATGGGTCTTGCGCCGATTCTGGTTGAACAGATCTTCGATATCGTGCAGGAGCTGCACCGCGCCGGCACGACCATCCTTCTGGTTGAGCAGAATGCGCAGATGGCGCTGTCCATTGCGGATCGAGCCTACGTGCTGGAGACGGGCAACATTGTCAAGGAAGGCATTGCCGACGACCTCATGCACGACGACGACGTGCGCAAGGCCTATCTGGGCTAAAAAATTCCCCCGCCTTTGGGCGGGTATCCGTAAAACAGTGAATGGAGCGTATCAATACCGATACGCTCCATTTCTTATATCCATGCATTCGATGACATGCAGCCCTGGCTCTCCCTTTGGGAGAGCTGTCACCGCAGGTGACTGAGAGGGCCCTGCAGCCGGTTCTGAATGGTCATGTCAATTTGCATGCACACACCACGAAAATTACTGTCAATATCCCGGTTGGAGAATCGCAGGACTTCCAAGCCCAGAGCCGACAAAAATGCGGAGCGTTCCGCGTCATATGCCATGCCCTGAGGCTCATAATGCTGAGAACCATCTGCTTCGATAACCAGCTTTGCACTGGCGCAGTAAAAATCCACAATGAATCTGCCGATGATCCGCTGTTTATAGATTTTTACCGGGTATTTGCGAAGAAAAAGATACCAGAGTTTACGTTCATGGGGGGTCATTTCCCTGCGAAGCCGCCGGGCATTTTCCAATTGGCTGTTATCCTTGGGGATGGTCATGTTACCCTCTCCGTCCTCGCTATGCTCGGCCACCTCTCCCAAAGGGAGAGGCAAGGCCCTCTCAGTCGGCTTCGCCGCCAGCTCTCCCGGAGGGAGAGCCAAGGGGCGCGGCCATGCATTACACCGTACGGTGTACAGAAGCACGCTCGAACCGTTCGACAAATTGGAATTTAATGAATAGTCTATTTTATTTCTCTGACATACAAACGGTCAATTCCATTTCCGTAGTTTACTAT
>JAFXCE010000017.1 GCA_017521565.1 Clostridia bacterium | reverse complement strand
CCGAGTCCTTTTCCTGCGCCAAAGCCAAGCTGCTGCCTGTGGACATTGTCGCCAGCGAGGACAGCGAATACCTGCTCATCGACTGCCAGCGAATCATGACCTCCTGCACGCACGCCTGCGCCTTTCACAGCCGGGTCATCTTCAATCTGCTGCAGATCGTCGCCGACAAGAACCTCGCCCTGCACCAGCGCGCGCTCATCACCGCAGGGCGCAGCACACGCGAAAAGCTGATGACCTATCTGCTCATGCAGGCCAAGGAAGCAAACAGCGCTAGATTTTCCATCCCCTTTGACCGGCAGGGGCTGGCGGATTATCTGGAGGTGGACAGCAGCGGCCTGTCTGCCGAGATGAGCAAATTGAAAAAGGAAGGCGTTCTGGATTACTACAAGAGCAACTTCCGGCTGCTGAGCATTCCCGCGAAAGATGCAATTGAATAAACGAACCCGGCGCGCAAAGCCAAGCTCTGCGCGCCGGGTTTATATCATCATATAGACGTAAAGTCTGCTCTGCTACTGCCTCAAAAACTCCATCAGCTGCTGGATATTCTTTTTGCCAAAGGTGATCCGGTCGTCACCCATCACCAGACATGGCACGCTCATCACGTTATACTGCTTTTTCATCTGCTCAAAATGCGCAAGATCATACGCTTCGGCAGTGATTTTCGGATTGAGCGACGCCATGCGCTGCGCTGCAATCACCAGATCGGGACACATCGTGCAGGATAGAGAGACGAGGATCTTCATGCTGACGGGATGCTCAATCGCCTCGATAGCCCGTCTGATATCCTCGTCCAGCGCCTGTCCCGGGCCGCTGGCATTGTACAGCCCCAGCACAAAAGACGTGAATTCATGCCCCCCGGGAACGCCATGGAAAGCAAGCCCCGTCGGCGTTCCATCCGCCAGGCAGATTTGAACGCAAGGCGCCATTTCCGAAGAGGCCTCGCGCCGAGCCACCTGCATGCTGAGCTTGTCCGTCATCTCCGCCAGAGATGAGATAAAGGATTCCAGCTCCGCCGAGACCGGACGGCTGTCCAGATAAAGCGTCAAACGCAGCGGACGAACCATCCGGCTGAACACAGCGTCCAGCTGCCGACACATTTCCGGCGTGAACACGGAATCGCTCTCATGCGCGTCTTCCTCAGGCGCGGAGGATATCTCTTTCTTCTCAGACGTTAGCTGCTGCGGGTGAATGCCTGTTTTTCGCTGCATCATCGCGGCGTATTTTTCCAGCTCCGTTGCGGCCAGCGCGCCGTCGCCCGTGGCCGTCACCACCTGACGCAGCGGCTTGATGCACACATCGCCCGCCGCATATACGCCCTCCACGCTGGTTTTGAGCGTTCCGTCCGTAATCACGTATCCCTTATCATCCAGCCTGACAAGTCCTTTTACCAGATCGGTCGCCGGTTCATAGCCGGCAAAGACAAATACGCCGAAGGTTTCTCCGTCTTGGCTTTGATACTCCGTGATCTCACCGGTCTGCGTGTTCTTCCATCGCGCGTGGTCAAGGCCATTTTCTCCGGAAACCTCCAGCAGCTCTGTGAAGGGCAGAATCGTGATCTTCTCATGCTGCCGGGCAGGCTGCGCCGCCGCCTCGGCGCAGGTAAAGTCCTCGCTCCTCATCAGGATGGTGACATGCCGGGCAAATTTCGTCAGGAAAACGCTTTCTTCTGCCGCTGCAAAGCCGCCGCCCACGACAAACACTTCCTTGCCGGTGAAAAACTCGCCATCGCAGGTAGCGCAGTAGGCAACGCCCCGGCCCTTGTGTTCCTCTTCGCCCTTGAAGCCCACCATGCGGGGATGCGCGCCCGTGGCCAGCAATACGCCGAAGCACCGAAAATCTCCCCGCCCGGTGCGAACCGTCTTGATATCGCCCGCCAGATCCAGCCCGGTGGCCTCCGCCAATAGGAATTCCGCGCCGAATGCCTCCGCCTGCTGCTGCATGGTATCTGTCAGCAGCTTTCCGCTGGTTTTGCCGATACCGGGATAATTGACCACCTCGTGCGTAATGGTGATCTGCCCGCCAAACTGTTCCCTTTCCAGCACCAGCACCCGATAGCGCGCCCGGGCAAGATAGATGGCGGCGGTGAGCCCTGCAGGCCCACCGCCGATGATAATCACATCGTAGAGGTTTTTTACGCTTGTCATCACAGCTGTCCCACCAGATCCAGGCTGGGTTTCAGCGTCTGCGCGCCGGGCGTCCAGTTGGCCGGGCAGACCTGATCGCCGTGAGCATGGACAAACTGGCACGCCTGCACCTTGCGCAAAAGCTCCTCCGCATTGCGGCCCACGTTGCCTGCAGTCACCTCATAGCCCACGATCTTTCCCTCGGGATTGATGATGAACGTGCCCCGCTCCGCCAGACCGTCTGACTCGATCAGCACCTCAAAGTCGCGCGACAGCGCATGGGTGGGGTCGGCCAGCATGGGATAGTTGAGCTTGCGGATACGCTCGGAGGCGTCGTGCCATGCTTTATGCACAAAGTGCGTGTCCGTGGACACGGCATAAACCTCGCAGCCGATTCCGCGGAACTGCTCATACTTGTTTGCAAGATCCTCCAGCTCCGTGGGACAGACGAATGTGAAGTCCGCGGGATAAAAGAAGAAAACGCTCCATTTTCCGAGGATATCCTCCTTGGAGATGAATTTGAAATCGTTTCCGTGATACGCGTAAACCTTGAAATCGGATACTTCCTTATTGATCAGGGACATGTTTATTCCTCCTTTTCCTTTTTCCACAGGTCGTGCTGATTGCAGAACGCCCAGACCGAGCGAACCTCGTCCCCCTTGCACAGGGCAAACTTGGCTTTGGGCTTGTCGGTCGGCTTCAGGTGCGCATACTGGATGACGTGCTCCGCCTCCAGGCAGATCCATTCGATATAGTGCTCCTGCGTCATGGGATGCTCCACAGATCCCACCGTCACGTGAACGGTATCGCCGTCTTTGTGATAGACCGGAATATGCTTCTCGCCGGAAGCTTCGGTGGTTCCCGGCTCCAGGCGGCGCATCTTTTCGCCGCAGCACTGCACGCTCACGCCGGCATCGTGGATCATCGCCATGATATTGCCGCAATGTCGGCAGGTATAGAACGTTTGCTTCATGCAATTCCCTCCTTCAGCATCAAGTATGTCCTGCCCGCGATAAATAATGCGCCGAAACGGGGACATAATAGCATGCAGTACCTGCAAGGAGTGTATGCGATGGAAGCAAACAGATCCTATGTGAAAGGATTTATTCCCTATGCGCTGGCGGCGTTTCTCATCAGCGTGGTCGGCGGTTTTTCTGCCGTGCTGGGCCCGGCCTTTGTTAAGGACATGGGCATTGCCTACAACAATACGACGTGGACCGCGCTGGCGCAGGCGATGTCCACCGCTGCCTGCGCACCGATCCTTGGCAAGCTGGGCGACGTGCTGGGACGGCGCTTCACGCTGCTTGTCGGCATCATCGTCTACACGCTGGGCAATGCGCTCGCAGCGCTCGCGCCGTCGCTGACGGTGATGCTGATCGCCCGGTTCATCGTCGGCGTGGGCAGCGCGGCGGTCGCGCCGGTGGTTTTGTCCTATATCGTCACCGATTTTCCGCCCCATGCCGTCGCCAAGGGCTTCTCCATGTACATGCTGATTTCCAGCGCATCCGTGGTCTTTGGCCCGGCGCTGAGCGGCCTGATCATCAGCGCCTATGGCTGGCGGGCGATGGTCTGGGTCTGCGTGGCGATCTGCATCGCGGTGTTCATCCCCTGCGCGCTGCTTAAGGACAAAAACGCGCCGCCCCGCAGACGGCTTGATCATTTCGACACTCCGGGCGCGGCGCTGGTGCTGATCTTCTTCAGCCTGATGCTGTGCATTCCATCCTTCGGCCAGAACTTCGGCTGGGGATCCTCCGCGTTCCTTAGCGTGCTGATCGCCACGCTGATCGCGCTTGCCGCCCTTGTGCTGGCTGAGCGCAGGGCTGTCCATCCCATTCTGCCCGGCAGCTTCATGCGCCGCCGCGTCTTCATCCTCAGCGTGCTGGCGCTGACGCTCACGCAGGGACTGATGCAGGCGAACAT
>JAFXCE010000061.1 GCA_017521565.1 Clostridia bacterium | reverse complement strand
TGGCGCGCTTTTCGCGGAGTTCCAGAATAGCAGTCATATAGAAATCCTCCTTAATACTTCAAAAGCGCCAGCCTCTTTTCGAGGTCTGACGCTCGGACTTTGGGTTCGGGTTTGGGCAGTTTGGCCTTGACCTTATCCATCAGGCAGTTGGTCACGGCCCTGCGAGAGAAAACAAAGCTGTCCTCCGGAGAATCCGGCTGGGCAGCCTCGGGCTGGTACATGATTTCGTCGCAGAAACCAAGCTCCAAGGCCTTCTTGGCGTTCATCCACGTTTCCGCATCCATGAGGTGCGAGAGCTTCGTGCGGCTCATGCTGGTTTTGATCTCGTAAGCATTGATGATGCTTTCCTTGACCTCATCCAGAAGCTGAATCGCTTTGCGCATTTCCTCGCTGTCGCCCATAGCAACGGTAAGTGGATTATGGATCATCATGAGAGAAACCGGGGACATCTTGACCGTAGTGCCAGCCATGGCGATGACGGAAGCGGCGGAGGCTGCAACGCCGTCGATGACCACGGTAACGTCTGCCGGGTAGTCCATGAGCATGTTGTAAATCTGCGCGGCAGCCACACAGTCGCCGCCCGGAGAATTGATCCAGACGGTGATGGGGCCGTTACCGGAATGCAGTTCACTCTTGAAAGCGGCGGGCGTTACGTCATCGCCGAACCAAGATTCCTCTGCAATCGCGCCGTCCAGACGCAGAATGCGTTCCTGAGTGGTTTCGTCGCGCACCCAGTTCCAGAATTTCTTCACTTGGGGGCCTCCCTTCGGTTGGTTGTTTCAGTAGGTTTTCTTTCACCAGCAAATAGACCGGCATCTTCCAGCTTGGTCATGTTGCCGTTGATCAGGTACAGATTGCCGCCCTGCTCGTCGGGGATCATGTCGAGGGATTCCAGCTCGCGGATGTCATTGGCGGACATCCATCCATTTTGGCGAGCCACGGCATAACCGTTCATGCGGGACTGATAATCGCCGCGCAGCAAGCCCTCTACATTGAATCGGGCGAAGTAGCGCGTCCGCTCAGATATCAGCAGGAGCGAGCGTTGGATTGCCTGCTCCCAGCGGCTGATCCACGGGGCCAGCGTATACTTCACGAATTCCAGCGACTGCTGCTCAATGTTGGAGAAGGACGATTTTTCAAGATCGCCAATCATGTGCGGCGGCACGCGGAAGATTCGTGCAATCTCGTCAATCTGGAACTTGCGCGTTTCCAGAAACTGCGCCTGCTCCGGACTGATGGTGATGGGCTTGTAGGTCATGCCTTCCTCAAGGACGGCGATGCGGTGCGCATTTTTGCTGCCCTGATAGATGGCGTTCCAGCTTTCACGGACACGCTTCGGGTCTTTCAGCACATTCGGATGCTCCAAGACACCGCCCGGCTGTGCGCCGTTCTGATAGAAGGACGCGCCGTATTCATCACAGGCCAGACCCATGCCGATGGCCTGCTTTGCCATGGCAATCGGGCTGTAACCAACAAGGCCGTCAAAACCAAGGCCGGGGATATGAAAAACGTCCTCTGGTGACAGAATCACCGAGGACTTCTTCCCGAGGGTATTGGCGTCCGATTCGGAGCGTGCGTATTCGTAGTAGATACGGCCTCGGGCGTCACGATCCACCGTCATGCGGTCAGGCATGAGCGGATAGAGCGCGATGACCTCGCCGCGTCCGTTGCGGATGATTTGCGCGTAGGCATTGCCCCAAAGCAACAGGTGCGTCATGAGCGTTTCCCTGAAAGAAAAAGAGGACATTTCCGGGTTCGGCTCGTCATGGAGCAGCCAGTACAGCGGATGGTTGACGGCCTTTTCCTTGCCGCCAGCGTCGTTGTACTGGTAGAAATGCAGCGGCAGGGATGCAATGGACTCCGCCAGAATTCGGACGCAGGCGTATACCGCCGACATCTGCATGGCCGAGCGTTCATTGACGGACTGCCCGGCAGCCGACCTGCCAAACATGAAGGAGTACCCGCTGCCGTTCAATGCGTCCTGAGGCTTGTCCCGTGCTTTGAACAGCTTCCCGAATACACTCATATAAAGAACAGCCCCCTTTCGTCATAAACAGAAGCGCCGTCGCCCTCATGCCGGATCGCACGATCCAGAGCCATGATGGTGGCAACCGCGCCGTCGATTTTTTCTGTGGATTTTTCCTTGTCGGCCTTGATATTGCCAGCCGGGTCGGAGCGAATGGTCACGTTGTCGATCATCCAGCGCAGAACCGGATGTCCGCCGTGGGCGATGCGCCCCTCCAGCACGAGCTTCATAAGCTCCTTGGTCGGCGGACTCATATCTTTATAGCCCTGGCCGAACGGCACAACCGTAAAGCCGAGGCCCTCCAGATTCTGCGTCATCTGTACCGCGCCCCAGCGGTCAAAGGCAATCTCGCGGATGTTGTACCGCATACCGAGTTCCTCAATGAATTCCTCGATATAGCCAT
>JAFXCE010000060.1 GCA_017521565.1 Clostridia bacterium | reverse complement strand
GGTGCGCTGCTCGAACTGTTCGCGGGAATCCTTGTACTTGTGCGGGGCGCGCAGGATCGTCACAACTTCCTTCTCAGTGGGAAGCGGGATCGGGCCGGACACCTTGGAGCCGGTGCGGCGAGCGGTCTCGACGATGCGCTCAGCAGCCTGGTCAACGAGGCTGTGCTCGTAAGCCCAGAGCTTGATGCGGATTTTCTTGCTGGCCATTTCTTTTCCTCCTTGTTCGTACTCAAGTACGACTGCTTGGCTTTCTTTGCCCTGCATAACGGTCTTGAGCCGTCGTCCGATTCGCGGACATGGTCCGTGACAGTTACCTCACCGGCCAGTGAGCAATCTGCCACTTCATCCCCTTTGCAGACATCCTCTGCATTATATTCTATAATTCCGAAAAACGCAATACCTTTTTTAAAGTTTTTTTGAACTTTTTTTGAATTTCTTTTCACCTCCCGTCTTTTCCCGTTTTCCGAAAAAACCTTACAGTTTCAGCTTTTTCAGGCCCTCCTTCTCTCGCTCTCCTATACGCATTTATACCCACGCATCCGGGCGTATCATTTCATAATTTCATATCCACCAATCCACGCGTATCACGGTTTTCAAAAACGTTACATTCACCAATTTCGCGCCCATACGCTGGCGCTTTTTCGTCAATTTGCACAATACCAATTTTCTCTTTCTATACTAGTTTACTGGTATACAAGCATTTTACTTTTACACTTTAGCACTTTAAAGCGTTTTTGCGCATTCTTTGAAACATCGGACGTCTGACCGATTTTCTGCATTCACAGAAAAAGCAGCCAACCCTTTCCGAAGTTTGCTTCAGAAAGGATCGGCTGCTTATTTATGTGAATCTTATCGCAGAATATCGGCCCGCATACAAAAGCACGAGCTTTACAGCAGTTTGTCGGTGATGATGCCGGCATCATGCCGGTTTTGCTTTCCCTTATCGATTTTCCATCGTCACATAGTCCTGTCTGTGTACCATCGAGCGGTATGCCGGGCGGATGATGCGCCCGCCGGTATAAACCTCCTCAATTCTATGCGCGCACCAGCCTGCGATGCGTGCAATCGCAAACAGCGGCGTGAACAGTTCCTCCGGAATGCCCAGCATCTGATAGATCAGGCCGGAATACATATCCACATTCGCGCAGACGTTCTTCCGGTCTCCCAGCTTCTCCTGCAGCGCGCGCAGGCCCTGCTGTTCGATGCTCTCCATGAGCTTGAAATCCGCAAGACGACCCTTGCGCTCGAACAGCTCGCGCGCGTACTCCTTGAGGATCTGCGTGCGCGGATCGCTGATCGTATAGACCGCATGACCCAGGCCGTAGATCTTGCCGCTGCCGTCGTTGGCCTGCCGGTCGAGAATCTTCCTCATATATTGGTAGATTTCGTTCTCGTTGCATGGGTCATGTACATTCTCTCGGACATTGCGGTACATCTCCATGACCTTCGCATTTGCGCCGCCGTGCAGCGGGCCCTTGAGCGAATTGACCGCGCCGGCAATTGCACCGTAGGTATCCGTGCCGGTGGAGGACAGCACGCGGCAGGTAAATGCAGAGTTGTTGCCTCCGCCGTGTTCCGCATGCAGCACAAGCATCATATCCAGAATGTGCGCTTCCAGCTTCGTGTATCTGCGGTTCGGCCGCAGCATGGACAGGAAATTCTCCGCCACGGAGAGGTTCTCGTCCGGCACATGAATATAGAGCGATTCTCCGTCAAAATAGTGCTTTTTCGCCGCGTATGCATTCGCCACGATAATCGGGAACCGCGCAATCAGCTCGACCGACTGACGCAGCAGGTTTTCCATCGACGTATCGTCCGGTCTCTCGTCAAAGGAATACAGCGCCAGCACGCAGCGTGAGAGCTTATTCATGATGTTCGCGCTGGGCGCCTTGAGAATCATGTCCTCAATGAAGCCCCGGGGCAGCTTGCGCGCGCTGGAAAGCGCCGCATCAAACCGGCTGAGCCGCTCCCGATTGGGCAAACTGCCCACCAGCAGCAGATATACAACCTCCTCAAAGCCGAATGTACTCTCCGCCATGTGCGTGCGGACAATGTCCTGCACATCGTATCCACGGTAATACAGTCTGCCGGGCGCAGGTTCCGGTTCGCCGTCAATCATGTGATAGCCCTGTACGCTGCCGATGCCGGTCACGCCCGCAAGCACGCCGGTGCCATCTGCATTGCGCAGGCCACGCTTGATATTGTAATGATTGAATTGACGCGGATCGATAGCGTAATTCACCTTCATCTCGTCAAACAACTGAACCAGATGCGGATTATTTCCCTGAATACTCTGCATATCATGCACCCCTTTGCCATATTGCAGTATGTTAAGCATACACCATTTTTTCTTAAAATGCAATAATCATTTTGAATAATCGCAATTCATGTCAATTTTTATGCATTTTTGAGCAACCAAAGGATATTTCTATACTAATTCTTGCATTATCGACCTGTGCATGCTATAATATCGCAAACAGGAGGTGTTGTTTCCATGATTACGCTTATGAATCAGGCCGTTTCCCTGCAGGGCGGCATGCCCACAGCGGTAAACAGCGCGGATGCCTGCGCTCTCTCCCGCGCTGGTACCATGGCCTATTCCATATTGAATCAGCACAGCAGCGATGCTTCTGCCGATATGCTTCGTATCCGCTTCGATGCGCTGATCTCTCACGACATCACCTATGTCGGCATCATCCAGACAGCGCGCGCCAGCGGCCTTGAGCGCTTCCCCGTGCCCTATGCCCTGACCAACTGCCACAACAGCCTCTGCGCCGTCGGCGGCACCATCAATGAAGATGACCATGCCTTCGGCCTCTCCGCCGCAAAAAAATACGGCGGCATCTATGTCCCGGCCAACATGGCGGTCATCCACCAGTACGCCCGCGAGGCGCTTGCCAGATGCGGCGGCATGATCCTCGGTTCCGACAGCCACACCCGCTACGGCGCGCTGGGCTGCATGGGCGTCGGCGAAGGCGGCCCAGAGCTGGTCAAGCAGCTGCTCAGCAATACCTACGACATCAAGGCGCCCGAGGTTATCCTTGTGTATATCGAAGGCGAAGTCCCCCACGGCGTCGGCCCGCACGATGCGGCGCTCGCCCTCTGCGGCGCGGTCTATCAAAACGGTTTCGTCAAGAACAAGATCCTCGAATTCACCGGCCCGGGCGTTAAAAACCTGCCGATGGACTTCCGCATGGCGCTGGACGTCATGACGACGGAAACCGCGTGCCTCTCCTCCATCTGGGAGACCGACGAGCGCACGAAGGATTTCTATGCGCGCCACGGCCGGCCCGATGCCTACAAGCCGCTCGCACCCGCCGAGGGCGCCTGCTACGACGGCATGGTCCGCCTGAACCTCTCCAAACTCAAGCCCATGATCGCCCTGCCGTATCATCCCTCCAACGCCTATACCATCGAAGACTTCAAGGCCAACGCTTCCGATATCCTTGCCGATGCCGGCTGGATCGGCGAGAAGTGGGATGGTAAGAATCTGCGCATGGATCAGGGCGTGATCGCCGGATGCGCCGGCGGCCTGTATCAGTCCATCGCCGAAGCGGCAGCTATCCTGAAGGGCAGGCATGTCGGCGGCTTCCCGCTGTCCGTTTATCCGGCCAGCCTGCCGCTCAATGTCGCGCTCGCTGATAAGGGCCACCTGACCACGCTCATGCGCGCCGGCGCGCTGATCAAGCCGTGCTTCTGCGGCCCGTGCTTCGGCGCAGGCGACGTCCCCATGCACATGGGTCTCTCCGCCCGCCATACCACGCGCAACTTCCCCAACCGCGAGGGCAGTAAGCCCGGCGAAGGCCAGCTGGCCGCCGTCGCGCTCATGGACGCGCGCTCCATCGCCGCAACTGCACTGAACGGCGGCATGCTCACCCCGGCCAGCGAAATCGACTATAAACGCGACTGGACGGATGAGAGCAGCTTCGATGAGAATATCTATAGAAAGAACGTCTATTTCTCCGCCGGCACGCCCGATCCCGAGGCGCAGCTGCGCTTTGGCCCGAACATCGCCGACTGGCCCAAGTTCGAGCCGCTGAAGGACGACATGCTGATCGGTCTGGCCAGCTCGCTTGACGACGCCGTGACCACCACCGACGAGCTGATCCCCTCCGGCGAAACCTCTTCCTACCGCTCTAACCCGGTCCGCCTGTCCGAGTTCGCGCTCTCCCGCCGCGATCCGGGCTACGTCGGCCGCTCCAAGGATATCCGCGACGGCAAGACCGACGCTTCCGCCGCCGCCGCGCTCGCCGGCGCAGACCTTGCCAAGGCAACTGTCGGCTCCGGCATCTGGGCCAACTGCCCGGGCGACGGCTCCGCCCGTGAGCAGGCCGCTTCCTGCCAGCGCGTGCTCGGCGGCGTTGCGAACATCGCCAAGGAATACGCCACACGCCGCTATCGCGCAAATCTGATCAACTGGGGTATCGTCCCCTTCATCGCCCCACCGCAGGGTCTCGCCGTCGGCGACTGGATCTATGTGCCGGGTGTCCGCGCGAAGCTCGTAGCCGGCGAAACCGAATTCCCGGCGAAGCTCGTGCGCAGTCAGTCCGTCAGCGACATCACCCTCACCCTGCCCGGCATCTCCGCCAAGGAGCGCCAGCTGCTGCTTGAGGGCTGCCTGATCAACCACTATGCCGCCCAGCGCGCAAAGAACGACTGATTCCCTCTATGATCAACATCACCGCAAAGGAGTGACTTCCCATGGCGAAGATCCCCATGCTCAATCCCATCGTCGAGATGGACGGCGATGAAATGACGCGCATCCTCTGGCAGCAGATCAAGGATGAACTGATCTGCCCGTTTGTGGAATTGAACACCGAGTACTACGACCTCGGTCTTAGGCATCGCGACGAAACCGACGATCAGGTCACCGTCGACGCCGCCCTCGCCACGCAGCGCCTGGGCGTCGCCGTCAAGTGCGCAACCATCACCCCCAACGCGCAGCGCGTGGAGGAATATAACCTCAAACAGATGTGGAAGAGCCCGAATGCGACCATCCGCGCAATCCTAGACGGCACCGTGTTCCGCGCGCCGATCATCACCTCCAACATCGCCCCCGCCGTCCGCTTCTGGGAAAAGCCCATCACCATCGCCCGCCACGCCTATGGCGACGTCTATAAGGCCAGCGAGATGGCCATCCCCGGCGCAGGCAGGGTCGAGCTGGTTTATACCGCAGAAAACGGAGAGACGGAACGTAAGCTCGTCCATGAATTCAAGGGCGCAGGCCTGATTCAGGGCATGCACAACACCGACGCCTCCATCCGTGCCTTTGCCCATTCCTGCTTCCGCTATGCGCTGGAAACCAAACAGGATCTCTGGTTCAGCACGAAGGACACCATCTCCAAGACATATGACCAGACCTTCAAGCTCATCTTTCAGGAGATCTACGATCGCGATTACAAGGCCGACTTCGAGAAAAACGGCATTGAGTATTTTTACACCCTGATCGACGACGCCGTCGCGCGCGTCATCCGCTCCAAGGGCGGCTTCATTTGGGCGCTGAAAAACTACGACGGCGACGTAATGAGCGACATGGTCTCTACGGCCTTCGGCTCTCTGGCCATGATGACCAGCGTGCTCGTCAGCCCGAGCGGCGTATACGAATTCGAAGCCGCGCACGGCACCGTCACCCGCCATTACTATCGCTACCTCAAGGGCGAGGAGACCTCCACCAACCCGATGGCGACCATCTTCGCCTGGACGGGCGCGCTCAATAAGCGCGGCGAGCTCGACGGCAATGAAGCCCTCTGCGCCTTCGCCGCGAAGCTCGAGGCCGCCTGCATGGCCGCTGTGGAAGAGGGCTGCGTCACCGGCGATCTGGCCGCGCTCATCGGCCCGACGGCCAAGAAGCTGACCTCCATCGAATTCCTGCGCAACGTTCGCGCAAGACTTGAAAACTGAGCAGACAAAAAGAGGATTTCCCCACCGGGAAACCCTCTTTTTCTATACGCTTGTTTTATTCTACGCCAAAGATCGCCTTGACCTCGTCCGTAACCTCGGCGCCGATCTGTTCCGCCGCCGCGGCGTATCGCTTGTAAAGCGTCGCCTTCTTCTGCGGTGCAGCACAGTATACGCACGGCGTAAGTCTGCTGAATTCATCCCGGTCAAGATCGCCATAGGTCAGATCGCCCGCCAGCGGCAGGAACTTCTCCTTCACGCCCGAACAATTCTGATCGAGGTGATAGTTGCTTCCGCCGTTGGGATTGCGGTAAAGCTGCATATTTCCATCCGGCAGCTCCGGCGCATACATGCTTCTGCCCTTGTCCTCCCAGATCAGCACCTTCGTGTACTTCTCCAGATTGTCCCAGAACCACTGCATGTTGATTCCTTCCGCATTCTTGCGGCGCGGAATGCGCACGCAGCCGTGGCTGTCCTTCATGCCCAGCTTCGGCTCGTAATTGTCATAGAGCTTGGTCTTTCCGTCTGCCGCCACGTCGTGCAGCACCTCGTGCAGCAGCGTGCCGCCATTGATGCGCAGCGCAAACCGGCCGATCGTTCTGGATCCCGCCTTAAAATCGCCCGTCCAGCTGACCACGAGAAACTCGCCCGCCGGGGTCTCGTTGTAGGGCTGCTTGGCGTTGTTCAGGCCAGTCGATACATCCAGCTCACTGATAATCCTGCCCGCCTCAAAGACATAGAGCTTCTGGCGCAGCTTATCCACCAGCAGCGCATACTTATCCGACGGTTTCTGTGTATACAGCCGGCTCTTCTTGATATAGCCCTGCACCTTGCTGGCTGCAATGGACTCCATGTACTCGCTGTCGGCCTTCGTCCCGTCGTTGGTATAGGCCTCGATGCGCACATAGCCGTCTCCGTCCGTATCGTCTTCCACAATGCGCACGCCCTGGCTCTGTCCGTGCAGCTCGCCCGCGCAGTTGTCCTTATACGGGCGCGGGCTGATGCCCGGCTGATTGGTGATGTAGATGTTCTCCGTCTGGTCACCCTCAATCACCGTGATCGGCTGCATCATGATCTCCCAGATCGCCTGCTGATGCTCCGGGTTTTTGAGGTCGTAGTCATCCGGGTTCATCTCCCAGAAGCTCGCCGCAGCCGGTACGCCCCGCTCGTCAAGCGCCGGCGCAGCATCCGCCGTCACGCTCTCCGCCTCTTCCCATACAGCGGCCTCCTCGGCGATCAGCGCGCTCAGATCAAGCACGTTTTCGCCGTATTCCTCCTGCGAGCCGTAGATGCCCAGGGAAATCATGCTCTTAGCGCTCTCTTCCCCCGCCGCGTTTTTCAGCGCCGCCGCGATCATGTAGCTGCCCGAAGCAACCGCGCTTCCGTCCGCAAGCAGGCCGTTCCATGTCATTCGTCCGTTTCCCGCCTGCACTGCCTCGCTGCCGATATCGGCGATCACCTCGCCCGTTTCGCCGCTCAGGAGCTGCATCGCCAGCGTACCGCTCTCGCTCGCCCGAAAATCAAAATACCAGCCGTCCTGCCCGGCAATCAGCGCCGCGTCGCCCGCGAATACGCAGGAAAGCTGCGGCTGCGCCTTCGCACAGACCGCCGTCATGCACAGCGCCAGCAGCAGCATAAACATGCTTTTTTTCATGATTGACTCTCCATCAATGTCCAAAATGTCCAAGATCATAAATGATCGAAAAAGGGGCTGTAAAGAACCCCTCTTTACAGCTCCTCTTGTGCCTCTGTTTAGCCCGGCAGATCCATGATGTCGCCCGGCGCCGCGGTCGGCGTGTTATCCGGAATCGGCGTCACGGAGGACTTGCCATACAGCGCCTCCAGCGTCATCTTGCCGGCGATGCCGTCAGAATCCAATCCATTGTCCGCCTGGAATTTCTTGACCGCCGTCTGCGTGCCGGTGCCGAAGTTGCCATCCGCCGCGCTGGTCAGATAGCCAAGCTCCGTCAGCGCAAGCTGCATCATCTGTACCTCGGGGCCTTCATCGCCCTTGCGCAGCGTTCTGTAGCTTGCGGGCTGGGCCGGGGCGGGCGTCGGCGTAACCTCAATCGCCGGGGTCGGCGTCACAACCTGCTGCACCACGGGCGTAGTGGTCGGCGCGCCAAAGACCATGAACTGCGGCGTCGTCTGCGTCTGCACCTGCACAACCGGCGTCTCCTGCGGCTTGATCACGCCGTCGCCAGCCGTGAACATCGAACGCACGATCATCGCAATGATGATCACCAGAATCACGATCAGGCCGAATGCGATGATCATCGGCGTCGTATCTGCGCTCTTCTTGCTGCCGCGGCTGCCCTTGCTGTAGGCGGTTTTCTTGCCCTTAGCGCTCTTCTTCGCGCTCTTGCGCACAGGCGCGCGCTCCGTTTCGCCCTCCGCGCGCGGCGCGGCGCTCGCCTGCGGCTTCACGCCGGCGACATTGGCATAGCACAGCGGACAGATGTTCGATCCGTCAGGAATCTTGTTATGGCAATGGGGACAAAACATGGTCAGCCCTCCTCTTATCGTACCGTAATCTTCATGTAGTATAAACCAGAACGAAAGGTGATTTCAAGGCTTTTTTGAAGTTCGCCTGCGTCCGGCATATTTCCGTTCATATATATGACGCAGCACATACGTCTTATGCTCCCGAATCCGGCAAATTTTCCCTTTTCCCGCAGCAAAATCCGCATCTGTATTGTATCATGCTCTATCCATGCTGTCAAATCCGTCAAAGCCATCCCGCCCGCAGCGGATCACCGCATATGAAAACAGACCCGCGCGCTGCAGGTCTGTTCGCTTCTTATTCAAAGATCATCCGCCCGAAATCCTGACGCCTGTGGTCATCCGGATGACCACAGGCAGCCGTCGTCACGGCAGCATCACATCAAAAAGCAGCCGCTGAGAGGGGATGATGTAGAATTGCACCCAGCCATCCATCTCGATTCGCTGAGCATGAAGCCGCTCAAGCAGAGGTTCAATTCCTTGGCATTCCCATTCGCCAACCAGCAGAAAAACCGGTTCATCCGGCATCAGCATCTCAAAATCCCGATCGGTTTCCAGCCAGCGCGCCGGCTTTATCGCATCCACCACGCCGTTCTGCATAACCCATTCGACACCGGCAACATCGATTTCGCCGTCGGATGCCTCCGTGATGATGTTTGCATTCCAGAACGTCGCATAGCCCTTGAAAAGCCCATGCGCTCTGGCGGTTTGCACGATATCCAACCTGCCGTCACGCTCAAGCTGCGGGTTTCGCATGGAATAGTACATGGTTGACGCGCTGCTCAGCAATACCGTGCCTGCAAAAAGCAGCACGGCCAACACACGCAGCACGCCGTTTTTTTCTGTGCTCACGCACAATGCCAATACCGGCGCGCCAACCATCATCACAGGAAGCCAGTACCGGTCAAAATACACGCTGCGAAGCAGCACAAAGCTCAGCATCGACACCGCAGATACAAATACGAGCATCAGGATTCCCACGCGCCCGGCGCCTTTTATCCTTTTCCTCAGTGCGCGAATCACGAGCATCGTACTGACAAACAGCTCCAGCAGGATGAGCGCATTCAGAGCGCCCTGCACGCCAAAGAGCGGAACGCCATCCTCAAAACCCATGGCATAAAGTAAGCCGTATATCACCGACTGAACCTGCATGCCCAGATCATGCTGAGAAAAGCTGGCATATCCCGTTCCGGCATAGTAGCTTCCATCAAAATGAAAGAGCAGCGGAAGCAGCTTTTTTCCGGCCGCATAGCCTGCCGCACCCATCACGCCAACGCCCAGCCCCAGAAAAGCCGCCTGATGCTGCGTCATTGTTCTTTGTTCTTCCTCGTTTTCTTCCGGGAAAATGTATTGCCATAGCGCAGCGCCTGCCAGCGGCACGATCGATACAAGCAGATAACGAACCGACGACATTCCCATCACGAATGCAAGCGCCAGCAGCAAAACAGCCAGCACCCGCCTGCGGCTGCGAAGCCAGCGACCATACAGGGCCATTGTCAGATACATCAGCACTGCGTGGGGGACATAGTACGCGCCAATGATCACATTCTGCGCATACAGCGGCGAACATACGCAGATTGTCAAGCCCGCAAAAAACAGCGCATACGGTGTTCCCGCTCCGATTGCTTTCGCCGCGCACACACACGACAATGCCAGAATAGCCAGCAGAATGACACATCCCGCCGTGCGCACCAACTGCCAATCCCCGCCAAACAGCGCCATCAACGGCGTAAATACCAGCTGCGTATTGAGCAGGCGTACCTCCGTGGAATAATACCACTGAGAAGAAAACAATCTTCCTTCCGATACAAGCTGTTTCGCCAGCACCAATTCACTGGACATATCCGAATCCAGATAAGCGCCATATCCTGCAACCAGATATACCAATGTCATCAACGCGCACAGACAAACGAAAGCCGCGGCAAACCCGTTTCCCTTATTCCTTAGATCCTTCACCAATTCTATCCCGTCCGTTTACTCAAAGATCATCCGCCCGAAATCCTGACGCCTGTGGTAATCCGGCTTCTCGCTCGTCAGCGGCGCCCATGCCAGATAGTGCTGCGTCCTGGTCTTGTCGCCGCACTTGTAGAAGTTGCACGCCGCCTCGCCCTCAAGCCTGAATTCCGGCATGTACATCTGAATAAAGCTCGCCGGCACCCTGTACTCAATGCCCCAGCCTGTCTCCGTCTCAAAGCTCTTCGGCGCAAAAACGTCCTGCGGGCTCTTGAGAATCTGACGCACGCGGGTCTTTCTCTCGCCGCCAAAGCCGACATAGGCATTGCACAGCTTGTTCCACTCGAAGTTGAAATAGCGGATATCATCCGCCTTCGGCGCAAAGAAAAACTCCAGACAGCTGTCGTTGCAGACCTGATCCAGCGGGCCCGTCAGCGTCGCCAGAATGTCCTTCTCCTCCGCCTCCATGCGGATATACAGGTTCTCGCCATCGTGGCAGGCCTGCGCCTTTGCCGCAATCTCACAAGCAGCAAGCCACGGCTGATGCGTAAGCTCCACCGCCTCGATCTTTGTCCAGTCCGGCGTCTCCACACGCTTGACAGTATACATGCTCATCTTTCATCCTCCTACTCCAAATCAAGCAGATATCGTTCCCTTTTCAAGCATTGTAAACCATCGCGCATCGTTTTGCAAGAAAAAGAGAGCCGCGGTCTCCCGCAGCTCCCTGATTATCTATGGCTTGATCGATTACTCGACAATCGCGCCCTTGTTCGCGCTGGACACCAGCTTCGCATAGCGTGCCAGATAGCCCTTGGTGACGTTCGGCGGCGGGCAGACCCACTTCGCCTTGCGCTCGGCGAGCACAGCGTCCGCAACCTTCAGCTCCAGCTTGCCTTCTGGAATGTTGATGGAGATGATGTCGCCCTCTTCGACGAGGCCAATCATGCCGCCGGAAGCAGCCTCCGGGGACACATGGCCGATCGCCGCGCCGCGGGTCGCGCCAGAGAAGCGGCCGTCAGTGATCAGCGCCACTTCCTTGTCAAGGCCCATGCCGCAGATGGCAGAGGTCGGGCTGAGCATCTCGCGCATGCCCGGGCCGCCCTTCGGGCCCTCGTAGCGGATAACGACGACGTCGCCCGGCTTGATGCTGCCTGCGTAAATCGCCGCGATCGCCTCGTCCTCGCTGTTATACACGCGGGCCGGGCCCTCGTGAACCAGCATCTCCGCCGCCACGGCGCTGCGCTTGACCACGCCGCCGTCCGGCGCGAGGTTGCCGCGCAGGATCATCAGGCCGCCGGTCGCAGAATACGGATCGTCAAACGGACGGATCACTTCCGGATTGTGGTTCTTCGCCAGCGCAATCTCCTCGCCCAGCGTCATGCCGGAAACGGTCATGCAGCCCTCATCGAGCAGACCACGGCCTGCAAGCTCAGAAAGCACGCCCATCACGCCGCCCGCCAGGTGCAGGTCGATCACGTGATGCTCGCCCGCCGGGGCCAGATGGCACAGATTCGGCACCTTCGCGCTCGTCTCGTTGACCCAATCGAGGTTGAATTCGATCTCGCACTCATGCGCGATCGCCGGCAGGTGCAGCACGGTGTTGGTGGAGCAGCCCAGCGCCATATCCAGACACAGCGCATTGTGGAACGCCGCCTCGGTCATGATCTTATCCGGGGTCAGGCCCTCCTCAACCATCTTCACCACGCGCATGCCGGACATCTTCGCCAGGCGGATACGCGCCGCGTCAACCGCAGAGATCGTGCCGTTGCCCGGCAGTGCCATGCCGATGACCTCGGTGATGCAGTTCATGGAGTTGGCGGTAAACATGCCGGAGCAGGAACCGCAGCCCGGGCAGGAGCCGGACTCGACGTCATTGAGACGCGCATCGTCAATCTTGCCTGCCTTGTATGCGCCGACCGCCTCGAACACAGCGTTGAGGTCATAGTCGCGCTTGTCGCCCGGCATCTTGCCCGGCAGCATCGGGCCGCCGGACACAACCAGCGCCGGCAGGTTCAGGCGGCGGGCAGCCATCAGCATGCCCGGAACGATCTTGTCGCAGTTGGGGATGAAAACCATGCCGTCCATGCCGTGCGCCTGCGCCATCGCTTCGCAGCTGTCGGCGATCAATTCGCGGGAGGACAGGGAGTACTTCATGCCGATATGGCCCATGGCGATGCCGTCGCACACGCCGATGGCCGGGAATTCAACCGGAACCGCGCCGGCCAGACGGATGCCGTCCTTGACCGCCTGCGCGATGTTCTTCAGATGATTGTGACCGGGGACGCAGTCGCTCTGCGCGGATACGACGCCGATCAGCGGGCGGGTGAGCTCCTCGTCGGTCAGGCCCAGGGCCTTCCACAGGGAACGGTGCGGCGCCTTCTCCGGGCCCGTCTTCACACGATCAGAAATACGCATATTACAGTTCCTCCACCTTATTGCCCCAGCTCATCTTGCTGCGCAGGTCCTTGCCAACCTCCTCCAGCTGGCTGGCGGCCTCAATGCGGCGCTTGGCCATGAAGTGCGGGCAGCCCGCCTGGTTCTCCAGCAGCCAGTTGCGGGCGAAAGTGCCCTCCTGGATCTCCTTGAGCACCTGCTTCATTTCCTTCTTGGTCGCATCGGTGATGATGCGGTTGCCGATCTCGTAATCGCCGTACTCCGCGGTGTTGGAGATGGAGTAGCGCATGCCGGCGAAGCCATGGCTGAAGATCAGGTCGACGATCAGCTTCATCTCGTGGATGCACTCGAAGTACGCGTTCTCCGGCTGGTAGCCCGCCTCAACGAGGGTCTCAAAGCCGGCCTTCATCAGCGCGCACACGCCGCCGCACAGAACAGCCTGCTCGCCAAAGAGGTCAGTCTCGGTCTCCTCGCGGAAGGTGGTCTTGAGGATACCGGCGCGCGCGCCGCCGATGCCCGCGGCATAGGCCAGCGCATAGTCCTGCGCCTTGCCGGACGCATCCTGATACACAGCGATCAGATCCGGAACACCCTTGCCCTCCAGATACTGGCTGCGGACGGTGTGGCCCGGGCCCTTCGGCGCGATCATCACGACGTCGACGTCTGCCGGCGGCTTGATGCAGCCGAAATGAATGTTGAAGCCATGCGCGAAGGCAAGGATCATGCCCGGGCGCAGATAGGGCTTGATGTCCTTCTCGTACATCGCAGCCTGCTTCTCGTCGTTGATCAGGATCATGATCATGTCGGCGACCTTTGCGGCGTCGGCGGTGGTCATGACGGTCAGACCGGCGGCCTCCGCCTTCGCCCAGCTCTTGGAGCCCTCATACAGCGCAACGATCACATCGCAGCCGGAGTCCTTCAGGTTCAGCGCGTGGGCATGGCCCTGAGAGCCATAGCCGACGATGGCAATCTTCTTGCCGCTGAGCATTTCGAGGTTGCAGTCCTGCGCATAAAACATCTGTGCCATTGTTGTTTCCTCCTACGATTCTGTGCTTGCGCACATCAAATTCAAATCTATGTGACCGGTGTTGTCCGGTTCGCAATCCATTTTCGGGAGGAGCAGAGCCCCTCCCCTACAAGGGTATATATTCCGGCGTTGTAGGGGCGGGGTTCTACTCCGCCCTTATCCATTAATCGAAAATATCGCTGGTCATCACGCCGTCGCCGCGCTCCAGCGCGACCATGCCCGTGCGCACCAGTTCAAGAATGCCGTAATCCCCCAGCAAGCTCAGCAGGGAGGCAATCTTGTCATTGTCGCCTGTGATCTGGAGCACCATGGAATTGCGCGTCACATCGAGCACCTTCGCCTTGAAGATGTCCACCAGGCGCATCAGACCCTCGCGCTCTGTGACGTCCGCCTTGACCTTAACCAGCAGCAGCTGGCGCTCCACCGAGTTGCGCGGCTTCATGACCTGCACCTTCTGTACGCAGATCAGCTTGTAAAGCTGCTGCACCAGCTGCTCGATCTTCGCCTCATCGCCGCGCACAACGATCGTAATGCGGGAAACCTCGGGATCCTGCGTCGTGCCGACAGCCAGGGAGTCAATGTTGAACCCGCGGCGGAAGAACAGGCCCGACACGCGGGAGAGGACGCCCGGCTCGTTGTCGACCAGCACGCCGACGGTGTAGCGCTGAGAGTTGTCATTATTGATATACATCGCGCACCTCCGTCAGTTCAGGCAGAACGAGTCAATCGGGGAACCCGGCGCAACCATCGGGGCAACCATCTCGTCAATATCAAGCATGCACTCGATGATGCAGGGCTTTCCGGCTGCATACGCCTTTTTAAACGCCGCATCAAAGTCGTCGAGGTTGTCCACGCGCGTGCCTTCGAGGCCGTACGCATCCGCCAGCTTCATGAAGTCCGGGCCGCGGTCAAGCGTCGTCTGGCTGTAGCGGTGTCCAAAGAACAGCGTCTGCCACTGGCGGACCATGCCCAGCGTACCGTTGTTGAAGATCACGACGATAACCGGAATGTTATAGTACGCGATCGTGGAAAGCTCCGTCAGGTTCATGCGGAAGGAGCCGTCGCCCGTGACCAGCGCCACCGGCCGGCCCTTTTCGTCGCTCTTCGCCGCGCCCATCGCCGCGCCGAGGCCGAATCCCATCGTGCCCAGACCGCCGCTGGAAATCAGCTGACGCGTATGCACGAACGGGAAGTGCTGCGCGGTCCACATCTGATGCTGGCCGACGTCCGTCGCCACCGTCATATCCGGCGCCGTCGCCGCCATGCTCCTCAGGATCCTGCGCGGTTCAAAGTGGCCGTCGCTCAGATAATCGTCCATCATCGAACGCGCCTGCTGCATCCACTGTTCGTGCTGCTTCTGGGACACACGGGCAAGCAGAAGCTCAAGTACGATCTTTGCATCGCCGGTGATGTGAAGCGTGGTCGATACGTTCTTGTTGATTTCCGCACGATCGATGTCAATGTGCAGCACCTTCGCGTTCGGCGCAAACTTCGACGCGTCGCCCAGCGCACGGTCGGAAAAGCGCACGCCCACGGCGATCAGCAGGTCGCAGCGCTGCATGGCGATGTTCGCCGCATGCGTGCCGTGCATGCCCAGCATGCCGAGCATTCTCTTGCTGGAAGCCGGCGCCGCGCCAAGGCCCATCAGTGTCGCCACGATCGGCGCGTCCACGCGGTCCGCCAGCTGCATCATCGCATCCTGCGCGCCGGAAAGGGTCACGCCGCCGCCGCAGTAGATCAGCGGCCTGTGCGCCTCGGCGATCAGCTGCGCTGCCTTTTCAAGCCTCGGCTCCGCCTTGGTCTTGTACTGCTCCAGCGCCTCGCCTTCCGGGCGCAGCTGCGCTAAGGGCTTCTTCTTTGAAAGGCGCGGGATCAGCGCTTCGCCGCTCAGCGCAACGTATTCCGTTTCCGCCAGCTGAACATCCTTGGGGATGTCGATCAATACCGGACCGGGGCGGCCGGAGCTGGCGATGTAGAACGCTTCTCGGATCGTCTCCGCCAGACGCTCCACGCTGGTCACCAGATAGTTATGCTTGGTGATGGGCATCGTCATGCCGGAGATATCCGCCTCCTGAAAGGAGTCCGTACCCATCAGGCTCTGCGGGACGTTGCCCGTCACGAACACGACCGGGGTCGAATCCATGTATGCTGTCGCAATCGCGGTAACGAGATTCGTCGCGCCGGGGCCGCTTGTCGCGATGCATACGCCGGTCTTGCCGCTGGCGCGGGCATAGCCGTCCGCCGCGTGACCGGCATGCTGTTCGTGCGCCGTCAGGACATGATTGATCCTGTCTGCGCGCTTATACAGCTCGTCGTAAATCGGCAGCACAGCGCCTCCGGGGAAACCAAAGACCGTGCCAACCTTCTGCTCAATCAGGCATTCGATCAGAATTGCTGCGCCGTTGAGTTTCATTTGATTACCTACGCTCCTTTATGCCTTAAAAAACAGCCCTTCTCCCTCGTTTAGGGCGAAAGGCTGTTTCGCGGTACCACCTAAATTCCGTGCCTGCGCACGCTCATCGGGCACATTCTGCGCCGTGCGCTCCATGCCCCTTCCCCTGTATCGGTGGGATTCCGGTCCGCCTACTTGCTTTCGTGTTCAGCGTACAGCTCCGAGGTGACCGGTCACGCGGTTTACGCAGGAGCCTCCCACCATCGCTCCCTCGCTTGGCGCTGCTGCGCGTGCTCTTCCTCGTCATCGCACGAAAATATGTGCACCTATCTTATCATGCACGCATTTTCATGTCAAGCGGTTTTCTCATAAAAAGTGAGTAAATTTGCATGTTAAAATGAATATTATTCACTTTAAAGCTCATGTTCCTGTGGATCGACTCACATTTGCAGTCATTTTACATCCGCAGATGCATAGGCCTTCCTCCGTCGCCTTGCCGCACACAGCGCAAGAACCGTCAGCAGCGATACGCCGTCGGCCATCCGCCACGCCGGCTTCCCGGCAAACCAGATCTTCAGCGTTCCCTGCGTCCCAGCCTCAAGCGGCACCGTCAGGCGGTTGTTTTCGCCCAGCGTCCATGCGATCTCCTCGCCGTCAAGCTCCGCCCGGTAGCCGTCGTAACCAAAGATCGGAAGGGAAACCGCTGCGCCCTCTCCGGCGGATACCTGCGCCGTGATGCGCGCGCCATCCGCGCGGTATTCCGTCACCTGAACGTCGCCGCTCGTCAGCACATCCCTCGTCCTTGTCGGCTTCGTCTGCGTGCCCGGAATCGTGTATTCCACATACGCAAGATCCGGGCTCACCGTCTCGCCAAAGGCGATATAATCCGGATTGCGCGCCTCATCCGTCAGCGTCGGCAGCGCGCAGACCGCGCAGAGCGCCAGCACCGCCAGCGTCATCTGCTCGCCATGCCCGCGCGAAAATTTCACGCAGCCCCAGCCGCCCGCAAGCGCCAGCAGCGCCGACGTCATCATCAAAAACCGCCACGGGAACTGCAGGTAATCCGTCAGCCCGCGCGTGAGCACGCGCACATGGCTCCACGGGAAAAGGGTCGTCGCCATCAGCGCAAAGCACATGCCCGCCGCCGCAAACAGCAGCGCATCCCTTCCGCGCTCGTCGCGCTCCTCCTGCGTCGCAGCAGCATAAAGCGCCAGCATACCGCCGATCAGCAGCGGCAAACCGATCTCCAGCGCAAACGTAGAGAGCCGGCTGTCCGCCGGGTCGACGCTCAATTCGCCCGCGCCCAGAAGGAACAGCTGCGCCGGATGCAGCGCAAAATAGATCGGGTCCTTCGCCAGCGACTGCGCGCCAATCCCCTGCGCGCTGTACATCAGAAACGGAACGAGCTGGAACGCGCACAAAAGCGCCGTCACGCCCGCCGCCCTGACGATCGCGCCAAGGCGCCTCTCGCGCACAATCTTCACGATAAACATCAGGCCCACGCCCACCGCCGCCGCGCCGCAGATCAGCGTGGAGAGCATATGCGACAGAAATATGCCCGCCGCGCCTAGCGCAAGCGTCAGCCATCTGTCCTTGTCCCCCAGAACCACCTCGTAAAGCCCCAGCAGGAACAGCGGCAGGAAGATCATCGCCGTCATTTCGCCAAAGGCATAGCGCGTAAAGACGTCGGAAATCCGATAGATCGACAGCGTATAAAGCACGGACGCACATACGCCCATCCATTCATCCCTGAAAATCCGCTTCGCCGCCATGTACATCGCCGCCGCAGACGCCATGTTGACCGCCACGAAGAATGTATTCACGGCATACTGCATTGACGCGCCCATGTTCATCAGCAGCGCCGGGATATACAGAAAGACGTCCGGATAAAACACCGACGTGATCGCGCCGTAGCCATTGTAAGAGAACGTACCCAGCCGCGCCGGGAACTGCCCCTGTGCAAGGCTGTCCGCCAGATTGCATAGGCGCACCAGATGGAACGTCATGTCATGTCCGATACAGACCGTATCCTTGAGCGCCGGGCCGGAGGCGATCAGCGCCGCGAAAGCCATCATAAGCAGCCTGCCCCGGCGCTCCGGCGGCAGCGCGCCGCGCAGATGCATCGCATACACGATAAGCGCCGCCATCAGCAAAAACGCCAGCGTAAACGCATGATCCCGATACATCGGGCTGTACAGCCGCATGTCCTCAACGTCGATGCGCGTTCCGTCCTCAAAGCTCACCTCGAAGCCAATGCCCTGCGCCGCCTCTTCGATCGTAAAATACGCCTCCAAAGCAGGTTTCTCCGCAGAAAGCTGCAGCACGGCCGGCATGATCGGCGCATTGTTTTCGCTTGTGATGCGAATGGTATTGTTCCCGTCGGCCTTTACCAACCACTTGAGCCGGTATTCTCCCGCAGGCAGATTGAGATCAGGGCCTGTGTTCATCACGCCGTATGCATCGCCGTCCGCCGTGCTGCGCGTCCTTCCGCCTTCAAACGACAGCAGCGTGTACGGCAGATCCACCCATGTCTTCTGCGCATCCAGCACGCCCGAAGCAAAGACCGCGGCAATCAGCAAAAGCGCAGCCACAGCAAAACAAACAAGCCGCCTGTTTTTCACACGATTCATCCTCTTCCCAAAGCGCGCCGCCGATAAGAACCCCGGCGGCGCTGCGTATTCATGCTGTTCTTGTGTGTCCTTGTGCATGCCGGCGTCAGCCCTGCAGCAGGTCGCTCATCGCGCAAACCGCCTGCGCCTCGTCCTCCCCGAGGGCGAGGATCGTCACGCCGTCGCCATCCTTTATCCCAAGGGACAGAAGGCCGATCAGAGATTTGGCATTCACCGTGATATCGCCCTTGCGCAGAAGTACCTGCGCGCTGTATTTACTCATCTTTGCCGCCGCCTCCGCCGCCTTGCGCGTCGTCGGAATGCCATTCAGCTTCACATTCACCGTCAGTTCCATCTGTCCACTTCCTTTCGTATCGTCCGTCCCGCTCCCACAGGATCAGGACATGCCTTCTTCCAGTTCCTTCGCCATCTGCTCGAGCTTGCGCAGCCTATGGTTGACGCCGCTCTTTCCAACCGGCGGATCGCACAGCCGCCCAAGCTCCTCCAGCGATACCTCCGGGTATTGAAGCCGCAGTTTTGCCGTCTGCAGGAGCTGCGGCGGCAGGCTCTGTTCGCCCTTTGCCGCAATCAGCCGCTCAATCGCCTGCGTCTGCCTCGACGCCGCAATCACCGAGCGCTCCGCGTTGGCGCTGTCGCAGTTGACAGCGCGGTTGGCGTTATTGCGCAGCTCCTTGCGGATGAATGCATCCTCCATCGCAAAGCGCGCGCTCTGCGCGCCGAGGATGCTCAGCATATCCGTAATCGCGCCCTGACCTTTGAGATACACCAGCGGCATCTCCCTGCGCGTTGTCAGATGCGCGTCCAGATCAAACCGGCTGATCAGGCGCTGAAGCGCCTGCGCGAACGCCTCGTCGCCCAGCACATACTCAAGATGATATTCCTTCAGCGGATCTGTCACCGACCCGCAGGCCAGAAACACGCCGCGCAAAAACGACATCCGGCAGCACTTGCGCACCGTCACCTCGCGCGGCACACCGCGCCGCTGCAGAACGGAAATTCCGCAGCCCTCCAGCACAAATGACGCCTCATCGCCGCTGACCTCAATGCGGTGCGCGCTGCGCCCGCCAAGACGCGCGCGCCTGAGCGTCATCAGCTCCGGCTGTACGTCAAAAACCTCCTGCAGCAGGCGGAACGCCCGCCTCGCCACAGCGGCGTTCTCCGTCTCAATGGAGAGCCTGCGCTGTCCGCCGCCGCGCAGAATCACAGAACCTGCCGCAGATACAATGCCGGAAAGCTCCGCCAGCAGACAGCACACGCTGTCCGGTTCCAGCCGACAGAGTTCCTCTTTCGTGTCTGATGAATAGGACATTTCCTGTTCCTCTTGTCTTTCTCTTTTCGGGCAGCGCAGACCACCGCCCCTATATCCTTTTTTCTCCGTCCTGTAGGGGAGGGGTTCTGCTCCTCCCCTTTCGTCTCTCTTCCGGGCAGCGCAGACCACCGCCCCTATATCCTTT
>JAFXCE010000059.1 GCA_017521565.1 Clostridia bacterium | reverse complement strand
CCGTGCGCAGCAGCCAGCAGGTTGTAAGCAGACTGCTTCAGCGCAAATCTCCCATGCAGGAGCCGACCGAATACATGCTCATGGATCTGGCTATGGGAGACCTTGGAATTGGTATGGATTCTCTGGCAGTCAATCTGAGGGACGTCCGTGAAAACGCTGAGCTTGTCTGCGATTTTATGCACGCGCTCATCGACCGCATCGACGATCTTCTGGAAATGATCGACGATGACGATTGCGACGATGAAGAATACGACGAGGATGACATCGATCCGTTTGATATGGAGGACGATGACGAATGAAGAAGCTGATCATCGCGGCAGTGATTCTTTTGTTCATCGCCGTCATCTACGTTTCTGCGCTTGCGCTTTGTAAAGCAGCGGGCGATGCAGACCGACAGGCGGAGATGATGCACGCGAGGCGCATGCGGGAGCTTGAAGGCAAATGAAGCTGAAGAATAAGCGGGCGCAGAGGATGCGGTTTACTGCCGAAGAGCGCGCTGATCCCGCGATGAAAAAGCCGATTCAGCAGGCTGAAAAGGCGGCGGATCAGCTCGATGCTGCCAGAGAAAAGCTCCCAACCAAAAAGAAACTGACGGTGCAGCGCGCTGTTCACGGCGCGACGGGCAAGGCGTCTGTGAAGATTCAGATGGAGGATGAGATCAGGAAGCCGGGAAAACCGCAGCATATCGCTTTGGATGCAGCTTCAGCGCAGATTCATCAGAGAATCAGCGAAGAAGAGGATGATAACACCGGTGTGCAGGCGGCGCATGAGCTTGAAAAAGCCAGCGAATCCGCTGTTCAGATGGGTGAGCAGATTCACTGCAGCACACAGGCAAGAAAGCATCGCAAGGCGGCTCAAGCCGAAAAGCGGCTGATGCAGGCCAATGCAAAAGCGGCAGCGGCCAGAGAAAAGCGAAATGCGCCCAAGACCGGCAGCAATCCCATGTCCCGCTGGTATCAGAAACGCGCGATCAGGCGGAGCTACTATCAGGCGAGAGCAGCAGGACAGGTGCATACGGCGTATGGAGCGGGCGCACAGGCGGCAAAGACCGGAAGGAAAGCTGCCGGCATCCTGCGAAAATCTCCCGGACTGTTCCCGTTTATCGCGCTGGGGCTGATGCTCCTGTTTGTGCTCAGCAGCCTTTCTTCCTGTATGCCGCTGGCACAGACGATGGTGCATGCGCTGGTGATCAGCACCTATCCGGCAGAAGAATCGGACATTCTGGCTGCCGAGCGCGCGTATGCCGCCATGGAGGAGGCACTTGCGGACGAGCTTGAGCACTATGACCGCTATCATCCGGGATACGACGAGTACATCTACGATCTGGATGACATCTGGCATGATCCCTATGCGCTCATCTCGATCATCAGCGCCTATCATGGCGGCGAGGAATGGACGATTGATACCGTGTATCCCACGCTGGAACGGTACTTTGACCTTCAGTATATCGTCACCGAGTCTCTTGCCACGGAAACCCGATACCGCACGGAGATTCAATTTGACTTCCGCGAGGAATACAATCCCGTTACGGGGCTCATGGAATGGGTGCCGTATGAGGCCCATGTACAGGTGCCGTATGAATACACGATATGCACGGTGACGCTGGAAAACAAGAATCTCTCTTATCTGCCCATCTACACGCTTAGCCGTGAAAAGGTGGGCATGTATGCGCTCTACATGAGTACGCTGGGCAACATGCCGGAGCTGTTTGCCGGAAATCCGTATGCTTCACAGCTCAAAGACCCGCTTGAATATGAAGTGCCGCAGGGGCTGCTTGACGCCGATCCGCGGTTTGCCCAGATCATTGCGGAGGCGGAGCAGTACATCGGCTTCCCGTATGTCTGGGGCGGCGACAGCCCGGAGACGTCGTTTGACTGTTCGGGCTTTGTCAGCTGGGTGTTTACGAATTCCGGTGTGTACAATACCGGACGCCTCGGCGCAACCGGACTGCATGGCGCTTGCCGGGAGGTACGGATGGATGAAGTCAGACCGGGCGATCTGGTGTTCTTTGAGGGCACGATGGGCGCAGAGGTTGGCGGTATCACGCACGTGGGCATCTATGTCGGAAACGGCATGATGATCCATTGCGGCAATCCGATCTCCTATGCGGATTTGTCGGATACCTACTGGCAGCAGCATTTCTATGGATACGGCAGACTGCCGTACTGACGGAGGACCTATGAAAAACAAACTGGCCAAATACAGGGCTGAACGCGAGAAGAACGATCAGAAGATCAGCGATCTTCAGAAGCGCAATGCGCAGCTGGATGAGCTGATCCGGATTGAAGAGAATCAGGAAATCGTTGCGATGGTTCGTCACGAAGGTTACGGGCCTGAGCAGATGGCGGCGATACTTCGGGAGCTTCGTAAAAGGAACGGGGCTCCCGTTTTGATTGAGAAAACGGAGGACGATGCATATGAAGAATAATCGTGGCCTTTCTGGCCTCAAGAGAACCTTTGCTGGTATGATGGTTCTCTGCCTGTGCATGGCGATGGTGACGCCAGTTGTGAGCTTTGGCGCATATGCGGAGGGCGGCACGGTGGTTGAAGT
>JAFXCE010000058.1 GCA_017521565.1 Clostridia bacterium | reverse complement strand
ATGAAAGAAAAGCTGGGGTAAAAGGAGAACGGATGGGGGACTCTGTCCCCACACCCCTGCAAGGGATTTCATCCCTTGACCCTTCCTCGCTTCGCGTCGGTTTTAAGAGCGTGATTCTTAATTACCGCTGCGCAATAGCGCAGCGTAGAAGGGGTTCGGGGACAATGTCCCCGAGCGGGTTTCAGGGCGGCAGCCCTGATGTATCCTGTTTGAAAGGAGTGCTGACATGAACGGATTCCTCTGCGTGCTCAAGCCGCCGGGCATGACGTCCAGCGACGTCGTTGTGCGTGTGCGCCGGATGCTGCCCAGGGGCACCAAGGTCGGCCATGCCGGTACGCTCGATCCTGAGGCTTCGGGTGTGCTGCCGCTGATGATCGGTAAGGCGTCGCGCCTGTTCGATTATCTGGTTGAAAAGGAAAAGACTTATGTGGCCCAGCTCAAGCCGGGCTTTTCTACCGATACGCAGGACGCTCATGGCAGGATCATCGCCGGCAGCGGTGAGCAGGTGAGCCTTGAACAGCTGCAGGCTGTGATTCCGCAGTTCATCGGCGATATCATGCAGATCCCGCCGATGTTCTCTGCGCTCAAGCGCGACGGACAGAAGCTGTGTGATCTGGCGCGGCAGGGTGTGGAGATCAAGGTGGATCCAAGGCCCACGCAGGTCCATGCCATTGATGTGATGCATGTGCTGGATGATGGCAGCTTTATGCTGCGCGTGCGCTGCGGAAAGGGAACTTATATCCGTACGCTGTGCCATGATTTGGGCGCTGCGCTGGGAACAGGCGCGCACATGGGGCTTTTGCTGCGGACAAACACGGGCATGTTCAGCCTTGACGATGCGCACACGATGGAGGAAATTGAGGAAAGCGGCGATCTTCAGTCGCTGCTGGTTGCCATGGACAGGCCGCTTTCGCATGTCCCGCGCGTGGATGTCGTGCCGTGGGCGGAGCGTTTTGTTCGCAACGGCAATGCGCTTCATCAAAAAGAGCTTCGCGGAGAGATGGAGATCGGACGGCCGACAAGGCTGTATCTGAAGGATCAATTTGCTGGAATTGGCCGGTTTGACGGCGAAATCGTAAAATTTGATGCTATGCTTCTGGAGTAACAAGAGAGATGAAACTGCTGACACATGAGCGGCAATGGCGCGGCGGAGAAACTGTCGTGGCCTTTGGCATGTTTGATGGCGTTCACGCGGGGCATGCCCAGCTGATGCGCAAAGCAAACGAGCTGGCCGCAATTCACGACTTGACGAGCGTGGTATACACGTTTTCAACGCATCCGATGGCGACCTATGCGCCGGAACACGTACCTGCGGAATTGAATACGCGCTCGGAGAAGATCAAAGCGCTGGCGAAGATGGGCATGGACGTCGCGGTTCTGCGTCCGTTTGATCGCCTGTATGCGAGCCAGTCACCGGAAGAGTTTGTGCGCAGCTTCTGTGAGGCGCTCCATCCCCGGCATGTTGTGATCGGGTTCAACTTTTCCTTTGGCAGCAAAGGCGCTGGCAAGGCGCGGGACATGATCCGCTTTGGCGAGCGGTATGGTTTTGAGACGCATGTTGTGGAGGAGATTCAGCTGGATGGGCAGCCGATTTCCTCTACGCGCATCCGCAAAGCGATTGCAGAGGGCAATATGGAAGAGGCTACGCGCCTGCTTGGCGGGCCGTATATGCTCAGCGGCGTCGTGCAGCGAGGCAAGCAGCTGGGTAGGAAGCTGGATTTCCCGACGGCCAACGTTCGTTGGCCGAAGGACAAGGCCGTGCCTCCGCGCGGCGTATATGCTGCCTTGGCATATGTTCGCGAAAAATGGTATGTCGCGGCGGTAAACATTGGCCGTCATCCGACAGCCCCGGGCGGCGGACCGACGATTGAGGCAAACCTCATCGATTACGATGGCGGGGATTGCTATGACTGTCATATGCGTCTTTTGTTCTTCCTGCGCCTGCGGGAGGAACGTAAGTTTGAAAGCCTTGAAGCGCTCCGTGAAGAGGTGATGCGCAACAGAGAGCAGACCATCAGCTATTTTAAGAATCTGACAAAGCAATCCTGAGCGGCGGGTATTTCATCAACAAGCCGTACAAGCGCATAAAAAGAACACCTGCACAGATGTGCAGGTGTTTCGCTTATACAGGGGATCAGTTCCACGGGAAGCTGATCAGACCGGTGATGTAGAGCACGATGATTGCGCAGGGCACCACGTAGGCGAAGAGCGGCTTCATCCACGGCTGAACCTTCAGGCCTTTGCCGGTATTGGCTTCGGCGATGAAGTTATCCCAGCCCCAGCCAAAGCGCTTGTTGCAGCAGAAAACAGCGAAGGCCAGAGAGCCGAGCGGCAGCAGGTTCGTGGAGACGAGGAAGTCCCACAGATCCAGCCAGGCAGAGCCTTCGGCAAACGGCTGGAACTTGATCACGCTGTAGCCCAGAGCCGTGGTGATGGAGGTGAGGAAGATGCCGATACCGCAGACGATACAGCCCTTCGGACGGCTCCAGCCGGTCATCTCGCGCACGCAGGCCAGAATGTTTTCGAACACAGCCAGAACAGTGGACATCGCTGCAAAGACCATGAACAGGAAGAACAGCGTGCCCCAGAAACGACCGCCCGCCATATTGTTGAAGACGGTGGCCATGGTATCAAAGAGCAGAGCCGGGCCGGCGCCGACCTCGACGTTGTAGGTGAAGCAGGCGGGGAAGATGATCAGACCGGCGGTAATAGCGACGAAGGAGTCGAGGATGATGACGTTGACGGACTCACCCATCAGGCTGCGATTCTTGTCGAGATAGCTGCCGAAGATCGCCATGGAACCGATGCCAAGGCTCAGCGTGAAGAAAGCCTGATTCATCGCAGCCACGATGACGCTGGGATTGATCTTGGAGAAGTCGGGCAGGAGATAGAAGGTCAGGCCCTCCTTAGCGCCTTCCAGCGTCGCGCTGTTGATGGCAAGAACAATCATCAGCAGGAGCAGCGCAACCATCATCACCTTGGTGACGCGCTCAAGACCACCCTGCAGGTTGAAGCTCAGAATCAGGAAGCCGAGCACAACGGTGATGGCCATGTAGAGCATATTGAGGCTCGGATTGGTGATCATGGACACAAAGCCGAGGTTCGCATTTTTGCCGGTGAGGAAGCTGACGAAGTAGTACAGAATCCAGCCGGCTACAACGGTGTAGAAGGACATCAGGCAGATATTGCCAAAGAGCGCAAGATAGCCGTGCAGATGCCACTTCTGACCGGGCTTCTGCAGTTTCTGGTACATGCGCACCGGGCTGGCCTGAGAGGCGCGGCCGAGGGCGAACTCCATGGTCATGACGGGCAGGCCTAAAAGAAGAAGGCACATCACATAGACCAGTACGAAGCCGCCGCCGCCGTTCTGACCGGTCAGCCACGGGAACTTCCAGACGTTGCCGCAGCCGATGGCGCAGCCGGCGCTCAACAGAATGAAGCCGAGACGCGAAGAAAGACGATCGCGATTTTGCATAGAAAAAGCTCCTTTACATAAAATATTGAATTTATTTTATCAGAAACTTGCATATTTGTCAAAATAATTTTTGTTTTTTGCGCAGGAAATGATGGGAGATTCGCGTGAAGACGGAATTGAAGCATTGTAATCATGCAGAAAGTGCAGGGGGAACTGCAGGCCTATCGTTGAATAATAACAAGCGGATGTGCATCAACGGACAGCATGTACGGTTGAGGAGAAAAAGCAAAAAATATCAAAGAAATTTGCAGAAAAAAGTGAAGCGGCTGTTTACAAAACAGGGCTTTGGTGTTACAATATCAAACGGTCTGAACCGCATGCGCAGTTTAGCGATTCTCCGAACGCTTTACTATGCCTGCGGCGATTGGCAAAATATTTTTAGGAGGTCTTTATCCATGGATAAGGCTATGAAGGAAGCTATCATTAAGGAATATGCCCGTCACGAGGGTGACACCGGTTCCCCCGAGGTGCAGGTTGCGCTGCTGACCGCCCGCATCAATCACCTCAACGCCCACCTGAAGGATCATGCGAAGGATCACCACTCTCATCGTGGTCTGCTGCTGATGGTCGGCCAGCGCCGCAGCATGCTTGAGTACCTCAAGCGCGTTGACATCGAGCGCTATCGTGCTCTGGTGGCGAAGCTGGGCCTGCGTAAGTAATTACGGGCGCCATATTCCGGGCTTTGCTTGAAAAGGGCTCTGTCCCAGATGACCGTCGTTTGGGAGGCATGGTCTTCCAAGCGACGGTTTTTTTGAGCGCGAAGGGTTCGCGTTCAAAGTGTGTGTGTTGGTGTGTAAGTTTGAAAGGAGATTCCCCAAAATGTTCAAGGTGTATACCACTGAGCTGGCCGGCCGCGAGCTGTCTCTGGAGTTTGGCAAGTACTGCGGTCAGGCGAACGGCTCTGTGATCGTCCGCCTTGGCGACACGGTCGTTATGGTCAATGCGACCGCCGCCGAGAAGCCGCGCGAGGGTCAGGACTTCTTCCCGCTGAGCGTGGATTTCGAAGAGAAGATGTATTCTGTGGGCAAGATCCCGGGTGGTTTTATCAAGCGTGAGGGCCGTCCGTCTGAAAAGGCGACGCTGACCTCTCGTCTGATCGACCGTCCGCTGCGCCCGCTGTTTAACAAGGGCATCCGCAACGACGTTCAGGTCGTGGCAACCGTTCTGTCCGTCGAGCACGACGTGACCCCGGACATCCCGGCGATGATCGGTGCTTCCGCTGCGCTGGCCGTTTCCGATATTCCGTGGGCCGGCCCGATCGCGGGCGTGAACGTTGGTCTGGTGGACGGCGAAGTGGTCATCAACCCGTCCGTCGCCCAGCGTGAGGTGTCCAAGCTCAACCTGACCGTCGCCGGTACCGATGAGGCTGTGCTGATGGTTGAGGCCGGCGCGAAGGAGATCAGCGAGGAGGATATGCTCCGCGCGATCCTGACCGGCCACGAGGAGATCAAGAAGCTGGTCGCTTTCCAGAAGCAGATCGTTGCTGAAATCGGCAAGGAGAAGCGCGAGTTCCCGGTCTTTGAGACCGGCGCGGACGTCAAGGAGGTTGTCCGCGCGGAGTTCATGGATCGCGTTGAATGGGCGTTTGAGGCGTTTGACCGCCACGAGCGCAGCGCGCGCGAGGATGTGATTGCCAAGGAAGCGCATGAGAAGTACGCCGAGCAGTTCGAAGGCCGCATGAACGAGGTCGACGATGCGCTGTACTACATGAAGAAGGAAGTCATGCGCCGCAAGATCATTGAGGACGGCGTCCGCCCGGACGGCCGCAATCTCACCCAGATCCGCCCGATCTGGTGCGAGACCGGCGTGCTCCCGCGTACCCATGGTACCGGCGTCTTTACCCGCGGAGAGACTCAGGTCATGTCCGTGACGACGCTGGCTCCGGTTTCTGAGGCGCAGGTCATCGAAGGACTGGGCGTGGAAACCAGCAAGCGCTATATGCACAACTACAACTTCCCGCCGTACTCCACCGGCGAGGCCGGTCGTCTCAAGAGCCCGGGCCGCCGCGAGATCGGTCATGGTGCGCTGGCTGAGCGTGCGCTCGAGCCGGTGATCCCGGGTGTGGACGAGTTCCCGTACGCGATCCGTGTCGTGTCCGAGGTGCTCTCTTCCAACGGCTCCACCTCTCAGGCCTCTGTCTGCGGCTCCACCCTGTCCCTGATGGACGCGGGCGTGCCGATCAAGGCGCCGGTTGCCGGCGTGGCGATGGGCCTGATCAAGGACGTTGACAGCGGCAAGGTTGCCGTTTTGACTGATATCCAGGGTCTGGAGGACTTCCTGGGCGATATGGACTTCAAGGTTGCCGGTACCATGAACGGTATCACTGCAATCCAGATGGACATCAAGATCAAGGGCATTGACGAGGCGATCCTGCGTCAGGCGCTGTCTCAGGCGCTCGACGGCCGTTTGTTCATCCTTGGCAAGATGCTCGAAACCCTGCCGCAGCCGCGCACTGAGCTGTCTCCGTATGCGCCGAAGATCATCAGCTTCATGATCAATCCGGAGAAGATTGCCGAGGTCATCGGCCCGCGCGGCAAGATGATCAACAAGATCATCGAGGAGACCGGCGTCAAGATCGATATCGAGGACGATGGCAGCGTGTTCATTGCGACCAACGATGCGGAAGCCGCCGCGAAAGCGCGCCGCCTGATCGAAGGCATCGCGAAGGACATCGAAGTCGGCGAGGTTTACATGGGCAAGGTTGTCCGTATGATGAACTTCGGTGTGTTTGTTGAGTTGCTGCCGGGTAAGGATGGCATGATCCACATCTCCAAGCTCGCGAAGGGCCGCGTGGAGAAGTGCGAGGACGTCGTCAAGATCGGCGATGAGCTCGAGGTCAAGGTTGCTGAGATCGACTCTCAGGGCCGAGTGAACCTGATCCGCAACGACATCGAGTATGACAATACCGAGATGCCGCGCCGCAGCGCTCCGGGCCAGCGCCCGCCGCGCCGCACCGAGAATCGTCGCTAAGCGCTAAACACGACCGGGCTGTCTCGGACAGCCCGGTTTTTCCGTATAGGATTATCAGAATACGCAAAGAATAGGGGATATCATGAACGGAGGATTCAGCCGCATGTGTGAGGAGTTTGTCCTTGCCAATGGCCTGCGCGTGGTTGCGGAGTATATTCCGCATTTCCCGTCGGTCAGCGTGGGCCTGTGGATTGGCGCAGGTTCCATGTATGAAACAAAAGAGGAAAACGGCCTGTCCCATTTTGTGGAACACATGCTTTTTAAGAGCACCGAAAACAGAACCACTCGCGAGATTGCCGTGGAGATGGATGCGATCGGCGGTCAGGTGAATGCATTCACGTCAAAGGAATGCACCTGCTATTACGCCAAGGTTATCGCAGAACATCTCGACCGTGCGATGAGTCTTTTGTCCGATCTGCTGCTCCATGCGAAGATGGAGGAGGAGGACTTTGAAAAGGAACGAGGCGTGATTCTGGAAGAAATCGCGATGGGCGAGGATACGCCGGAGGATCTGGTGTATGATCTGCTTGCAGAAGCGTACTTTGGCGATCATCCGTTGTCCCGTCCCATTCTCGGCACGCATGAGCAGATTGCTTCTGTCACCCGGCAGGCGCTGATGGATTTCCGCAAAAAGCATTATCGGCCAGACAATACGGTTCTGGCGATTGCCGGTCAGTTTGACCTTGAACGGTTTAAGGCGATGGCAGAAAAGTATCTGGGCAATTGGCAGGCTCAGGGCGACACATCCATGCCTGCGCCGGTCACCAGCTGCAGCGGAACGGTGCTTACCAAGGTCAAGGATATCGAGCAGGTACACGTCTGCCTGTCCTATCCGGGCGTCGCGCAGGAGGATGACGATCTCTATGCGCTGACGGTGATGAACAATCTCTTTGGTGGCGGGATGTCCTCGCGTCTTTTCCAGCGTATCCGTGAGGAAATGGGTGCTGCGTATTCGGTTTACAGCTATCCCTCCACCTACAGCAACTGCGGCACGCTGTCGATTTATGCCGGCACGTCGCCGGAGATGGCACAGCCGGTGATCGATGCGCTGCATGAGCAGATTCGTCTGCTCATTGACGGCGGCATCACCGATGAGGAGTTTACCATGGCCAAGGATCAGCTCAAGGTTTCCTATGTGCTGGGGCTGGAAAGCAGCTCTTCCCGTATGTCCTCCATTGGACGAAGCAAGCTGATGCGCGGCAGGCCTGTCGACCCGCAGGAGGTTGTCAGGAAGATCGAAGCGGTCACCAAGGAGGATGTTGAGCGGATCATTCGCCGTGTTCTGACAAAGACCTGTGCGGCGGCTGCTGTGGGCCGTAAGGTGGACACATTGAGAATTCTGTAAGATAAAGCTGAATTCTTCTGAGTCAATCTGTTCAGTTTGACATGATTTCAAAAGTCGTGTACAATAAAAACAGAGGAGCGGGAGAGGAGGCTTTATATGCGGGAAAGCAGAGAAATTGCCTTTGCGCCGGGGATGAACGACGGCGCGCTCTTTGAACAGATTCGCCATCGAGGCGCCGACTATGTCCGGCTGATGAGCTATTATTCGGCGGCGATGCTGGAGGTGGAAACCAAGTTCAAGGTGCTTTCCATCGAATTCAACGGCAAGTTCGACCGGAATCCGATTGAATCAATAAAAACGCGCCTGAAAACCCCAAAAAGCGTCATTGAGAAGATGAACCGGATCGGCAAGCCGCTTACGGTGGAGATGATTGAAAAGGAGCTTTCTGACGTCGCAGGCGTCCGCGTGATCTGCTCGTTCGTGGATGATATCTATAAGCTGGCGGATATGCTGGCCCTTCAGGACGATCTTTACATCCTGAAGGTAAAGGACTATATCAAGCATCCCAAGCCCAGTGGCTATCGCAGTCTGCATATGATCGTTGAGGTGCCGATTTTCCTGTCCAAGGAGAAGCGCTATATGCGCGTTGAGGTTCAGCTGCGCACGATCGCGATGGATTTCTGGGCAAGCCTCGAGCATAAACTCCGCTATAAACAGGATATTCCTCAGGAGCATGCCAAGGAAATCGCTGAGCAGCTGCAGCAATGCGCGAAGAGTGTCGGCGAGATGGACCAGCAAATGCTTTCAATCCGTAAACAGATCGAAGGCGATTATTGATCGTTGTTTTCATAAAAATACCGCGAAGCAAAGAAGGGAGTCTGAGGGATGAAATCCCTCGGGTGAGTTTGGGCGGCAGCCCAGCGTTCCCGTTTGCTTCGCGGCTTTTTCTTGCCCAATGGGCGTGGATATGATATAATCTACGCCAGCAAATAAACGGGAGCGAAAGAACATGAGCAAGTTACCGAAGGTTGTGGCCGTTGTCGGCACGAATGCATCCGGCAAGAGCGCGCTGGGCATCGAGCTGGCCAAGAAATACGATGCGGAGATCATCTCTGCGGATTCCCGTCAAGTGTTCGCCGGGCTGGATCTGGGCAGCGGTAAGGTTACGCCGGAGGAAACGCAGGGCGTGCCGCATCATATGATCGATGTGCGAAGGCCCAATGAATTCTTCTCCATGGCGGATTTTCAGAAGCTCTCTTATCAGTATATTGAGGAGATCTGTGGCAGGGGAAAGCTGCCGATGATTGTCGGCGGCACGGGCCTGTATGTCGATTCTGTGCTGGATGGCTATCTGCTTTCGGATAAGGAACCGGATCTGGCGTATCGCGCGGAGCTGGAAAAGCTGACCACACCGCAGCTGTATGAGATGCTGCTTCAGCTCAAGCCGGACGTTGAGGTCGAGAAGAACAATCGCAACCGCGTCATGCGTATCATCGAGCGCATCCATGATGGTGACGATGCTACCCCGGGTAAAGAAAAGCGCTATGAGAGCCTGCGCCTTGGCGTGAGCTGGCCGCGCGAGGTCGTCAACCGGCGCATCGACGAACGCCTTGAACGCCGCCTTGATCAGGGTATGATTGAGGAAGTACAGAAACTCATGGACGAGGGAGCGACGACGGAGTTCCTCCTTGGCCTTGGTCTGGAGTACCGGTTTATTACCCAGTATCTGATCGGTGTGATTCCGGATAAGCGCGTGATGCTTGATAAGCTCGCCATTGCCATCAAGCAGTTCGCCAAGCGCCAGATGACGTGGTTCAGAAGGAATCCGGATATCGTCTGGCTGGATATGTCCGGCGATTATTTCGATCAGGCGTGCAGCGCAATCGACGCGTTTCTCAAAGATGAATAAAGCAAAAAGTCATGCTGCGTAATTCAGCATGGCTTTTTGTATGCAGTTATTTCTGATAGTACACCAGAGTCAGACGTTCGTTGATCTTCTCTGTTTTGCCGGTCGCGTAATATCCCAGTTTTTCATATAGGCGGCAAAGTCCGGGTTCTTCGGCGATGGTTTCAAGCGCCCAGTTTTCGCTTCCGTGAATCTGCTCGGCTTTGAGAATTGCTTTTTGCGCGATGCCGCGATTCTGGTATGACGGCAGGATAAAGATGGGGGAAATGCGCTTATACTCTCCGAATTCCTTTTTGTCCACAATCCGTATAGCTCCAACGGTTTCAGTATCGTATTGAATCAGATAGTAATATGTGAAGTGCTGCTGAAGCCGCGCCAATATCTTTTCTACAGGCTCAGCGGCAGGATTTGTATCCGTGTCCTGATACTTTTCGTATAATTTGGAAAACGCTTCTACCTGCATTCTCCAGATCACTTCAGCGCTTTCATCTCCAACACGGAAGAGATTGATGGGCATATCTGAATGATTCATCCTTAGATCCTTCTTTCGTTCTGTTTAGGAAGAAAAGAGTTCGGATTATCGTGCAGAATGGCATCGGAGCGCCTTTGGCGCGAGAAGCAAGGCGAAGCGAAGTGGGAGCGGGCACAGCCCGCTCAGTCGTTGTGCGCGGGCATCTCGGCTTCCGCGCCGACGCAGGCGCCTATCAGCTTGTTGATTGCGCGATCCGGCGCGTCCTGGCTGTTGCCCCAGGGCTTTCCGTCGTTGCGATAATCGAACTTGAGCGTGAACCATTCCAGCTCACCCTCTACGCGCTTGAGGTTCTCCAGTTCCATGGCGGCGACGGCTTTTTTGAACTCCGACATCTGTGCGCCGGAAAGCGTTTGTTCTGCCATTTCCAGAACAAGCGCCAGATGCGGCAGACAGAATCCCTTCGACTTGTCAAACAGCGCCTTGAATTCGCTGTTGGTGAAGTAGAGCTGGGCGATGGTGTAGGCGTAGCGCTTGAGGGCGGAGTCCACCTGCTCGCAGATGACGCAGCCTTCCATGCGCACGCGGATCTTTGCGGGCGTGCTTTCTCCGGTGCTCTTGCGGGCGAACAGGCCGCGCTTGCCGCTGTCATTTCCGGAAAGGATCTGCTCGAGGGACTTGATGACTTCCTGCATGTGCGTGTGCGTCATCAACGCGAGGCCGAGGCGGTTGCGGCGATTAAACATCAGCTCAAAGTGGCGTGTGCAGAAACCGGTTTCATTGCTTTTGATGCGCCATTCCGGCTCCATATAGGCGGAGGCAAGCATGGTGTCCAGATACTGATCCTCACAGAGAATCTTCAGTTTGCACAGAGGGCATTCACAGTCTGCTTTGTAGGCGTCCAGAACAGGAATGGTATCAAGCGTATATTTCATGTGTGTTCACCTCACAATAGAATGCGGAAGAGAAGCGGGGGATATTTGCCCCCGGCGCGACATAGGCTCAAAGGCATGAAAGGGAAGGGATGCCATGGGGATCATCTTGCAGAGACGAAAGCGTCGGCAGATACGGCTTATCCGGCGGCGGCTGGCGATTGCGATGATTATCGCGCTTCTGGGGACAGCTGCAATGTCCGATGGACTGAGGGGAAAACTCCTTAACGCGATGGAGAAGAGCACACGCGCTGCGCAGGTTTTTGCGGGCAGAGGGAGCGCGCAAAAAGAGCTGACCCTGCCTGAAAGAAAGGTGTATGCGCTGCAGCTTGGCGTGTTTGACAGCGGAGAGCGTGCGGCGGTCGAGGCGAAGCGGCTTGAGCAGTCCGGCGTGCGCTGTATGATTTGGCAGAGGGAGCAGATGCGCATTATCTCAAGCGTAGCGCTTCATCGGGATGCACTGGATCTTGGCAGTGCAAGGGGGCATGAGGCGTATGTGATCAGCGATACGCTGGGGGAGGTCTCTGTCAGAATTACCGGAGAAGCGGATACGCTTGATGAGGTATGTACGCTGATGACCCTGCCGGACAACTTGCTGACGAGCCTTTTGGAATCCGGCGAGGAACCTCTGCCGGAGATGATCCGGCGCACACGGGAACTGGCGCAGGCGGCGCAAAACGCTCATCCGGAAAACACGCTGTATACGGAACTGGCACAGAGCCTGATCAATTGGTGCGCGCTGATGGAGCAAAGCAAGGGGGACAACAGCCAGACATATGCGCAGTTGACGCTGTATGCGCTGTGCTACGAATTGCGTGCGGCGATTGACCGTCAGGCGAGCGCGGAAAGCACGGCTTCTGCGCAGCGGACGCCATCCACCGCAGCGGATGTGATGCCGCCGGCATAGCCCGCGCCTTCACCGCAGGGATACAGGCCTGCGCAGTCGATGCTGGCAAGCTGTTCGCCGCGCGGAATGCGGACAGGGGAAGAAGATCGGGTTTCCGGGCCAGTCAGCACAGCGTCGGGATGATCAAAACCGCGCAGCTTGCGCCCGAGCAGCGGAAGCGCCTCGCGCATGGAGGCGATAATATACTCAGGAAGGAGATCTTCAAGATCGCCCATGACCACGCCCGGCTTGTAGCTCGGCGTGACGCTGCGGATTTCGCTGCTGGCCTTTCCTGCGAGCAGGTCGCCGACGAGCTGCGCCGGTGCTTTGCCCGTGCTGCCGCCGAGAAGGAAGGCCTTCTGTTCGATTTCGCGCTGCAGGAACATGCCGGCAAGCGGATGGCTGCTGCCAAAGTCCTCCGGTCCGACACCTACAAGCAGCGCGCTGTTGGCATTTTCAAGATCGCGGGCGAAGCAGCTCATGCCGTTGGTGACGACACTGTGCGCTTCGCTTGCAGAGGCAACGACGCTGCCGCCCGGGCACATGCAGAAGGTATATACGCTTCTGCCGGAGGGGAGATGCAGCGCGAGCTTGTAGTCCGCCGCACCCAGCATGGGATGCTGAGCAAAATCGCCGTATTGCGCCCGGTTGATGAGCGCTTGCGGATGCTCGATGCGCGCACCGATGGAGAAGGGCTTCTGCTCAAGCGAGAAACGACTTTCGTGGAGCATGGAAAATGTATCACGCGCGCTGTGGCCGATGGCGAGAATGACCTGATCGGCAGGAAGCTCGTGCGTGCCCTGTGCATCCTCGTAGACGACGGCGCGGATGCGGCCGTCTGCCCGCAGGATATCGGTCAGCCTTGCGCCGAAGCGCACGTCGCCGCCTGCGGCGATGATCGCTTTGCGCATGGCCTTGACAACATGCTTGAGGTTGTCCGTGCCGATATGCGGTTTGGCGCTGATCAGAATCTCCTGCGGCGCGCCGAAGCGGACAAACGTGCGCAGAATATGCTCTCCGCGCGGATCCTTTGTGCCGGTGTTGAGCTTGCCATCGGAGAACGTTCCCGCTCCGCCTTCGCCGAACTGGACGTTTGATGTGGTTTTAAAAGCGCTTTGTCCGTTTTCCCAATAGGCCTGTACGTCGCGCGTGCGCGTATCGACGTCCTGACCGCGTTCAAGGACGATGGGCTGTGCGCCGGCTTCAGCAAGCGTCAGCGCGGCGAAAAGGCCTGCCGGGCCGAATCCAACGACAACAGGACGCAGCGCAGGCGCCTTACCCAGCGCGCATACGGCTGGCGGCGCATAGGGGGCGACCAAGCCGCCGACATTTGGCGCAAGGCGGGTGGCGATGCGTTTTTCATCCTGCAGGTTTTTGAGGGTAGCGTCAATGGAAACGACGAAGCACACGTCGTTTTTTTTGCGTGCATCCACGCTTCTTTTGCTGATTTCGCAGCGTGCGATCTGACCTTGCTGTACGCCGAGCTTTTTGCTTGCAAGCTGGATCAGTGTTTTGTTGGAGTAATCAAGCGGGAGCTTGATGTTGTGCAGTCGAATCATGGGCGTCCTTTCTGTGTAGAAAACGGAGATCAGCGGGTAAGAATCGCTTTGGCGGCAGTCAGTCCGCTGGCAAAGGCAAAATGCAGGTTATATCCGCCGCAGGGGCCATCTGCATCGAGGAGCTCGCCGGCCAGATACAGACCGCTAAAGCGTTTGGAAGCCATCGTCTGCGGATCAACCTCGTCAAGGGATACGCCGCCGGCAGTGACCTGCGCATTCTTGAACCCCTGTGTGCCGGTGACGTCCAGCGGGAAGGCGGAAATCGCCTCGGCCAGCGCAAGACGGGCAGCCCTGTTCATGCGCATGGCGATGCTTTCGGGGGAACAGCCAGCCTGTTTCAAGATGGCCTGCGTGAGCAGGCGGGGGAATACGCCGGTCATCAGAGAAAGCGCGTCGCTTTCCTGCATGGCGGCAATGCGTGCATCCAGCCATGCGGATACGTCCGGGATTTCAGGAAGGAGATGGATCAGCAGCCTTACGCGGCGCTTTTCGTCAATCGCCTTTGCCGCGTAGCGCGACAATTGAAAGACGCAGACGCCGGACACGCCGTAATCTGCAAAGAGCAATTCGCCTGTCTCCTGCGCTGCGGATGCACCGTCGATTTCAAGGGTCAGGCGCGCGGGGACGCGCACGCCCTTGAGGCTGCGCAGCGCGCAGTGATTGCATTTGAGCTGCACGAGTGCGGGATATAGCGGCGTAATGCTGTGTCCCAGCATACCAAGCAGACGAGTGCCGGCGCCATCTGTCCCCAGATGGGGCGCGGCGCTTCCGCCGAGCGCACAGAGCACCGTGGGAGCAAAGAGCCCTTCGCCGGTTGAAAGCTGTACGCTCCAGCCGCCGCGGCGCGAAGGCGCGAGGGAGACGGCTTCGCATCCCGTCATCAGATGCACATTGTCCTGTTCGCAAGGCCGGCGCAGCACATCGAGCACCGAGGAGGCCATCATGGTGCGTGGATAGATTCGTCCTTCTTCCTGGGCGGTCATCAGACCCAGAGAAGCAAAGAACGCATTCACCTCATCCGGCGGCGTGGCTTCAAATACGCGGGAAACAAACGTCGCGGCTTTACCGTAACAGGCCGGATTCATATCGGCGTTGGAGAGATTGCAGCGCCCATTGCCCGCCGCCATGATCTTCTTGCCGACGCGATCCAGTTTTTCCACGACGGTTATATGCAGTCCGGCGCGGGAAAGCGCGGCGCATGCGGCCAGACCGGCGGCTCCGCCGCCCAAGATGATACAGTCGGATTGAGAAGGTTTCATGGCGTCTCCTTGATTGTGTCGGTATTTTATTCATTATAGCATATGGCCGGGAAAAAATACAGCGTCCGCAGCATATATTGGATCAGCGCCGCACAGCGGAGTAGCGGCGGAACGGAGGCGGAAATGATCGAGCGATTTGGGGTTTGTTTTGCACCAGGTATGGACGAGCGGGTCATCAGTGTGTATCTGCCCGTTGGCTACGGGGCGTGCGATGCGCGCTATCCCGTGATGTACATGCTTGACGGACAGAATGCGTTTGAAGAAGAAAAGTCAGTTTATGGAAAATCCTTCAATCTGCACACATTCATGACAGGCTGGGAAAAAGAGATGATCATTGTGGGCATTGAGAGCAGCACGGAAAATGACAGGCGTCTGGCGGAGTACTGCCCCTATGCGCTGGGGCGGGGCAGATGGGAAGGTCTGCATGCGCGTGGAGATGAGACGATGCGCTGGATTGAAGAGGAACTCAAGCCGATCATTGATGGGAGATACCGGACGATGAGCAATCGCGCCTGTACGGGAATTATCGGCGCGGCGACGGGCGGTTTGCTGGCGCTGTATGCCGTCGCTGCGTTTAATCATGTATTCTCGAAGGCGGCGTGCATATCGCCTGCGATCTGTTCCTGCCATGAACAGATCAAAAAGCAGATCCGAATGGACGGAATCGACGCGGATACGCGTGTGTATCTTTCCATGGGCGAAAACGAGGCGCGGGACAAGCCAGCGCTTGCACGCATGATGGGCCGCATACTGGGGGTTGGCGATGCGCTGATGCACTGCGGTGCGCGGGTAGAGATGGTTTTGCAGGAAAACGGCCGCCACTGCGAGGCAGACTGGCGGATGCAGACGGAGCGGTTTATGCGCTTTTTGTGGCTGGAGGGATAAGAAAGAAGCAGGCTGGATGGCCTGCTTCAGCATCCCGGCAAGCGGGAATTACAAGATTACGATCTGAGCTTGCGGCAGTACTGCGTGCAGAGCTTATCCGTGCAGTTGGCGCACTGCAGCGCAGCGTTGCTGAATTCCCAGAAACGCTCCGGGAAGAGAATTACGCAGCCCTCCCATGTAAGAAACGCCAGAACAGAGAGAGCGAAGAGACTCCAGCAGTAAAAGCTGGGCACAAAGAGCATCGGGGAGAACATCATCAGGTGATCCCAGTTGAAGATGCGGCAGGTAGTGCAGCAGCGGTTTTTCATCATCAGGCGGAAGGGGCACCAGATCAGCACGCAGATCAGATCGCAGATATAGAACAAAAGCGTGATGAAGAACAGCGCCGTGACGCTGAATACGCCGGAAAAATGCAGGAAACCGATGGCGCCGACGAGAGCGCACCAGACGATCATGACCTTGTAGGCTGCGCGGGTGGTATTGGCGATATATGCCTTGAGCGCGGCAGCATTGATCTTTTCGCGGATTGGGCGGAAGCTCTGGCGGAATACCTTGAGCGAGCCGATAGAGATATGCTTTTGAATCGGGATGATCTGCGCAAGCATATCGATGACCCAGATTGCCCACAGAAGATGAAGGGGAGAAAAGCCGTCAAAAAAGTGCATACCCGTCAGTACGGCAAACGCCTGCGGGCGGATAAGCAGCAACAAAAGCGCAGCCAGAAGCACAAGGCAGCGGCCGGCGAGGCGGATGAAATAGATTTTTCGGATTCTGGACATCGATTTGAAACTGAACATGAAAACCTCTCTGCAGTGTGAATGATCAACGAAAAGATAGAATTCATTATGGCACAAAACAGCGGAATTTTCAATCGGAGATGGGAAAATAGGCGATTGAAAGAACCTGATATCTGCTTTATAATGAAGAGACTTGGTACAAGGAGAGGGAAAAATGCTGCAGACGACGCTTTGCTATATGAATATCGGCGGAAAGACGCTGATGCTGCATCGAATCAAGAAAAAAGATGACGTCAATCATGACAAATGGATTGGCATCGGGGGAAAATTCGAGCATGGAGAAAGCCCGGAGGAATGCATGCTGCGCGAATTCCAGGAGGAGACCGGGCTTGCGCTTACCCGGTGGAAGTATCGCGGCATTGTGACCTTTGTCTCGGATGCGTGGTGCGAATATATGCATCTGTTTACCGCTGATGCATATGAAGGCGAGCTTTGCGAATGCGAGGAAGGCACGCTTGAGTGGGTCGAATGGGAACGGATATTTGATTTGCCGATCTGGGAAGGAGATAAGGTGTTCCTTCGCCTTCTTCAGGAACGGGATGCGTTCTTTTCCCTTAAGCTGGTATACGACGGCGAGCGCCTTGTCCGCGCGGCGCTTGATGGTGAGGAACTGAGTATATAAAGAACATGGCGCAGTCTGCTGTCAGCGGACTGCGCCGTGCTGCTTATCGTTTGCTTTTTGCGGAAGGCTTTCCGGGTTTCCGGTTTGCCGGCTTATGGTTTTTGCGCGTGTCGGTTTTGCCCTTGGCAGGCCGTGCGCCCTTGTGTTCGCGCATCTCGCGGCGTTCCTCGCGGGCTTTTTTCTCCCGGCGGATCTGTGCATATTCCGCGGCAGTTTTAACGCCCTCCGGCGGAACAAGGCAGTTTCTGCCGGTACCGATGAGGTCCTCGCGGCCGGCAAGGCGAAGTGCCTCGCGCACAAGGGTAAGATTCTGCGGGCGTTTGAACTGAAGCAGCGCGCGCTGCATGGCCTTTTCCTGCGGCGAACGCGGCACAAAGACAGGTTTGCCGTTTCGCGGATCAAAGCCGGTGTAGAACATGCAGGTGGAGAGGGTTCCCGGCGTGGGATAGAAATCCTGTACCTGTTCGGGCTGGTGGTTGATGTCGCGCAGATACTCTGCAAGCTCGATGGCGGCGGCGAGGTCGCTGCCGGGATGGCTGGAAATCAGATACGGCACCAGATACTGCTCTTTTCCGAGCTGTTGGTTGATCTTCTGATACTTTTCGCAGAATGCATCGTATACATCTCGTCCCGGTTTGCCCATCACGGCAAGTACCTTCGGGCTGACGTGTTCCGGCGCGACCTTGAGCTGGCCGCTGATATGATGCTGACACAGCTCCCTGAGGAAAGCGTCGGACTTATCCGCCATGATGTAATCATAGCGCAGACCGGAACGGACGAATACCTTTTTGACCTTGGGCAGCGCGCGGATTTCGCGAAGCAGCTGCACATAATCCGTATGGTCCACGGTCAGGTTCGGACAGGGGCTGGGGAAGAGGCATTGTCTGTTGGCGCAGGTGCCGAATTTAAACTGCTTCTGGCAGGAAGCGTGTCGGAAATTCGCTGTCGGGCCGCCGACGTCGTGGATATATCCCTTGAAGCCGGGCATCCTTGTGATGGTTTTTGCTTCCTCCAGTACGGATTCGTGGCTGCGGGTGGTGACCATGCGGCCCTGCAGGAATGTGATTGCGCAGAAGGAACAGGAACCAAAGCAGCCGCGCGTCTGCGCGATAGAGAATTGAACCTCTTCAATGGCAGGGACGCCGCCCAGATCGTCATAATCCGGATGCCATGTCCGCTGGAAAGGCAGGGTGTAGACGCGATCGAGCTCCTCGCGTGTGAGCGGCATGTCCGGCTGCGTCTGGATGACATATTGTCTGCCGTCCTTCTGGCTGATGGCGCGGCCGCGCACAGGATCCTGTTCGTTATACTGGACGAGGAAGGCCTCGCCGTATTTCTTTTTGCTGGCGATGCATTCCTCGGCGGAGGGGACCTCGATGCTGCCGCGCAGCGGTGCGTTTGCCAGATAGCAGACCCCGCGCATCTTCGCGCATTCCCATGCAGGTGCGCCGCGGCTCATCCAGTCTGCCGTAACGAGGATTGACCGTTCGCCCATGCCGAACATCAGAAGATCTGCGCCGCTGTCCACGAGAATGCTGCGGCGAACGGAATCGTCCCAGTAATCGTAATGGGCAAATTTGCGCAGGGAGGCTTCCACGCCGCCAATGGCGATCGGAATATCACCGTAAGCCTGACGGATCAGATTACAGTAGACGATTACCGCGCGATCCGGGCGCTTGGCCGGTTTGCCGCCGGGGGTGTACACATCGGAGGAACGGCGCTTTTTGGCCGCGGTATAGTGATTGACCATGCTGTCGATCACACCGGAAGAGACGAGAAAACCGTAATTCGGGCGGCCAAAGCGCGTAAAGTCCGCAGGGCTTCGCCAGTTCGGCTGCGCAAGAACGGCTACGCGATAGCCGGCTGCTTCGAGCGTGCGCGTGATGATCGCGGAGCCGAAAGACGGATGATCGACATATGCATCGCCGATGACATAGACAAAGTCCGGCGCATCCCAGCCGCGTTCATGCATATCCGCAGCTGTTGTCGGCGGAAAAAGAAGGCGATTTGCCATAAAACACTCCTGAATACAAATATGGATTTCCTGATAAGGACACTATACCATAAACGAATCCAAAAAGAAAGTGACATCGTGGCCGCTTCGCGCTATAATAAAAGGCAGAAAAGCCGGAAGGAGGGACGGAATTGCAGCTGGGTCTTTCGACCGCGGCGTTCTACGGAAGATTGGAAACCGAAGAGGCTGCGGAAAGGATTGCTGAGCTGGGATTTGACTGCGCGGAGGTCTTTCTTCAATCGGAAAGCGAAAACACGAAAGCGTTCGCTGCGCTGGTCAGGCGCAATCTGCAAGGCGTTCCGTGTACGAGCGTTCATCCCCTTGGCGGTTATGAGAATTACATGGCGGGGCGTCCCGCGCGTCAGGTGCGCGACGCATTCGATCATTTCCAGCGTATTCTGGACGCGGGCGTCGAGATGGGCGCAAAAACATTTGTCTATCATGGACGCAATACGCCGCTGCTTAAGCCGCTTCCGTGGGATTTGGCGTGGAATGTGGGGGCGGTTGCCCCGATGTGCGAGGAGGCTGCGAGGCGCGGCATGGTCATCGGCTGGGAAAACGTATCATGGTGTCAATTGACAGAGCCGAAGCGCGTGCTGGAAGCCAGGGAGGCGCTGCCTAATGTGCGGTTTACACTGGATATCAAGCAGGCGATGCGCGCAGGGTGCGATCCGATTGAATTTGTATACGCCATGGGCGATCGGCTCTGCAACGTACATATCTGCGACTGGCAATCCGATGGCAGGCTGTGCCTTCCGGGAGAGGGTGTATTTGCTTTTGAGACGCTGATTGGCGCGCTGAAGGAAGTTGGATATGCTGGGCCTGTGATCATGGAACCCTATCTGAGGTTGATTCAAAGCGACGAGGCGCTTGCGCGTTCCGTCGCCTATATGAGAGATATTATGGAAGGAGAAAATGGATATGAGCAAGATTGATACCGTGCGCAGCGCGATGATGCAGGCAATGAAGGATAAGGATAAAGCGCGAAAGGATGCGCTGTCGCTGCTGCTTGCTGCGCTGAAGAATAAGGCGATTGACAAGCGGGCGGATCTGACGGAGGAAGAGGAGAATGCGGTGATCTTCCGGGAAATTAAGCAGGCGCAGGAGACGATGGAAACCACGCCGGCAGATCGCGTACAGATCATCGAAGAAGCACGCCTGCGAATGACGGTTTACAGTGAGTTTGCGCCCAAGCTTATGGACGAAGCTGAGATCCGGGCGGTTATTGTATCGGTGCTTTCCGAGCTTGCTATCGAAAAGCCGACTGTGAAGGATAAGGGAAGGATCATGAAGACGCTTATGCCGCGTGTGAAGGGCAAGGCGGATGGCGGTCTGGTCAATCAGGTGCTGAGTACATATTTTGCATAACCAATCAAGTGATTATATATGAAACGGCACGCCGAACAGAATGCGGCGTGCCGTTGTTGTCATACGCAGCGGGAGCACGTGAAGAATCAGGGATCAGGATCCGTGATCGGAAGGAAAGTCCTCGTCAAGCATCAGGAATCCAATGGAAGCCAGATCAATGGGACTGGCGGGCGCAGCAGGATCGTCTGCAAAAGCTTCCTCTTCGGTTTTCAGAAGCCAGTCGCTGAGTGTATTGCAGAATACTGTAGAAGGCGAACGCAGGGTGGAAGGTTCGGTATCCTCACGCCAGATCAGCGTATGCTCATTGAGAAGATCCTGCATGGTAATATTCAGCGCGAGTGCGATACGAAACAGCGTCGTCGCGCTGGGGGTGCTGACACCGCGTTCAATATTGCCGACAAAATTTGTGCTCATGCCGATCTTCTCGGCAAGCTGCTCCTGTGTCATATTTGCCTGATGCCGAAAAGTACGAACGAAGCAGCCTACCGCCTCGAAGTCGATATGTGCGATCAAGAGAAACACTTCCTTTGTAAGGATCTTTAGCCGTATCGCTGGTGCAATTCGACAAAGAGGGGGAATATCCCTCTTACAGAATAGGAGAATGAATCAAAAAGATGAAAAAGAGTAGCGAATCTGGAAAAACTGTGCTATAATACCTCGAACCTCAAACATCGTATTCCATCTCAATCTTACGGCCTCCTTAGATTCGCCTTCGCGCCATCAGGAAGTCTGGCTTTGAGTGCCAATCGGTGAAGGTCAATCTATTTATTAGGAGGATACAGATATGTATCAGGACGAAACCCTCGTTTGTCGTGACTGTAACAAGGAGTTCATCTTCAGCGCCTCTGAGCAGGCTTTCTATGCGGAGAAGGGCTTCCAGAACAAGCCGAAGCGCTGCCCGGAGTGCCGTGCGGCCTTCCGCGCGCAGAACGGCAATGCCCGTCCGCAGCGTGAGATGTTCACTGCGATTTGCGCCGACTGCGGCAAGGAGACTCAGGTTCCCTTCCAGCCGCGCGGTGATAAGCCTGTGTACTGCCGCGATTGCTTCGCCGCGCACCGCGCTCCGCGTTATTGATCAACGCATCGACCTGTCTGGCTTCGGTCAGACAGGTCTTTTTTGTGTGAGAAAAATACTTTTCTTGTTTTGAATATTGTGAATTATTCGTATTAGACATCGATTTGTATGGAATTGAGAAGCTGGTCGTTCGGAATAATGCCGAAATAAAGGGGTGGATAACCAGATAATGTTCGTAGCTTTTGGGGCAAAGATGACCCAAAGGTGAAAAAATTGTAAAAATAGGTGTTGACAAATGAAATGTTGTGAGGTATACTCTCATCATTCCGTGTGACACGGAACTGATCCTTGAAAACGATACAGAATCAAGAAGAACGCGAATCTGCGATTTTCACGAGTCGCAGAGAAACAAAGACAGTCAATTCGTATATGAGTTTTGAACCTTGAAGGTAAAACTTCAAGGATTCGATACAGAATCAAACACGAGAGTTTGATCCTGGCTCAGGACGAACGCTGGCGGCGTGCCTAACACATGCAAGTCGAGCGAAGAGGAGGGAGCTTGCTCTCGAATCTTAGCGGCGGACGGGTGAGTAACGCGTGAGCAACCTGCCTTTTACTGGGGGATAACGCATCGAAAGATGTGCTAATACCGCGTAAGACCACAGCATCGCATGGTGCAGGGGTCAAAGGAGCAATCCGGTGAAAGATGGGCTCGCGTCCGATTAGCTAGTTGGT
>JAFXCE010000057.1 GCA_017521565.1 Clostridia bacterium | reverse complement strand
TGTACGAGTATGAAGCCTAAACCTGAAGCGAAGAAAGGCAAGGTCTTTGCGATAGACTTCGAGACTTACTACGGCAAGGAGCTGAGCATCGACACCCACGGCCTGTACCACTACCTGCGCGATTCTGCGGCTTCTATTTACCTCGTCTCTATCTATTCTCCTGAATCAGATGGAGAGTTTGCGTATGTAGGTAAGCCGGAAGACTTCGACTGGCAGATGCTTGATGGCAGCACGCTCTGCGCCCACAACGCCCGCTTTGACCGCGCATGCTTCGAGAGGCTGCGCGAGCTTGGTATCGTCCCGGCAGAGCTGCGCGTGGACTGGGTATGCACCGCCGATATGGTGAGCGCCCTGAGCTACGGCCGCTCGCTGAAGGCATCTGTGGAGGGAGCCTTTGGCATCAGCATCAGCAAGGAAACCCGCACCGACATGAAAGACAAGACGTGGGCAGACGCTGTGCGCTTGGGGATGGCCAAGGAGCTTGGCGAGTATTGCCTGAAAGACTCTTGGTACTGCTACCACCTGTACTCCAAGCTCGGCTCCCTTTGGAGCGACAAGGAACGCAGGCTGTCAGCCTTAACCCGCGACATGTGCGACTACGGCGTGTACGTGGATCAGAAGCTACTGGCCGAGGGTAAGCAGAAGCTCCTGCGCGTGATGGATGAAGCCGTCAGCAAGATTCCGTGGGCTGATGGCAGCAAGCCTATCCTGTCGCTGAAGAATCTGAAATTGGAATGCGCCAAAGCCGGCATATCCGCACCTGATTCTCTCGCCCAGGACTCCGACAGCTGTACTGCCTGGGAGGAGAAATACGGCGAGCAGTTTCCTTGGGTGGGGGCAATGCGAGACTATCGCAAGGCCAACACGCTGTACAAGAAATTGGAAACCCTTGAGAGCCGCATTCGCCCGGACGGCACATTCTCCTATGGGCTCAAATACTTCGGCGCTCACACAGGCCGCTGGAGCGGCGATGGCGGCTTCAACATCCAGAACTTGCCGCGCGTAGCTCAATTCGGCGTGGATCTGCGCAAGATGATTGTACCGCGCCCCGGCCATACGTTCATCATTAGCGACCTCGGCCAGATTGAGCAACGTGTCTTGTCTTGGCTGGCGGGTGACAACGCCATGATGGAGGAGCTGGAGAAAGGCATATCGGTCTACGAAGCCCACGCCCGCGCCACTATGGGATATACAGGCAGCGAGCCCCTGAAGCACGCTAATCCTGACCTGTACCGACTGGCCAAGGCTCGTGTGCTGGGGCTGGGCTATGGCGCAGGTGCTAAGGTGTTCGTCAGGATCGCCAAGACGATGGCGGGGCTGGATATCTCAGAGCGCGAAGCTGAGCGCATCGTGAGAGACTTCCGTAACAGCAACCGCCTTATCACTAAGCTCTGGGCTAAGCTGGACCATGCCTTTAATCTCAACAAAGGCAAGGCTTGCTTCGCTCTGCCGCTGCCCTCCGGCCGCTCTCTTTACTACCGCAATCTCGCCATGACCCCCAAAGGCATGAGCGCAGAAGTACAAGGCAAGCGCTGTGCCTTTTTTGATGGCAAGCTGGCAGAGAACCTGACATCGGCCACCGCTCGCGATGTACTGGGCGAGATCCTGTTGAATCTGGATGCCGCCGGGTATCGAGTTGTGATGCACATCCATGACGAGGTGGTAGTGGAAGTGCCGACCGAAAAAGTTGACACCGCGCTAAAGGATGTGCAGCGAATCATGACCACCGCACCAGAGTGGCTGGAGGGGC
>JAFXCE010000056.1 GCA_017521565.1 Clostridia bacterium | reverse complement strand
TCCGATTGCGCGGGTATCGGCAAAGATTGCAGTGGGAATGAATCTGGATGAGATCATGCTGGCGAACACACCTGCCTGCTTTGAACCTTCTCTGGACTATGTGGTCACAAAGATTCCGCGCTTTCCGTTCGATAAATTCACCCTCGCCAGTAATCAGCTTTCCACACAGATGAAGGCAACCGGTGAGGTGATGAGCGTTGGCCGCACCATGGAGGAAAGCCTGCTCAAGGCCATCCGCTCTCTGGAGGGCGGGCAGAGCCATCTGCACATGCCCAAGTTCGACAGCGAAAACATGACCACCGACGAACTGCTGAACTACATCAAAAACGGCACCGACGACCGTATCTATGCCATCGCGCAGCTGATGTGGCACGGCGTGGATCACAGCCGCATCTGCAACATCACCCAGATTGACATGTTTTTCCTCGATAAGATCAAGAATATCGTTGATTTTGAACGGGAACTGGAAGCCTCCGTCGGCATTGTGGATGTGCTTCGGGAAGCCAAGCGAATGGGCTTTTCGGATCGATACATCGCGCAGCTCTGGAAGGTCAGCGAGGATGATGTATACAACATGCGCAGGGAATGCGGCATTCTTCCTGTCTATAAGATGATCGATACCTGTGCGGGCGAGTTCGACAGCTATGTGCCTTACTTCTATTCCACCTACGAAACGGAAAATGAATCCATCGTATCCGATCGAAAAAAAGTCATTGTCCTTGGCTCCGGTCCAATCCGCATCGGCCAGGGCGTAGAGTTCGACTATTCCACCGTTCACGCCATCCGCGCCATTCGGGAAGCCGGCTATGAGGCCATCGTTATCAACAACAACCCCGAAACCGTATCCACCGACTATACCTGCGCCGATAAGCTCTATTTTGAGCCGCTGACGCTGGAGGAAGTGACCAATATCGTGGATTTGGAAAAGCCCATCGGTGTGATCGCATCCCTCGGCGGACAGACCGCCATCAATCTCGCCGAACCGCTTTCAAAGCGCGGCGTGAAGCTGATCGGCACCGACTGCGAAGCCATCGACCGTGCCGAGGACAGGGATTCCTTCGAGAAGGTGCTCATCCGCCTGAACATTCCCCATCCCGCAGGTGAAGCAGTAACAAGCATTGATGATGGCGTGAAGGCGGCACAGCGCATCGGCTATCCGGTGCTGGTGCGTCCCAGCTTCGTGCTGGGCGGACGCGCCATGGAGATCGTCGCCAACGAAAAGGCCATTCGATACTATCTGGAAAACGCGGTGGCTGTGGATGCGGACAGGCCTGTGCTGGTAGACAAGTACCACATCGGCAAGGAGGTTGAGGTGGACGCTATCTGCGATGGAAAGCAGGTCTTCATTCCCGGCATCATGGAACTGGTGGAGCGCACCGGCGTGCATTCCGGTGATTCCACCAGCATCTATCCGCCCATCAGCATCTCACAGAAGGTGCGCGATACCATTGCGGATTACACGACAAAGCTGGGGCTTGGCATCGGCATCGTGGGGCTTTTCAACATCCAGTTCATTGTGGATAAGAACGACAACGTGTTCATCATCGAAGTCAATCCCCGCGCCAGCCGCAGCGTGCCTTTCCTGTCCAAATCCACGGGCTATCCGCTGGTTTCCATCGCGACGAAGGTCATGCTGGGCCATTCGCTGGCAGAGCAGGGTATTGCGGAAATGGTTCTCCCGGACGCAAAGCGCTTTTATGTAAAGGCTCCGGCCTTCTCCTTTGCAAAGCTGGACGGCATGGACGCCTATCTGTCCCCGGAAATGAAATCCACCGGCGAAGCCATCGGCTATGATGTCAGCCTGAACCGCGCGCTGTACAAGGCGCTGCAGGCATCGGGCGTGAAGATGAAGCAGTATGGAACGGTGATCGTCACGCTTGCGGATGAAGACAAAGAAGAAGCTCTGCCACTGGTACGCCGCTTTTATGATCTGGGCTTTAATATCGAAGCGACCATCGGTACTGCCAACTTCCTGAAACAGCATGGTATCCGCACCCGCGTGCGCGGCAAGGTAACCGACGGAGATGATACCATCCTGGAATCCATCCGCGCGGGCTATGTCAGCTATATCATCAACACCCGGGCTATCCTTTCCGGCGTGCATTATGAAGATGGTGCGCAGATCCGCCGCTGCGCCGTGGAAAATGGTGTGACCATCTTCACTTCGCTGGATACCGTGCGCATCCTGCTGGATGTGCTGGAGGATATCGTGCCGGGTATTTCGACAATCAATGCATAGGAGGCATCATTATGGCACATTGCGCAATCGTAGGCATCAACTGGGGAGATGAAGGCAAGGGCCGCATGGTCGATCTGCTGACAGAGCATTATGATGTGGTCGTCCGCTATCAGGGCGGCGGCAATGCCGGTCATACCGTCATCAATGAATACGGCAAGTTTGCACTGCACCTGCTGCCCTCCGGCGTATTCCGCAAAGGCGTAGTTAATGTTCTGGGCAATGGCGTAGCGCTGGATCCCGAAAACCTCTGGATGGAAATTGAGCAGGTGCACGCCCAAGGCGTATCCATTACGCCGGAAAATCTGAAGATCAGTGATCGTGCTTCCATTCTGCTGCCCTGGCACCGGGATCTGGATGCACTGGAGGAACAGCGGCTGGCAGACAAAAAGTACGGTTCCACCAAGCAGGGAATCGCGCCCTTCTACTCTGATAAGTACCAGAAAAAGACCGTCATGGCAGGCGAACTGTTCTATCCTGAAACGCTCAAGGGACACTTCGCCGACTTGATGGAGTGGAAAAATCTGACGCTTACGCAGGTGTACGGCGCAAAACCCTATACCATGGAGATGCTGGATGAATGGATCGACGGATTCTGCGAAAAGATCAAGCCCTTCATCTGTGATAC
>JAFXCE010000055.1 GCA_017521565.1 Clostridia bacterium | reverse complement strand
GTGTTTGGCCTGTTCGATGAAAACGGTAAGCGCCAAATGACAGCTGTATCGGATGAAAAGGGCATCGTGTGTTTCACGAAGATCCCGCATGGCGATTTCACGATCCGTGAGATTGAACCGCCGAACGGCTATCTGCTCTGCGACGAGGTTGTGAACCTGACGATTGACGACAGCTATGTGAGCAGTGATACGCCCATTGCGACGCTGACCAACCATCTGAAGCGCGTGCGCTATCAGAAGGTGGACACGTCCGGCAAGTATCTGCCCGGTGTGGAGTTCAGCCTGATCAACGCAGCGACCGGCGAGGTCGTCGAAACGGTAGTCAGCGACGATCATGGTGAGTTCGTGTTCACGAAGTTTGACTATGGCGATTGGATTATCCGCGAGACGAAAGCGCCGGAGGGATTTAACCGCATGGACGACCTGACGCTGCACGTCGATGAAAACTGGAAAGAGCCGGAGCCATTCACCTGTGTGAACATTCCCAACCACTATGAGTTCATCAAGACCGACAATCGCCGGAATCCGATTCCGGGTGTGAAGTTCGCACTTGAGGATGAGGACGGCAACTTCCTGCGCGAGCTGGTGTCCGGCGATGACGGTATCGTGCGTGCGTACAACCTGACGCCCGGTAAGTATGTGATCCGCGAAACGGAAGCGGCAGAGGGTTACACCAAGACGGATGAAGTGATCGAAATCACCATCGACGAAAACTACGTCCCGCCCAAGCGTCTCAAGCGTCTCAAGAACTATTCCACAATCCAGACGGGCGTGGAAATCGAGATGACGCCGGTCATGTGGGCGGGTGCTGGATTGATGACGGTTTCTGCTGTTGCGATGGCTGTTTATGCCGTGCGAAGCAGGAAGCACCGTAAATAAGTCATGGGGAGGTCGCAAAACGGCCTCCCTTTCTCGTTTGAAAGGAGGTCTGAGTTTTGCAGGAAGATATCGAAAACAAAACGGTGAGCATGGCCGTCAGCGGCAGCAAGTTCACAGGAAGGATGCTCAAGGACGCGATCACCAAGCTGCTGGCGCACCAGAAGAATCCCAAAACGGCAAAGGACGTCACGCCGCACGGCAAACAGACGGTCAGGCAGCTGGCGGCGCAGAATCAGGGCATGACGAGCATCGAGATCAAGGACAAAAGCATCAAGGACTTTGAAAGGATTGCCCGCAAGTACGGCGTGGATTTCGCGGTAAAGAAGGTGAAGGGGGACGATCCCAAGTTCTATGTGTTCTTCAAGGCGAAGGATGCAGATGCGCTGACCGCTGCTTTTGAAGAGTACACAAAAAAACGTGTACACGATAAGAGTAAGCCGTCTGTGATCAAGACGCTGCGCAGCCTTCAGGCGATGATCGCCGCCAAGCAGATCGATCCGGTCAAAAACAAGAAGCAGGAGCGAAGCCTATGAATGTGAAGAAGCGGCTGATTCTGTATCTTCCGTATCTGGTGATCGGCCTGTATGCCGGCAAGCTGCCGCAGGCGTGGCGAATGGCGGAAGGAGCTAACGCATCTGAAAAGCTGCTCAACATCATGGGCGGTATGGAGCAGGCGTTTGCCTCCCCACTGCCCAGCTTCTATCTGCCGGATCTGCTGATTGGCCTGATGCTCAGCGCTGCGCTCCGGCTCGCTGTCTATCTCAAGGGAAAGAATGCGAAAAAGTATAGGCACAATCAGGAACACGGCTCTGCACGCTGGGGGAATCAGACGGACATCGCGCCGTATATCGATCCGGTGTTTGAAAACAACGTGATCCTGACGCAGACGGAAAGGCTGACGATGAACAACCGGCCCAAAGACCCCAAAACGGCGAGGAATAAGAACGTGCTGATCATTGGCGGCTCCGGCAGCGGCAAAACGCGCTTCTGGCTCAAGCCGAACCTCATGCAGTGCCATTCCAGCTACGTTGTCACCGATCCCAAGGGCAGCATCGTCGTGGAGTGCGGCAAGCTGCTTCAGAAAAAGGGATACCGGATCAAGATTCTCAACACGATCAACTTCGGCAAATCCATGCACTATAACCCGTTTTCCTATATCCATAGCGAAAAGGACATTCTCAAGCTGGTGACAACGCTCATTGCCAATACCAAGGGCGAGGGAAAAGCCGGGGACGATTTCTGGGTAAAGGCCGAAACGCTGCTATATACCGCCCTGATCGGCTACCTGCATTATGAAGCGGCAGAGGAAGAGCGAAATTTTTCAACGCTGATTGAGATGATCAATGCGATGGAGACGAGGGAGGATGACGAGGACTTCCAGAACTCGGTCGATATCATGTTTGAGAAGCTGGAAAAGCGCGATCCCAATCACTTTGCTGTCAGGCAGTATAAGAAGTACAAGCTGGCTGCGGGTAAAACGGCAAAGTCGATTCTCATTTCCTGCGGCGCGCGCCTTGCAGTGTTTGATATCAAGGAGCTGCGCGAAGTGACGGCATATGACGAGCTGGAGCTGGATACGCTGGGCGACCGGAAGACGGCGCTGTTTCTCATCATGTCAGACACGGACGACAGCTTCAACTTCCTGATTTCCATGTGCTATACACAGCTGTTCAATCTGCTGTGCGAAAAGGCGGATGACGTCTATGGAGGCAGGCTGCCGGTCCATGTGCGCTGTCTGATCGACGAGGCGGCGAACATCGGACAGATCCCAAAGCTGGAAAAGCTGATGGCGACGATCCGCAGCCGCGAGATTTCCGCCTGTCTGGTGCTTCAGGCGCAGAGTCAGCTCAAAGCAATTTACAAGGACAACGCGGATACCATCGTGGGCAATTGCGACAGCATGATCTTCCTGGGCGGCAAGGAGCGCACGACGCTCAAGGAGCTGGAAGAGACGCTGGGCAAGGAAACAATCGACACCTACAACACCGGCGAGAGCCGGGGAAGGGAAACGTCCCATTCGCTCAATTACCAGAAGCTGGGAAAGTCGCTCATGTCCATGGATGAGCTGGCGGTTATGGACGGAGGTAAGTGCATTTTGCAGCTGCGCGGCGTCAGGCCGTTTTTTTCAGCAAAGTACGATATTACCAGACATCCCAACTACAAATACCTCTCGGATGCTGATCCGAAGAACGCTTTTGATATCGGCAAGTTTCTCTCGTCGAGGCTGAAGCTGAAGCCGGATGAAGCATTTGAGGTGTATGAAGTGGATGTGAATGAAGAT
>JAFXCE010000054.1 GCA_017521565.1 Clostridia bacterium | reverse complement strand
CTCGCCGGAATCCTCGTTGCGGAAGAGCGTGCTCGTCTCGCCAAGGCGCATCGGCAGATCGCGATAGGAGCGCATGCGGTTGAGATAGACCTGATACTGGAACGGGCAGGTCATCGGACGCAGGGCGAAGCATTCCTTCTCCTCGTCATGCGGATCGCCCAGGATGAACATGCCGTCGAGATAGTGATCCCAGTGGCCGGAGATGCGGTACAGATCACGCTTGGCCATCAGCGGGGTCTTGGTCAGCAGATAGCCGCGCTTCTGCTCCTCGTCCTCCACCCAGCGCTGCAGCAGCTGAATGACGCGCGCGCCCTTGGGCAGCAGGATCGGCAGACCCTGACCGATAGAATCGACGGTGGTGAAGTATTCCAGCTCGCGGCCCAGCTTGTTGTGGTCGCGCTTGCGGGCTTCTTCCATCGCGGTCATGTGCGCGGTCAGCTCGTCCTTAGTCGCAAATGCCGTGCCGTTGATGCGGGTGAGCATCTTGTTGTTTCGGTCATTCTTCCAGTACGCGCCGGAAACCTGCGTCAGCTTGAACGCCTTGAGCGCCTTGGTGTAGCACAGGTGCGGACCGACGCACATATCAATGTAGTCGCCCTGCTGATAGAAGCTGATGACCTCATCCTCGCCCAGATCGCCGATGTGCTCAACCTTGTAGATCTCACCGCGGTCTTCCATCAGCTTGATCGCTTCATTGCGCGGCAGGGTGAACGCCTTAATCGGCATATTCGCCTTGACGATCTTGGTCATTTCTGCCTCGATCTTCGCAAGATCGCCGTCGTTCAGCTTCACATCGCCCAGATCGACGTCATAATAGAAACCGTTCTCGGTCGCCGGGCCGTAGGCGAAGTGCGCCTGCGGATACAGATTCTTGACCGCCTGCGCGAGAATGTGCGCCGCCGTGTGGCGGATGACATGCAGTTCCTGCTCCTGCGGGCACTCGCCCGTCGTGCCGTCCTTGTAGATGATCTTCATAATGCTTCCTCTCCTTGCCTAAAACAATTTTGCTGAGAGACGAAAAACGCCCGTCCCTCAAAAAACTCGAGGGACGAGCGGAAAATATCTGCCCGTGGTTCCACCCTGATTGGTGCTCTTTGCCGCTGTATCGCGCGCCTCGCGACCCGATCGGAAGGTGGTCTTCGCCGCTCCGCTTTGCCGATGCGCTTTCAGCCGGCGACGCATCTCTCTTTAGGCAAGCCCCAAACGGTTACTCTTCTTCGTCATTTCGGATAGGAACAGTATAGTCCCAGCCATTCATTTTGTCAAGCATAACCAGCAGATATTATCTGGAAGCATCAGCGGCAGCATGCCGCTTCTCCTGCTTGCTCAGCTGCGTGGTGTACAGCGCATAATACGCGCCGCCCGCTTGGAGCAGCTCCTCATGCGTGCCCTGCTCCACGATCTTTCCGTGGTCGATCACCAGAATCGTATCCGCCTGACGGATCGTAGAAAGCCTGTGTGCGATGACAAAGGAGGTCGTGCCCTGCATCAGCGTCCTCGTCGCCTGCTGGATCATCTGCTCCGTCGCGGTATCAACCGAGCTCGTCGCCTCGTCAAGGACGAAAATCGTCGGCTTTGCGATAATCGCGCGCGCAAAGGAAATCAGCTGCTTTTCACCGGTGGAAAGGTTATCGCCGCATTCGCCAACGTCCGTCTCGTATCCCCCCGGCAGCTTGGCGGCAATCCGGTCCGCATTGACCGCACGGGCCGCCGCCTCCACCTCTTCATCTGTCGCATCCGGACGTCCGTAGCGGATATTCTCTCGGATCGTGCCGGAGAACAGATGCGGCTCCTGCAGGACGTAACCGATGTGGCTGTGCAGCCAGAGCTGGCTGCGCTCCTTGGCATCGACGCCGTCGATCAGCACGCGGCCGTCCGTCGGCTCATAGAAGCGGCACGCCAGATTGACCAGCGTGGATTTGCCCGCGCCCGTCTCGCCGACGATCGCCACCGTGTTGCCCGCCGGAACGTGCATGCTGAAGTGCGAGAGCACCTCCTCGCCGCCGTCCGGATAGGTGAAGGATACATCCTCAAACGTCACTTCGCCGCGCATCGGTTCCCAGTTTTCCTTCTTCGGCGCGAAGCAGTCTCCGTATTTTGCCTCAACCTCCGCCGTATCGGTCACGGTCGGCGTCTCATGAACGAGCCCCGAAACGCGCTCCACATTCGCCTGCAGCGAAATCAGCTGCGAAATACGCGCCGCCTGCCAGCGGAAGGACTGGAACAGGCCCGTCGCATAGGTCATGAATGCGCTGAGCGTACCCAGCGTCACCGCGCCGGATTGCACCATGTGACCGCCGCGGTAGAGCGTCACGCTTGCCGCCAGCGTACCGCAGAGCACAATCAGCGGCACATAGATCGCACGCATGCGTGCATGCAGAATGCCTGCCTTCGCCGCACGCGAGGTGATCTCCTCAAACTCGCCGCAGAGCTGGCTTTCCAGCGCGAGCGTCTTACTCGTCTTCGCGCCCATGATGCCCTCGTTATAGCCGCCGGTGATTTTCGAATGCTCCGCACGCACCTGACGGTTGAGGACGATCAGCCGCTTCTGGAAAAAGAATGTCAGCAGCACGACAATCGGCGCGATCACCAGCAGCGTAATCGCGAGCCTGAAGGACAGGCGCGCCATCATGCAGAAGACGCCGATGATATACGCAAAGCCCCAGATCGTATCCGAGATCGTCCACGCCATCATCTCCGAGATCTTGCTCGTATCGCTCATCACGCGGGACAGGCTGTGCCCTGCGCTGGTCGTGTTGTGGTAATCCAGGCTCAGCTTCTGCAGATTGACAAAGCACGCGTCGCGCAGATCGCGGCAGGACCACGCCTCGCACTGCATACAGCCCTTGAAGTATAGAACAATCAGCGTAAACTGCATCACGCCAATCAGCGCGTACCAGGCGATGTAGCCGCCAAAGCCTTCAAGAGAACCGGCCGTGATGTACTTATCTACGACCTGGCTCTGCAGATACGGCAGATAAAAATCGATAAACGCCAGCGCAATATTGGATACCACGGAGAGCCAGAATGCCGGCCACGCCTTTTTCACCGTGGGAATCAGCTTGATCCACGGCTTCAGGGAAAACGCTTTACTCTGTTCGTGACGATCAGCCATTCGCGTCCGCCTCCCCTCTTGCGCTCTGCATCGCAGCCGTTCTGGCATAGACGCCGCCCAGTGCGATCAGCTCCTCATGCGTGCCACGCTCGATGATCTCGCCCTCGCGCAGCACGATAATCTGATCCGCACGCTCAAGCGTCGAGACGCGGTGCGCAATCAGCACCAGCGTCGACGATCCCGCCGCATCGCGCAGCCGCGCGCGGATCGCTGCGTCCGTCTTGGCGTCAACCGCGGAGAGCGAGTCGTCAAACACCATGACCGGCGCGCCGGAGAGCAGCGTGCGCGCGATGGCGGTTCGCTGCTTCTGTCCGCCGGAGAGCGTTACGCCGCGCTCGCCAACGATGGTGTCGTAGCCTTCCTTGAATTCCTGCACGGACGCATACAGGCATGCATCCTTCACCGCTGCGTCCACCTCTTCCGCAGAGGCGTTCTGCGCGGCGATCATCACGTTTTCCTTAAGCGTGCGCGAGAAGAGGAACGGCTCCTGCAGCACGACGCCCACATTCCTGCGAAGCGCCGTCTGATCCATTTCGCGCAGATCCATGCCGCCGATGGAAATGCTGCCCGCCTGCGGGTCATACAGCCGCGCCATCAGCAGCGCAATGGTGCTCTTTCCGCTGCCCGTCTCGCCAAGAATGCCCAGCGTCGAGCCGCCGGGGATCGTGAAGCTGACGTCGCGCAGCACAGGCTTCTCCTCATAGGCGAAGCTCACATGATCAAAGCAGATATCTCCGTGCATATCCGCCGTCTTCGCGTTTTCGGGCGCTTTCTCTTCTTCCGCCTCGATGATATAAAGCAGACGGTCAATCGATACGCCAACCTTGCTCATGTTCGTGATCACGCGTCCCAGACCGCGTACCGGCCAGTTCATCTGCTTGGTGTAGTTGATAAACGCCAGATAGGTGCCCAGCGTGATCTCCCCGCCGACGCACATATGTACGCCGACGATGATCACCAAAAAGAGCTGCACGAAGCTGACCGTGTCTCCGAACGTCCAGAACGAGGTCATCATGGAGCCCATCTTCAGCCACAGCAATGTATGCTTTTCGTTGTGGTCGCGGAACTTTTTCAGCTCATCGCGCTCCCTGCCGAAGGCGCGCACCACGCGCACGCCGGTCAGATTCTCCTGCACAATCGAGGAAAGCACGCCCTCGGATTCGTCAAACGCCGTAAAGCTCTTGCCGATCTTGCGATGATAATACAGCGACGTGCCGATCACCAGCGGCACAAACGCGCAGGCAACCAGCGCAATCTTCACATTCATGGTGAACATCATCGTCATGTACACCGCGATCAGGAAGATCGTGCTGACAAACTCCACCACCTGATCGGCGATGAATGCACGCACAACCTCCACATCGGAGGTGCAGCGCTGGATGATATCGCCCGTCGGATTCTGGGCATGCCAGCTGTAGGGCAGGCGCTGAATATGGCTGTAGAGCGAATCGCGAAGCGACTTGACAAAGCGTTCCGATCCCTTGGGCAGGCTGGAATCATGAACGAATCCAACCGCAAACTCCAGCACAGCGACCACAGCCGCCACCGCACAGGCGGCGGCGAGCATCTTTCCCGGTTCAAGCGCCGCCAGCCACCCCGGCAGACCCGCCGTCTCGCCGAGAATCACGCCGTCCACCGTGAAGCGGATAACCTGCGTGAAGACCGTGCGCAGCATCGTTGCCGCAAACGACGCGCCCACGCCGATAGCAAACGCCGAAACAGCCGGACGCAGATGGCGCATCAGCAGACGCGCCTTCTTCGAGAATCCCTCTGAAAGTTTTCCTTTTATCTTTTTCATATCCCTTATCATATGCATCTTTGCATCATCGCGTTACGCCGTCCTGGGAGACTGCCGCATAGATAAGCGGCGGAAGCTCTATCTGTTGCTTCGTGATCGTGATCGCCTGCTGCATCTTTGCCACGGCGTCCTTCGCCAGTTCCGGCTTGTTGAGGTAGAGTGTAGCGAGACTGTCTCCTTCCGCAATATAATCGCCCAGTCGGACATCCATCACAAGACCAACCGCCGGATCGATGACGTCGGTCTTTTCCCGTCTGCCCGCGCCAAGGCCCTGCGCGCAGTAACCGATCGCCGTCGTGTCCATTTTTGCCACATAGCCGGAAGCAAGCGCCGGCACGCTGATCTTGTATGCTGCATGCGGCAGATACGCCAGCTCCTCACAGACACGGCCGTCGCCGCCCTGTGCCTCGATCATCTCCCGCAGCTTCTTCAGGCCCGCGCCGCTCTCAAGCGCCTGCGTCATGCGCGCCTTGCCGTCTTCCACATCCTTCGCCACGCCGCACGCTACCAGCATCCGGCTGCCCAGCTCCAGCGACACCGTCAGCAGATCGCCCTTCGCCCTGCCGGAAAGGATGTCGATCGCCTCCTTGACCTCCAGCGCGTTGCCCACGTGCGTGCCCAGCGGCTGATCCATGCCGGTCACCAGCGCAAGGATGGGTTTACCTGCCTGTGCACCGATCTCCACCATCGCCTTCGCCAGTTCGATAGACTCCTCCACCGTCTGCATCAGCGCGCCGCTGCCCGTCTTCACATCCAGCACAATTGCCCCTGCGCCGCTGGCCAGCTTTTTGGAGACGATGCTCGAGGCGATCAGCGGAATGCTGCCCACCGTACCCGTCACATCGCGCAGCGCATAGAGCGCCTTATCCGCCGGACAGAGATCCTGCGTCTGGCCAATGACCGCGCAGCCAATCTCCTGCACCTGCCGGATGAAATCCGCCTGAGAGACGCTGATGCTGCAGCCCGGGATACTCTCCAGCTTATCAAGCGTGCCTCCGGTGTGCCCAAGGCCACGCCCGGAGAGCTTAGCCACCTTCGCGCCGCAGGCGGCAGCCAGCGGAACGAGCACAAGCGTCGTCGTATCGCCCACGCCGCCAGTGGAATGCTTATCCACGCACACGCCGTCGATTGCAGAAAGATCGACCACGCTGCCGGAATGCATCATCTCCATCGTCAGGCACGCCGTCTCCTCCGCCGTCATCCCCTGCCAGCAGATCGCCATCAGCAGCGCAGCCAGCTGATAATCCGGCACACTGCCATCCGCCGCACCGCGCGCAAAGAAGCGGATTTCTTCGGGGGAAAGGGCTTTTCCTTCCTTCTTCTTCAGAATCATATCGACCATATTCATGCTCGTCCCTCCCAGCCATGCATTCATACTTTCTCATATTTATCATAGCATAACCCGTACAAAAAAGATAGTACTGCACATCCTTATGAAATAAAAATGACATAGAGCTGTACTCTATGCCATCGTCAGATTATTCTTTCAGCGCATCCTCAAGCGCCGCCCGCCATGCCTCCAACTTCCTGCCGTAGGCCATCGTATACGCCGGGCTGGTGCTGGGCATGCGGATCACACGCCGGCCGCCGGCAAAGCCGGACTTCAGAAACAAAGCATGCGCCGTTCCTCCGTTGCACAGCACGGTATGGATATTCGGACAGCGCTCATACAATGCCGCAAAGTCGTTATACTGCACGCCGCGCATCGCGCTGTCGAGGCTGCCCTCACGCTCGCAGACGCTCGCCGCATCCCACAGCGCAAGACCGTGACTTAAGATCAATTCTTTTTTTGCCTCGTAATCCCGCGTCGGTTCCACGCCGAAAACCTCAAACAGAATCGGCCAGAACGCATTGCGCGGGTGAGCATAATACTGACTATCCGCCAGCGATTTCACGCTGGGCATCGAGCCCACGATCATCACGCGTGCATCCGGCGCATACACCGGCTCAAAGCTCCTGCAGATCATACGCGCTCAATGTCAAAGCCCGCCGCGCGGCCCATGCGGTTCATCACCGCCAGGCCAATGCCGTGCGGATCGACCGCCTCGCAAAGCGCCGCCGTTTCGCCGCGCTCGTCGAGTTCCCGCAGCGCCGCAAACAGGCGCGCCGCAGCATCATCCGCATGATGCACACTGCCGAGGCTGATGACCGTCCTGCCGCCGAAATCGTGCTCGTCAAAGCCCAGAATCGCCGGCTTTTCGCCCGCCGCAATCAGCGCGTCATAACGTGCGCAGATCGCTGCAATCACATTTTCAGGCGCACCGTCATAAATCACCGTCTTCGCCTTCGGCGCATAGTGCTTATACTTCATGCCCGGAGAGCGGACAACATCTCCCTCGGAAAGCGGACTCATCACATGCTCGTCCACCGAAACGCTGCCGATGACCTCCTGCACCATCTCCGGCGTGATTCCGCCCGGACGCAGGATGACCGGTATCTCGCCCGTCGCATCGATCACGCTCGACTCCACGCCCACCTCGCAGGCGCCGCCATCGAGGATCATGGGGATACGGCCTTCCATGTCCTCAAAGACATGCTGCGCCGTCGTCGGACTGGGCTTGCCGCTGCGGTTGGCGCTTGGCGCGGCGATCGGCCTGCCTGCCGCTGCAATCAGCGCGCGCGCCGCCTCGCTCGCCGGCAGGCGGATGCCCACCGTATCAAGACCCGCGCTCACCGCGCTGGGGATGCAGTCCGCCTTGGGCAGGATCAGTGTCATTGGTCCCGGCCAGAAGGCATCCATCAGCTTCCTTGCTGCCGCAGGAATCTCCCGCACCAGCGCAGGAATCTCCTTAACCGAGGAGACATGCACGATCAGCGGGTTATCGCCCGGCCTGCCCTTGGCCTCAAAAATCTTCTTTACAGCATTTTCGTCAAGCGCATTTGCACCCAGACCATATACCGTCTCCGTCGGCATGCCGACCAGTTCACCCGCGCGGATGAGCGCGGCCGCCTCTTCAATGGCTTCCGGAGAAACGGTTTTCACTTGCGTAATCATACAGATGCCTCATTATTTCAAATTCATTTTCCGCAGCTGCTCCTGCTGATCGGAGACAATCAGCTCGTCAAGGATCTCGTCCATGTCGCCGTCAACAAAAGCGTCAATTGAATAGATCGTCCTGCCAATACGGTGATCCGACACGCGGCCCTCGTTGAAATTATAGGTGCGGATGCGCTCGCTGCGGTCACCCGTGCCCACCTGCGCGCGCCGCTCGCCCGCGTAGGCGGCGTCCGCTTCGCTCTGCAGCTTTTCATACAGCCTTGAGCGCAGCACGCGCATGGCCTTTTCCTTATTCTTGAGCTGGCTCTTCTCATCCTGACAGGTCACCACCGTGCCCGTCGGGATATGCGTGATGCGCACAGCGCTGTCCGTCTTGTTGATGTACTGTCCGCCATGGCCGGACGCACGGTATACGTCGATGCGCAGATCATTGGGATCAATCTTCACATCGACCTCCTCCGCCTCCGGGAGGACGGCGACCGTTGCCGTCGATGTCTGCCGCTTTCCATTGCTCTCCGTCACAGGGATGCGCTGCACGCGGTGCACGCCGCTCTCGTACTTAAGCCTTGAAAACGCGCCCTCGCCGCTGATGGTGAAGATCGCTTCCTTCACGCCGCCCAGTTCGGTCATGTTGGCGTCCATCATCTCCACCCGCCAGCCACGGCGCTCGGCGTAGCGCGTATACATGCGCATCAGCAGCGTGCCAAACAGCGCCGCCTCCTCGCCGCCCGCGCCGCCGCGGATTTCCATAACGACGTTTTTCTCGTCATTGGGATCCTTAGGCAACAGCAGCAGCTGAATCTCACGCTCACAGGCGGGAATCCCTTCCTCCAGCTGCGCAAGTTCTTCCTTCGCTATCGCGCCCATATCCGGATCATCAAGCATGGCCCTCGCTTCCTCGCGCAGGGCAAGCATCTGCGCATAACGCGCCACTGCCTTGTCAAGCGGTTCCAATCTGCTGTGCTCGCGCATCAGCGCACGCCATTTTTCCTGATCGGACACCACGTCCGGATCGGACAGCAGCGCGCCCAGCTCTTCAAAGCGTGGATGAACCCAGTCGAGCTTGTCGAGCATGTTATTTCTCCTTTACCGCGCCGACGACGCGCCAGTTATCGCCATAATCCTTGAGCGCAAACGGCTCGCCGATATGATCACGCAGCAGCGCAGACACATCGTCTTTCTGCCGCCAGCCAATTTCAAACAGCAGCGCGCCGCCATCTTTCAGATATGCGCCCGCTTCCCGGCTGATGCGCCGGTAAAAATCCAGCCCGTCCTCGCCGCCATAGAGCGCAAGCTCCGGCTCCATGCAGACCTCCGGCATCAGCGCTTTCATCTCCTCGCTGGAAATATACGGCGGATTGGACACGATCACGTCAAACACCTCGCCATCAAGCGCCTCAAAGCAGTTGCTCTTCAAAAAGCGCACCTGCACACCGTTCCTTTCGGCGTTCCCCCTCGCGATAGCCAGCGCAGCGTCACTGATATCCACCGCCGCCACCTGCGAGCCGGGCGCATGTTTCGCAATGGATACCGCCAGCGCGCCCGAGCCCGTGCCGATATCCAGCACACGCATGCCCGGCGCAATTCGCCGCAGCGCCTCCTCGCACAGGATCTCCGTATCCGGCCTCGGACAGAGCACGCCGGGCTCCACATGAAACATGAGTCCCATAAAGCCCGTCTCGCCAAGGATATACTGCATCGGCTCGCGCTTCTCTCTGCGCGCAATCAGCAGTTCGTACTGCGCGGCATGCGTCTCGCTCAGCATGCGGTGATTGTTCAGGCGCATCATCAGCGCATCCTCGCCCAGCACATGCGCCAGCATCTGCGCCGCATCGTAATCCGCATTGGGCACACCCGCCGCTTCCAGCCGGGCAGCCGCATTCTTCAATGCTTCCCGGATGGTCACTTTGCAGCGCCGTCCTTTTCTTCCCCGGCGTTTTCCGCCGGCTTCTGCGCTTCGTCCGCTTCGCCCTCGACATAGAGATACACGTTCTCGTCAAGCTGATCGGCGTAATGCGCCGCGCCCGCCTTTGCCGCCTTCATGGACGCAATGGCAACCTCGAGCATCGCATCGTCCGGCTCGCGGGTCGTCAGATGCTGGAGCATAAGACCCGGCCAGCGCAGCGCGCGCACGATGATGTGGTCACCCGCATGCGCAAGGCCCTTAAGCACCTCATAGGACACGCCCGTTACCAGCGGCAGAATCAGCAGGCTGCGGCCAAAGCGCAGCAGGAAGCCCAGCTTCTCAATGCCAAAGAGCAGATAAATCACCTCATCGGCAATCGAGCCAATCAGGATCGAAATCATCATCACCAGGAAGAGGAACGCCGTGCCGCAGCGCGGATGCAGACGGGAGAACTTGCGCGCATTCTCCGGCGTGAGCTCCTCGCCCGCCTCGTTGCAGTACACGGTCTTGTGCTCCGCACCATGGTACATGAACACCCGCTTGATCTCCGGCATCAGCGCCACAGACCAGATATACGCCACAAGAATCGCGATACGCACCACACCGGCTACGAGGTTGATCAGCAGGCGGCTGTCGACCACATGGCTCACCAGCGTCGCAGCGCTGCTGGGCAGGAACACGAACAGGAACAGGCTCAGCACAACGGCCAGCACCATCGCCACCGCCATGACAACCTTATCGATGTTGGCGCCCAGCTTTTCGGCGAGCCACTTTTCAAACTTCGTCGGCTCCTCCTCAAGGATACCCAGCATCTGCGTGCCCTTGTCAAGCGTCTCCATGCCCATCTTGAGCATCGTCACCATGTTCACGCAGCCGCGGATCACCGGCCAGCCCATCCACTTGTGCTTCTTGGATGCCTGTTCCTTATGCTCGCAGGTGACGTAGATTCTGCCATCCGGCCTGCGCACGGCGATCGCCATCGACTCGTTCGCCGGGCTCTGCATCATCACGCCTTCCATCACGGCCTGTCCGCCGATATCCTGATACTTGGTCACTTTCTTCTCGCTCATGGTAGTCTCCTTCTTATCGTTATATTCACAGATGATTCATTTTAATCTTCCAGCGCCTTTTCCTGCGCTTTCTGCCTGCGCAGCATATAGGCCATCAGCGCTGTCAGCAGCAGGAAGCACAGCGCCGCCGTCGCAAGCCCTGCCGCCAGCGCTGCGGCAGCGCTCCCGCGCAGCAGCGCGATCATCGCCGCGACGCAGACGCCCGCGCCTATCGCCCAAACTGCGTTGTTTCTGACGCTCGGCCTGCTCGTGTTGTCCCAGATTCCGTGTCTGGCATTGGCGATCATCATCACCACACTCACGCATATGATCACAAACAGCTCGCCCGCCATCTGCACCATGTCTGCCCCGAGAAAGAGCTGAACAAGAACAGCCGCACACAGCAGCGCATACATCAGCCAGAGTCCGATATGCTCGATGCGGTACATCACCTGCAGTTCACGCTCGTCAAGCACCGTTTGCTTTTTATTCAGCCTCATGCGCTTCCTCCTCCCAGAACAGATCATTGAGCGTTTTATCAAGCGCACGGCAGATTGCCACACAAAGCGCCAGCGAGGGATTAAACCGGCCAGCCTCGATCATGCCGATCGTCTGCCGCGTCACGCCCACGCGCTGCGCCAGATCCTCCTGAGAGAGATCGCAGCCTACGCGGGCCGATTTCATTTTCAGGTTTTTCACGGCAGCGTCCTCCTCTTCGTTTCCTCTGCTTGATTATAAAACTCACACGGCATTTTGTCAACTATATTTGACATGACACATATAAAAAGCAAGAAGTCCCGCGCTCTCCCGATAAAACAAACCGGCATGATGCCGGCTGCATCACCGGCAAAGCACTGTAAATCTTGCATGTTTGCGGACGAGACCGATACTTCTCAAATAGGTTTACATAACAAAAGAGACGACCCAAATGGATCGTCCCGGTTTTCTTTGATTACATGCCGTAGCGCTTCTTGAAGCGATCAACACGGCCGCCGGCGTCAACCAGCTTCTGCTTGCCCGTGTAGAACGGGTGGCACTTGGAGCAGATTTCAACGCGCAGCTCCTTCTTGGTGGAACCGGTCTGGAAAGTGTTGCCGCAGACGCAGGTCACGGTCACCTTCTGATACTTCGGATGGATGCCTTCCTTCATGATTTTCACCTCTTTTTCCGCAATACTATCGCATGAAAGCCGCAAAAAACAGGCGTCTTCTCATACGCTTGAGCGGAGACTGCGTATAGTATACCCTTCTTTTTCCCAAATTGCAAGCCATTCCTGTAATCTTTTGAAAAATTCTTTATTTTTTGTCGTCTTTTCAAGCATAGCAATCAGCTGCAGCGTCGCTTCACGGGTATGCCCCTGCGAAAGGATCTGCCGGACGCTGTGCACGCCCGCCGCTTCCTCGGGCAAAAGCAGCAGTTCCTCATGCCGCGTGCCCGATCTGGCGAGGTCAATTGCCGGAAACACCCTCGCCTCCGACAGCGACCGGTCCAGCCGGATTTCGGCGTTGCCCGTCCCCTTAAACTCCTCAAAGATCACATCGTCCATCCGGCTGCCCGTCTCCACGAGCACCGTCGCGATGATCGTCAGGCTGCCGCCTTCCTCGATGTTGCGCGCTGCGCCGAAAAAGCGTTTGGGCCTGGCCAATACCCCCGGCGCAAGGCCTCCGCTCATCGCGCGGCCTCCCGGCGCCATGGCGTTGCACGCGCGCGCCAGCCGCGTCAGGCTGTCCATCAGCACAACGACATGCTTGCCCTGCTCTACCAGCCTCTGCGCGCGCTCATAGACCATATCCGCCACGCGGACATGGTTTTCCTGCGGCGCGTCAAATGTCGAATACACCACCTGCGCGTCAACGCAGCGCCTCAGATCAGTCACTTCCTCCGGCCGTTCGTCAATCAGCAGCAGAATCAGCTCAATATCCGGATGATTCTCACGGATTGCCTGCGCAATCTTCTTGAGCAGCACCGTCTTGCCCGCCTTTGGCGGCGCGACGATCAGCGCGCGCTGACCAAGGCCGATCGGCGCAATGAAATCAAGCAGGCGCATCGACAAATCGCCGTTTCCCCCTTCCCGCTCCAGCGTCAGCCTGCGATTGGGGTGAATCGGCGTCAATGTATCAAACGGTCTGCGCTGCCGCGCCACTTCCGGCGGATCTCCATTGATGCTGTCGATATACATCAGCGCACGGTAGCGGTCTCCCGTGCGCTTTTCCCGCGTCTTGCCCACGATATGATCGCCGCTGCGCAGACCAAACCGGCGGATCTGCGCAATGGAGACGTAGATATCCTCCGCGCCCGGAGAGCAGTTGCTTGCCCGCAGGAAACCGTAGCCGCCCGCCTGCACCTCCAGCACGCCCTGTCCGCTGCCCAGCAGCCCCGCCTTGATCATCCTCGGCACAACCGGGTTGCTCGTGCCGTATTCCTCATTGTAATAGCCCAGTGGCTTAGGCTTATACAACCCGATCTCTTCCGCGCACTCGAGCTCGTCTGCTTTGTCCATACTGCGCGCATTTTCGCTGCTCTGCTGCGCCTGCGTGCAAAGCAGCTGCACAATCTGCGCCTTGTTCACGCCATATGGCAAACGCACCCGCCGTTCCTTCGCCAGCTCGCGCAGCTGGACGACTGTCATGCGCTCCATCGATTTTACAGATTCCACCTGATTTCAGCTCCTCCCAAAGGGATCACATGATGATTTCACAGCCTGACCGGCCGTGGATGTGCTTCGTTACAAGGATACGCCGCACACGGTCAAAATATGTGTTCCATTGTAAAGTGCTGTTTCAAATGGTTTATGCCCTGCGCGCAAGGATCACATCCCGGTTGATCGCCTGCTCGACCCAGTGCTCAAGGTTCGCCGTCTCCACAATCTCAAAGCCTGCCAGCTGGCACATGCGTTCCAGCTCCGCGCGCTTGGTGACGTACGTATTGAAGCTCATCGCAAGCACGCCGCCGCTCTTGAGCGTATCGTGCCACGCAGGCAGCGCCTTTTCCAGCGTTCCGCCGATGGAATCCTGCCTGCCCGCCGTGCCCTTCTGCACGCCGTATGGGATATCCGTCACCATCAGATGGACGCTCTGCGCCTTGAGCAGCGCCAGTGTATCGCGCGTATCGGCGTTGATCATGCGCAGCGTGCGCGTATCCCCATCCTTATAATGCTCCGCTGTGTCGGAAAACACAAACTTCGTCTCTCTGCCGCCCAGCTTGCCACGCACAGTCAGCGAATTCTCGCTCTTTTTATGCTTGATGCGGTGGAACTCAAGATAACGCGTCATGTAATCGCAGGCTTCCTTTACATCAGCCTTGCCAATTTCCACGCCCACGCCATGGTATCCGCGCCTGAGCGCCAGCATCAGCGTCGTGCCGCGGCCCGCCATCGGATCGCATACGGTCAGCTGCCCGTCATGGATATGCATAAACCCGCTCGACGCCAGCGCCATGGTCAGCATCGTATCGGTGAACATCTCGTTCGTCTTGCCCTTATATTTGAGCAGCGCTGGCAGGTCCTCTCCGATGTACTGCGGATGCAGGCTCTCCATCGGAATCATACCGCCGTTTTCCTTGCGGAACATCACATACACGCTCGCCAGCTGGCTGAGCATGCGGATATCCCTTTCAGTCAGACCGTCGCATTCAAACATCAGAAAGGCCGCGCCGCCCAGTTCGCCAGCCGCGACGTCGCATTCGTACCCCAGCGCACGAAGCGTCATCAGCAGCTCCTGCTCAGCCAGCAGCTTCATTGACTGACGGTAACGGACATTCTGATGCGGATAAAGCAGAAATGCGTATTTCACAGGCATATACCCCTTTTCCCCTTGTATACGAAAAAAGCTCCATCTTGCGATGGAGCGATTTTGTGAATCAGTACTTACGCTTACGGGCAGCCTCGGCCTTCTTCTTACGACGGACGGACGGCTTCTCGTAATGCTCTCTCTTACGAACCTCAGCGATAACGCCAGCTCGCGCGCACTGCCTCTTGAATCTCCTCAGAGCACTTTCCAGGGATTCATTCTCACGAATACGGATCTCAGACATCTAGTATCCCTCCCCTCGGCTCAATCATTCGACGTTCCATTGCGTCAAATTCGCCGTCAATGGAGTACCGTACGCTCAATTATAGCGCAACAATCCTTATTCGTCAACCGCATTTTTCATTTTCTTTTGAAAAGTTTTTAACTTCAAACAAACCCGGGCCAAAAACGCGAATTATAACGAATTATGTCGGGCGGATTTACGCCATTTCGCCCGCCATCGCCCTGCCGCCGAGGACGTGCAGATGCAGATGCTTCACCGTCTGCTGCGCGTCCGCGCCGCAGTTGGAAACCACACGGAAGCCGCTCTCCACGACGCCCTCCATCTTCGCGACCGCAGCAGCCGTACGCATGAGCTTGCCAAGCAGCGCATCGCTCTCGTCCTTGGCGTCATACCAGCCGGAAACATGCTTCTTCGGGATCACCAGCACATGCACCGGCGCCTGCGGTGCGATATCGCGGAACGCAAGCACGTCGTCATCTTCATATACCTTCGTGCTCGGGATCTGACCCGCAGCGATCTTACAGAACAGACAATCGTTCATCGGATAATCTCTCCTCTCAGTTCATCCTTTTCAACGCCCGTGATGATCACGCGGATCACCTCGCCCACGGGTGCTTCTTCGACATGTACGCGCATGTATCCGCCGGTATAGCCCATGCCGCGTCCCTGCGCATCCAGTTCTTCAATCAGAACGGCGTCCTCTTTGCCCACGCGGCTTTCAAGCGCCTGCTGCTCAAGCGCCTTGCCTGCGGCAATCAAAGCGCGCGCGCGTTCCTCGCGGATATGCCGCGGTACGCTGCCTTCCATGGCTGCGGCCTTCGTGCCTTCCCGCTCCGAATACGGGAACACATGCATCCGCGCAAATCCCGCCCTTTGGCAGGTATCCACCGTCTGCATGAATTCCTCTTCGGTTTCCCCTGGGAAGCCGGTCATCACGTCCGTCGTCAGCGCGCAGTCGTCAAATGCTTCCCTCAGCAGCACGCAGGCCGCCAGGAACTCACCGCTGGTATAGCGCCGGCGCATACGCGCAAGCACCGTATCGCTGCCCGACTGCAGCGCCAGATGGAACTGATGGCAGACCTTCTCAAGCGCAGCAATGCCAGCCACGAATTCCCTCGTCACAATCACCGGCTCCAGCGAACCCAGACGAATGCGCTCAATGCCCTCAACCGCATGCACCTCACGGATGGCGTCCAGCAGCGTCATTTCTCCGTGCTTGTCCCTGCCGTAGCTGGTCAGGTGAATGCCGGTGAGTACGACCTCCTTAAAGCCCGCCGCCGCAAGGCTCTCCGCTTCCTCGCGGATCTCCTCAAGCGGACGGCTGCGGATCGGTCCGCGCACCGACGGAATGATGCAGTATGTGCACCAGCGGTCGCAGCCCTCCTGGATCTTCATCGTCGCGCGGGTATGTCCCTCGTGCGCATGCACGGTCAGGTGCTCAAACGGCGCCTGACGAAGCGTTTCCACCGCAATCAGCGCACAGTCCTGCTCCAGCGCCTGCTCAAGCAGCTGCACAACCTCGCCGCGCCTCTGCGTGCCCAGCACCAGCCGCACACCCGGCAGCGTCAGCTCATCCGCCGCCCGCTGCGCAAGGCAGCCGGTCACGACGATCGCCGCCATCGGATTCTTCCTATGGCATCGGCGGATCGTCTGCATGCTCTTTTTGTCGCCCGTTCCCGTCACCGTGCAGGTGTTGACAACGTACACATCCGCCGCCTCATCAAATTCTACCGTGCGGAAGCCTGCCTGCTCAAAGCGCTCGCGCATGGCCTGCGTATCATACTGATTGACCTTGCAGCCCAGCGTATGGAAGGCTACCGTCCTGTTCTCAACCATGAAATTCCTGTTTCTCCTCGATACTCGTTTCAGATTTCCTCCGCCTCATACGGCGCAATCTCCTTCATCACACCGCTTGAAAGCACATAGAACCGGCTCTTCAGATCCTGGCAGAAGTCATACGGATTCTTCTCCTGATAATCCTTAGCAAACGCGCCGCGCTCAAAGATCACAGAATAGATAAAGACGTCCAGCAGATCGCCGGTCTTCTCATCCCTTCTCTGCGTATAGGCAGATACGACAATCTTCTCCGCCTGCGGCACAACGGCAAACACATGGCTCGCCACATATTCGCCCAAACCGAACACGCAGGTACGATAATCCTCATACTGCTGCTTTTTGGTCTTTTTCTTGATCTTGATCGTGCCATCCGCCAGCTCAGAAAGCGTATTCTGCGGCATATCTTCAATTTCCGGCAGATCCAGATCGATCATGATCGCCTTTTTCTCTTCCAGTACCTCGGTCTGGACAGCGAACTCGATCGGCGCTTCGCTCTCGCCAAGCCACTCCTCAATCTCAGCTTCCGCCCTCTGCGCGTTCAGTGCGCCGCTCGCCTTCTTGCTTACGTCGATCGCCTGCTGATGAATATTGATCAGTGCAATCTCCTGCGCGATCGCCTCCATCTCCGCGTCGCTCGGGCGGGCAGACTCCTTCTTGGCAGTCTTCTTTCCCGCAGATTTGGCGGCAGACTTCTTGTCCGCGCTCTTCGTGCTCGCCTCTTCTTCTTCGGCCGCCGCCTTGCCAAAGCCAAAAACGCCGCCCAGCTTTTCCTTGAGCACCTTATCCAGACGCACGCGATCATACACGCCCGTGCCCGGAATGCTCCAGTTCAGGTATGCACCCTTCGTCCCCAGGTTCAGCGAAATCGGAGAACCGCTGCCCAGCGTAAAGCTGGCGCCGGTCTTGGACAGATTGAGCTTCACACCCTTGGCAACTTTCACGCTTTTACGAAAACGCATATGCTTTTCCCTCTTTCGTCCATAATCTTGAGTACATTATAAAATACGGCGCTGGCTCTTGCAAGCCTTGCGCCGTATTTTGGTTTATTCCATTTCGCCTCGCAGCGCCATCACCATCGTCAGCGCGGCCAGTCCCGCTGTCTCGGTGCGCAGGATTCGCGGCCCGAGCGTCACCAGCTTTGCCCCTGCGTTTTCCGCAAGCCAAGTCGCTTCTTTTTCGCTGATTCCGCCCTCCGGGCCGATCAGGATGCCCACGCGCAGCGCTTCCTTTCCCTCAAACGGCGCAAGCGCCTTAAGGATGCTGCCGTCGCGCGCATCCTCCCAGGGAACGATCAGCACATCCAGCGCAGAAAACTCATCCTTCAGCTGGGCGAGCTTTTTCGGCTCCCGCACCTGCGGCACTGCTACACGCGCGCACTGCTTGACCGCCTCGCGCGCGATTTTCTGCCACCGGTCGATCTTCTTGACCGCATCCTTGCCCTCAAGCTTCACCACACAGCGCTCCATCGCCACCGGACGAATCGCATACACACCAAGCTCCGTGGTCTTCTGCGCGATCATCTCCATCTTATCCGCCTTCGGCAGCCCCTGATAAAGTGTCACCTGCGTTTTCGCCTCAGTTTGGCGCAATTCCTCCAGCACTGAAACCGTCACCAGATCATCGGTGTTTTCAATCCTCGCCAGATAGCGCGCAGGCGCGCAGACCAGCTCAATCTCGTCGCCCTCTTCAAGGCGCAGCACGCGCAGCGCATGCTTGGAGTCCTCGGCATTCAGGCAGGCCTTGCCGTTTTGGATGCCGGCTTCGTCAGCAAAAAATCGGTGCATATTTTTCCTCATTTCACACGAAATAAGGGATACGTTGAGCGCCGCTCAAACCCCTTCTTCGCTTCGCGCATACAGATTGTTACGCTGAAAACAATAAGCTTACTGTGCAGCCTTCGCCGCCAGGCAGACCCAGGAGCCCTTCGCAAGGCGGTTGCAGACCACGTAACCCGCAGCCTTCAGCGCCGCCTGCACGTCGTCCTCGCGTTCGCGGATGATGCCGGAGCAGATAAACGTGCCGCCCGGAAGCAGATGCTTCTTCGCCGGGCCGCAGAGGAAGCAGATCACGTCCGCAATGATGTTCGCCACAATGACGTCGGCCATCTCGTCCGCCTTCTCCAGCAGATCGCCATGCACCACGCGCACCTTGTCGGCAAGGCCGTTCTTTTCGGTGTTCTCCGCAGCAACCTTCACCGCCAGTTCGTCCAGATCGATCGCCAGCACATCGGAAGAACCCAGTTTTGCCGCAGCAAGGCCCAAAATGCCGCTGCCGCAGCCTACGTCAATGGTCTTGCAGCCCGGGGTCACGTATTTCTCCAGCTGCTCCATACACATGAAGGTCGTCTCATGCGTGCCGGTGCCAAACGCCATGCCCGGATCAAGCTCCAGCACGAGGTCGCCTTCCTTCTCCTCGTAAGCTTCCCAGCTCGGCTTGATCACCAGCCGCTCGCCCGCGCGGAAGGGCTTGTAATACTTCTTCCAGTTCTCCGCCCAGTCCTGCTCCTGCACGTTCTGATGCTCCAGCGTCAGGCTGCCGATATCAAAGCCCATATCAAAACGCTTCAGCTCGGCCAGCTTCTCGCCCACCAGCAGCAGCGTCTCCTGCACGGACATATCGTTCTTGAAATACGCCTTGACGAGTACATCCTCGCTCATTTTGGCGAGCACTTCCTCGTCGATCATATCCCACATGCCGTCTTCCTTCTTGGAAGAGGTCACATCATACCTATCCTCAATCGACGTGCCGACAGCGCCGGCATTCATCAGCACTTCACTGACAATATCCGCGCCCATGGTCGTGGTATGCACGACAGTTTCGAGCCAATCCATATTTATACCTCTCTTTTCCTGAGATGACGTTGGGCTATCGCACAAACCCATCTGGGGATTTCATCTCCAGACCCCTTCTCCGCTTCGCGTCTGCTTTAAGCAGCCGCGAAGCGATAGAGGGAGCCTGAGGGACAATGTCCCTCAGGCGGGTTTCAGGGCAGCAGCCCTGACGTAACCCCTCAATCCACAAAAATGCCTGAATAAGAGATAATTCTTACTCAGGCAATGAAAACCCTTTATTTCTTGTCGAACTTTTCCTTGAAGCGCTCGGTATTCTCCTTGATGTAGCTCTTCACCTGATCGGTAAAGCTCTTGCGGCGCTCATACTCCCTGCCCGAAAGAGAATCCTCAAACTGGCGCAGAAGGTCCTTCTGCTTTTCGCCCAGGTGCTTGGGCACCTCAACATGCACCGTGAAGAACAGATCGCCCTTGCCCGTGCCGCGCAGCTGCTGAATGCCCTCGCCGCGGATGCGGAAGGACGTTCCCTCCTGCGTGCCCTGTGGTATGCTGAACTTCGTCGTCCCGGAAAGCGTCGGCACATCGATCTCGCCGCCCAGCGCCGCCTGCGTGAAGCTGATCGGCACGTCACAGTACATATCATAGCGGTCGCGCTTGAAGATCTTATGCGGACGCACGGAGCAGGTCACATACAGGTCGCCGGACGGACCGCCGTTGCGCCCCGGTTCGCCCTCGCCCGGGATGGTCTTGAAGTTCTGTCCATCGTCAACGCCCGCCGGGACGTTCATCGTCACCGTGCGCGTCACGCGGGTAAAGCCGCTGCCGGAGCACTTCGTGCAGCGATCCTTGATCGTCTTGCCCTTGCCGCCGCAAGCCTGACAGGTGCGCATCGTCTGCACCTGACCGAACGGCGAATTCATCGTCACACGCTGCTGACCGCTGCCGCCGCAGACGGAGCAGGTCTGCGGCTGGGTGCCCGGCTTCGCGCCGGAGCCATGGCAGCAATCGCAGGTCGCGTTGCGCTGGAACTTGAATTCCTTCTTGCAGCCAAATGCCGCTTCTTCAAACGTCAGCTGCAGGTTATACTGCAGGTCGCTGCCGCGCTGGGGCGCATTCTGGCGCTGCGCGCTGCGTCCTCCGCCAAAGCCGCCGAAACCACCGCCGGTGAACATATCGAAGATGTCTTCAAAACCGCCGAAGCCGCCATAGCCCGCGCCCGCGCCGCCCATGCGCGGATCCTCATGACCGAACTGATCATAGCGTGCGCGCTTCTGCGGATCGGACAGGACTTCGTAAGCCTCGTTGATCTCTTTAAACCGCGCTTCGGCTTCCTTGTCGTCGGGGTGCAGGTCCGGGTGGCTGGCCTTGGCCGCCTTGCGGTATGCTTTTTTGATCTCGTCATCCGAGGCGCTCTTGCTTACGCCGAGTACCTCGTAGTAATCTCTCTTGTCTGCCACAGCAGTCACCACCTATTCTGAAACTTGCTGTAAACCGCGCGATGCCGCCGCCACAGAGTGACGGCGGCTTTGCGCTTTATCCTTCCGCAAAGAGACGAGGGGGACGTTGGGGCCACAGGCCCCAAACCCCATCTGGGGACAAGTCCCCAGACCCCTTCTTCGCTTCGCGGTGCATATATTTGCTTTGCAGGTATTAACCAGCACGCTTAGTGAATGTCGTAATCGGCGTCGGCCGCGCCGTCATTCGTCGCGTCCTGAGCCTGCTGATAGCCGGCGCCAGCGTTCGGATCCTGCGCCTGCTGCTGCTGATAGATCTTGCCAAACACCGCGTAGACCTTCTGGGTGAAGGCTTCCATTGCGTTCTTGATCTGCTCAGCGTCATTGGTCTCGCGGACCTTCTTGAACTCGGCCAGCTCCGCTTCCACGGTCGCCTTGTCCTCGGCGCTCAGCTTATCGCCCAGCTCGCGCATCTGCTTCTCAATCTCGAAGATCATGCTGTCCGCACGGTTGAGGGTCTCAACCTCTTCCTTGCGCTTCTTGTCCTCGGCAGCGTACTGCTCGGCTTCCTTGACGCGCTGGTTGATCTCATCCTCGGAGAGGTTGGTGCTGGAGGTGATGGTCACCTTCTGCTCGTTGCCGGTGCCCAGATCCTTCGCGGAGACGTTCACGATGCCGTTGCGGTCGATATTGAAGGTCACCTCAATCTGCG
>JAFXCE010000001.1 GCA_017521565.1 Clostridia bacterium | reverse complement strand
GAGACCATGGAAGAGGAGCATTGGGAGTACGAATACGGCGCAGCAAGCGAGGGCGAAGTGGACTGCTCCGGCGCATTTGACTATGCCGCCGCTCAGTTCGGCAGACCCGACGTGCTGCACAGTAGCAACAGGATCGCGCGCATCAACTGCCCTACGCTGCTTGAGATCAGCGCCGCCAAGCCGGGCTATGCGGCCTTTAGGTGGCGCAAGGACTTCGAGACGGCGGAACTCGAGGAGAAGTACAGCGACGGTCTCGGCAACTTTAAGCACATGGGCCTTGTGAGCCGGGACGGCAAGCATGTGCTGCATGCGAAGGGCGAAAAGTACGGCTTTGTCTGTGAAAAACTGGACAGCAGCTGGCAGTATGTCGCGGCGCTCAATTTCGTGGACTATTCCGAGGAGGTGCAAGAGATTGATCTTGCTGTAATTTGCAAGCGTAAGGTTGTTCTCAATTCCGGTCATCTCAATCTGAGAGCCGGCCCGTCCTCTGCTGATCGGGATATCGGTGATATTCCAAACGGCGCAATCGTCGAAGTACTGACAGATGGGGAGTGGCCGTTCATCCGCTATGAGAAGAAGTGCGGCTATGTACTGGGAACATATCTGGAAGCAATTCCTGATGAGAATGATATGCCTAGCATTGTTCCGAACAATGGCATTATTCCGGATAATGCTGTTGTTCCCAACAATAGCGATAGCGTTTCCAACAATATACCCTCCAATTCCAACGATACGAAGATTACGATCATTGATTCTGTTGGGAATCATTTCGAACCGGTTGGCGACTTTCGTGTGCTGAGAGGCAGCATTGATTAACATTAAAACACAATAATCCATGACGCAGAATCTGATGTTCATGGATTATTGCATTTTTGCGGTAAGTTACGTTATTTGCGCGACTTATTCTGGTTTTGTCACCAAAAACTGCACTTTTTGGTGATAAGATCAATATTTTGCCCCTGTTATCTTCGATTTGATTAAAAGGAGCGTATACCGATGGGCTATGAAAATTACCTTCCGGCACCCATTGTTTATTGTCTGGTGATCCTCTCAGCGATTGTGCTGATTGGCAACGCCCTGAACAAGATTCGAGAGTTTTTTACGCCGGGACGCGAGATGAAAGAAACTCTCGATGAACATAGTGCGCTGCTTGCCAAAGACAAGAAGCGCCTTGACCAGCAGAATGATGATCTGCAAATGCTGCTCAGCTGTATGCTCGTGACGATGAATCACGATATTACGGGCAATTCGATCGACAAGCTCAAAGAGAAGCGGGACGAATTGCAGGACTATCTGACTACCCGATAAATAAAAGGAGGATTCGAAAATGAAAAAGCTGTTTTGTCTCATTCTGGCCCTGATGGCTCTTGCGCTCCTGTTCCTGTGTCCGATTCAGGCAACTGCGGAGGCGATTGTTGATACTGCTGTTTCCGCTCCGACCGAACCGGTGACCTGGGAATACCTCATCACCGTTGCTGGCGCCAGCCTGATGACGCTGCTGATCGTGCAGTACATCAAAGCGCCGCTGGACAGGATTTGGAAATTGCCGACTGCGTTTGTGGCATATGTGATCGCTCTGGCCATTTTGGTTGCAGCGCATGCGATGACGCACGGGATTGACATGAATACGTTCCTGCTGTGTCTGCTCAATGCATTCATCGCTGCTACCTCTGCGATGGGCATGTATGAAAAGAGCTTCAAGAAGTTTGAGAAAACGGAATAACTTGGAAGGGCCTCGGCAAGTGCGCCGGGGCCCTTTTTTGCGTGATTTTCGACATTGTTTGTCAAAAAGTTTGTCAAAACACGGGATGAATAGAAAAATCAGGGGCGGGGAAGAGTATTGCTGAGTTTCCATGGAGAGGAGAAATCCTTGTGTTAACTGGATTTTTGAGGACCGTCATTCTCTTTTTCGTGACCACAATTGTCCTTCGCCTCATGGGCAAGCGGCAGCTGGCCCAGCTTCAGCCATATGAAGTGGTAATCACGCTGATGATCTCCGATCTTGCGACGCAGCCGATGGGGGATGTGGAGATTCCGCTGCTGGGCGGCGTGGTTGCGATTGTCACGCTGCTGCTCATGCACAGCCTGCTGAGCAGCCTGTCTTTCTGGAGCATCCGCCTGCGCAGCATCATCTGTGGGCGTCCAAGCGTGCTTGTGCGCAACGGAAGGATCTGCGAGGATGAACTTAAGCGGCTCTGTTTTGATCTCTCCGATCTGATGGAAGGCATCCGCTCGCAGGGGCTGCTGGGGCTGCATGAAACGGGCAGCGTCATCCTTGAAACAAACGGAGCGCTGAGCGTTTGCCCGGCCGCAGAAAACCGGCCTGCGACGCGCGGCGAGATGGGGATGGAGAAAACCTATGACGGCATACCGCTGACGCTGATTCTCGATGGAAGGATTCAGCACCGTACGCTGGCGCTTTCCGGCAGGGATGAGGCGTGGCTGATGACGCTGCTTTCCGGTCAGCGGATTGACAAGGCGAAGGATGTGTTGGTTGCGCTGCTGAATACGCAGGGGGTGCTGCTTGTGCAGGAGTACGGAAGCGGCGGACGGCTGCTGCATATTGAGGCGATGAAGCCGGAAGAGGTGACATGGTGACATGAGCCGGAAAATCATCATCATGTGCGTGACGCTGACGCTGCTGGGCGTGCTTTGTGCTGCGGAGCAGATATTGGTGCATCGCATCACAGGGGATGCGCTCGCGCAGACACAGATCATTTTACAGGATATACGAGGCAGACGATTTGACGAAGCTTCGCGCCATACGAAAGCGCTTGATCAGATGTGGGATGAGCAGGCAAAGCGGCTTGAAACACTGGTCGATCACAGCTCAACGGATGATGTACGGTATGCGCTCTCGCGTCTTTTGGCGGCGCTGGAGGAAACGGATGCTGCGACGGCGATGGTCTACGCCTGCGAATTGGAAGGCGGAATTGAGCATGTTTATGAACGGCAGGCGCTGACGCTGGAGAACATATTCTGATTTTTGGAAACAATCAAATGCCCCTGAAGTGAATCACGAATAATGGACATTGAAGAAAAATGCCTCCTGTCGCAGGATAAAAGCGACAGGAGGCGTTTATGTGTACGGCGTAAAATCAGAGCGCGGCAACCTCGGCGATGATCGCGGCCTCGTCCGGTTTCATCGCTTCCAGTGTGCGGGAAAGCAGATCGTCGAGCGCCCAGCCCAGCATCTCAGCGCCCTGCGCGATGACCTCGCGGGAGCAGCCGGCGGCGAAGCCCTTGCTCTTATACTTTTTCTTCAGGCTCTTGAGATCCATGTCGGTGATGCTGCCGGAGGGGCGCATCTTGGCACAAGCGCCGATCAGGCCGGTGAGCTCATCGCAGGCAAAGAGTACCTTTTCCATCTCATGCTCCGGCGCGACGTCGGTACACAGGCCGTAGCCGTGGCAGACGACGGCGTGGATCAGGCGTTCGTCGCAGCCGCCTTTTTCAAGCAGTTCCGGCGCTTTCTTGCAGTGCTCGTCCGGCCACTGCTCAAAGTCGATGTCATGCAGCAGGCCGACAACGGCCCAGAAATCGGCCTCATCGCCATAGCCGAGCGCATCCGCCATGCGGCGCATGACCTTCGATACGGTGATCGCATGGGTGAGGTGGAAGGTTTCACTGTTATACTGGCGCAGCAGCGCCATGGCTTCTTCGTACGTCATGGGATATGCTCCTTTGTGATGGATTCGTGCATCGAATGAATTGAATGTATTATATCAACTCAATATCCGGCTGTCAATCGGCACGAAGGCATGGTATAATGGCGCACGAGGGGGATGATCGCCATGCATACGGATGAACTCAAAGCAGCACTTCTTGGCAGGTATCAGATGCGCAGGACGAAGAAGCAAAAGGCAGCTTTCATCGATTGGGCATGCCGTTATGCGCAGGAATTGGGTATTCCTGCTGCGATTGAGGAGGGCGGAAAGCATTTCTGCGCACGCAATATCGTCTTCGGCGACATAGACCGCGCGCGCACGATCATCACGGCGCACTATGATACCTGCGCATGGATGCCCTTTGGCGCGGGCATGACGCCGGGATGCTGGCCGGTGATTGTCATCATTGAGCTATTTCAGATGCTCTTTCTGCTGCCGATTTTGCTGATCATGTTCTTTGGCCCAGCGAACCGGCATACGGCCAACGACAACACATCCGGCGTGCTGCTCGTGCTGCGGCTGATGGCCGAACTCGGGGACAGGCCGGGTGTGGCGTTCGTGCTGTTTGATCATGAGGAAATCGGTCTGCTCGGTTCACAGGCGTTCATCAAGGCGCATCCTCAGGCAGCGCGGCGCTTTTTGCTGAATCTTGACTGCGTGGGCGACGGAAAAACGCTTCTGTATACCGGATCGAAGCTGGGGATGAAGATGCCGCAGGCAAAGCGGCTGCTTGCTGCGATGGAGCGCATCGCGCCGGAAAGCGGATTTGCCGCGGTTTCCGGTTCGTTTCCCAAGTGGCTGTATCCGTCGGATCAGATGCTTTTCCCGCGCGGGACGGCGATTGCCGCACTCAAGGGAAAGCGGATTCTGTATCTGAACAGGATTCATACCCATCGGGATACGGTGCTGGAGGACGAGAACATCGATTGCCTTGTGCAGGTCATCGGGGAGAGCATATAGTTTAAAAGCCTGTCACGCAGCTTACAGACGTGACAGGCTTTCACTTATTTCAGTACCACATTCTTCTGACCGAGCATATCGATCAGCTCGTCCATCATGGCCTTCGTTGGGCGGATATACAGCTCCTTTGGCGCACGCAGCTTGACGCCTGTGGTTTCGATATAGAGCACAACGGGCACTTCGCCTCGATGGCGGCCGAGAACAGGACGTACCACGCTGATGGCGCTGTCGCTGGGCAGGCGAAGGTAGAGCGTGCTGCCGGGGAGTACGGAAGGCGCGGCAGAATTCAGAATGCCGTTCTTTGCGGCCTCCTCGGCCTCTGCGTTGGTCAGCAGCGGCTCTACAGCATCCAGCAGCAGCTTTACGTCGTCGTCCTCGCGGATAGACAGTCTGCCGGAGAGGATGACCGCCATATCAGGCATCAGATCCGTGCTGACGCGCTCAAGCACCTTGGGGAACACGAGCGCCTCAATGGTGCCCGTCAGGTCCTCCAGCGTCGCAAAGCCCATCAGGTTGCCTGCCTTGGTTGCTTTCTGCCGGACTTCTGTGAGCATGCCGCCCATCTGCACCCGCATGCCGTCGCGGGAAAGACCGTGATCTACGCCTTCCAGGATTTCAGCCAGACGGGCGGTATTCATGTCCAGATGAGAGAGCGCGGTGGTGTAATCGCTCAGCGGATGGCCGGTGATGTACAGGCCGGTGACGTTTTTTTCGTGGCCAAGCCGTGTACGCAGGCTGAAATCGGGAATGTTCGGCAGGGGCGGCGTGACCTCCTCGAGCATGCCGTCGCCGAACAGAGACATCTGACCTGCGATGTTTGAGCGGCGGGTGCGGTTCGCGCCGTCGAGCGCGGCCTCGTATACGGCCATCAGCTGTGCGCGGTTGGCGCCCGTGCAGTCAAATGCTCCGGCAAGAATCAGCGATTCGACCACGCGCTTGTTGACCAGATCGGAGGACAGGCGCTTGCAGAAATCAAAGATATCCTTGAATGCGCCGCTGCGTCTGCGGATGTCGATGATCGAGTCGATCGCCTTTTCGCCGCAGGATTTGATTGCGCCAAGACCAAAGCGTATGCCCGCCTTGCCGTCCGCCGTGCGGCCTACGGAGAACTTCCGACCGGACTGGTTGATATCCGGCGGGAGAAGCGGAATGCCGTGCTTTCGGCAGTATTGCGAGTATTCGGCGACCTTGCCGCTGTCCGAGGAAACGGAATTGAGAAGCGCAGCGAAGAACTGCACCGGATAATGGCGCTTGAGCCAGCCTGTGCGCACGGCGACCACGCCGTAAGCGGCCGCGTGAGATTTGTTGAACGCATAGGACGCAAACGCCGTCATTTCATCAAACAGCTGACTGGCGACCGGCGCGGGGATATCATTTCGCACGCAGCCAGGAACGGTTACGATGCCGTCCTCGACCATGCCGTTGATGAAGTATTCGCGCTCTTTGGCCATGACGTCGTGCTTTTTCTTGCTCATTGCGCGGCGCACGAGGTCGCTTCGGCCGTAGGAATACCCCGCAAGATCGCGCACGATCTGCATGACCTGCTCCTGATAGACCATGCAGCCGTAGGTGACGTCGAGGATGGGCTTGAGTTTGGGATGCAGATATTGGATCGTTTCCGGATTATGCTTGCCTTCAATGTAGCGGGGGATGGAGTCCATCGGGCCGGGACGATACAGCGAAATGGCGGCGATAATGTCCTCAAAGTTTTGCGGCTTCATGTTGGAGAGGAACGCACGCATGCCGCCGGATTCCAGCTGGAACACGCCGTCCGTTTCGCCCTCGGAGATCATATCGTATACAGCCTTGTCATCCAGCGGAATATCCTCCGCCTTCATATCGACGCCGCCTTCGCGCATCAGGTCGAGCGCATCCCGGATGACCGTGAGTGTGCGCAGACCGAGGAAGTCCATTTTCAGCAGACCCAAACGCTCGATGGTGCCCATCGGGAACTGTGTGGTGATGACCTCGTCGTTGCGCTGCAGGGGGACATATTCGGTGACAGGCTTGTCGGTGATCAGCACGCCCGCAGCATGTGTGGAAGCATGGCGCGACATCCCCTCCAGCGCGCGGCTCATGTCGATCAGCCTTTTTACCCGGTCGTTCTCCGCGTAGTTCTTCTTGAGCTCGGGCGAGAGGGTCAGCGCACGATCAAGCGTCATGTTGAGTTCAAATGGGATGGACTTTGATACAGCGTCTACCTCGGCGTACGGATAGCCAAGCACGCGTCCAACGTCGCGCACGACCGCCCGGGCGGACATCGTACCGAAGGTGATGATCTGGCTGACATGATCTGCGCCGTATTTGCGGGCGACGTAGTCAATGACCTCCTGTCTGCGCTCGTAGCAGAAGTCCACGTCGATATCGGGCATGGAGACGCGCTCGGGATTGAGGAATCGCTCGAACAGCAGGCTGTAGCGAAGCGGATCGAGCTGTGTGATATGCAGACAGTAGGCGACGATGGAGCCTGCGCCGGAGCCGCGGCCCGGGCCGACGACGATGCCCTGACTGCGGGCGTAGTTGATAAAGTCCCACACAATCAGGAAGTAATCGACGTAGCCCATCTTGCTGATGACGCCGATTTCATATTCCATGCGTTCGCGAGCCTCGTCGGTGATGGGAGTGTATAACTCTGCAAGGCCCTCTTCGCAGAGCCTGCGCAGCATCTGTTCGCTCGTTTCGCCCGGCGCAGTGGGATAGCGCGGCAGCTTTGTCACGCCGAATTCAAATTCCACCTGACAGCGCATGGCGATCTCATGCGTTCTCTCCAGCGCGTCCGGCCAGGCAGAAAAGACTTCCTTCATTTCCGCTTCGCTCTTCACATAGAGCGTATCGGTTTCCATGCGCATGCGGTTGGTGTCGTCAAGCGTCTTGCCGGTCTGGATGCACATGAGCACCTCCTGCGCTTCCGCATCCTCGCGGCGCAGGTAATGGCAGTCGTTGGTGGCAATCAGCGGAATGCCGGTCTCCTCGGAAACATGAACGAGCTCCGGCAGCACGCGCCGCTCATCCTCCAGACCATGATCCATCATCTCGATGAAGTAATTCCCTTTGCCAAAGATTTCCTCCATCTCTCGCGCATAGGCGCATGCCGCGTCGAAACGGCCATCGAGCAGGAGTCTGCTGAGCTTGCCGGAAAGGCAGGCGCTGGAGGCGATCAGGCCTTTGCTGTATTTTTTAAGGCATGCCATATCCACGCGCGGGCGATAGTAGTATCCGCGCGTCCATGCTTCGCTGACCAGCTTGGTCAGGTTGCGGTATCCCTCCATGTTTTCACAAAGGAGGATCAGGTGATTGGTGTTGCGCATGCCGGTGGCGGCGCTGCGGTCGTCCATGTTGTCGCAGGTATAGATTTCGCAGCCGATAACCGGGTGGATGCCGCGCTTCTTTGCTTCATTATAGAAGTCGATTACGCCGTACATCGCGCCGTGATCGGTGATGGCGCAGGCGTCCATGCCCAGCTCCTTGATACGGTCAAGGAGCGGAGCGATCCGGTTTGCGCCGTCAAGCAGGCTGTATTCGGTGTGAAGATGCAGATGGGTAAAAGCCATGATGTTCCTCCTTTCCGCTTACTGTCCGTCGCTGAATGTGAGGGTGGCAAGCATGGGCAGCGCTTTTTCGGGATTCATCCGGGTTTCAAAGGTGATCTGGAGCTTTTCGTCCCAGGTCTCATAGGTATCCCATTTCTGCTCGCCGTCTGTGCCAAGGATGGTGGCGCGGTAAGCGATGAAGCGTCTGCCGCCGAATTCGCGCATGCGCACATCCGTTGCGCCCATGCTCATGTAGTGCGTGACAACCTCCTGCTCGCTGTATGCATTCAGGCTGTCCCTGCTCAGATTCTCATAGCAGAACACGTATAAAACGCCGTCCTCTTCGGTGGAGATGCTGCCGGCGTACAGCGCATCCCCGCCTTCGCTCGCGTTGTCCTCGGTGTGGTCGCGCAGGATGGCGTTTTCCGGCGCGCGCATCGTAAAGCCAAAGCTCGAAAAATCGAGCGTTTGTCCGCCCTCAAGGGGCTTGATGGGCCGGCTGTCGAGGCTTTTGAGGATCATCGTCGCGCCAAAGCCCAGCGCAAAACAGCAAAGAAGAGAAGCGCAGTAAAGCAAAATGTGTTTCTTATTCATGAAGCTCTCCAAATACCATTCATAAAACGATACAATCAATCCAGTATATTGTAAGGTGATCAAAAGGAAAAGTCAATTGTTGAAGCGAGGCGGGGATTATGATACAATAATGACGACTATGCAGGCGATGGATTATGGTTTCATCGCAGGAAAGGGGGGACGCCGGCATGGCGTTTTGTTCGTTTGACAGCAGCGCCGCGCTGTTTGACGCCACACCCGTGGAGAATATGTTTATTTCCGAGTATATGCTTCGCGCGCCGGGAGAGTTTGTGAAGGTCTATCTCTATGGCCTGATGCTCTGCTATCACCACAGCGAGCGCATGAGCCTGGCTTCGATGGCCAAGGACCTTGATGTGACGCTTGAGGAGATTGAGCGCGCTTTCCGCTACTGGGAAAGGGAGGGCCTTGTCCGCAGGACGGGCGATAACCCGGCTGCGTATACATTCTATAACCTCAAGCAGATCACGCTGACCCGCGCGGAAAAGCCGGGCGAGCAGCTGTACAACCGGCATTTTATGGACGAGGTGCGCCGTACGCTCGATGCACAGACGATTTCGGACAACGACGTGCAGACGATCCTTGACTGGATGGATATCTATGAGCTGCCGGAGGAGGTCATCGTGATGCTCCTTCGCAGCGAAAAGGAAAAGAGCCGGACAGGCCGCGTATCGCTGAAGATTGCGGACCGCGTTGCGCGGGAATGGGCGCAGAGCGGCGTAAGGTCTTTGGAGGACGCAGAACGGATGCTGATCCTCACCAGCGAACGCGAGCGCGAGCTCAGGCGTTTGCTTGCGCGTCTTGGACAGAAGCATGCGCCCAGCGAGGATGAGAAGGAGCTCTATCGCAAATGGACAGATGAGTGGGGCTTTACGGCGGAGGCCATTCAGGAGGCTTGCCGCGAGACGACCAAGGGCACGCCGACGATGGCATATCTCGACGGCATACTGCTTCGCCAGCACCAGCTGGGCAGGCATGAAGCAGCTTCGATCCTTGGCGGGATCGGCGCGGAGAAAACCGAGCGCGATTTTGCGCGCGAGGTGCTTGCCGGTCTTGGCAGAACGGGCGTCACGCCGACGGCGGACGATCTTGCGCTCATCGAGGGCTGGCGCAGCGCAGGCAACAGCGACGCGATGATCATGCTGGCCGTAACCGCTGCGCATAGGCGCAAGGATGGCGGCACAATGGAAAACGTGGGCGGATGGCTCGAAAAATGGACGCGTCAGGGCCTGTCCACGCCGGAGGCCGTCACTGCGCATAGCAACCGGCAAAAGGCGCTCAACGTCCAGCTGCGCGAGATTTACGACGCGGCCGGGATCGACAAGAATACCAATCAGCCTGACCGTGATCTGCTCTGCCGCTGGATGGGCGAAATGGGCATGAGCATGGAGCTGGTGCTTCTCAGTGCGCAGTATGCGCGCACTAGCGGCGCGCCGATGATGACCATGAACCGCATTCTTGGCGATTGGCAGCGTGCGGGGATCAAGACCCTCGAAGCGGCGCGCGCAGAGCATGACAGCCATGTACGCGCGGGCGGAAACAAGGCTGCGCAGCCTGCCGCCGCGCAGGATACGCTGCTGCGCTATACGCCGGAGCAGAGAAAACAGACCTACAGCGCCGCTGTGCTGGATTTTGACGAGGAGGATGCCTGATGCTCAGCCGAGAAAATGTGACGCGCGAGGCGCTTTCTAACCTCGAAGCACAGCGTGCGGCAAATCTGCTGGAGGAAAAGCGCCGCCGCGCCGAGGCGGAGGCGAAAAGCCCCTCCGTCCGCGATCTGCTGGCGGCGAGGCAGAGGCTGTTCTTTTCCGGGATGCGTGGCGCGTTTGCCTCGCCTGCGAAGGCGCAGGAGATTTCGCAGAATATGCAGAAGGAGATGGAGCGCATCAACAGTGCGCTTCGCGCTTCGCTTCTGGCCTGTGGTCTGCCGCAGGATTATTTGCAGCCGGTCTATCGCTGCAGCGAATGCCGCGATACGGGCTATGTTGGCGAGCCGGTGCATGAAATGTGTTCGTGCCTGAGGCGCGCGGTGATGAACAGGCTCTATCAGTCCGAAGGGCTGCAGGGCCTTGAACGGGAGAATTTTACTGCGTTCAATGAGGAAATCTTCCCGGATGAGCCGATAGAGGGACGGAAGGGCACGCAGCGCAGCTTCATGAGGAAGTGCCGCGCGTTCTGTGAGGAATATGCCGATTCGTTTGCCGCGGGCGAAGGAAAGGGGCTCTTGCTGTGCGGCCGTTCCGGCCTTGGCAAGACCTTCCTGATGAACTGCGTTGCCCAGCGTGTGCTGGAGCGGGGCTATTCCGTCGTCGTCGTTTCGGCGTATAAGCTCATTGAGGCGATGCGCCGGTATCAGTTTGGCGAGGAGGGCATTGAGCAGGTGCAGGATATGCTTTCCTGCGACCTGCTGTGTATCGATGACCTCGGCAGCGAACCGATGCTGCGCGGCGTCACGGTTTCCTCGCTCTATCACATCATCAATGAGCGCCGCAATGCCAATCGTTCCGTCGTGATCACGACGAATCTGGACAGTGAGCTGCTCTATGAAAAATACGACGATCGCATTGGCGCGAGGCTGACCGACCCGAGCCGGATGAAGGTCATCCCGTTTGTCGGGGTGGACGTCAGGCGGTTTGCCGCAAGGCAATAAGCCTCCATGCGCGAACGTAGTTCGCGTATGTCAAGTGCCTTAAAACCGCCGCGAAGCGAAGAAGGGGTTCGGGGACGATGTCCCCGAGCGGGTTATGGGGCGGCAGCCCTATCGTTCTTTTCTTTACAGATAGCCGCGGATGTCGTGCGCGAGCTTTTCCTCGATGTGGATGAGCTTTTTGCATACGTCCTTAGCGCTTTCGTCCGCTGCCGCGTATTGGTTCAGGTATTTGGACAGGGACTTGACGCCCATGTTGCAGCCGTCTGTGATCAGGTCTGCAATCGTCGCGTCGGATGGATCGACCATCATCTCGACATTGGTCTTGAATGTGGACATGCCTTTGGCCATGACATTCGGCTCCTTGCCTGTATCGCCGAAGCGGTGCAGCGCCGCCTGAAGGTCGGCCTTCAGTTCATTGTGGGTGGCTTTGCTTGCGGAGAGTAGGCTGCGCAGCCTGTCGTCCTGCGCGCGGGGGAGTACATCCTCCAGCGATGAAACGCCCATTTTGATGCCGGCGTCGCATTCGCGAAGGAGATAGATGGTATCCTGCTCGATCATGATGAATCATCCTCCTCGATCTTTTGACATACAGTCTGCCCCAAAGGGTGACTTTACATGCAGGAAGAGGCCAGATATGCTCTATCTCGATTCGTTTGTTTTCCCGGATGCGGAGCGCGAAACGTCGTACATCATGGCGGAGAAGAGAACCTGTTATACGTCGTTTTATCCGTTCAAGATCCTTTCGCGCAGGCAGTTCTCGAGGATCGATTTTGAGCCGGTGACGATTCTCTACGGCGGAAACGGCACCGGGAAATCCACCGCGCTGCATGTCATAGCGGAGAAGGCAGGGCTCTTGTGGGAAGCGCCTTATAACCGCACAAGCTTTTTTGAGGATTACGTTTCGATGTGCCGCATGGAGCTGAGAAACCATATTCCGCAGGGCAGCTGCATCATCACCAGCGACGATGTGTTTGATCACATGCTCTCGTTGCGCGAACTCAACGAAGGGATCGACCGCAAGCGAACGGATGTGTTTGACGAATACCTGGAAAATAAGCGCGCCAGATTCCAGCTTTCCTCCATGGAGGATTATGATCAGCTCAAAAAGATTGTTCGGGCGAGGAAGAAAACGCAGTCGAAGTATGTCAAAGAGGAGCTGGGCATGAATGTGCGCACGTTTTCAAACGGAGAAAGCGCATTCCGCTACTTTACCAATAAAATCACGGAGGACAGGCTCTACCTGCTTGACGAACCGGAAAACAGCCTCTCGCCGGAGCGGCAGATGGAGCTGTGTCAGTTCATTGCAGACAGCGCGCGCTTTATGGGCTGCCAGTTTGTCATCAGCACGCATTCGCCCTTTCTGCTGTCCATGCGCGGGGCGAAGATCTACGATCTGGACAGCGATCCGGTGGATGTGCGGCGATGGACGGAGCTTAAAAACGTGCGGACATATTACGAATTCTTTAAAGCGCACGAACACGCATTTGAAACGGAATAAACGAAGGCTGTACCAGATATTCGGTACAGCCTTCGTCTATGTTTGTAAGAATCTTAAAACCGCCGCGAAGCGGAGTGGGGGTCTGGGGATGAAATCCCCGGGCGGGTTTGGGCGGCAGCCCAATCACAGCAGCCCGGCAGCGCGCAGCTGACTGTAGAGGTTGTTGATTGCGCCCTCCAGCGAACTGTAGTCGATCGGATAGATCGACAGCAGCGTCTGCACGGTGCTGATCGCTGTATTGATCTGCCTGCGCGTGTCGTTGCTGATGTATGGCGAAGAACCGACCAGCTGGTATGCCTGAAGGGTCAGGCTATAGGCGTTTTCCACGAGCGCGTCGAGCTCAGACGTCGATTGAGAGGCCGTGTATTCGTCATGCAGTTGACAGATGTGGTTCTCGATGTCAGAGGTGCTCTGCAGCGTGGCGAATTCGCCAAGATACTTGCGGATGGTGCTTCCGTAGCTGCCGATGGCATTGTACAGCGGATGACCGCGCGGAATCAGCACGATACCGCGATTGTCCACGGCATAATCCGGACAGTATTCCGTCGCCAGAAGACCGGAATCCGTACAGACGGAAACCTGTTTATGCATGGAGCAATAGGCGGTGGGAACGCTGCCTTCGTACCAGTAATCGGTGATGGTTTTGTAGCCGTTTACGTCATTGTAGCAGGCGTCCGTTGCCAGCTGACCGCTTACACCGCATGTCGTCACGCGGACAAGACCGTAGTCTGCGGGCTTTCCGTCGATGATTTCGCGGGAATCAAGCCCCTTGGCCTTATGGATACGCTCCATGAATTCCTGCCAGAGGGGCGCGGCTGCGTTGCCGCCGGTTGCCTTGGAGGTCAGCGCCTTGTAGTTGTCGTGTCCAATCCAGACAGAACCGGCATACCAGCCCGTCATGCCGGCGAAGAATACGCCTTTGCTGTCGGAGTTGGTGCCCGTCTTGCCGGCGACAACCTGCGAAGAGATCTTCGCCTTTGTACCGGTGCCGCTCTGCACGGCCTCTTTGAGCATATCCACAACCAGATAGGCGGTCGAGGGCTTAAAGACCTGATGGCGATCCTGCTGCTGGCGCATATCGACGACGACGTTGCCGTTGCTGTCCAGAATTCGGGAGAAGGAGATCGGCTCCTGATACACGCCCTTGTTGGCGACCGTGCCAAAGGCGACGGCCATCTGTACGGGCGTGACGCCGGAGGAACCCAGCGCAAGACCGAAGGGATCCGCGTTGATGTGCGCGTCGTCGATGCCCATCAGATGCAGGTATTCCACTGCCCGGTTCACGCCGACGTAGCTCATCAGAATCTGCGCGGCGGAGGTGTTGTGGGAATTGCGCATCGCATTGCGGAAGCTCTGCGGCCCCTTGTAACCGCCTCCGCCGTAGTTCTGCGGCCAAGCGTCCTTGCCGGAGGAATCCTTCCAGCCGGAGATCGGAACGGGCATGTTGTAGGCGATGGATGCGGGGGATGCGCCCAGATCAATCGCCGGCGCATAGACGGTCAGCGGCTTGATGGAAGAGCCGACAGGCATGTTCATATCGCTGGCGCGATTGAGCGTCTTGCGTGCGGTGGGCTTATAGCGGCTGCCGACAATCGCTTTGAGTTCGCCCGTGCGGTAGTCATAGATGCATGCCGCGGCCTGCGGCTGTTCGATTTCGGTATAGGTACCGTCCGCGTTGCGCGCGTGATAGACCTTGTCGGATGGATCGCGCAGGCGGGGATAGTCGTCCCACGTGGCGAGCGTTTCCTCAAGAAGCTGCTGAATCTCGGTATCCAGACACAGATAGACGCTGTAGCCGCCGGTGCGCAGCTTGTTCTCCATGGCATAGCGGTTCGCGGAGGTATCCTCAAGACCGTTGAGATCAAGGAACGTGTCGATCACGTCGTTGATCGCATATTCGACATAATGCGGATAGGCGTACATATCTGTCGCAGTCGGGGAGGTCTGCAGCACATGGGCGGTGGACTGATCGAGCGCCGCGTGATACTCCTGCGTGGAAATCAGGCCGTTTTCGCGCATCTGGCGCAGGACATAGTCTGTGCGGTTGTTGGTGATATCCGCAGTGTTGCTGCCCTCCGTGTTGAGCGTGTAGAAATTCCTGCGCGGGTTGTAGTAGTTCGGGCTGCGCGTCATGCCGGCGAGCATGGCGCATTCGCGCAGGGTGAGCTCGCTCAACTCCTTGCCGAAGTAACCGTTGGCAGCAACCTTCACGCCGTAATAGCTTCCGCCCAGGAAGATGGTGTTGAGATAACTCTCCAGAATCTGCTGCTTGGTATAGCGCGTTTCAAGTTCCATCGCGAGGTAAGCTTCCTGCAGCTTGCGCTTATAGGACAGCTCGCTCGACAGCGCAGTCTGCTTGATCAGCTGCTGCGTGATCGTGGAACCGCCCTGCGTGGATCCGGTCGTGAAGTTAGCGACCAGCGCGCCGACAATGCGTTTGACATCCACGCCGTTGTGCTCGTAGAATCGCGCGTCCTCCACGGCGACGAATGCATTCTGCAGCATCAGGGGAATCTCGTCGATGGAGACCATCACGCGATCCTCGGTGCCCTTGTAATCGGTGATCAGATTGCCCTTGCTGTCGTAAATAAAGGAAGTCTTATCCTGCGCATCGATGGCTGCGAGGTCGAGCGTCGGTGCGGTATCGACGTACGCTTTGGCGATGCCGATCAGCACGCCTGCCAGCGCAAGGCATGCACACAGAAGCAGAATGGAACAAAGCTGTATGGTCGTTACAGCGACGCTCAGCGCAAAGTTTGGATTCTTGGTTCTGGGTTTGAAGATCGAATGCGGGCGTTCGCGGTCACGCTCGCGTGTTTTCTTTTTGCTCTTCTTTGTGACCACGGGCTCCGGCATGCGTGATGTATGCTGCGGCGCAGCGCTGGATTCCGGGATACGCAGCTGCGTTTTATCAAGATCGGACGAAGTGTCATCAAGCTCCCCATCTGCAGGGGTGAGCGGCGTGAACTTCGCTGTTTTCTTCTTGGGATCGTTGTATTTGGGCATGCTCTTCCTCCTTGTAAAGGGGTGAGGGATGATCGTCATTCAAAATCATTATATCACACAAAACCTGTCTTCGCATCATAAAAGCAAAATTGGACAGGCGTTTGAATATAAGACGAAGGGAGGGATGAAATGACTGCCGATCAGATCAAAAAATATTCTGCGCTTGTGCGGCGCAGACGCATTTTCAGGCGAGCAGCAATGCTTTTGACGATGGGAACAGTGCTGTTTCTGTTGGCGGACCGCAATTTTAAGCCGCTTGTGTTTTCTCTGGCAGAGGCAAGATCGGCGGCGATGGCTTCCCAGGTGCTGCAGGGAGCGCTGGCGGAGGCACTGGAGGACGGCGTAGCGTATGATCAGCTGATGACGGTGCGCATGGATGAGCGAGGGCAGGTTGCGCTGCTTTCGGCGAATACCATGAGGATGAATGAGCTTGCGGATAAAGCAGGCAAGGCAGCGCTGAGAAGGCTCAACAATATGAGCAGCGAGCGCGTGAGCGTTCCGCTTGGCGCCGCGCTGGGCATTACGCTTTTCGCGGGAAGCGGCCCCGGCGTTCCGGTTTCGATCGTCCCGATCGGTTCCATTGCGACAGATTTTGCAACAGAGTTTGAAGCATGTGGAATCAACCAGACTCGCCATAAAGTATACCTGAAGGTGACGGCGAGCATTCGTATTGTCATTCCAACCGGGGCAAAGACTACGCAGGTATCGGCAAACATGCTGGTTGCGGAGTCGATTATTGTTGGTGCTGTGCCGGAGGGCTTTGTCGGCTATAATCTGAGCGGTGAGGAACTGAATCTTGTGCAGTAAACAGTTTGCTGCGGAGAATGATTCTATTTTTCTCGATATAGCGTATACATGAAATGAAATCGATGTGCGCAAAGTGGATTTTTATGTTTACATGTGATGCACAATATGCTATATTATATCATAATATGAATTTAATATATTATATGGATATATTGGAGGCGGAAATAATGGAAACGGTTCGAGTGGTGGTGGCAGATGACAATTCGCAGCTTCGGGAAATGGTTTCGTCGTTTTTGTCACAGCAGGGGGGAATAGAGATTGCCTGTACGGCAGGAAATGGATTGGATGCGTTGGCGCTGATTCAGGAAAAAGAGCCGGATGTGTTGATTTGCGACATGATCATGCCTAAAATGGATGGATACGCCATGCTTGAAAGAATGGCAGCGATGAAACTGGCGCACAGGCCAGGCGTAATTGCATTGACGGCATTGGGGCGGGATGACTTTGTAACACGCGCCGTTAATCTGGGCGTGAATTATTACATGATTAAGCCGTTTGATTACATGATGCTTGCCCAGCGCGTATACGAGGCGGCGGGAGAGGCTGAACGAGCAGATGCCATAGGCTTGAAGATTCAGAGTGAGATTCGGGGTGGTATCGGTGATAACCCGGAAGAACAGATCGCCAATCTCTTTCTGACCGTCGGGATTCCTGCTCATATCAAGGGGTATCAGTACCTCCGCGAAGCGGTAAAGATGGTGATGGAGAATCCGGAGAGGATCAATCGGATTACGAAGGAGCTGTACCCCGGCATTGCACACAGGTTCGGGACGACGTCAAGCAAAGTAGAAAGGGCGATCCGGCACGCGATTGAGGTCGCATGGAATAGAGGCAGGATCGAGGCGCTTGACGAGGCGTTTGGGCGGAATGTGTGCAGTCTTGATGATAAGCCGACGAATGGGGAGTTCATTGCACTGGTCAGCGATAGATTGAGGATTAAAGAATCTGCATAAGCCTGAAAAAGGGGGCTTGGGTGTTATACAGGCCCCTATAGTTTTCAAATAAACCTACCAATACCGATAATTTGTTATCCTCCTCTGCTGTGAATGTCATGCAGAAAAAGGACGATAAATGGAAGGTGTTGGTATTTTTATGGAAATCGAAAGAATGATTGCGTTATGCATGGACTATTGCAGCAAAAAGTAAATAACACACAGAAATCCCGCTTGGTGCAAATGATAACTTGACAATCGATTCGCTTTGTCAGAAAATAGCACTAATAAGTACGAAGCAGATGGAGAATAATCTGCCCTTAACAAATGATGCTGATTGCGCAAGCTGCATGAAACCCTGCGTTAAAAGCATAGGAAACGATAGCGTTTACTCCTGCAGCGCGGAAATGTATACGCAAATTACATATGAGTCTGCTGTAAGAGCATAGGAGGAATCGGGATGAGCAAGATAAACGCACTTCTGAAGAGATCGCTTTTGCTGGGATTGGTTTTCCTGATGCTTTTTGCAGGCGGTGCATCTGCGCAAACCATGCAGTTGCCTGCTCAATTGCTGGAGATCGAAAAAGAGGCGTTCTGCGGAAATGATGCGCTGCAGAATGTGGTATTGCCTGAAAAGCTGAATGCAATCGGCGCAAGGGCGTTTGCAGAATGCGAGAACATGGAAACGATATATATTCCATCGTCCGTTACATACATTGCAAAGGATGCTTTTGCAAGCTGCAGCAATCTGACGTTCAGGTGCGAATGGGGCAGCTATGCGGCGCAGTATGCGCTGCGCTACGTTGAGCAGCATCCGGATTGCAATGTGGAAATGATCGGAGATCCGTCTGATCCTTCCGCGCCTTCAGAACTGATCCCCCGTGTTACTGTTAGTCGCCTGCTGTGCGAGGGAAATGAAATTGACCTCACGTGGGAAATCGATCCGGGCAGCGTGATGTATGGCGACTTGTGCCAGCTGGCGGTGATCCTCAATGGCGAAGAATACAGGCGGTTTGAAGCGTCCGAGGAACTGATCTATACGCTTAGGGAAAGCCATGAAACGGCGCTCACCGGTGAGATGTATGCGATCTGCTATTGCGAGCATGCCGACGGCACGACGACGCAGGCCATCAGCCCGAAGACGCAGCTTGCCGGACAGATGGATGCGGCATTGATTGCAGAAGATACGGCAGGGTGGCTCAACGATCCGATGACGTGGAATCTGAGCGTCAGCGGACATGCGGGCGCGATTATGGTTCAGTATTCGCTGTATAAAGACGGCGGATTGTATGAACAGAGCGGATATACAAGCAGCGCCATATACAGTGTGCAGTTTGAAGAGCCGGGAGAATACACCGCTCAGGCGCATGTGATGGATGGCTTGGGACGAGAGCTGGCTGTGCAGGGCAATGCGATTGCAATTGAGGAATACCCGAATCCGGATCCGCTTTTTTACAGCCTCAATGCGGATGGGGAATCCTATTGCGTTATCGGCTGCGATGCCGGCGCGAAAGAGATCGCCATTCCCTATTCTCATCACGATCATCCGGTGACAGCCATTGCCGATTATGCGTTTGTGGCATGCGAGAACCTGCAGACCGTGAAAACGACCAGCAACGTGACGCGGATTGGCGATTACGCATTCCACGGCTGCAAAAACCTGTATCAAGTGACACTCAGCGGGCAAGAAATCATCGGCGAGGGCGCATTTTCCGGCTGCACGAGCCTGACATATATCACTTCACTGAAGGAGTTCCCGGCGTATCTGTTCGAGGGCTGTACCGCGCTCGAAAGCGTCACAATCCCGTCAGGCGTGACGAGAATTGAAAAGAATGCGTTTGCCGGATGCGCCGCTTTGAAATCGATTGCGCTTTCCAATACCGTGACCGAAATCGGCGAGGATGCGTTCCTGGGCTGCGTGGGGCTTTCGTCTATCACGCTTCCGAATTCGGTAAAGCATGTCGGCATGAATGCGTTTTCCGGATGTACCGGGCTTTCGTCTGTCACGTTCGGCACAGGGCTTGTGGCGATGGGGGAAGGCGTGTTTTCCTGCTGCTCGGCTTTGAAGTCGGTTTCTCTGCCGCAAGGCATGGAAAATGTGCCGGATTCGACGTTTGCAGGCTGCATAAAGCTGCGCGACGTAGCGTTTTCGGATACGATCACCTCGATTGGCCCGCGTGCGTTTGCCGGCTGTATCGGTATTGACGAGATGGTGATTCCCGCCGGCGTGAATGCGGTCGGGCAGTATGCGTTCGCAGGCTGCACGAATCTTGAGCTGCTCACCTTTGACAATGAGAATACGCTGATTGCGGACGGCGCGTTGGATTATTGCACAGATGTTGAGCTGCATACATTTGGCAGCGGAAATGTGGAGCGCTGGGCTGCTGAGAAGAGCGTGGACTTCCGCAATACGGCTTTGCCGGAGATCACCGCGGCGCAGGCGGTTACGGCGGAGCCGGAAGCGGGAAATCCCCTGACTTGGCAGGCCCATGCGAGCTGGGGGACGGAGCCGTATACCTACGCATTTGAGGTGTATGGCAATGGAGAATTGACGGCATCAAACAGCTCGGCGGCAGAAAGCGCCTTTACCCATACGCCGGAGATTGACGGAACATATTACGCCAAAGTGACCGTCACCGACGCCGGCGGATATACCGCATCCATGCAGACGGAATGCATTGAGGTCGGCCCCGGAAAAGTGGGGACGCTGGCGTGCCTTGAGTATAAGCTCAACAGCAGCGCAGACGCATACATCATCACTGGAGTCAAGATGGGAAAGGATCCTGAAGAGATCGTCATTCCGGCAGAAATTGAGGGTATTCCCGTTACGACAATCGCAGAAAATGCGTTCAGGCAATACGAACACTACAACTATACATCGCTTATCATGCCGGATAGCATCACCACGATCAATAACTATGCGTTCCTTGAGAATAAAACGCTTAAAAAAGTGGTTCTGTCCGCAGGACTCAGCGATGTAAAACACATGACATTCAGCGGCTGTACGAATCTTGAGGAAGTTGTGATTCCCTATGGTGTAAAAACTCTGGGAGCGCTTATGTTCTCCGACTGTCCGAGACTGAAGCATGTGGAGATTCCGGATAGTGTTGCAAGCATTGGTCGGAATGCTTTTTCCAATTGTGATGCACTTGAACAGATCACCATTCCTGCCGGCGTGACGTCCTTTGGGTGGGAGGTTTTTGCTGAGTGTGATGGCCTGCGCAGCGTTGTCTGGAAGGGATCGACCGGCGTGATTCCGGAATACATGTTCATGTACTGCAAAAATCTGGAACAGGTGGAGATTCTCGCTCCGGTTACGGAGATCAAAACCCACGCATTTGCAGGTACCGCTGTGAAGGAAATAGACGGTCTTGACGCAGTAAGCATCGTAGATTCCTATGCATTTGCCAACTGCCAGGATCTGATACGCATGGATCTTTCTAGGGACGCGGCAACCGTACGAATCGATGATGGCGCGTTTGAAAACTGCGGGGCGCTTGAATACGTCCGGATGAATGATGAAGCGCTGTGCAGCACAGGCGTTGCTGCCTTTGCGAACTGTACCAGCCTGCAAAAAGTGACCTGCGGCGTAATGCGCGCGATGCAGGGCAGTTTCCGTGGATGCACCGCTTTGAAAGAAGCAGAGGTGGAGTACATTGGCGCAAGCTGTTTTGAGGGATGTACGACGCTTGAGCGTGTTATAATTCGGGATAATGATTATGAACTTTTGATACCTGAATACGCTTTTAAAGACTGTGCCAAACTGAAGAGAATTGAGTTTGCTTCATCTTATAGTTTAACAGATCCGTCCTATTTCAAAGAAGTGAGGATTTATACTGAGGCGTTTAAGAATTGTGCGAGCCTTGAAGAATTCGTACTGACAGGTTCCAGGGGCCTGCATTTGTGGGACGGTGTCTTTGATGGATGCACGTCTTTGAAAAATGCCAGACTGACAACTTTTTATAGCAGTTATTACTCGGGCGAAGGCTGTAAGATTCCCAATAAGCTGTTTAAAAACTGCACCGCGCTTGAGAAAGTATATTTTTCTGGATTCAGGAGCGGAGTCGGAGACGAGGCGTTTAAAAACTGCACATCGCTGAAAACGCTGGAAATGTATAGTACAGGCAGTTATGATTCGAGCTACATCGTCAACGAACTGAAGGGAAAAATCGGATCGCAGGCGTTTGCCAATTGCGAAAGCCTGACCTATCTGTTGATTACCGGGGTAATCAAAAGCAATATTGGAGAAGCGGCATTCGATGGATGTGTCAATCTTCTGATTGATCCGGACAGCTGCGAGGGCGCGCTGGAGTATTTTGCAGAGAACCCGATCAATCCAGCCCTGACGGCGGATACGCTGAAAAAAACGCTGACGGCGGAAGTGAGCTGGGGCGAAGTCAAAAAAGACAACAGCGGCGCTTACGTGACGGCGAAGATTACCGCCCATAACACGAAAAATGGAGCGATCATCTATGCTGGCGACTGGGCGAGTACGATTGCTGCGGCAAAGATGGGCAGCGTGGAGGTGACGGTATCGTCTCCCTGCCTGAGCGTACAGTACGAAGGAGATTCCCTCGTCATCCCGCCGGACAGCGATGTGCGTCAGGTGCATTCGCTGGGAGATATCCATTATCTCGGATCAAAGAGCGCGACGGTGATCCTGCGCTGCACGAGCGAGAATCCGTCTAAGTGTGACCATGGCGATCTGTGCGTGGTGGTTACGGCGGACGAAGACTTGCAGACCGAGGTGACCTCTGCTGCGGATGTGGTTTTCCCGAACTATGTTACCGGCGATCTGGTCATCGATGAGGATACGGTTTTTGATGTGGATACGGTTGTATCCGGGGATATTCGGGTCAAGGCGCTGGCAGAACTGGAGGGCGTCAAGCTCAGCGCTGGTGGTGAGATCCGCATTGATCAGGGCGGTACAGTCAAAATGAATGGGTCTGCGCGGCTGATTGCGCAGGAACTGATCCTTGAAGGCGGCGGCGGAATTGATATGAGGGATAGCGCTTCCATCCGTGCGGGCAGCATCACAGATGAGGGCAGCATAGCGATGCTCTCGGCGGGCAGCCGGATAACGGCAGATTCCTTCAGCGTTACCGGTTCGGGCGTCCTGAATATGGCCGCAGACGGCAGACTCACGACGGACAGCTTCACCTTCCATACAGGGGCGGATCATACGAAGCTGCTGACTCACGGCGTGATTGTCGCCTCTCAGGCGCAGATCGGGCGCGGATACTTCGGCAGCAAAAAGAATGTGTTCCTTCTTCAGGGCGATTCCTGCACGCTGAGCGTTGAAAGAACATCTCCGAAACAGCGGTTTGCAGCCCTGATGATCGATTGTAAAGTCGGCGATCTGGTGGTTGACGGCGCCGGAAATCTGACGGGCATGCCCTTTGAATGCGATCATTTCAGCATGAGCGAGGGATCTTTCGAGGATGAGATCACAAAGAGCAACCAGATCTGCAAAGAGATTGTCGATAAGTTCATCGAAGCGAGAATGGAAGCTGTCGCTGAGAAGGAAGATAAGCTTGCCAAAGAGCTGGAGGAACTGTATACCGTTTCGCTTGATATGAGCGACCTTGACATCGACACGCTGAAGGAGGCTCGCCGGTCGGCGACATATGCCCAAAAAGCCGTGATCAGCTGGATGATCGAGACTTCGGCCAATGCGCCGGGCAAGTGGTCAAATGTCAACGACATTATACAGGCGATTACCGTCACCCATACAGGCGGCAGCTATAGCTTTACGGATGGAGATAAAACCTACGAAGTGACGGTCAGCCCCAAAGGGGGACTCTCGGCTTCGCAAGCCGCTGCCGGATGGGGCGAGATCGTGTGCCGATGCGGAAGCGAGCAATACACCTATGTGTTCGCGCTGAGTCCGGAAGGAATCAAGAAGAGCAGCGAAGCGTTGCTTGAAATCATCCGGGAATACGCGGAAGATGAATATGTCACTCAGATCAACAAAGCCATGGAAGAGCTGCTTGGCAAGGAGGATGCCAAGTATGCGATGGCTCTGGTGAAGGTGCTTGAGACCAGCGCGCTTGATGATAAGTCGGTATTCAAGGTGATTGCGGAAAAATACGGCAAGGATATTGCCAAAAAGCTGCTGGAAGAAAAATTCCCGAAGCTGAAAAAGACGATAAAATACGTTACAAAGTGGGATAAGTTCATCAAAAAGGGAAAGTCGCTCAACGGAATGGTGAAAGAGTCCCGCGCCGGAAATGCGATGCCCTCGTCGATCATGAAGGAGTTCCTTGACCTGGTGAAGCTCACGATGTAACGCACAGCGGCGCAGGGGTATTCAGCTGAACCTGAAAAATGAGATACCGATAAATACACTCTATTGAATACCTTCCATTCATTGCTTTTTGTCCTGATCAATGGAGCTTGGCGGCAGTGAATGGAGGGTTTTTATGAAAATAAAGCGGGAATCCGCGCTGTATTCTGCCGCCGAAAAAGAAGAATGTTTGACTTGGCTTCTGAAAAGATGTATGCTGAATACAGACGCAAGCCGATTGGCGGAAGGGTATCTGTTTTTGAGCAGAAAATGTGATTGTGGATTGAAAGCGAGGTATGCATCATGAAGGCTCATGTTCTTAGCGGCATTGACCGAATTGATAACGTTGCCCATTTGCTTGACGGCAAACGTATCGGACTGATGACCAATCCTACCGGTATTGATCACAACTTCAACAGTACGATTGACGTGATCGCCAAGCGGTTCAATCTGACCGCGCTGTATGCGGTTGAGCATGGAATCCGCGGAGATATTCAGGCGGGTGAACATGTCGAAAACTGTGTGGATGAAGCGACCGGTGTCATGGTGTACAGCGCATATGGAAAGAACAGCCATTTTACGGAAGAGATGCTGGATGCTTTTGACGTGCTGGTGTTTGATATCCAGGATGTTGGCGCCCGATTCTACACGTACATGTATTCTATGGCCTATGCGCTGGAGGCGTGCAACCGTACTGGGAAGGCGATGATCGTACTGGATCGTATCAACCCGCTTGGCGGCGTAAGGACTTGCGGAACGATTCACAATAGGCGGTTCAGCTCCTTTGTGGGCGATTATGAGATTCCGACACAGCACGGCTTGACGATCGGAGAGATGTCGCTGTATGTGAAGGATTTCCTGAAGCTTGACCGGGTGGAGCTTACTGTTGTCCCGCTCGAGGGATGGAAACGAAGCATGCGCCTTGATGAAACGGACTTGCCGTGGGTTGCGCCATCTCCCAACTGCGCGACACTGGATGCGGCGACAGCATATATCGGTACATGTATCTTTGAGGGAACCAATGTGAGCGAAGGACGCGGCACTACGCAGCCCTTCCAGGTGATTGGCGCGCCTTTTCTCAATGGGCAAAAGCTTGCGCAACGCGCCAATGCGCATGGCTTGCCTGGCGTGCATTTCAGGCCGGTCTCGTTTTGTCCGACCTTCAATAAACATCAGGGAGCAATGTGCCACGGTGTGCAGGTGCATGTGACGGACGTCGAAACCGTAAACATGTTTGAAGCGGGTCTTGTGCTGCTGGACGAGGTGCGTGTGCTGGCGGGGGACAGGTTTGAATTCCTGTGCAGCAGTATTGAGGTTGATGGCAAGAAGGTTGATTCCTACTTCATTGACAAATTGCTGGGTACTGATGATTACCGCTTGGGCAGGATGACGACGCAGGAACTGATCGCAGCACACAAGCCTGGCGTAGATGCTTTCAGTAAAGCGTGCCTGAAATACCGTCTGTATGACTGAGTATGCGTGGAGATGAGAGAGAATACTTCGATTCTGTGAAAATAAAGAGAGCGTACCTCTGCATCTGACAATGCTGCCTGCAAGGGGAGATTGCTGCTGGCAGAAGATCTGCACGATATAAAAAATCGGAAGGAAATGTATCGCGCTGCGATTGAAAAGAATATGCAATGATGCTATAGTTGTTTTAGTGCTTGGAGGAAAACTCTGATTGACGAAAGGAAAACGTATGAGTATAGAAGCGAAAACTGTGGATGAATCCAGAGTGGAAACCGTCCACATTGTGCGGCCGAACCATTTGAACGGTGCGAATCGCCTTTTTGGCGGCATTCTGATGCAGTGGATTGATGAAGTGGCGGGCATTGTGGCCAAGAGGCATTCCATGTGCAATGTCACCACCGCTTCAGTGGATAACCTGACATTCCTGCAGGGCGCGTATCAGAACGAAATGGTTGTCATCAAGGGAAAGATGACATGGGTTGGTTCCTCCTCGATGGAGGTTTGCGTGGATACCTATGTGGAAAACCATCTGGGTGCGCGCAACAGGATCAATAATGCGCATTTCATGATGGTTGCGCTGGATGAAAACGACAGACCAGTAAAGGTTCCGCGCCTGATTCTGCAGACAGAGGATGAGCATCTGGCATGGGCGCATGGTGAGGAACGCCGCAGAATCCGTATTCAGCGAAAGAAGGACAAGCTCGACGGCATCTGAGTAACAATGCAAAACAGACTTTGCGGAGGCATGCATGTACAGGGATAAAGTTGTCGTGATCACCGGCGGCGCCCATGGAATCGGGCAATGCATGGCGCAGGAGTTTGAAAAGCATGGCGCGCATGTTTGGGTGATTGATAAAGCGCCGGGGAATCACTTCGTGGGCGATCTTGCTGACCAGAATACGCTTGAACAGTTCGCCCGGACGGTGATAGATGCGCATGGGCATGTTGACGTGCTTGTCAACAATGCGCTGCCGCTGATGAAGGGCATCGACACATGCACGTATTCGGAGTTTGCATATGCAATGGCGGTTGGCGTAACGGCGCCGTTTTATCTGGCGAAGCTGTTTGCTCCGTATTTTGCGCCGGGCGCATCGATTCTCAACATTTCTTCCTCGCGCGACAGAATGAGTCAGCCGCAGACAGAGAGCTACACGGCTGCCAAGGGCGGCATTGCCGCGCTGACGCATGCGCTGGCTGTGAGCTTTGCCGGCAGGGTGCGCGTCAATTCCATTTCTCCCGGATGGATTGATACGGCGTATACGGTTTACGAAGGGCCGGATGCGCTGCAGCAGCCGGCCGGGCGTGTCGGGCATCCCATGGATATCGCCCATATGGCGTTGTTTCTCTGCTCGGATCGGGCAGGGTTCATTACGGGCGAAAATATCTGCATTGACGGCGGCATGACGAAACTGATGGTTTACCATGGCGACCACGGCTGGCGGTATGATATGGACGAGTAAACAGATGTCAAAGCGGCGGGCTTTAAAAGGCACAAAGGAGGAAGAACGGATATGATGCGTTTTGCAGACGCTTCGCTGAGTACGCTGATTCAAAGAGACGGGCATGAATGCGCATGCGGGAGAACGCATAAGGTTTCCATTGATTACCTGAGTATCCGAAGCGGTGCGATCAGAGAGATTCCGCAGGCGCTTGATGCGATGGGGGCTCAAAAACCCTTTGTGGTCTGCGATGTGAATACGCGCGCTGCGGCGTGGGAGCAGGTGGAGCGCGTACTTGGCGAGGCAGGAGTTTCGTATACGCTCTTCTGCTTTCCGATGACGCAGGTGGAGCCAAACGAAGAGGCGATGGGCAGCCTCATCATGGCGTTTGACGCCGGATGCGACTGCATTATGGGCATCGGCTCGGGCGTGATTAATGACTGCTGTAAGGTACTCTCTCATGCGGTCGGGCGGAAAATGATGATCGTAGGTACCGCGCCGTCGATGGATGGCTTTGCGTCCAATTGTTCAGCCATGATCCGCGAGGGTGTGAAATGCACGCTGACCAATGCAGCTGCCGATGCGATCATCTGTGATGTGGATATCATCCGGGAAGCACCCATGCGCATGATTCATGCAGGGCTTGGCGATATGCTCGCCAAGTACGTGGCGCTGTGCGAATGGCGGCTTGCCAGCCTGATTACCGGGGAGTATTATTGCGAGAATATTGCGCAGCTGATGCGTACAGCGCTGAGAAGAATCTTTGACAGCGCGCCGAAGCTGGCGATGCGCGATCCGGATGCCGTTCAGGCGACGGTAGAGGGGCTTGTTCTTTCGGGCATTGCGATGAGCTATGCGGGCCTTTCGCGCCCGGCAAGTGGGTTTGAGCATTATTTCAGCCACCTGTGGGAGATGATGGCGCTTGAGCGCGGGCAGGCGTTTGAACTGCACGGCATTCAGGTGGGCGTGGGTACCCTGCAGGCGCTTCGGGTATACGATCAGATTCGCGAATTGAAGCCGGACAGGGAAAAGGCGCTCGCATTCGTCCGGAATTTCAGCCGCGAAAAATGGGAGGACGAACTGCGCAGAATCTTCGGCAGGACGGCGGAGCCGGTCATTGCGCTGGAATACAGCACCTTCCACAACAACGATTCGCAGGAGCATGCCGTTCGTCTTGAGAGGATTGTCTCCGGCTGGGATGAAATCCTGCGTATTATGGAAGAGGAACTGCCGGAAACGGAAACCATCGCAGCGCTGATGCGCAGCCTGAATATGGCGATGGAGCCGGAGGATATCGGCTTTACCTGGCAGGATACGCGCGATGCGTTCCATGCGGCGCGAGATACGCGCAAAAAGTATCTGACCAGTTCCATGCTCTGGGATCTGGGCGTGCTTTACGAGATGGAGCCGCGCAGAGGATAAAAGACGGAACGGTATGATTTTGCTGCATAATTCCGCATATTTATAAAATTTTGTTTGACTTTGTTGCGGTGATGTGCTATACTAACTGCAATTTCACAGCACAACAAAACAAAGACTATAACGGAAGTAAGCTTCTTTCGGAAGTTTCAGAGAGCCGGCGTCTGGTGCAAGCCGGTACGGAAGAGAGTAAGCAGTCTCACTCCTGAGTTGACTCTGCGAAGAATGCATGTTTGCGTAGTGGAGTACGGTCGCCCCGTTACCGGCTTTGGGCTTGATGGAGCCCGAGAGTGACAGTATGCCGTGAGGCTGCTGTAATCAAGGTGGTACCGCGAAGTGTTATTTCGTCCTTGAAGCATAGGCTTCAAGGACTTTTTCATTTTCTTATTCATAAAAAGAGGTGTTACGTAATGGAACAGATCAGAATCAGCGACGTGACCATGAAGCAGACCGGAAAGGATTTTTCGCTTTCTTTTAAGGAGAAAATTGAGATCCCCAAGCTGCTTGATAAGCTGGGCGTTTCTGTCGTTGAGCTTGAGCCGATCGTGCAGATGAAGATCGACGCGCTGAGGATCAAGTCCGTCGCCTCTACGGTAAAGCATAGCATCGTTGCCGTTCCGGTACAGCTGTCTCAGGAGAGCGTGGATGCGACATGGAACGCGCTCAAGGAAGCGAAGCATCCGCGCCTGCAGGTGTGCGCGTCCATCAGCACGGTGCAGATGGAGTATCTGTTTAAGAAGAAGCCTGCCTCCATGCTTCAGGCGATTGAGGCGGCGATTGCTGCCTGCCGCGCAAAGACGGCCGATGTGGAATTCGTCGCCGAGGACGCAACCCGAAGCGACAAGGCCTTCCTGTATCAGGCGATTGAAACGGCAATCCGTGCCGGCGCGACGACCGTCACCGTCTGCGACGCCACGGGTGCGATCCTGCCGGACGAGCTGGGCGAGTTCATTGATGCGATTTACGCAAATGTTCCGCAGCTTGCGGAGGTTACGCTGGGTCTTTCCTGCCTGAATGAGCTGGCTATGGCGGATGCCTGTGCAATTGCGGCGATCAAGCATGGCGTGCGCGAGATCAAGGCGGCGGCGTATCAGATCAATCAGACGTCTCTGTCCAATGTTGCCCGCCTGATTGCAGCAAAGGGCGACGTATGGGGTGTCAGCAGCCCGGTGCGCACGGTGGAGATGAATCGCATTGTCAAGCAGATTGCGTGGATGTGCGAAACCCGCCGCTCGAAGAACTCTCCGTTTGACAATGGCGTGGCGGAGATGGCGGACGAAATTGCGCTGACCAGCCATGACAACATCACGGCGGTTGTGAAGGCCGTGGAAAAGCTCGGCTATGACCTGAGCGAAGAGGATGGCGCGCACGTTTACGAAGCGTTCAAGAAAATCGCTGAGCGTAGGGACGTCATTACCAGCCGTGAGCTGGATACCATTGTCGCTTCCGCGGCGATGCAGGTGCCTTCTACGTATGTGCTTCGCAGCTATTCTATCACGGCGAGCAATACCTCCTCCTCGATGGCGTATATGCATCTTGAAAAGCACGGACAGAAGCTGGAGGGTGTGGCGCTGGGCGATGGCCCGGTTGACGCGGCATTTCTTGCCATTGAAAATATCCTTGGCTGCCATTACGAGCTTGACGATTTCCAGATCCGTTCCGTTACGGAGGGACGCGAGGCCATGGGCGAGACCGTCGTGAAGCTCCGCTCGAGCGGCAAGCTCTACTCCGGACGCGGCACCTCGACCGATATCGTGGGTTCCAGTATTCAGGCATACATCAATGCGCTCAACAAGATCACCTATGAGGAGGCCGAAACAGTATGAAGCTTTCCTTTTCGACACGCGGATGGGCTCATCTGAGCTGGGAGGAATGCCTCGAGATCGGCGTGAGCATGGATTTTGAGGGCATTGAGGTCTATAACCTGCCTAAATTTCCAGAAATGATGGAGCGCAGTGCGCCCTTCCATAAATACAACATGGCGGCGACGGCGCGTCAGCTGAGGGAGAAGAAGCTTTCCATTCCGTGCTTTGATACCTCCTGCGACCTTTCTTCTGATGAAGAAAACTTCGTGCCTTCAATCCGCAGCCTCATCCAGATTGCCAAGCAGATGCAGGTGCCTTATGTCGCCGTCGTCGCCCTCAGCGACCGCGAAGAGCTTGTGCGCGAACGGCTTTGCGAGCTTCTTTCTGATGCGGAGGAAGCAGACGTCACCATCCTGATCAAGACCAGCGGCATTTACGCCAATACCTCGCGTCTGCGCGCATTGATGGACGATTTTGCCTGTGATCAGCTGGCCGCGCTTTGGGATATGCATCATCCGTACCGCGATTTTGGCGAGAGTGCGGATGCGACGATCAAGAATCTCGGCGCGTATGTCAGGCATGTTCATCTGCGCGACTCGGACGATAAGGACACATACAACCTCATCGGCGAAGGCACGCTGCCGGTCAGCGATATGATGCGCGCGCTCTCGTCCATCGACTATGACGGCTTCATTTCGCTGGAGTGGAAGGTCGACTGGATGGAGGACCTGCCGGATTACGAGGTCATCTTCCCGCATTTTGTCAACTACATGAGCCGCTTTGAAAAGACCCGCGGCAAGAAGAAATCCCTCTATCCCAACCACGACGGCACGGGTCAGTATGTCTGGAAGAAGGATGAACTGATCAACCTGACGTTCTCTCAGGTGCTTGACCGGATGGTGGAGGAGTTTCCGGATCAGTATGCGTTCAAGTATACGACGCTGGATTACGTCCGCACATACGAAGAATTCCGCGAGGATGTGGATAATTTCGCCCGTGCGCTGATTTCTCTGGGTGTGAAGGCCGGCAATAAGGTATCCATCTGGGCGACGAATGTGCCGGCGTGGTATATCGCCTTCTGGGCGACGACGAAGATCGGCGCGGTGCTCGTTACCGTCAATACTGCGTATAAGATCCATGAGGCGGATTACCTCTTCCGCCAGTCCGATACGCATACGCTGATCATGATCGAGTCCTGTCTGGATTCCAACTATAAGCAGATCATCAACGAAATCTGCCCGGAGATTGCGACCGCCACGCCTGGCAAGCCGCTGCACTGTAAGCGTCTGCCGTTCCTGCGCAATGTCATCACCGTCGGCTTTAAGCAGCCGGGCTGCCTCACCTTTGAGGAAGCCATGGAGCGCGCCGAATTGGTTGCGCCGGAAGAGCTGCACCGCATGGCGGCGCGCGTCCGCCCGGACGACGTCTGCAACATGCAGTATACCTCCGGCACGACGGGCTTCCCAAAGGGCGTCATGCTCACGCATTATAACGTTGTTAACAACGGCAAGTGTATCGGCGACCGCATGGGCCTGTCCACGGCGGACCGCATGATGATTCAGGTGCCGATGTTCCACTGCTTTGGCATGGTGCTTTCCATGACCGCTTCGATGACGCACGGCGCGACGGTTTGCCCAATGCCGTATTTCTCCGCGAAGTCCTCTCTGGCGTGCATCAATCAGGAGCGTATCACCTGCTTTAACGGCGTGCCGACGATGTTCATCGCCATGTTCAACCATGAGGACTACCGCAAGACCAATTTCTCGTATATGCGCACGGGCATCATGGCCGGCGCGGGCTGCCCGCCGGAGCTGATGCGCCGGGCTGCTGATCCCAATGAGATGAACATGACCGGCATTGTCAGCGTATACGGCCAGACGGAGTCTGCGCCCGGCAGCACGATGTCTGCGTGGACGGATCCGCTGGATCTTCGAACCAATACTGTCGGCTATAATTTCCCGCATGTAGAAACCAAGATCATCAACCCCGAAACAGGTGAGATCGTGCCCGATGGCGAGAATGGCGAGTTCTGTTCCCGCGGCTATAACACGATGAAGGGTTATTACAAGATGCCGGAAGCCACACGCGATACGGTGGACGCTGAAGGCTGGCTCCATTCCGGTGACCTTGCCTGCAGGGATGCGGACGGCACCTACCGCATCACCGGTCGCCTGAAGGACATGATCATCCGCGGCGGCGAGAACATCTATCCCAAGGAGATCGAGGAGTTCATCTATACCCATCCGTCCGTGCGCGACGTGCAGGTCATCGGCGTGCCGGATAAGCGCTACGGCGAGGAGGCCATGGCCTGCATCATCCTCAAGGAGGGTGAGCACATGACTGTCGAGGAGATGCTCAGTTACATTGCTGCGAGCATGGCGCGCCACAAGGTACCGCGCTATATTGAGTTCGTGGATTCCTTCCCGATGAACGCAGCGGGCAAGGTGCTCAAGTATAAGATGCGCGAGGAAGCCTCCAAGCGCCTGGGTTTGGTCGGCGCCGCCGGCATTGACACCGCAAAGGGTAAGGATTGATTCCTTTGGGCTGCCGCCCAAACCTGCTTGGGGACAGTGTCCCCAATCCTCTATCTTGCTTCGCTCAGGTTTAATCTGCTTTGAGAATAGAATCTACAGGAGTGATGAAAATGCCTGGAAAGTATGTAACCATGGATGGCAACGAAGCCGCCGCAACCATGGCGTATCCCTTTACAGAAATTGCGGCCATCTATCCGATCACGCCGTCCTCTCCGATGGCGGGGCTGACGGATGCGTGGTCTGCCCGGGGAAGAAAGAATGTCTTTGGCCAGACGGTGACGCTGACGGAGATGCAGTCCGAGGCGGGTGCGATCACGGCTGTCCACGGCGCGCTGCAGACGGGTTCCCTGGCGACGACGTATACGTCTTCTCAGGGCCTGATGCTGATGGTGCCGGTGCTTTATCGCATTGCGGGCGAGCGCCTGCCGGCCGTGCTGCATGTGGCCTCCCGTACGATTGGCACGCATGCCATGAGCATCTTCGGCGACCACAGCGACGTGATGGCCTGCCGCCAGACGGGCTTTGCGATGCTCTCCAGCGGCAGCGTGCAGGAGGTGGCGGATCTTGCGCCCGTTGCGCATCTGAGCGCGATCAAGGGCCGCATTCCGTTCATGCATTTCTTTGACGGTTTCCGCACGTCCCATGAGATCAATAAGATCGAGCTGCCGGATATGGAGAAGGCCAAAGCGCTGATTGATCAGGATGCGCTCAAGGATTTCCGAGACGGTGCGCTCAATCCGGAGCACCCGATGCTGCGCAATACCGTCCAGAATGGCGACGTCTATTTTCAGGTTCGCGAGGCGAACAATGGCTTTTACAGCGCGCTGCCGGATATCGTGGAAACGTATCTTGACGAGATGGCGAAGATCACCGGCAGGCAGTACCATCTCTTTGATTACTTCGGCGCGGAGGATGCGACCGACATCGTGATCGCGATGGGCTCTGCCAGCGGCGTGATCCGCAGCGTTGTTACGAAGCTCAATGGCGAGGGAAAAAAGGTGGGCTTCCTTCAGGTGCATCTGTACCGCCCGTTCTCTGCGAAGCATTTCCTCTCTGCGCTGCCGGAAAGCGTGCAGCGCATTGCGGTGCTCGACCGCTGCAAGTCCATGGGCGGCGTGGGCGAGCCGCTGTATGAGGATGTGTGCAGCGTGCTGATGAGCAGCGACCGCAGCATCAAGGTCATCGGCGGCCGCTACGGTCTCAGTTCCAAGGACACCGATCCGGCGCAGATTGTCGCCGTGTTTGAGAATCTGGCTTCGGCTCATCCCGTGCGCGGCTTCACGGTCGGCATCAACGACGACGTGACCCATCTTTCCCTGCCGCTTGAGCCCTATCAGGAAAACACGGACGGCCTCGTCCGCTGCAAGTTCTGGGGCCTCGGCGGAGACGGAACAGTTGGCGCGAATCACAACACCGTGCGCATCATCAACGACAATACGGACAAATTTGCGCAGGCGTATTTTGAGTACGACGCGAAGAAGTCCTTCGGCGTGACGAAGTCCCATCTGCGCTTCAGCGATAAGCCGATCACCAGTTCCTACTATGTCAAGCAGGCGGACTTTGTCGCCTGCCATAACCAGAGCTACATCAGCCAATACGACATCGTGGATGAGGTGGTGCCGGGCGGCACGTTCCTACTCAACTGCAGCTGGAAGCAGGAGGAACTGGAGGCGCATATCCCTGCGGCTGTCAGAAAGCAGATCGCGGAAAAGAATATTCAGTTCTACATGATCGACGCCAACCAGATCGCGCATGACCTTGGTTTGGGCAGCCACACCAATACCGTCCTGCAGGCGGCGTTCTTCGCGCTGATGGACGTAATCCCGACCGAGAGCGCGCTTAAAATGATTAAAGATGCGGTGCGCAAGACCTATTTTGCCAAGGGCGACGATGTGGTTGCGCGCAACGTTGCGGCGATTGACGCGGGCGCAACGCAGATTGTCCGCGTGGACGTTCCGGCCTCGTGGGCGCAGGCAGAAACGGCGCAGGATTCCGATGGGGAGAAGCTGCCGGACGTTGTGAAAAATCTGCTCATCCCGGTCAACAGGCAGAAGGGCGACGATTTGCCGGTTTCTGCGTTTAAGGGCTATGAGGACGGCCGCATCGATATGGGCCTGACCGCGTTTGAAAAGCGCGGGATTGCGCTGAGCGTGCCAAAGTGGGATGCGAGCAAGTGCATCCAGTGCAACCGCTGCGCGCTGGTGTGCCCGCATGCCGTCATCCGCCCGTATCTGCTCAGCGAAGAAGAGAAGCAGAACGCGCCCGCAGGCTTTGAGACTGTGCCGGCGATGGGCGCGCAGGCCAAGGGCATGCACTTCGCGATGCAGATTTCTGCGCTGGACTGCACCGGCTGCGGAAGCTGCGTAGCCTGCTGCCCGGCGAAGGAGAAGGCGCTGACCATGGAGCCGGCGCTGTTCACCGAAAGCAAGAAGAAGCAGTGGGAATACGGCCTGAATCTCTCTGACAAGGGCGACGTTTTCCCGGTGTATACCATAAAGGGCAGCCAGTTCCGCCAGCCGCTCGTCGAATTCTCGGCGGCCTGCGCGGGATGCGGCGAGACGCCGTATGCCAAGCTGCTCACGCAGCTCTTCGGCGAGAGCGTCTATTGGGCAAATGCGACGGGCTGCTCTCAGGCGTGGGGCTCTCCGATGCCGGGTATCCCGTATACGGTAAATAAGCGCGGCTTCGGTCCGGCGTGGACGAATAGCCTCTTTGAAAACAACGCCGAGATGGAGCTGGGCATGTTCCTCTCCGTCAAGCAGCAGCGCGCGAAGCAGAAGGCGCTTGTGGAGGAATACGCCGAAAAGACCGGCAGCGAGGCGGCGAAAGCATGGCTTGACGCATTTGATGACTTTGATCGCTCCAGAAAGGCGACGGATGAACTGATTGCGGAGCTTGAGAAGAGCGAGGCAGAACTCGCTGGAAAGATTCTGGAGCGCCGGGATCAGCTGGCGAAAAAATGCTTCTGGATGTTCGGCGGCGACGGCTGGGCATACGATATCGGCTTCGGCGGTCTGGATCACGTGATTGCCAGCGGCGAGGATATCAATGTGTTCGTCATCGATACCGAGGTTTACTCCAACACTGGCGGTCAGAGCTCCAAGGCGACGCCGCTGGGCGCCGTAGCGCAGTTCGCCTCCGCCGGCAAGCGCAGCCGTAAAAAGGAACTGGGCGAGATCTTCAAGACCTACGGCAATGTATACGTGGCGCAGGTGGCCATGGGTGCGGATCCGAATCAGCTGATCAAGGCCCTCAAGGAGGCGCAGGAGCACAAGGGGCCGTCTGTTGTCGTGGCGTATACGCCCTGCGTGAACCATGGCATCAAGGCGGGCATGAAGAACGTGCAAAGCGAGATGAAGCGCGCGGTTGATGCGGGCTACTGGACGCTCTACCGCTACAACCCGAACAGTGAAAAGCCGATGACCGTCGATTCCAGAAAGCCGGTCATGGATTATGAGGAGTTCCTCGACGGCGAGGTGCGCTATGCATCGCTGAAGAGAACGTTCCCCGAGTACGCTGAGGTGCTCTTCAAGCAGGCGAAGGAAGACGCCGCCGCAAGGTATGAAAAATACAAGGCGATGGAGAAGCTGTAATGCCTATCAATGGGCTTGAGTGTGTCTGTGTCGTATGATACAATCATGAGGGAAGCTTCGGCTTCCCTCAAATCGTTTAAAGAAATACTCGGCAGGAGAGGAACGTATGGCTTGTGCGGCAGCGTATTGGATACAGGATGGCGTTCTTAGTCAGGGCACGCCGGAGGCGTATTTTTCCGGGTTGATTGAAAAGGAGCATGTCATTTCGCTTGTGGGCGGCGGCGGGAAATCAAGCCTGCAGCGCTATCTCTGCGCGGCTTTTGCCAAGGGCGGCATGAAAACCGCAGCAATCACGACGACCAAAATATGCAGGCCTTTGCATTTTTGCCGGACGATAGAAGAATGCCGCCCTTGCTGGTCGGCGGGGGAGTACGCCATCTGCGGTGAGCCATACGGAGAAAACAAGCTTTCGATGCCGGATGATGCTGCGCTCGCGGCGCTGCTTGCTGAAGCGGATGCGATCGTCGTCGAGGCGGATGGCGCGCATGGCCTGCCCATCAAGGCGCCCGCGCCGCATGAGCCAGTGATTCTGCCGCAGTCGGATATCGTTATCGCTGTGATGGGGCTGGATGCGCTCGATGAGCCGGTTGAGCGCGTATGCCATAGGCCGGAGCAGGTCTGCGCGCTGCTTTGCTGCGATATGCAGCACAGGCTGACCTGCAGGGATGCGGTGCGGATGCTGCTTTCCCAGCAGGGCGCACGCAAGGGCGTGGGAGAACGGGCGTTTTATGCCGTGCTGAACAAGTGTGATGATGCGCGTCGGCTTGCGATGGGCGAAGAGATCCTGCACATACTGCGCAGGGAGGGATTTGCCCGCGCAGTCCTGACAGCAGGGATGCATCTTTGATCTCAAAAACCGCCAATTTACGGCGGTTTTTTGTGTTTGTGGTTGCAAAGACAAGGGAAATACTGTAAAATATGTACAATTGGATAGGCTTGTTATGTGAACCTTTTGGCTAATCTTCGGCCTTGCCGCAGAGCATCCGGATGGATCCTGCTTTGCCGGTGATGCCCCCGGCAGCATGCCGGTTTTAATTGAATCGAATTCTGGAAAAGAGGCGATTTCGGTGAACATATTTGTATGCATTAAGCAAGTGCCCTCAACCAATAAGGTGCAGGTGGATGAGAAGTCCGGCGTGCTCAAGCGCGACGGCATCGCCAGCAAGATGAATCCGTATGATCTGTATGCCTTGGAGACGGCGCTGAGGCTGAAGGAGAAAAACGGCGGCAAGGTCGTCGTGGGTACGATGGGCCCGCCGCAGGCGCAGGCGGTTGTGCGCGAGGCGTATATGATGGGTGCGGATGAGGGCTATGTATTCTCGGATCGCCGTCTTGGCGGTGCGGATGTGCTGGCGACCAGCTATACCCTTTCTCAGGCCATACAGAGCGTCGGCGATTTTGACCTGATTCTCTGCGGCAAGCAGACCACGGACGGCGATACCGCACAGGTTGGCCCGGCGATCGCCGAGCATATGGGCATTCCGCATGCGGCGTGGGTGTCAAAGCTCGAGGTTTCCGGCGACGGCGTGGATGCCGAGCAGCAGCTGCAGGACGTCATTGAGACCGTGCATATGCCCTTCCCGTGCCTGGTGACGGTGGAGCAGGACATCTGTATGCCGCGCCTGCCCTCGCTCAAGGTGGCGCGCGAGATTGGCGATAAGCCCATTGCCATTCAGGGGCTCGATAGCTTCATGGATACCGATCCCAATCACTATGGCCTTGCAGGCAGCCCCACGCAGGTGGAGCGCATTTTCCCGCCTGCCAATGATACCGAGCATGAGGTCTGGTCGGGCGAAGGCAGCGCTGGGAAGCTCCATGACCTGCTCAAAAAGTGGAAGTTTGTGTAAGGGAGGGATGATGCATGGCACAGATTGCGATTCTGGAGAGGAAATGTACGGGCTGCGGACAATGCCAGCGGAATTGTCCCTTCGGCGCGATCGATATGGTGAATGGCAAGCCGGAGCTCAACGCGGCGTGCAAGGTCTGCGGTATCTGCGTAAAGAATTGCCCGGAAAAGGCGATTCTCAAGCTTGAAACCAAGGTCGACTCTGTTGATAAATCGAAGTGGAATGACATCCTCGTCTATGCCGAGGTCAGCGGCGGACGGCTGCATCCGGTGGGATTGGAACTCATCGGTAAGGCGCGCGAGCTTGCGGCGAATGTGCCGGGCTTTAAGGTGAAGGCTGTGCTCGTTGGCGATGGCGTCAGCAGCTACGCAGAGGAGCTGCGCCATTACGGCGTGAGCGAGATCGCCGTCTATGATGACAAGGAACTTGGATACTATCGCGCGGATGCGTATGCTTCCTGCGTGGAGGATTATATCAAGTATGCGAAGCCGAGCGTCGTGCTCGTCGGCGCGACTGCGCTGGGCCGCAGCCTTGCGCCGCGCCTTTCCACGCGCTTCCATACGGGCCTGACGGCGGACTGCACGACGCTGCTGCTGCGTGAGAATACCGACCTTGTGCAGATTCGCCCAGCGTTCGGCGGCAACATCATGGCGCAGATTGTCACGACGAACACGCGACCGCAGTTTGCAACCGTCCGCTATAAGGTCATGAACCCGCCCGTTCGCGAGGAGGAAGCGGCAGGCGAGGTCCTGATTCGAAAGATCCCCAAGGCGGTAGCGCAGTGCGTGAGCAGCTGTGTGAGCGTTAAGCCTGTGCCGCCGAAGAAGAGCATCTCCGATGCGGATGTGCTGGTGGTTGGCGGACGCGGATTGCAGAAGGAAGCAGACCTTGAGATGATCAGGGAGCTTGCTGCGCTGCTTGGCGGCGACTGGGCGGTCACCCGTCCGCTGGTGGAAAAGGGATGGACGACCAATGACCGCCAGATCGGCCTTTCCGGCCGTACAGTGCGCCCGAGGCTGATCATCACCTGTGGCGTCAGCGGCGCGATCCAGTTTACGGCCTGCATGAACGGCAGCGACCATATCGTATCCATCAATACGGACAAGGGCGCGCCGATTTTCGATACGGCGCATGTCGCCATCGTGGGGGATCTGTATGAGATCGTGCCGGAGCTGATTGGCAGACTGAAGGAGGGGAAGGCATGAAGACGTTCAATCGTGTGAATGAAAAAGACCTGGCGTACTTCAGCGAGCTTGCGCCGGGGCGCGTGTTCAGCGGCGAGGCCATCTCCACCGACTATGACCACGATGAGATGACCGAGTACGGCCATTATATGCCGGAAGCGGTCATTCAGGCGCTTTCTACCGAGGATGTCAGCGCCGTACTGAAGTACTGCAATGAGCGCAATATCGCCGTTACGCCGCGCGGCTCGGGTACGGGCCTTTGCGGCGGCTGCGTGGCGATCCACGGCGGCGTTGTGCTCTCCACCGAAAAAATGAAGCGCGTGCTGGAGGTCGACCGCCGCAACATGACGGCGACCGTCGAGCCGGGCGTGCTGCTGATGGAGTTCCCGAAGGCGCTGGAGGGAACGGGCCTGTTCTATCCGCCGGATCCGGGCGAGAAGACCGCGACCATGGGCGGCAACGCCATGACTAACGCCGGCGGCATGCGCGCCGTGCGCTATGGCGTGACGCGCGATTATGTGCTGGGGATGGAGGTTGTCCTCGCGGATGGCAGCGTGATCAACCTCGGCGGCAAGAATGTTAAGAATTCCAGCGGCTACAGCCTGATCGACCTGATGATCGGCAGCGAGGGCACGCTGGGCTTCCTCACGAAGCTGACAGTCAAGCTCATCCCCGAGCCCAAGGTTAATCTGTCGCTGCTGATGCCCTTTGACGATCTGGATGCCTGCATCGGCGCGGTGCCGGCTGTGCTTGGCTGCGGCTGCGAGCCGACGGCGGTGGAATTCATGGAGCGCGAGGTGATCGCCTGCGCGGAGACGTATTTGGGCAAGCAATTCCCGGATACGAGCGCGGATGCCTATCTGCTCGTCCGGCTTGACGGCCCGAGCGCAGAAGCACTGAAGCCGGCGATGGATACGCTGACCGAATTGGCGCTGTCCATCGGCGCGAAGGACGTCCTCCTGGCGGATACTGACGAGCGCAAGGAGAGCATCTGGAATGCGCGCGGCGCGTTCCTGGAGGCGATCAAGGGCAGCACATCCACGATGGACGAATGCGACGTGGTCGTTCCGCGCGACGTGATTCCGGCATTTGTGCGCAAGAGCGTAGAAATCGGCAAGCGTGTCGGCGTGCGCGTGTGCTCCTTTGGCCATGCGGGCGACGGCAATCTGCATATCTATGCCTGCCGGGACGACATGGAGGAGAGCGCATGGAAGGCGGCCTGTGCGCAGGTCATGGATGAGCTGTATGCCGCTGCGCGGGAAATGGGCGGCGAGGTCAGCGGAGAGCATGGCATCGGCCATGCCAAGCGAGATTTCCTGTGCGAGAGTGTCGGAGAGGTGCAGATGAACCTGATGTGCGGCATCAAGGCTGCGTTTGATCCTAATGGCATCCTCAATCCGGGAAAGGTTGTTTAAGGCGATCCTCAACCCTTGATATTCAAACAGCCGCGGCTGCATCGCTCAAAATGAGCGGCAGCCGCGGCTGTTGTTTTGTATGTCTCAATGGCATCTACAGCAGGTTTTCCCGGGCGAGAAGCGCGGCGCCGATGATGCCTGCGTCGTTTTTGTGCCTGGCGATGCGCACGCGGCAGTAAAGCGGATCAGTCGTGTCGGCAAAAATCCGCTCAAGCTCACGCTGGCAGCGCTCAGCGAGGAATTCGCCTGCACCGCTTAGCCCGCCGCCCAGCACGATATACTCCGGATCGAACACCATAATCAGCGTATTCATGCCGATACACAGCTCACGAATAAAGGCGTCAAATACGTCAAGCATCGCTTTATCGCCCGCTTTGGCCCGATCGATGATGGTACGGCAGGAAAGCCCGCCGGCCATACGCTTCAGTGCGGTGGCGGAAGCGTAGTATTCCAGACAGCCGCGCCGCCCGCAGACACAGCGCGGGCCATCCGGATGGATGATCATATGCCCGAACTCTGCGCCGAGGTTGTTCTTTCCGCGGTAAGGTTTGCCGGCGACGATCATGGCGCCGCCGATGCCCGTACCCAGCGTGAGATAGACCGCGCATTCCGCGCCGCGGCAGACGCCGTCGTGCCATTCGGCCATGATCGCCGCCTGCGCGTCGTTATCCACCCATACGGGAACGCCGAGGCGCTCTGTCAGCATCCGCCTCAGCGGAACGCCCTCCCAGCCGAGGTTGCTGGCGGAGACGGTATCGCTGAAGGATTCGACGGAGCCCGCCGTGCCTACGCCCGCAAGCTGGATGTTTTGCCCAAGGAGCATGTCAGCGATCAGATCGCAGACTGCATCGGGGCTGTCAAAGGGGGTTTTTCTGCTGTCCTTGTGCACGAGCATATCGCCGTCAAATACGCCGACCTTGATGCTCGTTCCGCCGATGTCTATGCCCGCAATCCGCATATCAGTGCCCTCCGGCGTGCATGCCGTCCTCAAGGATGGTGAAGGCGACATGCCAGTCTGCGTTCCATGCGGTCAGATGCGCGCGATTGCCGGGCGCGATTTCGCCCAGCTCGCCAAAGCCCATCCGTGCGGCCGGCGTGCGGCTGGCCATGTGGACAGCGTCCGCCTCGGAGGCGCCCAGCATCATGAGGTTGCGGACAGCCTGATCAAGGTACGCGCCGCCGCCGTCGAGCGCGCCGTCAGCTGTATGGCTGACGCCGTCCTTGACCACGATGTGATATCCCTCCATGAAGTAGTCGCCGTCGGGCATGCCGTGCGTGGAAACGGAATCGGAGACGAGAATCATGCGATCCGCCCCCTTCATGCGGTAGATGAGCTGCAGTGTGCCGCCATGCAGGTGCTCAAGATCGCAGATCGCCTCGCAATACACATCGGGATGGAGCAGCGCGGCGGTGATGATGCCCGGGCTGCGGTGATGGATGGGCCTGCATGCGTTGAAGGTATGGCATAGCGAACGGACGCCCAGAGAGAAGGCATGCTGTGCCTGCTCAAATGTCGCGTCGGTGTGCCCGGCCTGCACGATAACGCCCTTTGCCTGAAGATGGGCGATCAATTCGTCTGCGCCGGGCTCCTCCACGGCGATGGAAATCTTGCGGATGACGTCCTCGTAGCCGGAGAACAGCGCTTCATAGGCGGCGATGGAGGGCGGAACAATGTCCTGCGGCGGCATCGCGCCCGGGCGTTCCAGGCTCAGGAACGGCCCTTCCAGATGTGCGCCGAGAATTCGTGCGCCGCCAAGCAGGCCTTCCTTCTGCAGGCGCATGGCCTGACGCGTAACCTCAAGCCCGTGGCGCATCGTATCGCGCTGGCCGGTGGATACGGTCATCAGCAGGCCGGTTACGCCGCATTCGAGCATCTTATTGAGAAATGGTACAATGGCGTTAAGGTCAAAGTTGCGCGCGTCGAACCCTTCGCCGCCATGAACATGCAGATCGATCAGGCCGGGGGTGAGGATGTCCGCGCAGACGGGCGCATCTGTGCCCGGTGTAATGGACATGATGACGCCGCTTTGGATGGTAACGATTTGATCGGAGATGAATCCCTGCGGCGTGAGCAGCCGCTTGGCATGAATGCGCATCGTGTTCTCCTTTGCAAGGGTCAGAGGGAAAGGGACTTGACGCGCGCGGCAAAGGCCTGCTGCACGTCTGCAGGGGCAGGCGTCTGGCGCGCTTCGTTAAAGATGTATTCGTTGAACAGGTCAAACTCTCCGACGAGGTCTTCGGTTTTGGCCGTTGCGGCGAGCACCATCTGCTGATCCGGTGCGACAATGCAGTACTGCCCCTCGGAGCCGTCGCCGCGGAAGCGATTGCCTGTGCAGCGCCAGAAGTGATAGCCGTAGCCCTGCGCCCATTCGGGTTTGCGCGGGACATTGTCGGTGGCGATATGCACCTGCGTGGCAGCCTTCAGCCACGCCTCCGGGATGATCTGCCGGCCGTTCCATGCCCCGCCCTGCATCAGGCAGACGCCGAATCTGGCCATGTCCTCACAGGAGAGATACAGCCCCCAGCCGCCGCAGCAGATCCCCTGCGGGCTCATGTCCCAGCGGGGCTTTTGAATGCCCAGCGGCTCAAACAGGCGAGGCATGAGGTAATCGCGGATGTTCATGCCCGCGACCCTTTGAACCATACAGGAGATGAGATAGGAGCCATGGCTATTGTAGCGGAAGGTTGTGCCGGGCTCTGCGTCGCAGCCGAAGGCAAGCACGGCCTGCGCCCAGTCCTCGCCGTTTCCGCTGTCACCGAATACGTGGCGGATCTGATCGCTTTTCTGCACGAGGCCGGAGCCCATGCACAGCAGATGATGCAGCGTCACGGAGGAGAGCCACGGATCGGGATTCTCCGGCGCTTTGTCGTGAAGGATATCGATCACGCGGTCGGTAAGCGCGAGCAGCCCTTCGCTGACGGCAAAGCCTGCGGCGATGGAGGTAAATGGCTTGCTCATCGAGTAGCAGATATGCGGGGTATGGGCCGTGTGCGGCGCGAAGTGCATGCTCGCTGCGAGCATATTGTTTTTGACAACCATGACGCTGTGCTGCTCAATGCCGGAAGCCTTGAGCGCGTCAAGATAATCAAGCAGCGCCCTTGAGGAGAGCCCGGCCTCCTCGGGCACGGATGCGGCTTTAAAGGGATTCATGCTGATCCTCCTCCGGCTGCTCAGTCAAGGTATTGGAGACCGCGGATGGCGGATACGCCCAGGCCCGGCGCATCGGATACGGTGATGGTGCGCTCGTCAAATACGCTGCCGCCCTCGACAGGATCCTCGCTGCACAGCACCGGACCGTCCAGATCGACCTTGGTGATGATCGATTTCGCACAGGCGAGATGCACAGCGGCGTTGACGCTGACCTTCGCCTCCAGCATACAGCCGATCATGCATTCCACGCCGTATACCTCGGCGGCGGAAGCGATCCTGAGCGCGTTGTGGATGCCGCCGCACTTCATCAGCTTGATGTTGATCAGGTCGGCTGCGCCCATCTGCATGATCTTCATGGCATCCTCGGGTGAGAATACGCTTTCATCCGCCATCACCGGCACATAGGAACGCTCTGTGACATAGCGCAGCCCATCGAAGTCGCGGCCGGGAACGGGCTGCTCGACGAGTTCGATGTCAAGTCCGCGTTCCTGCATCTGGTTGAGCAGCATGACGGCCTGCTTGGGCGTCCATGCCTGATTGGCATCGATGCGCAGGCGGATGTTCTTGCCGACGGCCTCGCGTACAGCGGCGAGGCGGGCGACGTCGAGCGTCGGGTCGATGCCGACCTTGATCTTGAGGGTGTCGTAGCCGCGCTCAAGGGCGACCAGCGCGTCGCGTGCCATTTCTTCGGGCGGATTGACGCTGATGGTGATGTCGGTGGTGATCTGTTTGCGGCTTGCGCCCAGCAGATGATACACCGGCGCGCCCAGCATCTGACCGTAGAGATCGTACAGCGCGATATCGACGGCGGCCTTCGCGCTGGTATTGTGCACGACGGACTTGTCAAGGCGCTTCATCAGCGGCTCCAGCGCGTCGATTTCCTGCCCGCGCAGGGAGGGGATGATATGGTCGCGAAGCGCGCCCAAGATTGCGCCGGTGGTGTCGCCGGTGATCGCGCCGGTCGGCGGCGCCTCGCCGTAGCCAACGAGGCCGGTGTCGGTATGAATTTCAACGATGACGTCTTCGACGCTATGGACAGTGCGCAGCGCGGTCTTAAAGGGAACGCGAAGCGGCACGGAAAGCTTAGCCAGACGGATATCCGTAATTCTCATGATAAAGTCCCCTTTCGCAGGATGAACAAACAGTGTGGATTGTCGTTGAAAATATTATAAAACCCGCGCCTTTTCCTGTCAAGAATGTCTATGAAAATGCGGATTTCCCTCTTGCTGGAAACCTGGATTTGGTCTATACTGTACATACTTGTACGGCTATATTCAATCTGTGTTTTAAAGGATGAGAGGGATACATATGGTCAAGCGAATCAACGGCTGGCTTGAGGACGCCTTTACCTCCGAATACTTCACCTACCCGCAGCTGCGGGGCATGTTCTTTACGCTGCTGGTGGATCAGTTCTTTATCATCTTTATCAATATGCTGTCCACCGCGATGGTCTCCTCTACCGGTGAGGCAGCGATTGCCGCGGCGAATATGGTCGGCTCCGTCAATTCGATTGTGGCGCTGGTGTTCAATTCCTTTGCGATCGGCGGCTCCATTGTCGTTGCGCGTGCGAAGGGGCATGGAGACGACCATGGCATTCGCCACGCCATCGGCGGAACGATTGCGCTGTGCGTTTCGACGGCGATGGTGCTGTGCTGCGGCCTGCTTGTGTTTGCCAATCTGCTGGTCAACTCGCTCTATCCCGCTGCGGAGCCGCTGCTCGTTGAGTATTCCATCCGCTATATGCGCCTGATCGCGATTTCCTTCATCCCGTATGCGCTGTTTAATTCGGTGTTTAACGCCTTCCGCAGCCTGGGCGATACGAGGTCGAGCCTGTTTCTGACCATCGTGATCAACGTCGTGCATCTGGTATGCAGCTTTGTGTTTATCAATATCATGCATCTGGGTATCGACGGCGCGGGCCTTTCCTATATCGTTGCGCGTGTCATCGGCGCGACGCTGGCGCTGGTGTGGCTGCTGTTCGTTCACAACGAACACCATATGCGCCCCGGTCATCTGCTCCATTTTTCAAAGCGCATTACGCATCAGGTCATTTCGCTGGGTCTGCCGATTGCCTCCGAGTCGGCGCTGTTTCAGGGCGGCATGCTGCTGGTGCAGATTTATCTCGCCCGGTTGACCACGACGGACCTTGCTGCTCATGGCGTGGCGAATTCGATCCTCATGCTCTACGGCGTGACGGGCAATGCCGTTACGGCGCTGGCCAGTACGGTTTGCGGTCAGTGCTTCGGTGCGTGCGCGTATGATCTGGTGCGCAGATACTGTCAGAAGATGGTCGCCGCCGGCAGGATGATCCTGCTTGCGACCTGCGCAATCATTCTGCCGCTGCTGCCGCTGCTGCTGATGATGTATAATCCCAGCGCGCAGGCGAAGCCGATTATTTACACCTGTCTTCTGATTGCGACCATCGGCAAGCCGATCATCTGGAGCGACAGCTACGTTACCCCGATGGCGCTGCGCGCAGCGGGCGACGTGATGTTCTCTACCGTTGTGTTGGTTGCGTCTTTGTTCATTGGGCGCATTGCCATCGGTTATGTGCTTACCATCGTGCTGGGATTGGGCGTGCCGGGCGTATGGCTGGGCATGCTGATCGAATGGCTGATCCGCGCCGTGCTGCTGCGTCATCGCGTGAAGGGCGACAAGTGGCTGTCCCACCATGCATGAGCCAAAGATACAAAGCAAGGAGGCTGCTATGAGAATCAGAACATATCTTAAAACGGATCTGCAGGACATTGTGCGCCTGTGGAACGACTGCGTATCGGCTGGAGAGGTGCTTTACCGTCCGTTGACCGAGGCGTACTTTGAGGAAAAGTTTCTTCGCTTTGGCGGCACGGATATTTTTGTTGCTGAGGATGAGGGCAAGTTCTTCGGCTTCCTTGCGGGCTGCCGTCAGGTCAGTTTCCTGCCCGGGCAGACGGAGGAGAATACCCCTGCATATCTGTCCGTTATCATGGTTGACCGGGCGCATCGCCGCTGCGGCGCGGGCAGCGCGCTGCTCTCTGCGTTCGAGGCGCACTATGCGCGGCTGGGGAAGAAAACGCTGGCGGTATCGAGCCTCTGTCCGATCAATCTGGATTGGGTGATCCCCGGAACGCCGGGCCACGAGCATAACAACATGCCGGGCATGGACGAGGATTGCCTAGGATACGATTTCCTTAAGAAGCGCGGATATGGCGTATATGTGCGCGAGGTGGCGATGTATTTAAACCTAGCCGAATATGTAAAGAAGCCCGAGGTGGAGGAAAAGCGGGCGGCGCTTTTGCAGCAGGGGATTGCGGCAGGGCTGTATGATCCGGCGCAGCAGGCTGAGTTTGACGGCATGTGCGACCGGGTCGGCAGCGAGTACTGGCGTCAGGTGCTGCGAGAGGAAACAGCCAAGGAAAACCCGCGTCCGATTCTTGCGGCCGTCGCAGACGGACATATCGTCGGCTTTACGGGCCCTGTGGACAGGCAGGAAAACGGACGCGGCTGGTTTACCGGCATCTGCACCGATCCGCTCTATGAAAAGCGCGGCATTGCCGGTGTGCTGTTCAATGATCTGATGGGCGAGTTTATCAAGGTGGGCGCGGCGTATTCAACGCTCTTTACCGGTACGGAAAACCATGCGCAGCGGCTGTATCTTAAGACGGGCTTCAGGCCTGCGCGGTATTTTGCCATTATGAAAAAAACGGTATAAACGAAGAACCGCGAAAGGCGGAAGGAGACAGGGAGGTTATCCAATGAGCAAAACGATCATGGCAGTCGGCGCGCATACCGGAGATGCGCAGCTTACCAGCGGACTTCTGCTCGCGCGTCATGCCCAGCAGGGCGACCGCATCATCACGCTTGACCTGACCGCCGGCGAGCGCGGCACGCCTGCCGGCTTTACGCAGGAGAGCTTCCGCCAGTATAACATCGAATGCGCGGGTCAGTTTGCCGAAATGCTTGGCGGCAAGAGCATCGTGCTGGACACCCCGGACGGAGAGCTGGAGTATTCTAAGGATCTGGCGATCAAGATCGGCGACATCATGCGTGAATATGAAGTATCCACCGTGCTGTATCACTGGAAGAATTCCATGCACAAGGATCATATTGCAGCCAGCAAGCTGACCACCGATGCGATTTTCTTTGCATCGCTGCGCACGTTTGAGCGTCCGCTGCCGCCTGCGCCGATCCGCCGCTTCCTCTATGCGGAAAACTGGGAGGACAGCGAGGGCTTTGTGCCGTATGTATACTTCGATGTTTCCGAGGCTTTCCCGCTGTGGAAGGAGGCTGTGCGCAAGCTCTGGCTGACAGAAAACAGCCGGGACTTCAAGTACCTGCAGTACTATGAAGGGCTGGCGCGCATGCGCGGCGCGCTCATCAAAAAGGAATATGGCACGGCGTTCGCTACAGACGAATATGCCAAGCGCGTCATCTGGGAAACCTGAGCGCAGGAGAGAGACAACCTGATCCAAGAGAAAAGGAGCCGGATATCGGCTCCTTTTTGCGCTTTGTGATTCAATCAGATTTCCGGCAGATTCACCGGCAGTTTTCCAGTGGATTTGGTTTTGCCCAGAAGCACGTCGATCGCTGCGGCAACGGCTTCAAGCGTCAGCGTATAGCTGCAAACGACGCTGCATCCCTCCGGGATGTACGGCGCACCATACGGCGCGGCAAGCAGGACAAAGGCGACCTGCTTGCCTCTGGCGAGCGCCTCTTTGGCAGCAGCAATTTCCATGGAATCCGGCGTGAGCGCCTGAACGCCAATGACCAGCGCGTCAAAGTCTGCGGCATAATCCACCTGATCGAGCGTCGTATAGGCGCCGCCGGTATGCATATTCGCCATCTGGCCGAAGGTCAGCTTGCGCGGATCGGCATGGGTGAGGCCGAAGGCCAGTTCCTTGACGGGCGCGCTGGTATAGAGCGCCTTGCCGGTGATCGCTTCGCCGGCGAGGCGGGTGATGGCTTTGCGGCAGACGGCCTGATTGAGCGCGGCATGCGCAGCGAAATCGGGCGCAGCGCTGCCCGGATCCGCGCCGAACTTGGCCTTGGCGCGAAGCAGGCGCGCAACAGCATCGTCAATGCGCTCCATCGGGATTTCTCCGCTGAGCGCAGCCTCATACAGCGCGTCGAGGCATTCCTTCTGGCTTTCCTGCACGCCGGAGCCGCCCGTGCCGATGCACAGCAGATCCACGCCGGCCTTGATCGCCTTCACGCAGCCGTTGGCCACGCCATAGTGATCCTTGATGGCGAGCATATGCATGCCGTCGGAGACCACCACGCCGTCAAAGGCCAGCTCCTTGCGCAGAACATCCTGCAGGATCACCGGGGACATCGTCGCGGGGACGCGTTCCTTTTCGATGGCGGGGAAGAGAATATGCGTGGTCATGATGGAGTCGGCTGCGCCCTGCGGGAAGATACGCGCATAGGGCATCAGCTCCGTGTCGCGCAGCTCCTGCATGGTCTTGCTGACGGTCGGCAGGAAGTAATGGGAGTCCTGCGTGGTATCGCCGTGACCGGGGAAATGCTTGAGGCAGGCCATCACGCCGGCAGACTGCATGCCGCGGGCCATCGCAGCGCCGTGGCGGGCGACGACCTCAGGCTCGTCGCCAAAGGAACGGACGCCGATGACGATGTTGCCGATATTGCTGTTTACGTCCACGACGGGCGCAAAGTTGAGGTTGAAGCCGGCTGCGCGCAGCTCTTCGCCCATCGCGCGGCCAACGGCTTCGGTGAGTGTTTCATCATCTGCAGCGCTGAGCGTCAAATGAGAGGGGAACCAGGTGAAATCCCGGCTGAAGCGGAACACACGGCCGCCCTCATGGTCGATGCTCAGGAATGGCTCCACGCCTGCGCAGCTTTCAAGGATCAGGCTGCGCAGCTCGGCGTTGAGCGCCTTGGAGCCGGCGAAGTCGGTGACGTTGTTGCCGAAGTGGATCACGTTGCCGATGCAGTATTCCTGCATGAGCGCGCGGGTTTCAGGCGTGATCGTGTTGCCGTCCATGCTGTAGAGCACGAGCTGGCCGATTTTCTGGCGAAGGGTAAGCTCCATGGGGATGCGCACTCCTTTCGTGAAAAAAGAGGGACGGATCAGACCGCGCATGGCGGGACCTCATCCGCCCCTACGGGGCAGCCTTCACAATGGGGAAGGCTTTTTGATGTTTTGACATGATGCTGCGCCCACATGCGTGCTGCGAGCACTGAGGTGCTCAATGTTGGAAAGCAGTTCGGAAGTGGGTGCGGCCACTGGCCGCTTACAGGGCGTCCGGATCAACGCCCAGGCGCTTGAGGGTTTCCACGACATAGCTCTCGCGGTATTCCTCGTCCTTGGAGCGGCCCAGATAGCTCTTGAAGAATTCCTCGCAGGCCGTCTCGTACGGGATTTTCGCCAGCTCGGCGATGATGCGGGTAGAGCGGTCGATGAGCTTCTTGTTGGTCGGCAGCACCTGAATCATCCAGTTGCTCCAGACGCGGCCCATCTTGGCCATGGTGGCGGTGGAGAGCAGGTTGAAGGCGAGCTTGACCATCAGGTGCGGCAGGATCTCCATGATCGTATGCGGCAGCTGAACCGGGATACGCAGCTCGTTTTCGTCGATCTTTTCCGCCGGGATATCGCCCATGCGCAGGACGAGGCCGCCGTCAAAGTTCGGCAGGTTCTTCTGATACCATTCCACGCAGCCATTGTGCGCGCTGCGGCCGTCGATATCCACCAGAACCAGCTGAGCCGGATGCTGGCTGTAGCGGGTCGCGTCGTCGCTGTTGCCCAGATCGTAGAAGGAGAGCTGGTCGGAGCCAACCTCCGGCGGGTTATCAATAATGGACTGCGCAGCGTTCATCTCCTTGTACAGCTCCACGGACCAGTCGAGGCCCTTGAGCGGACGGCGGATGATGTGCTGCCAGGCGATGGAAGCCGGATAGAGCGGATCTTTCGCATAGGCCCAGGACAGCGGACTGGTGTGGTCGTCCGTCCGGCGGAACGGCGGCAGGGTGAAGGTGGGCTGACGCTCGGTGGTGTCGGTGAGGATGTCCTGCAGGTAGTCGTGGGTGACGTAGGTGATCAGGCCCTTGCTGGTGTAGGTTTCCGCCTCGAACTCAACAGCCTTCGCCATGCCGGCGAGGGCGTCGCCGCTCTGCAGCTGCTCAACGCAGCGCTTGAACTGCGCGGCGTATTCCGCCGGCTCCAGCGCGCCCGCGCCCACGGCGGCGAGCTCTTCCTCGGTGCAGTTGTCTTTCAGCCATGCCCATGCGGCAAGCTCCAGCGCGACGCCGGCGACCAGCAGCTCGACTGTGGTCACCTGCATACGGGTGGAACCGGCGACGGCCATGTTGCCCACGAACAGCGGCAGGAAGGTGATGTTGTCGTAGGAGAAGACGCGGCGCGCGCGCTCCAGATGCTCGCAGAGGATCTCCTTCGGATTGCAGTAGAGGTAATAAGTAGAGATGCCCATGTCCGCGCCCTTGCAGGCGGAACCGATGGTGGAGGAGGACAGGGAGCATTCGGCAAGCACGACGAGCACGTCGCCCGGCGTCGCGCCGGAATCGACCGTCTGCTGGGCGCCGAAGGTCTGATAGTCCTCAAAGTTTTCAACGGAGCGAACGCAGGCGCGATCGCCGCCGGTCATGAAGCTGTTGGAGCATTCGGCGATCTCGACCCACTCCTTCGCGCGCAGCGGGAGCTTGTTGACCATGTCGTTCCAGAAAAGACGCCAGGTGGAGTCAAGCTGCAGCGCCATACGGCCGGAGGCGCCGACGGAGGAGAAGTGGAAGCGGCGGCGTTCGTCGATACAGCGGCGAAGGTCAGCGACCAGCGCCTTGAAGGCGTCGCTCTCAAAGCACTTTGCAGACACTTCCGGGATGTAGCGGTCGGCGTCGAGGATCATCTTCACGCCGTCGGCCGTGTCCTTCTTGATGCGTCCGGAAAGGCCGCGGGTGAGGGGATTGGACTGCTCGGTCGGGATCGGGCCGAGATGGAACTGCTTCTCGTTGTCGATAAAGTCCCGGGCAGCCTGCTTATAGTCCTGCATGCGGATACCTTCTTTCTTTGCGTCTGTATGTGTGAATGGGGAGTAAACATATCAGGGGGGTCATCATCTATATTGTATTTGACAATGCACAATTTTGCAAGTAAAATAATGGCATGAATATGCAAAAAATCTTGGATGCTCTCCTTGAAGAAGGGCTCCGCGAAGGATGTTACCCCGGCGCGGTTGCTGCGTGCGGCAACGCAGAGCAGGTTTTCGCCATTTCCTGTGCAGGAAAAATTTCGGAAAACGGCCCTGACGTGAACATGCAGACGCGCTACGACATGGCGTCCCTGTCAAAGATCATCGGCCCGACGATGATCGCGCTGCGTGCGATTGAGGACGGCGATCTGACCCTGTGGGACAGGCTGGACCGCTTTTTCCCGGATTGCCCGGAGGAGAAAAAATCTATCACCATCCGCCACCTGATGACGCATACGGCAGGCTTTGCGCCTGCGTTCTGGCTGAGCGAGGAGGCGGCTTCGCCGGAGGATGCGCTGCGCGTGCTGCTGGAGCATCCACTCGCTACGCCCGTGGGCGAAGAGGTGCATTACAGCTGCATGGGCTATATCACGCTGGGCAAGATTCTGGAGACGGTATACGGCAAGCCGCTTGACGTGCTCGCGCGCGAACGCGTGTTTGAGCCGCTGGCGATGCGCAATACCTGCTACTGCCCGCAGAATAAAGAAAACATTGCCGCTACCGAGGTGGACAAGGAAAGCGGAATCGCATGGCAGGGCATTGTCCACGACGAGAATGCACGCTTTCTGCGCGGCGTTTCGGCCAATGCCGGCGTATTCTCGGATATCAGCGACATGATCACCATGGCGCAGATGCTTGCGCGCGGGGGCGACGGCTATCTGTCCGGCGCGATGCTCAAAAAAGCGATCAGCTTCCAGGCAGGCGATGAAAGCGTGCGCCGGGGCCTTGGCTTCCATCTGGCGGGCACGCCGGAAAACTTCATGGGTGATCTGCTGCCGCAGACGGCATTTGGCCATACCGGCTTCACCGGTACGTCGCTGGCGATCGATCCGGAAACAGGGTTCTTTGTCATCCTGCTTTCCAACCGCGTCCATCCCACAAGAGAGAATCTGAATCTGTTCAGATTCAGGCGCAGAATGCATAATATGCTGTATGCCGCGTATACGAAGGGTTGATCCGTTTTCGTGATTATTTGTTAAATGTTTTGTCAATATTTGCAATCACCCTTGACAGGGTGACAAAATATGTTATCATTAATTGTGAAATCTATGCAAGCATCGGGCGCGTCGGTTTGAGAAACGACAAAACAAGCCGATTGTGGTGATTCCTATGGTATGTGATTAAGGAGGCGGGGCAATGAGCCAGACGGATAAGACGACAGTATTGCAGCCAAAGAAGAAGAGCAAGCTGACGCTGGATGATATTCAGCTCTTCCTGCTCTCTCTTCCGACGACGATCTGGTTTATCATGTTCTGCTATGTGCCGATGTTTGGTATCCTGATCGCATTCAAAAAGTATAAGGTCGCTCCGGGCAAGGGCTTCCTGTGGTCTCTGGTCTACAACAGCAAGTGGTGCGGACTGGACAACTTCAAGTTCTTGTTCTCCTCGAACATGAAGACGACCATCGCGATGTTCCGCAACACGATCGGCTATAACATTATCTTTATCGTGCTGGGTATCGTGATCCCGGTTGCGCTGGCAATCATCATCTCTCACCTGTATTCCAAGAAGCTGGCCAAGGTCTGCCAGACGATGATCTTCCTGCCGCACTTCCTTTCCTGGGTTATCGTCGGTTACTTCGTCTACGCGTTCCTGGCGACCAAGGAAGGTCTGGTCAACAACATTCTGATCGGCATGGGTCTGGATCCTGTCAAGTGGTATCAGAAGGATGGTCTGCCATACTGGCCGTATATCCTCGTTTTCCTCAACGTATGGAAGAATGTCGGCTACAACATGATCGTGTACATGGCCTCCATCAACGGCATCGACGGCTCCCTGTACGAGGCTGCGGTTATCGATGGTGCGAGTAAGCACCAGCAGACCAAGTACATCACCATTCCGCTGCTCAAGCCGGTCATCATCATCATGTTCATCATGGCGGTAGGCAGGATTTTCAATTCCGACTTTGGTCTGTTCTATCGTACGACGCGCAACTCTGCGGCGCTGTATGATGCGTTCGTCACGTTGGACGTCTACGTCTACAACTCTCTGTTCAACTCCACGATCCCGACCTACGGCTACGCCTCTGCGGCCGGCTTCATGCAGTCTGTTTTCGGCTGTATTACGCTGGTGACGGCCAACGCGATCGTGAGCAAGTTCGACAAAGAGAGCGCATTCTTCTAAGAAGGGAGGGAATACGATGGCCATCTTCAAGAAAAAGGAAGCGGATACTTACAACGAGCTGGATGCCAAGAAAAATGCCTCCAACGTGTCCGATGGTATGCTCCGCTTTAACCGTGTAACCCCCTTTTCCAATGCGCTGTACTCTGCGCTGTTTATCTTCATCGCGGCGATCTGCGTGCTCCCGGTGCTGTTTGTTATCATCATCTCCTTCACTTCTGAGCAGTCCATCGGCGTATACGGATACAGTTTCTTCCCGAAGGAGCTTTCCGTAGCATCCTACAAGTATGTGTGGAACATGCGCGATCTGGTGGGTCGTTCCTTCCTGAACTCTATCGGCATCACGGTGTTTGGCACATGCCTTGGCGTTATCCTGACGGCAACGATGGGGTATACGCTTTCCCGCAGGAATTACAAGTTCCGAGGCTTCTATACGTGGTTCATCTTCATCCCGATGCTCTTCCGCGGCGGTACGCTCGCGTCCTACGTGGTTAATACCCAGATCATGCATCTGAAGGATACCTACTGGGCGCTGATTCTGCCGATCTGCTGCTCGACCTTCAACATCATCATCATGCGCACGTTCTTCACCACGACCGTGCCGGATGAAATGATTGAGTCCGGCAAGATCGACGGCGCGAATCAGCTTCGCATTTTCGTGCAGCTCGTTCTGCCGATCTGTCTGCCGGCGATTGCAACCATCGCGCTGTTCCTGACCTTCGCATACTGGAACGAGTGGTTCCACGCCAGTATCTACATCTCTTCTACCCGTTCCGATCTGTTCCCACTGCAGTATGTTCTGGTCTCCATCGAACAGAAGATCCAATGGCTGATCAACAATGCGGGCAACGTCAGTGCGGATGCGCAGGATGTACCTAGTGAGACCATGCGTATGGCCATCGTCGTCATCGCGGTTGTGCCGATCATGTTCTCCTATCCCTTCTTCCAGAAGTACTACATCTCCGGTCTGACCGTCGGCGCCGTCAAGGGTTGATGACAGAAGCGGGGGAAACGCTGATCAAGGCTTAAACGGCAACAGGGACGAAAAAACCTGACCGTTTGCAAAATTAATTTAGGAGGTATCCTATATGAAGAAACTGCTTGCTATCGTGCTGGCTCTCGTGATGCTCATGGCTGTGGGCATGGCGTCTGCCGAAGAACCCGTCAAGCTGACCTGGTGGCTGTTCACCACCGGCGATGCCCCGGTTGATTGGCCCGAGGTTGAGGCCAAGCTCAACGAGATCTCCCGCGAGAAGATCGGCGTTGAAATCGAGTACAAGTGGATGACCGCTGACCAGATCAACCTGGCCACCCAGTCCGGTGAATACTTCGACCTGGCGTTCACCTGCGGCTGGTACAACGACTATGCCACGAACATCGCCAACGGCATGTTCCTGGACATCGCTCCGTACATGGATCTCCTCGCCGACGCCAAGGCGCTGACCCCGGACAACATCTGGGCTGGCGTTACGCAGGGCGAAAAGATCTACGGCTTCCCGCACGTTAAGGACTATGGCATTGAGGTCTTCTGGATTCTCGATACCGATTTCTTCGTTGACGAGCTCGGCCTCGATCCGACCAGCTACGAAGCGCAGCACATCGGCTTCGCTGAGATGGGCGAATACATGGCCAAGTATGTCGAACTCCACCCGGGCGAGATTCCGCTCAAGGTTAACAAGGGCGGCGCGACTTCCTGGATGAACGGTCTGGCTGACTGGATCTCTCTCGAGTACTGGCTGGGCCTCGACTGGGCGCAGAAGGGCACCGAGAACGAGCTGCAGGTTAAGTCCGCTCTGGACATCCCGAAGTTCACCGAGGCTCTCTATACCCTGCATGACTGGTATGAGAAGGGCTACATCAACGCTGATGCCGCTGTTACCGAGTCCATGCCGCGCTCCATCGCCGGTGTTGTGCAGTCCGGTCAGGGCTGGTTCGGCGCTGAGACCGTTTGGGCCAACGCCAAGCAGAAGGCCTGCTTCATCTCCCGTTTCGATGGCCCGTATCTGACCACCGATGGTCTGATCGGTTCCGTCACCGCTGTTTCTTCCTACTCTGAGCATCCGGAAGAGGCTGTTAAGGCCATCAACCTGATGAACTCCGATCCGGAGTACCGCACCATCGCCCGTTACGGCATCGAAGGCAAGCACTACGAAGTCGTCGAGCCGGGCATCGTGAAGCGCACCGATCTGGGCAATGCCAACATGTCTCTGGCCGCCTACACTCAGGGTTCCTACGCGCTGGGCCCGGTTGAGGCTTCTCCGTTCGAGTCCGTTCCGGCCAACCCGAATCAGTGGACTGAGCTCGTTGAGCGCTATACCGCTGAGGCGATCACCTCTTCCGTTCTGGGCTTCATGCCGAATATCGAGCCGGTTGCTGACCAGTGCCTGGCGATGAAGAACGTTTGGGAGCAGTACATCTACGAAATGCAGACCGGCACCTCTGATCCGGCCGTCGTCATTCCGGAGCTGAAGGCTGAACTCGAAGCCGTTGGCCTGAATGAGGTCATCGCTGAGATCCAGGCGCAGCTCGACGCTTTCATGGCTGCGAAGTAATAAAGAGCCAGAGAGCGATCTGCAACTGATCTAAACCCTATGGGGCTGCTGCTGAAAAGCAGCAGCTCTTTCTCTATCGGAAAGTATATCCGATGATTGTTATCAAGGAGTACTATGATTCAATACCGTTTGGCCAATGACAAGGACATGGACCGCATCATCGACTTCATTAACATGGTCTTTTCGATGCTTCGTGTTCCGCATAATTTTGAAACGATGCTGCCCAAGGTTTATGGAAAGGATGCCCGCCTTGCCGATATCCATGTGATCGCGGAGGAGGAGGATGGGCGGCTGTGCGGTTGTCTGGGCATGTATGAGTTCCCGCTGCGCATCGGTGATGCAACGCTACGGGTGGGGTATCTGGGCTCTATGGCTGTGCATCCGCGCGTTCGTGGTCAGGGAACGATGGGCACGCTGATGCAAAAGCAGATTGAGCGCGGCGTTGAGAGAGGGCTCGATTTGATGGTTTTGGGCGGACAGCGCCAGCGCTATCAGTACAGCGGATTTGAAACCGGCGGCGCAACGTATCTCTACAGCATCAGCCGTGCCAACGTCCGTCATGCGCTTGTTCGCGCTCAGGACGAGGGCATGGTATTTGCGCCGATGACGCAGGAGGATGTTCCTGCTGCGCTTGCGATATATAACCGACAGATGGTTGCCGGAGCGCGCAGGCAGGATAACTTCATAGCGACGCTGGTGAGCTATCACAAGCGCGCATGGTCGGTCAAAAGGGACGGTGTGCTGATAGGCTATTTCAGCGCTGCCGTGGATCATGCGCAGATTGGAGAACTCGTCATGGCGGAGGATGACATGGTTCTGCCTGCGATCAAAGCGTGGATGAATGCCAAGGATGTCCGGCTGCTGCATGTGGCTGCTGCACCGCATGATGCAACGCTCAATCGTCTGCTTGCTCTGATTTGTGAAAGCTGCTCCATTACGCCGAACTGCATGATTCGTGTGCTCAAGCCCGAAAACGTATTGCCGGCGTACATGAAGCTCAAAGGCAGCTATGAACCGCTGGAAAACGGCGAGCTGATTCTTGGATGGGAAGGTCTGGGCGCATATCGTCTCTGCGTCGAAGAAAGCAGCATTACCGTGGAAAAGACGGATAAAGAGCCGGAAATCCAGTTGTCGGGTATTGAAATGCATCGCCTGCTCTTTGGGCACAATCGTTTCGGTGTGCCGCAAGCAGGAAGCATCGCACCGCGAAGCTGGTTCCCGCTTCCGCTGCATATCGCGGAGCCGGATAGCTTCTGATTCAGCAAAAAAACACCGGGGAGCATACTCCTCGGTGTTTTGATGTATAAAGGGTTGGGAATCAGCCCATTCCGCAGCCGATGCGCTCGCGCCCCTGCTTGCCGGAAACATAACCGGAGCGGTATTCCATGTTGATTTCGCGCAGCTCCCGTTTGCCGTCGATGTAATCCTGATACATCTCGTACAGGCCTGCGCTGCAGCCGTCGCAGGAGGCATCCATGGCGCCGAGCGAATCAGCGACGATTCTTTCACGCTGCTCGCGTGTGGTGTCCTTGATGAGTATGCTGGCCATGCGCTTCTCCTTATTTCTGCGGCTCTTTGTCGCGCTTGCGGGTGAGGTAGATATCCAGCTTTTCCTTCATCTTATCGGGAATCTCGCGCGAAACGGGGCAATGCTTTGCATGGACCATCGCGTTCATGAACGTATTCAGGAAATCGACGTCGGCGGCAAGCTGTTCGGCCTTCATGACGGCGAGCGTATCATAGCTGTTGTGGATGGTCGCGGTGTTCTGCGGCGCGATGCGCGCAAACGACACGGCGGGCACGCCCTTATCGGCAAACGGCGTGGAGTCGCTGGAATATACGCCCTGACGCGCCTTGATGCCGAAGCCCTCGATGGCGGCGAGATATTCGATGAAATGGACCAGACGCTGCTCGCTCGTGCAGCAGGCAATGAAATTGCCCATAATGCAGCCGATCATGTCAAGGTTGACATTCAGCACGGTTTTCTCAAGCTCCTCCTCGTGCGCAGCGCAATAGGCCTTTGCGCCCAGCAGGCCGCGTTCTTCGCTGCCGCAGAAGATCAGACGCAGGCCGAAGCGGTGCGGTTTCTTGGCGAATTCCTCCGCGATGCCGAGCAGGCCGATGCAGCCGGACATGTTATCATACGCGCCGGTGGAGAGGGAAGTGGAGTCGTAATGCGCGGTGAGCGCGATGATTTCATCCGTTTCGCCCGGCAGGTCGCAGACGACATTGTGGGACGTCCCTTCATATTCGTCCTGCACAAGCTCAAGACGGACGGTTTTCACGCCGTCGCGGACAAGTGCAATGGCGGACTTGGCGTTGATGTTCACGCCGGGGATCTTGCGGCCGTTGCTGACATGCGCGCGAAGCTCGCGCTGATCGATGTCCGCATCGGCATAGTTGGCATTGCCGTCGTAGGTGATGAAGCCGATGGCGCCGTTGTCAACGAGATCCTGATATATCCAGTGACGCAGGTAGCCGTCGATCATAACGATTTTGCCGCGGCATCCGGCGAGGGAGGCGGAATCGTCGCAGGGGAGATAATAAAGAGGCGCTTCAATCTCTGCGCTGCCAGCGTTGAGATAGCCCTTGCAGGGAATCTCCTGCCCGTCTGCAATCAGGCGGGCGCGCCGGATTGTCGCCATCTGCACGGGAAAGGACTCAAGATGGGCTTCAAGGCCCAGCTTTTCACATTCCGCCTTGAGATACTGCGCGCAGGTGAGTTCCTCGGCGCTGCCGCCCATGCGGACATAGGCGGTTTCAGCGAGGATTCTGTCGATGGTCTGAGTCTGCATAAATGGTCTGCTCCTTTAATACGGGATCATCAGATGACGAACTGCTCCATGTAGCGCTTGGACAGGCGCAGGGAATCAAGCACCTTTTCGCGGCTGCCCTCGAAGGCGCGGTCCTCGACCTCGATGCAGGTGCAGCCGTCGTAGCCGATATCCGTCAGGGCAGAGACGTACTTGCCCCAGTCGACATCGCCCAGACCCGGCAGCTTCGGGCTCATGAAATCAAGCGGATATGCCATGACGCCGCACTCGCGCAGCTTATCCGGATAGAGCTTGATGTCCTTGTAATGGACGTGAAAGATTTTCTCCTTGAACTCGTAAAGCGGCTTGATGTAGTCGATCATCTGCCAGACGAAATGGGACGGATCATAGTTGATGCCCAGATGATCGCTGGGAAGGATATCAAACACCTTGCGCCAGATGACGGGCGTGGTCATCAGGTTCTGTCCGCCCGGCCACTGGTCGCGGCCAAAGAGCATCGGACAGTTCTCAATGCCGATTCTGACGCCTTTTTCCTCTGCGAGCGCGATGATCGGCGGCCAGACTTCCTTGACCAGCTCAAGATTTTCCTCGACGGACTTGGTCTGATCGCGGCCGATGAATGTGGTGACCATATTCACGCCGAGCCTTGCGCTGGCGACGATGACCTTTTTCAGGTGCTCCACGGCGGCAGCACGCTTCTCAAGGTCGCCGTCCATCGTGTTGGGATAGAAGGCCAGAGAGGAGATTTCCACGTTCTTTTTTGCGCAGTACCCCTTGATGTAGGCGATCTTTTCATCGTCGAGCTCGTCGACGTTGATGTGGCTGACGCCAGCATAGCGGCGCTCCGCCTTGCCGACGGGCCAGCAGGCGACTTCCACGCAGGTATAACCCATTTCGCTGGCCGTGTCAATCATCTCTTCAAATGTCCAGCCATCCAGAATTGCGCTGACGAAACCGAGTTTCATATCGTATCCTCCTTGTGATGTGATAAGGCAAATCTTTGATTTATTATAGCATTGAATGGCTGAAAATGTAAACCGCTCATTGACAAAATGAAAACGGCGTGCTATCATACGATTAGTGTAAGTAGACAAATTAATAGCAGGTACTCTGTGTAATTTGTTTGTCTGCTTCAGGCTGTTCCGGGGCCGATTCCGGAAGAAAACAACCTATTTTCTTAAAGGAGGAACCTGTTGTGAAGAAGATTCTGGCTCTTGTGATCGCGCTCGTTCTGTGCCTGGGCATGATCCCGATGGCGAATGCCGAAGCTCCCGTGAAGCTGGGCGTCCTCGTTCCGGCTGTGACCCATGGCTGGGTTGGCGGCATCACCTACAACGCTGAGCAGTACTGCAAGGAACTCGAGGCTGCCGGCAAGATCGAGTATAAGCTCTACACCAGCTCCAACGCCGAAGAGATGACCGCCCAGATCGACGAGGCGAAGCTCTGGGGCGCGCAGGCTCTGGTCATCGCTCCGCAGTGGACCGGCATGGAAGTTGCCGCTCAGGCTGCGATCGACGAAGGCCTGACCGTTGTTGCGTTCGATATGGACATCCCGGCCGAGGGCATCTACAAGGTCACCGGCGATAACGAGTCCATGGGCGTTGGCGGCGCGAAGTTCATCGTTGATAAGATTGGCACCGAAGGCCTCGTCGTGGCGCTGCCGGTTCCGTCTTCCGGTTCCGTTTCCGAGCTCCGCATGAAGGGCTTCACCGAGACCATGGCTGAGATCGCGCCGAACGTCAAGATCGTGGAATACGCCACTGCGTTCACCCGCGAGGACGGCCTGAAGGATATGGCTGACATCCTGACCGCGAATGCGAAGATCGACGCCGTCTACTCTCTGGACGACGAGACCTCCATCGGCGCGCTGCAGGCGATCGACGACGCCGGCCGCACTGAGATCAAGGCCATCACCGGCGGCGGCGGCTGCCAGGAGTACTTTGGCATCATCAAGGATAAGGCTGGCGAAATCGGCGCTGCTTCTGCGCTCTACAGCCCGCTGATGATCAAGGACTGCATGGACGTTGCGATCGCTGTTGTCGGCGGCGAGACCGTGGAAGCCGTCAAGGTGATCCCGTCCCAGATCGTTTCTGCTGAAAACGTTGACGAGTACCTCGACCCGGCCAACACCGTCTATTAATTCTTAACCACCAAAAAGGGCCGTGGCTTAGCCATGGCCCTTTCTTTCAGAAATGGAAAACCGGAAATCAAGCGACAAAGCAACGATCCCAAGCTATATTTTGAAATAGTGTGAATGACTTCACAGAACGGATGTGAACGCATGAATCTGACAATGAAAGGAATTGTCAAATCCTTTGGCGCAAACGACGTCCTCAAAAGCGTCGATTTTCATCTGAACGAGGGAGAAATCTGCGCGCTGCTGGGCGAAAACGGCGCGGGTAAATCCACGCTGATGAACATTCTCGGCGGCGTTCTGCCTGCGGATAAGGGCACGATTGAACTAGACGGAAAGCCTGTTACGTTCATCAATCCCGCGCAGTCGCTGAACGCGGGCATTGCCTTCATCCATCAGGAGCTGAACCTGATCAATGACCTCCCTGTATATGAAAACATGTTCATTGGGCGTGAACTCAAGAAGAAGAGCGGCTTTCTTGATCACGCGGCGATGTATCAAAAGACGAAAGAGCTCTTTGAGAAAATGGAGATCGACGTCGATCCCGGCGCTATGGTCTCTTCTCTGGATGCGTCCTTCAAGCAAATTGTTGAAATCTCACGCGCGCTGATGATGAACGCTTCGATCATCATCATGGATGAGCCGACGACGTCGCTCACCGATCCTGAAATCGAGCGCGTTTTTGATATGCTGCGCACCCTGAAAGCGCAGAAGGTCGGCGTGGTGTTTATCTCGCACAAGCTGCGCGAGGTCATGGAGATCTGCGACCGGTATACTGTCCTGCGAGACGGCGTGATGGTGGCAGATGGCTATGTGAAGGATACCAGCATTCCTGAAATCGCGCGGGATATGGTCGGTCATGAAGTCCATACGGGCCAGAAGAGCGAATCGGCGAATCTGGGCGAGGAGGTTCTCCGCCTTGAGAAGCTCACGCAGGAGCCGCATTTCCGCGATGTCAGCCTCAGCGTCCGCGCGGGCGAGGTGGTCGGCGTGACGGGTCTGCTCGGCGATGGACGGAGCGAGCTTTTCCGTGCGGTGTTTGGCGCACAGGGCAAGGTGCAGGGACAGATTTACCTGCATGGCAAGCCGGTTTCGATCACCTCTACGCAGCAGGCGCTTGCGCTGGGTATTGGCTATCTGCCCAGAAATCGCAAGGAAAACGGCATCATCAAGGACATGGACATCCTTGAAAACGGCTCGATCGTCACCCTCCCGCGGCTGACGAAACACGGCATCATTCAGGTGAAGGAGCAGCTTGCTCAGTTTAACAGGCAGCGCAGGGAGCTGCACATCAAAATGGAGAGGGAAAGGGACTCCATCACCAGCCTTTCCGGCGGCAACCAGCAGAAGGTTGTGCTGGCCAAATGGCTTAGTGCAAATCCGAGTCTCCTGATTCTCGACAACCCCACGCAGGGCGTTGACGTCGGCGCGAAGGAGGAAATCTACGAGATCGTCCTCAGACTGGCGAATCAGGGGGTAGCGGTCGTGGTGCTCTGCAGCGAGGCACAGGAGATCATTCGTCTGTGCGATCGTGCGCTGGTGATGTACCATGGCAGCGTTCGCGCGGAGGTTTCGGGCGAGACGATGAATGAACAGAACATGATGCGCCTGGCAACCGGCGGTTAAGAGAAGGAGAGGAGATATTCCATGACACAGCGGACTGAAACGAAAAATCAAACGATTCTCCAAAAGGCGGTCGTGCAGTGGAAGACCAATCCGCTCTTCTCAACGGCTTGCGTTCTGGTGCTGATGGTGATCCTGCAGACCCTTGCGCTCGGCTTTGAGTTCGAGAGCTTCGGCGCGTGGTTCTCGCATTGGAGCCGCAACTGGATCAACATTCTGCGCAACAATGCCAGCGTTGGTATCGTCGCGCTGGGTATGACCTTTGTCATCATCTCCGGCGGCATCGACCTTGCAGTGGGTTCCACGCTGGTTGCGGTTGGCGCGGTGCTGATGGTCTTTGTCAATAACTATCCGACGGGCCTGCTGACCGCTATAGGCATCACCGGTGTGCCTGCGTTTGCGGTCGGTATCCTCGCCGCGATGCTGATGGGCTGCCTGCTTGGCAGCGTGTCGGGCTTCCTGGTGGCCAAGCAGAAGCTGCCGGCGTTCATCGCGACGCTGGGCATGATGAAGATCTGCCGAAGCGTTACGCAGCAGGTCATGCAGACGGCGGCCGTGAAGGTACCGACCGACTTCCTGAAGATTGCGAATACCAAAATCGGCGGACAGGTTGTGCTGCCCATTTTCTACTGGCTGATCATTGCTGTGATTCTGCACATCGTCTCTAGGAAGACGGCGTTCGGCCGCCACGTGTATGCGGTCGGCTCCAACGAGCGTACGGCGCGCCTCTCCGGCATCAACGTCGAGAAGGTCACGGCGATGGTGTATGTGCTCTCCGGCTTCCTCGTCTCGGTTGCGGCGATTATTCAGGTGGCGCGTATCGGTTCGATGGACTACGCCAATGCGGGCAGCGGCTATGAGATGGACGCGATTGCGGCGGTTGTTGTCGGCGGTACGAGCATGTCCGGCGGAAGGGGATCAATTCTGGGCACGGTGTTCGGCATGCTGATCATCGCGGTCATGAATAACCTGCTCAACCTGATGGGTGTTCCGCCGTTCCTGCGCGAGGCGTTCAAGGGCTTCATCGTTGTCGCAGCGGTGCTGCTGCAGAAGAAGGAAAAGAACAGCTAAGCTGCTTAAAATAAGTGCGAAGCGTGTATCAGGAGTCCGAGGGACGAAGTCCCTCAGGAGGGGATTGGGGCGGCAGCCCCCAAGAAAAGGAGCGATTGTCCTGTGATTAAAGTCGGTTTGATCGGCTGCGGCAAGATCGGACAGGTGCGCCATCTGCCGGAATATGCGGCGAATCCGGATTGTGAGATCGTCGCTCTGTATGATATCAACCTTGAGCGCGCAAAGGCGCTGGCGGATCAGTACGGTGCAAAGGCATATGAATCTGTCGATGCGCTGCTTGCATGCGATGTGGATGCGGTCAGCATCTGCTCCTCCAACGCCAGCCACGCGGAGATTGCGATGGCTGCGCTGAAGGCCGGCAAGCATGTCCTGTGCGAAAAGCCGATGGCAACGACCCTTGAGGACTGCGAGGCGATGGTGAAGCTCGCAAAGGCTGCGGGAAAGCGACTGATGATCGGACAGAATCAGCGGCTGGCGGGCGCGCATGTCAAGGCGAAAGAACTTATTGACGCGGGCGCAATTGGCAAGGTGCTGACGTTTAAGACGGCATTCTGCCATGGCGGCCCGGAGACATGGAGCGTCGATCCGGGCCTTGGCACATGGTTTTTTGACAAGACGCGTGCGGCCATGGGCGCGATGGCGGATCTGGGTGTCCATAAGACCGATCTGCTTCAGTATCTGACCGGTCAGACGATCGTGGAGGTTTCTGCGATGCTGAGCGTGCTGGACAAGAAGTTTGCCGATGGCAGCCCCATCACCGTCGACGATAACGCCTTTGTCATCTACAAGATGGACGGCGGCGCCATGGGCACGATGACCGTTTCATGGACGAACTACGGCGCGGAGGATAACTCCACCGTGCTTTGGGGCACGGAGGGCGTGCTGCGCATCTACGACCATCCGGAGCACACGCTTGTGCTGGTGAAGAGAAGCGGTGAGGTCGAATACTATGACGTCGACCAGATTCAGACCAACGATAACCAGACGGCGTCCGGCGTGATTGATATGTTCATCGAATGCCTGAAGGACGAGCATGCGCCGTATATCACCGGAGAGAGCGCTCTGACTGCGATGCGTGCGGTGTTCGGCGCGATCGAGTCGAGCGAGAAGGGCTGCACGGTGAAGGTGAACGGTTGAGCGGACTGTGAGTATTCCCGCTGCGGCGGGATACCTCATCCGCCCCAGCAAACTTGCTTTAAGCAAGCGTGAAGCGAAGAAGGGGTTCGGGGATGAAATCCCCGAGCGGGGTATGGGGCGGCAGCCCCAAAAAGGAGACTTCCCTATGAACAGAATCATTGCGGTCAATTCCAATTGCTACCATGGCTTTACCATCGAGGAGGCCATCGCCGGCATCAAGGCGGCGGGCTTCCGCTATATTGAACTGACGGCAACCAAGGGCTGGACGGAGCATGTGTTCCCGGATCAGAGCTTTGAGCGCCTGCTGGCTGTGAAGGACATGCTCGATGAGGCGGGGCTGATTCCGTTTTCCATGAGCGGCCACTGCAACCTGATGGACACCGAGCGTATCGGCGATTTCATCAAGAATATCCGCCTTGCAGCGTTCTTTGGCTGCGAGTATATCGTTAGCTCCATTGGCGAAGCGCACCTGAGGGACAACGCCGTGGCGGATAACGAGACGGTTGCGGGCTATATCCGTGCGCTGGTGCCGTATCTTGAGAAATACGACCTCAAGCTCGTGCTGGAAACGCATGGCTATGAGCACGGCAAGGGCAGCGTTCTGGCTGATATCTGCCGCCTGGTGGGCAGCGAACGCGTTAAGGTCAATTATGATACTGCGAACGTTGTGTTCTATGGCGACGTCGACCCGTGCGAGGATCTGAAGGACTGCATCGCGGACGTGGGCTATGTTCACCTCAAGGACAAGGGCGGTGAAAAGAACGTGTGGGATTTCCCGGCGGTTGGCAAGGGATGGATTGATTTCCCGAGGTTCTTTGCGCAGCTGAAGGAGGCCGGCAATAACAGCCCGTTCTCCATTGAAATCGAGTTCACCGCGGCCGGCCCGAAGGATCTTGACGAGGTCAACCAGGCTGTGAAGGACAGCGCGGAATACCTGATTGCGCAGGGATTTGCGCTGTAAAGGAGGATGAAAATGAACATTCTCTTGGTTGGCCTGGGCGGCATGGGCGCATGCCATTACAACAACTATCAGCATATTGAGGATGCAGCTGTCGTCGCCTGTGTCGGCAAGGGCGAACGGGATCAGGACGCGGCAAAAGCGTGGGGAATTCCGCTGTATGAGACGGTTGCACAGGCGTGCCAGAGCGAAAACATCGATCTGGTGGATGTGTGTACGCCGACGCACCTGCATAAGCCGCTGGTGCTTGATGCAATTGCGCAGGGCAAGCATGTGATTTGCGAAAAGCCTATCGCGCTGAAGCTAGCGGATGCGCAGGAGATGTACGCCGCGGCCGAAGAAAAGGGCGTCCAGCTCTATGTCGCGCAGGTGCTGCAGTTCACGCGTGAGGTTGAGACGCTGCGCGAGGTCGTTGCCGACGCGCGCTACGGCAAGCCGCTGGATGGCTGCTTTGAACGGCTGACGGCATGCCCGAAGTGGTCCGCCGGCGGATGGCTGTTTGACAAGGAAAAGAGCGGCCTGCTGCCGTTTGATCTGCATATCCATGATCTGGATGTGATTGTGAGCATGTTTGGCAAACCGGACGATGTGCTCTTTACGGAGTGCGCCGGGCCGGGGAAGGCATATTCTGAGCAGTACCGATTCCTGTATGTCTGGCACAGCGGTATGAACGTCTGTGCGGAGGCGGCATGGTTTAACGCTGCGATTCCGTTCACGGCGCGCTGGCGCGTGTATTTCGAGCGCGGCATGCTGGTCTGCGACCACAATGGCGTGACAGGCTATGCGGATGACGGCACGGTGACGCAGTTTGATGTGAGCGAGCCGGTGACGGTTGACTGCGGCATTAACCTTGGACGCAGCGGCTGGTTCCTGCGCGAGCTGACGCATCTGCTTGCCTGCGCGAAGAAGGGCGAACCGTCCCCGCTGGTCCCCAAGCAGCGGATTCTCGACGTGCTGGAAATCATTGAAAGAATCTGATCCAATCAAAACAGCGCTGCGGATGCGGCGCTGTTTTTTCTGCATAGAAATCGCATGTGCGTACTGGATTTCAGTTTGCAAACAGAATGTCCTGCCGGGTCTGGAACGGATAGGCGATCAGCGTATCGCTGTCAAGGTTTTCCCTGTGCATGTCCACGGCGGTAATCCGGCTGTTTTCGTAGGTGGTGTAGTAATATATCCCCCTGTCCGTATTGCAGCAGGAGGAATAGACGGTGATGGCATAGCCTTTGTCGGTCTCCACGCAGCCGCGGATATGGCGCACGGACGAGAGAATATGGAAAAACTGACTGACGCTTTCTGCTTCCGATGCGCCGCAAACGCTGTGAAATTTGGCAAATGCGGCACGGACAAAGCGCGAGGCGGAGGAGCAGTCCCCGGGAAGGCCGATGGCGCCCATGCCAAAGCCGTATGGCGATAGATGAAGCCCCGGCGCGAAGGCGTTGCGCGGGCTTGCGGGCGAAAGCATCATGTAGTTGGTGAGATTGGTCATGTGATGGTCAAACGGCGGATTGTTGGTCAGCACGCCGACGGGATTGTCGTCAATCTGCAGGCCGTCCGCCATGGGTTCCACGGTGATGGAGGCGTGGCGGTCAGCGATGATCCAGTGCAGCGGGGAGAGCGAAAGCTCCTTGCTGAAGGGGAGATCAGCAAGGCTGACGCGATCAAGCAGCGCGCGGGCCTGCGCGATGGTTTCGCATTGGGCGAGCACCCATGGGATGAATTCAAACGGAGAAATATTGTCTTTGCCGCCGGTAACGGGCAGATAGACGGCATTTGAAGGAAAATTGAGGCCTGCCATGGAAAGACCGGCTTCATTGGTCGCGTCGTAGTAAAGGGGATAACCGTCGATAACGGTTGCCGTGCCGATGAGCGCAAGATGCGAAGGAAGGGCAGGAAGCTGCCGGAAGGAAAAGGGATAGTGTCTGGGCGCGATGACAACGCGTTCATCATAGTGATAGGCGAGGTCAAGATTGCGGCCAAAGTAATGGCTGCGGGTATTCATACTGACTGCTGTGCACATAAAGAATCCTCCTGTCACGTCATGCGCCTAGTCTGTGCAGTGAAGGAGGATTGTATCATGAAAACCGGTATGAAGAGTTCAAGGGATGACATTGACCTTTTTCAGGTTTTCCTGTCCGGGGCTTGCGTTTTTCTGCGCCAATGGGTACAATAAAACGGTTGAGAAAAGTAAAGAACCTATGGAGGTTACAATAGATGGGCAAGGTAATCGGCATCGATCTGGGCACGACCAACAGCTGCGTCGCCGTGATGGAAAACGGAGAACCGGTGGTCATCCCCAATTCAGAAGGCGGACGCACGACGCCGTCCGTGGTGGGCTTTACCAAAAACGGCGAACGCGTGGTCGGCGAGGCGGCGCGCAGGCAGCAGGCGGTCAATGCGGGCCGCACGGTGCTTTCTATCAAGCGCGAGATGGGCAATGATTATCGCGTGAAGATCGACGGAAAGGCGTATACCCCGCAGGAGATTTCTGCGATGATCCTGCAGAAGCTGCGCCGCGATGCGGAGGCGTTCCTGGGCGAGAGCGTTAACGAGGCGGTCATCACCGTTCCGGCGTACTTTACAGATAGCCAGAGGCAGGCCACCAAGGACGCAGGCCGTATTGCAGGTCTCAATGTTCTGCGCATCATCAATGAGCCGACAGCGGCTGCATTTGCCTATGGCCTTGATCACGGCCATGCGCAGAAGATTCTGGTGTATGATCTGGGCGGCGGTACGTTTGATGTGTCCCTGATTGAGATCGGCGACGGCGTGATCGAGGTGCTGGCAACCAGCGGAGACAACCATCTCGGAGGAGACGACTTTGACCAGCGGCTGGTGGATCATCTCGTCGGTGAATTCCGCAGGACGGACAAGATCGATTTGACGCGCGACGGTGCAGCGATGCTGCGCGTGCGCGAGGCAGCGGAGAAGGCCAAGCGTGAGCTTTCCGGCCAGATGAGCGCGCAGATCATGCTGCCCTTCCTCACGCAGGACAGAAACGGTCCACACCATATGGATATCACGATCACCCGCGCGCAGTTTGAGGGGATGACCCGCGATCTGGTGGAGCGCACAGCCGGGCCGGTGTCGCAGGTGATGACGGATGCAGCGCTTTCAATGAGCGAGCTGAACCAGGTGCTGCTCGTCGGCGGCAGCACGCGCATGCCCGCTGTGCAGGAGATGGTTCGCAAGATGACGGGCAAGATGCCGAGCAAGGCGATGAACCCGGACGAGTGCGTGGCGCTGGGCGCAGCGCTTCAGGGCGGCAAGCTCGCAGCAAAGACGGCTGGCAATTCTATGGTCGTTTCTTCCGCTGCGCAGGACATCATCCTCATGGACGTCACTCCGCTGTCGCTGTCCATTGAGACCGTTGGCGGCGTGGCGACAAAGCTGATTGACCGCAACACGACGATTCCGGCGAGGCACAGTCAGATTTTCACGACTGCTGCGCCCTTCCAGACGGCGGTAGATATCAAGGTCCTGCAGGGCGAACGCCATTTCGCAAGGGACAACAAGCTGCTGGGCAATTTCCGCCTGAAGGGCATCCGCCGCGCGATGGCGGGCGTGCCGCAGATTGAGGTGACGTTTGAAATCGACGCCAATGGCATCGTCAAGGTTTCCGCGAGGGATCTTGGTACCGGCAACAGTCAGGAGATCACCATTTCTTCGACCACCAACATGAGCGAGGATGAGATCCGCCGCGCGATGGAGGATGCGAAGAAATACGAGCAGTGGGATCAGGAGCGCAAGCGCGCGCTCGATACCCGCAACGAGGGCGAGCGCCTTGTCTATGAAGCGGAGAAAGCGCTCTCCGAGCACAAGGAGCTCGATAAGGAGACCAAAAAGCGCATCAAGGACGACATCGCTGCGCTCAAGAAGGCCGTCCATAAGACCAAGCCGGAAGACATCACCACCACGGAGGCGGGCGAGATCCGCAGGCTGATTACCGTCCTGCGCGGCAGCGCCGGCAGCATCCTGCCGCCGGAGAGCGACCAGACGCAGATGTAAAAGAATACAGAAAACGCCGCTTCCGAGTTTTCGGAAGCGGCGAATTTCGCTCAATGGAAAAGCCGATCAATACAGCGCGGAAGCGATGTACGGCAGGATCGCGGTGAGCAGCAGCGCAGCACAGGCGACGATCGCGATGATGCGAACCATCTTCTTCTTGCGCAGCTCGCGCGCGGACGGAGTCTTCGTAGAAGCCATAGGACACAACCTCCCATATAAAATGCTTCGTACATTATAGCACATGAAACCTGAAACGTATAGAGGAAATTTTCCGGGTCAGCAGAATTTCCCGCAAAGGAAAAATGTCCTTGACACTGCAGGGGCTCAACGCATATAATGTGATGTACAGGCGAAGAACGGAAGAGTATCTTTTCAAACCGCCCAAAGAGAGCAGGCGTCACCGGCTGAAAGCGCATGCGGCAGGAGGAAAGAGAAGTGCATCCGGGAGCCCCGCACCGAAGGCATGGCCGTAGGCTGCGGCGCAGGCGCTGCGTTATGGCGATTGAGGGAAACGCGGGGGATAAGCCCTGCGTTTAAACAGAGTGGAACCGCGGCGCTGCCGTCTCTGATGAGAGACGACGGCGTTTTTCTTTTCCATCCTGATGATTTCCGAAAGGAATGATGGCGGTGTTTGACAATCTTCGCGCGGACGTACAGTCCGTGTTGGAGCGCGACCCGGCGGCGAAGTCAAAATGGGAGGTGCTGCTTTGCTATCCGTACGTGAAGGCGATGGCCTATCACCGGCTGGCGCACAGGCAGTACGTCAAGGGGCATACGACGCTGGCGCGCTGGATTTCCCAGCATGCGCGCCATGTGACGGGTATTGAAATTCACCCGGGTGCGCAGATTGGGAAGGGATTTTTCATCGATCACGGCAATGGCGTGGTCATTGGAGAGACGACGATCATCGGCGATAACGTGACGGTCTATCAGGGCGTAACCCTTGGCGGTACGGGCAAGGACACCGGAAAACGCCATCCGACGATCGGCAACAACGTGACCATCGGCGCGGGCGCCAAGGTGCTGGGGCCCTTTACCGTGGGGGATAACAGCAAGATTGGCGCGAGTGCGGTTGTCCTCAAGGAAGTCCCGCCCAACTGTACCGTTGTCGGCAATCCGGGCCGCATCGTACGCCGAAAAGGCGAGGCGCCCAAGGTCGACCTTGACCACGTTCACCTGCCTGACCCGGTCAAGGAGCGCATTGAAACGCTGGAACACAGGATCTTTGAACTGGAAGCACATATACACCAATTACATGGAACCAATCACATCAAGGAGGACTTGAGCAATGCTGATTTATAACACGCAGACCCGCAGGAAGGAAGAGTTTGTCCCGCTTGAGGAGGGCAAGGTTCGCATCTATGCCTGCGGCCCGACGGTCTACAACTATTTCCACATCGGCAACGCGCGCCCGTTTATCGTATTCGATACCCTGCGCCGTTATCTGGAGCACAAGGGCTATGAGGTGAAGTTTGTTCAGAACTTCACGGACATCGATGATAAGATGATCCGCCGCGCCAACGAGGAAGGCATCACCGTCAAAGAACTGGGCGAGCGCTTTATCGCTGAATACTACAAGGACGCGGACGCGCTGGGCATCGAGCGCGCAACGGTCAACCCGAAGGCGACCGAGCACATCCCGGAGATCATCGACATCATCAGGAAGCTGGAAGAGAAGGGCCTGGCGTATGCTGTCGAAAACGGCGACGTCTATTACAACACCAAGGGGTTCCATGGCTATGGCAAGCTCTGCGGCCAGTGCATGGACGATCTGGAGTCCGGCGCGCGCATCGAGGTCGATAACATCAAGCGTCATCCGATGGACTTTGCCCTCTGGAAGGCGCAGAAGCCGGGCGAGCCGGCGTGGGAATCTCCGTGGGGTATGGGCCGTCCGGGCTGGCATATTGAGTGCTCTGCGATGAGCATGAAGTACCTCGGCGAAACCATCGACATCCACTGCGGCGGCAAGGATCTCGTATTCCCGCATCATGAAAACGAGATCGCCCAGTCCGAAGGCGCGACCGGCAAGCCGTTCGTCCGCTACTGGATGCACAACGGCTTCATCAATGTTGACAATCAGAAGATGAGCAAGTCCCTGGGCAACTTCTTCACCGTGCGCGACATCGCCAAGGAGTTCGACCTTGAGGCTGTGCGCATGTTCATGCTCAGTGCGCACTACCGCAGCCCGATCAACTTCTCCCGCGACATGATCGAGCAGGCGAAGGCGTCCCTGGATCGCCTGTATACCGCCCGCGACCACTATACCTTCCTGATGCAGAATGCCAAGGATGGCGAACTGGGCGAGAAGGAGAACGAGCTGATGGCCAAGGTGAAGGCTGTCCGCGAGGGCTTCGACGCGGCGATGGATGACGACATGAACACCGCCAACGCCATTGGCCAGCTCTTTGAACTTGTGCGCGAGGCGAACGCGGGCCTTAATGAGAACAGCCCGAAGGCTGTGATTCAGGCTGTGCTCGATACCATGGACGAACTCACCGGCGTGCTGGGCATCCTGCGCCGCAAGACTGACGAAAAGGACGACGAGGTGGAGAAGCTGCTTGCGCAGCGCGCCGAGGCCCGTGCCAGCAAAAACTGGGCCGAGAGCGACCGTCTGCGCGACCTGATCATCTCTATGGGCTATACGCTCAAGGACACCAAGCAGGGTCAGCAGATCACCAAGAATATCTGATTTCATATCCTCAGCCCCTCCGTAAGGAGGGGCAATTTTCATCCTCTCTTAAAACCGCCGCGAAGCGATCATGGGGTCAAGGGGCGAAGTCCCTTGTCGGGTTTCAGGGCGGAAGCCCTGACGTCCTACTCTGTCGAACCGGCTCGACCTTTCCTCCTTTTTCGCACGCTGAAACGACAAAAGAATGACGAACGAAAGCGCTATAATGGCCCCATAAAGGGGGTTGACCACAGCGCTTTTTTTGCTTGACGCAGCGCTTGACGCGCTGATGCTTCTGTTGGCGGTGCGGCTTTCCGGCGGGCGGATCCGCCCCGGGCGTATCCTGTGCGGTGCGCTGGCGGGCGCGGCAGCGGCGCTTGCGATGCGCTGCATTTCGCTTGACAGCGGACGGGCTGCTCTGCTTTGGGCGCCGACGGCGCTGGGCATGATGACCCTTGCCTGCGGGCGGCGTGCGCTGAAAAAGCCGCTGCGTAGTGCCGCGCTGCTGCTTTGCTCAGCGGGCCTGCTGGGCGGCGTGGTGCTGTCGCTTCATGGGGCGGTGCAATCCTATGCGCTCTCCTATGGAATTGGCGGCGTGTGTACAGTCTGTATAGCGGTCATGGCGATGCGCTCGCGGCGCGCGGTGGTCAGCGAGGTGCGTCTGCGCGTTCTGTGCTGCTATCGCGGGAAGCGGACGGCATTTGATGCGCTGGCGGACAGCGGAAACACGCTGCGGGATTATCTGACGCACAGACCGGTCATCGTGATGCCGGAGGCGATGGGAAGAGCATGCTTCGCGCTGGAGGGCGCGGCGCTGCGGCCGATCTTTGCGGATACAGCGGGAGGGCGGCAGATGATGCAATGCTTTGCGCCGGAGGAGACTTGCCTGAGCGCGAATGGAAAGACGCGCCGTATATGCGCCGTAGTGGCGCTGTCCCCGGCGATGAATCGGGATGCGCCTGCGCTTGTACCGGCGGCTTTGCTGCATGACGAGGAATAAACGGAGATTGGCATAAGAGGGGGATATGAGGATGGAGAGAGCAGAGAGAAGGGGATTCGCCGGTATGGCGCAGCGGCCGGTGCTGCGGGTGATTCGGCCGGAGGGGACCGTTGCGTATATCGGAGGGAGCGATTGCCTGCCGCCGCCGCTGACGCGCGAGGAGGAAAATGTGCTGTTCGCGCAGATCAAGGAAGAGCCGGATTACGTGCGAAAGACGCTCATCGAGCGCAATCTGCGGCTGGTTGTGTACATTGCGCGCAAGTTTGAAAACACAGGCGTAGGGATTGAGGATCTGATTTCCATCGGTACGATCGGGTTGATCAAGGCGGTGAACACATTTGATCCGCTCAAGAAGATCAAGCTGGCGACGTATGCTTCGCGCTGCATCGAAAACGAGATTCTGATGTTCCTGCGGCGCACGAGTCGCCAGAAGCTGGAGGTTTCGCTGGACGAGCCGCTCAATACCGACTGGGACGGCAATGAACTGCTTCTGTCGGATATCCTCGGTACGGAGGGCGACATGGTGTACCGCTCGATTGAGGAAACGGTGGAGCGGCAGATGCTCGCGTCCGCGCTCTCCAGGCTGTCCATCCGCGAGAAGGAGATCATGCGGCTGCGCTTTGGGCTTGGCGGAACGCAGGAAAAGACACAGAAGGAGGTCGCAGACCTGATGGGGATCAGCCAGAGCTATATTTCCCGGCTGGAAAAACGGATTCTCTCCCGGCTGCACAAGGATATGGTGCAGATGGGATAATACGCCGTATGCCGCGCGGATACACATGATGTATCCCCCGGCCTGAATAGGGATAAGAAGCGGATGACGGAAATCAAAATGAGCAGAAATTAACAGGATGGATTAAACAAAGAATTCTTACAGTGTTGCGAATGACTTGCACACCGATATACCCTGTGATATACTGAAAACAGATCAGACCGGAAGGCGCGATCAAATCAAATTTTAGGAGATTGCTGTTTGAACAAGAACAACACCTTGGGAATTGTGGGCTGACCGGGAGGTTTGCCGAAACACATATCCCGACAAACCTCCCCGCATTGCAGTCAACAATCATCAGGAGGAAATAAACAATGAGAAAAAATGACTACATCATCCGATTGGAAAGAAAAGAAGAAACCCGAGAAGTTGAAAACCTCATCAGGGAGGCATTCTGGAACGTCTACCGTCCCGGATGCCTGGAGCATTATGTCATCCATCAGCTCAGAAGCGATCCTGGTTTTGTGAAGGAACTGGATTTCGTCATGGAAAAGGACGGACAACTGATCGGGCAGAACATGTTCATGCACGCACAGATCAAGGCTGACGACGGACGGAAGATTCCCATCATGACGATGGGCCCCATCTGCATATGCAATGCGCTGAAGCGAAAAGGATATGGAAAGATCCTGCTGGACTATTCGCTTGAAAAGGCGAAAGAGCTCGGATGCGGCGCGTTGTGCTTTGAGGGCAATATCGATTTCTATGGGAAGAGCGGCTTTACGTTTGCCAGCCGGTTCGGCATTCGCTATCACGGTCTGCCGGAAGGGGCGGATGCATCGTTCTTCCTTTGTAAGGAACTGGTTCCCGGGTATCTTGACGGCGTGACGGGTGAATACGCGCCGCCGCAGGGATACTTTGTGGACGAGGGAGAGGCAGAAGCCTTTGACAGGGAATTCCCGCCGAAGGTGAAGCTTAAATTGCCAGGACAGCTTTTTTCTGAATAACGGATCAGCGCAGGGTACCGCATTGATTGAATGCGGTACCCTGTTATGCTTGACAGAAAACCCTGTCTGCGCTACAATAATTTAGTTATACCATGCAGAAGCATAGTCTGGAGAAAAGGTGGTGCAAGCTGTGTTTGAGGGTCTTTCGCAGTTTTTTGCGGAGCCGATCGCGTTTTTTGATCAGGCGATTTTCCGCGTGGCAGCCGTGCTGATCGGCCTGTGCTGCCATGAATGGGGCCACGCATATGCGGCGCACCTCTGCGGCGACGATACCGCAAAATATGCAGGCCGCATGACACTCAATCCGCTTGCGCATTTGGATCCGTTTGGCACGCTGCTGATGTTCTTCTTTGGCTTTGGCTATGCGAAGCCTGTCCCGGTCAATCCATGGCGCTTCAGGGGGGACCGGCGCAAATGTGATCTGGCGGTTTCTCTGGCGGGCATCACGGTCAATATTGTCCTGTTTGTCCTCTTTACATGTATTGCTGCGGTGGGCAGTCTGTTTATGTGGGAGAGCGAAGTGATTGAGCACTATGGTCTGTCGCTGCTGCTCAATTACCGCTACAGCGCGGTCTGGGAAGTGATCGATGGCACGGCGGGCGTGACGTTTGCAGGGCTGATTGCGATGCCGGCGCTGCTGCCGTTTGTGCGCCTGTGCGCGTATACGGCGCTGATCAACCTGAATCTTGCGGTGTTCAATCTGCTGCCGCTGCCGCCGCTGGATGGATACCATGTCTTTAACGATCTGATCCTCAGAGGAAAGCTGTATCTGTCTGAAAAGGCGTTCCGCATTGGCATGATCGTCGTGCTGATTCTCTCCTCGCAGGGCATTCTGGGCAGAATCATTTCGGCGGTGGTGTATCCTGCGCAGCACCTTGTGCTCATGCCAATCCGGCTGATCTGGGGGTAAGAAATGGCATACGTTGTTACGCTTACGCAGTTTGAAGGCCCGCTGGATCTGCTGCTGCATCTGATTACGCGCGCGAAGGTGGACATCAAGGATATCTTTGTTTCCGAAATCACGGAGCAGTATCTTGCCTCGCTTGACGGTATTGACGAATTGGATATGGATGTCGCCAGCGAGTTTCTGACGATGGCTGCGACGCTGCTGGAGATCAAATCCCGTGCGCTGCTGCCGCGTCCGCCCAAGCCCGAAGAGGAGGGGGAGGAATCCCCCGAGCAGGCGCTTATCCGCAGGCTTGAGGAATATAAGCTCTATAAAGAGAGCGCAGGTCGGATGAAGGAGTTTGAACAGGCCGCCATGCAGGTCTTTTCCAAGCTGCCTGAGGAGTATCCGCTGCCGCCGCAGCCGGTGGAGCTGACGGGCCTTTCGCTGGACGGCCTCGTGCGGGCGCTGGAGCGCATCATTGCGCGGCAGACGCAGGCGGATGACCCGGGGCGTGTGTTCCGCGCCATCACGCGCGATAAGTTTACCATTGAGCAGTGCACGTTTAACCTGACCGCGCGGCTCAGGAAGGGTCCTGTGCATTTTACCGACATGCTGTCAAGCGATGTGACGCGGGATGAGATCGTGTCGTACTTTATGGCGATGCTTGAACTGCTCAAGCTCGGCAAGCTGCATGCCCAGCAGGAGCAGGCGTTTGACGATATCCTGATTTTGCCCGGAAGAAGGGACGGAGAAGATGGAGAAGACACAGCAGATTCTGCTGCCGGCGGATCAGCCGCAGGAGAGACCGAAGCTTGAGCTTAAAGAGCGCGTAGGCATCGTGGAGGCGATCCTGTTTGTGACCGGCAACGCGGTAGAGAAAAGGGAAATCTGCCGCGCGCTGGAGATCCAGGAGGCGGAGTTGGAGGAGACGCTTGACGCGATGGAAAGCGGATATGACTTTGACCGCCGCGGACTCAGGCTTTTGCGCTTTGGCGCGCATGTTCAGCTGGCGACAAGGCCGGATTATGCGCCGTATGTCGAAAAGCTGCTCCAGCCCGTGCAGAAGCAGTCGCTTTCGTCTGCGATCATGGAGACGCTTGCCGTCATTGCTTATCGCCAGCCGGTCACAAAGGCGGAGATTGAGCAGATCCGAGGCGTGAAGTGCGATTATTCCGTGCAGTCGCTGACGGCCAAGGGACTCATTGAAGAGGTCGGCCGCAAGGAGACGCTCGGCAGGCCGATTCTATACGGAACGACGGACGCGTTTTTGCGTCATTTCTGCATTTCGTCGCTTTCGGAGCTGCCGGAGATCGACTTTTCCAAGCTGGCGGAAAAGCTTGGCGGCGGAAAGAGCGAAGAGGAAAAGACGGAAGATTTTATGGAAAGCATGGACAACGGCATGGATGCCGGAGTATAATATTCTTTACGGAAACACAAGAGGAGGAATCGCTTTATGAAGAGGTTTTTTGAGGAATTCAAGGCATTTGCGATGCGCGGCAATGTTGTGGATATGGCGATCGGCGTCATCATCGGCGGCGCGTTCGGCAAGATCACGACCTCTCTGGTCAATGATATCTTCATGCCGCTGCTGGGCATTATCACCGGCGGCGTCAATTTCGGCGGCATGTTCTATGCGCTGGATGGCAACCAGTATGCCAGCCTTGAGGCGGCGGCGGAGGCCGGCGTCGGCACGCTGAACTACGGCGCGTTCATCCAGTACATCATCGATTTTGTACTGGTGGCGTTCTGCATGTTCCTGGTGATCAAGCTGATGAACAAGATGAAGAAGGAAGAACCGGCCCCGGCTCCGGCGAAGGAGCCGCGCCTGTGCCCGTACTGCCGTATGGAGATCGCGGACGACGCGACCCGCTGCGGCCACTGCACCAGCGTGCTTGACAAATAATCGAGCTATATTCCACCATATATAGGCGGCCGGAGTCCGGCCGCTTTTTGCATGCCCGCTGCTTTTTGCGCATATCTTCGTCGGGAGGGGATGCGATGAGACTTGTTGCCTTTGGCGGGGACGCCAGAATGCTGGGCGCCTTGGAGGCGGCGGAGCGGGCAGGCTGGGAAACCCGGCATATCATGACGCAGGAGCAGAACGTGACACCGGAGGCGGATGCTGCGCTTCTGCCATGGCCGCATAGCTTTCGGGAAGGGCTGCTCGTGGGAACGCAGCTGAGCAAGGCGTGCGTGCTGGAAATGCTGCCGGCCTGCGCGCTTGTCGTTCATGGCAGCGGCATAAGGGCGCAGGAGATGGCGCGGCGCAGCTTTGATCCGTCGCAGGATGAAGCATTTCTGCAGGTCAATGCCAGGCTGACGGCAGAGGGCGCCATCGCGCGGGCGATGCAGCGTCAGGGACGCGCGCTGCTTGGCGCGACGGCGCTGGTCACAGGCTTTGGGCGCATAGCCAGGGCGCTGGCCGCCAGGCTGACGGCAATGGAAGCGTTTGTAATCGTCTGTGCAAGAAACGAAATGCAGATGCGCCATGCGCATGAGATCGGCGCGCATCCGGTTCCGCTTGAGGAGATCAGCGCTGCCTGCGCGCAGGCGGATGTGATTTTCAACACGGTGCCGGCGCGTATCCTGGATGATCGGGCGCTGCAGGCCATCCGGAAAGAGGCGGCGGTCATAGAACTGGCGAGCGCGCCGTATGGGCTTGACCTTGATCAGGCTGCCCGGATGGAAATCCCGGTGGCCCTTGAGAGCGGCTTGCCGGGGCGGTATGCGCCGATGAACGCAGGTGCAGCGCTGTTTGATGCGCTTGTGCGCCGGATGGCGCAGATGGAGGCAGAGGGAGGAAGAGCAGATGGCTGATACGCGGATCGGGTTTGCGATTACGGGGTCGTTCTGTACGTTTAAGGCGGTTTTCCCGCAGATGAAGCTGCTGGCAGATCACGGTTTTAAGGTAATTCCGATCATGTCCCAGAACGCGTATGAGACGGATACCCGATTTGGCAAGGCGGCAGACTGGGTGTGCATGGCGCAGGAAATCACAGGAGAGGATGTGATCCACACCATCGCGCAGGCGGAACCAATCGGGCCGAAGAAGCTGCTGGATCTTCTGATCATCGCGCCCTGTACGGGCAACACGCTGGGAAAGCTGGCCTGCGGCATCTATGACACGGCGCCGACTTTGGCGGTGAAGAGCCACAGGCGCAACGGCGGGCCGGTGCTCATCGCGGTATCCACCAATGACGCGCTGGCCGGCGCAGCGGCTGGGATTGGCCTTATGCAGAACAGGAAGGGCATATACTTTGTGCCGTATGAACAGGATGATTACAGGCAGAAGCCGACCAGCTGCGTGGCGGATTTCACGAAGATCCTTCCTGCGGCGGAGGCCGCGCTGGAGGGCAGGCAGCTTCAGCCGGTGATTTTCTGAAGCGGGGAAGAAAACGGGACGGCAATGCGTCATATTGACAGAAGACGGATTTTTCTCTATCATGGAACCAAAGAGGTGATGTGCATATGAAACGTATTCTTGCTGCGCTGCTGGTGGCATTGTCGCTGCCCGCATGCGCACTGGGTGAAATCACGATGACCGAGCTGGCGGACAGCGAGAGCGGAAACCGTCGGGTGGTGTTTTCTGCGGAGGCTGAGGATGCGCAGCATGCGCCGGATCCAGCGCTCGCAGCGATCGACATGCAGATTGAAGTGCGATTTGCGCAGGAAAAGGCGAAAATCGCCATGGGCCGTGCAGGCGCTGTGCTTCATCAGACCGGAACGCTGTATCAGGACGGGAAGATCGCTTCGATGGGCCTGCTCTGGAAGGGCGAACAGGCAAGCGGCAGGGAAGGATGCTCGGCGGCAGGACTGACGGTCAGCCTTGAAACCGGCATGGAGATCTACCTTGACGAGCTGTTTACGGATGTCGAGGGCGCAGTGGCCGCGATGGAGGCGATCCTTGAAGCGGACGTTCTGGAAAACATGAGCGACTATATGGAGTATGCCGAGCTGCTGCCGATGCCGCAGGACAGCTACTCGATTGACGAGCGCGGGCTGACGGTCTACTGGCCAGAGGATCGCTACCGCTATTTTGATGGAACGAGCGGAAGCGTGACGTTCTACTGGCATGAGCTTGCGGATTATATTGGCGAGGAAAGCCCGGTGTATGCGCTGGCGCATCCGGATGTGCCCTACAATCCATCGGGCATCGAGACGCAGTGCATGAGCGGCGAGCTGACAGGGACGCTGGGACTGGAGCTTGGAGAGCTGATTGGGAACATTGCACAGTGGTATCCGCTGGCGGACCCGGATTATACGACGGATGCGCTGGTGTTCCCGCTGGAACGCGAACGTGGCTTTGCGGTGGAGATTCCCAAATACGCGGAGACGGATGAGGACGAAACGCCGGTATCGGCGATCCGCGCTTCGTGCATCCGCTTTGCCGGCCTTCTGACCACGGGAGAATCCACAGAGGTCGATGTGATCAAGCTGCTGGGAGAGCCAGCGAAGGAGACTGCCTTTGACGAGGATGCGGCGTTTGACGCGATGCTCGAGCCGGGCAGAAGCCTGTATTACGAGGTATCCGGGCGTGTGCTGCAGCTGCATTTGGATGAGAGCGGCGTGCTCTCCTGCGTGATCCTGCGCAGCGCCATGCCGGAAAGCCTTTACTGAATTTGTAAAATGTGATATAATAATCTGCCCGATTGTACGCGGGCGGATTATTTTGTGTTTTTTGAGAGATACATCACATAAATATGTGTGCTATAGGGTTTCAAGGAGGCTAAAGATGGCCAAAAAAGCGGCGCGCAAGAGCGCCAAAACAAGCGCGAAAACAAAGCGCAAAGTAAACGGAAAGCGCGGCTCGCCCTCGCGCGGCAGACAGCAAAGCGGCGCCGATCCGCGCGGTGTGGCAGGAATTGTCATCCTGTGCATCGGCCTTCTGGCTCTGGCGAGCCAGTTTGTGCCATCTGCCGGCGGCCTGCTCAAGCAGTGCACGCTCTTTATGCGCGGCATGGGCGGAACGCTTTGTCTGCTTCTGCCGGTTATGATCTGCTGGACCGGCGTGACGCTGGTGTTTTTTTCCAGCGGAAAGCTCAGCGCCAAAACGATGATCTGCGGCGCGCTGCTTTTCCTGTTCATGGAAACGATGCTGCAGCTGTTTCAGGTCGGTTCTGTACAGGCTGGAATCTTCGCAGACGGACTGGGCGCGACATACGGCAGTTTTCTGGCGCGGTCGTATAAGATGGCTTCGCTGACATGCCGGGGCGGCGGCTTTATCGGCGCGCTGCTGGCATGGCCGCTGTATAGGGCGCTTGACGTATGGGGCGCGGTCATCGTGCTGATCTTTGCTACGACGATTGTGCTGATGTTTTTTACCGGCGTATCCTTTGGCGGCATGGGCATGTATTTGAGCGAGCTGCTTGACGATCTGCGCGTTTCCTATGGCGAAAAGAAGGAAGAGCGCGAGGCGCTGCGCATGAGCCGCGAGGAAGAGGAGCTCCGCCGGGAAGCCGAGCTGGCCGAGCAGCGCCAGATGAAGCGCGCAGAGCGCGAGAGGCAGATCGCCGAGCAGAAGGCAAAGCAGGAAGTGCAGAGAGAAGCTGAGGCAAAGGCGAGAAGCGCGCAGCGGGAGGCGGAGATCGCCGAGGCCATGGAAGCGGGCGCAGCGCAGGAGGAACCTGTCAGGCGCGCGCCGAACAAGGGCCAGCCTAAGCTGGAGGTTGTCAAGACGCGGAAGAAGGAAAGCCAGGAGCCGCCGATTCAGAACGCGCCGAAAAAGCGCGCGCAGGCTGCGCCGCGCAAGAAAACGATCCGCGAGGATATGCCGCTGTATATTGAGCGGGATGACGAGTTTACGCGCGTGAGCATGGAAGAACGCGAGCACCACGCGTCGCGTCGCCGCCGCAGCTTTACCATCGCCGAGGCGGAGGAAGCATTCCTCTATGGCATGAACAGCACACAGCAGCAGGCGTATGCGCAGGAGGCGGCATCGCAGATACAGGCATACGGAGCGTCTGCTGATGAACAGCCGGCCGACGAACAGCCCGCTTACGAACAGCCTGCCTATGAGCAGCCCGTCTATGAGCAGCCTGTCTTTGAAGCGCCTGCGTATGCAGAGCCAGAGTACGAGGAAGGATCCGCCGGGGAAGATGAGGCGGATGTGCCCTTCTGGAAGGCCAATCCGGATGCGGTGATTGAGACATACGGCGAGACGGAGGAAGCGCTGCCGGAGGATGACATGCCAGAGGACGGATTCGATGACGAGCCGTATACGCCGGTTTATCATCCGCCTGTGCGCAGACAGGAAGAGCCAGAGGCGTTCAGCGTATCGGATGCGCAGAACGCCGGGTCGTCTCCGCTGGCGCGCTCGCTGATGGCTGCACAGCGCGCTGCGGATGCGGGCAAGCCGCATGCGCAGAATGTGCTCGCCGCGCAGGAAGCGGCTGTAAAGGATCAGACGATCGTGCAGCTGCGCGGCAGCAGGCTGGACGGTACGCCGCTGGTTGTGCCGAAAAAGGACGCGCACGAAGCGCCGAAGGTCGAAGGGCCGGAGTACGTCTATCCGCCGATTGACCTGCTCAACCGCACAAGCAGCACGCAGGATCCGAACATGAATGCGAAGATTCAGGCGGGCGCGGCGAAGCTGCTGTCTACGCTGGAGAGCTTTGGCGTGCAGGCGAAGCTGACGCATGTCACGCATGGACCGGCGATCACACGATATGAACTGCAGCCGGCGCCGGGCGTCAAGGTGTCGCGCATTGTCAACCTGGTGGATGATATTGCGCTGAACATGGCGTCGGACGGCGTGCGTATCGAGGCGCCGATTCCCGGCAAGCCTGCGGTCGGCATTGAGATTCCCAACGATAAGATTGAAATGGTCTCCCTGCGCGATGTGCTTGAGAGCGCGGAGATGACGCGCGAGAAATCTCCGACGGCGGTCGCGCTGGGCAAGAGCATTTCCGGCGCGCCGGTTGTCGCGGACATGGCGAAGATGCCGCATGTGCTGATTGCAGGCGCAACGGGTTCCGGTAAATCGGTGTGTATCAATACGATCATCAATTCCATTATCTACCGTGCTTCGCCCAAGGAGGTCAGGCTGATCCTGATCGACCCGAAGGTTGTTGAGCTGTCGGTGTATAACGGCATTCCGCATCTGCTGGTTCCGGTTGTGACCGATCCGAAGAAGGCCTCTGCGGCGCTTTCGTGGGCGGTTGTGGAGATGGAACACCGCTACAAGCGCTTTGAGACGATGGGCGTGCGCAACATCAAGGGCTATAACGATGCGATCGGCCCGGATGAGGAGCCGATGAGCAAGATCATTGTCATCATCGACGAGCTGGCCGATCTGATGATGGTCGCGCCGGGCGAGGTCGAGGAATCGATCTGTCGTCTGGCGCAGCTGGCGCGTGCGGCGGGTATCCATCTGGTCATCGCGACGCAGCGGCCGTCTGTCAATGTCATTACCGGCGTCATCAAGGCGAATATTCCCAGCCGCATTGCATTTGCGGTATCCAGCCAGATTGACAGCCGCACGATTCTCGATAGCGGCGGAGCGGAAAAGCTGCTGGGCAAGGGCGATATGCTCTATGCGCCGCAGGGCGCAGGCAAGCCGACCCGCGTGCAGGGCTGCTTCGTCTCCGACGACGAGGTGCAGCGCATCGTCGATTTTGTGCGCGGCAAGCACACGGCGGAGTATGACGAGGATGTGCTTGAGCAGATGAATGCGGCTGCCGAGGAAGAAAAGGCCGCTGCAGGCGACGCGCCGATGGGCGGGGAACCTGTGGACGAAATGCTGAATAAAGCCATTGAGCTGGCGGTTGAAGCCGGACAGGTATCTATCAGCATGCTTCAAAGAAGACTGCGCGTGGGTTATGCGCGCGCGGGCCGGCTGGTTGACGAGATGACGCTGCGCGGCATCACCGCAGAGGCGGAAGGCCCGACCAAGCCGCGCTCGGTGCTCATTTCGCGCGAGGAATGGCGGCGTATGCAGGAAAACAACGAGTAAGCGAGAATATTAAACAAGATTGAGCCCGAGGAAAGACGGAATTCCCTGCCGGGGAGGGGCGGACCGAGGGCTGACAGATGAAGTTGCCCGCTGCTGCAGGCGACTGAAATGAAAGGAAGAAACCTTATGAAGTTCATCAAGACGCCCGTCAAGGGCATGTGCGATATGCTCCCCTCCGATATGCGCCTGCGCGAGCATGTGCTGTCTATGATCAAAAAGAGCTACGGTCAGTATGGCTTTATGCAGATTGAGACGCCGATTGTCGAGCACATCGAAAACCTGACCAGCAAGCAGGGCGGCGACAATGAGAAGCTGATCTTCAAGGTCATGAAGCGCGGCGCCGATCTGCAGCGCGCGATTGACAAGGGCACCGGCGAATACGCCGACAATGGTCTGCGCTATGACCTGACTGTGCCGCTGGCGCGTTACTACGCCTGCAACAAGGAGAAGCTCCCGTCTCCGTTTAAGGCGCTGCAGATGGGCAATGTATACCGCGCGGACAACCCGCAGAAGGGCCGTTTCCGCCAGTTCACCCAGTGCGATATCGACATTCTGGGCGACGACAGCAACCTTGCGGAGATCGAGCTGATCACGGCGACTGCATCCATGCTGACCCAGATTTTTGCTGAGATCAACATCACGGACTTCACCATTCATATCAACGATCGCCGCATGCTCAGCGCGGTGGCGCTGTGCGCGGGCTTTGCCGAGGAGGATATCGGCTCGGTGCTCATCAGCCTTGATAAGTTCGATAAGATCGGACTGGAAGGCATTGAGAAGGAGCTGATCGAAAACGGCTATCCTGAGGAGACGGTCGGCAAGTATCTTGCCGTCTATCGCGCGGTGAAGGAAGGCATCACCATTGACGAGTTCTGTCAGGATATCGGCGAGGAGTATCTGCCGGCCAAGGTCAAGCAGAATCTTGCGGACATCATCGGCTGTGTGCGTCCGGTGCTGGCGCAGGGCGTGAAGATCGTGTTCGATCCGACGCTGGTGCGCGGCATGGGCTATTACACCGGCGCGATCTTTGAGATCACGATGGATGGATACAACTTCTCTATCGCGGGCGGCGGACGCTATGACAAGATGATCGGCAAGTTCTCCGGTCAGGATGTCGCGGCGAGCGGCTTCTCCATCGGCTTTGAGCGCATTGTGACGATTCTCAAGGATCATATGGAGGGCGGCTATCAGCTTGCGGGCGAGCCGACCGCGTATCTGATCGGCAACCGGGTATCGCTTGAGCGCAAGGCCGAAGTACTGGCGCTGGCGCGCGAACTGCGCGCAGGCGGCGCGATTGTGACCGTGATGCCGATGGCGAAAAACATCAAGCATCAGATTGAACTGCTGGAAAACGAAGGCTACAAGAAGTTTGAAAAGATTTACGAGTAATCTTTTCTGCTGAAAACTGCGAGTAAAATCGCAGAAACGGCGTATGTTAAGCCAAAGGAGCGCAGCATGACCAACAAGGGAATTGTCAAGGAAGTCAACGGCGAGATGCTCACCGTGGTATTTGAACGTCACGAGGCATGCGGAGACTGCCATGCCTGCATGCACGGCAGCACGAACTGCGCCAAGCATACGATTACCCTCAAGGGTAAGGCGGATGTGGGCGATGAGATCGTCGTGGAAATGGATGAATCGCATATCATGGCGGCGTCTGCAACGGCGTATATGATCCCGTTTGCGGGATTCATGCTCGGTCTGCTGGCCGGCTACGCGCTGAAGATGAGCGAACCGCTGATGGCCCTGTGTGCCGTTGCAGGCACGGCGGCGGCCTATGTGATCATGCGTATGCTCGATCCGGTTCTTTCCAAGGGCCGCTGGGAGCATAAGATTGTATCTGTTAAAAAGCCGAACGCAGAATAATCAGTCAGGAGGAATGAATGATGGCACAGCATTTGAACAGCCAGACCTTTGAGCAGGCAATTGCAGGCGACAAGCCTGTGCTCGTGGATTTCTGGGCGACGTGGTGCGGCCCGTGCCGCATGATTGCGCCGGTCATTGAGGAGGTTGCCGCGGAATTTGAAGGCAAAGCGATCGTCGGTAAGGTGGACGTCGATGAGGAGCCGGGACTGGCCCAGAAATTTGGCGTGATGAGCATTCCGACGCTGATCGTCCTCAAGGGCGGCAAAGTGGTTGAGCAGGCTGTCGGCGCTCGCGGAAAAGCGGACGTCGCGGCGATGATCAGCCGTCATCTGTAATTCTATAAGAATAACGAAAACATCCGAGAAATCCGGATGTTTTTTTGTGCCGGAATCGAACATTTCATAAAAATTACTATGAAAATCGAATGTTTTTTCTTTGAAATATTCACAGACCGTGCTATAATGAATCTGATTATGATGATAACATTGGCGTAATGTTAAGTTGTGCTAATTTAAAGCGTCTGGCTGTTGAGCAGATGTCTTTAACAATAAATAGTATGGTTTTGTGCAAATATAGTGAGAGGAGGACAGAAGGACATGGCGAAGCTGAGAATCATCCCGCTGGGAGGCATTGGCGAGATCGGCAAAAACATGACCGCATTTGAGTATGAAGACGATGTGGTTGTGGTGGACTGCGGCTCGATTTTCCCCCGGCAGGACATGCTGGGTATCGATCTGGTGATTCCCGACATTGCCTATCTGACGAACAACCGTGAGCGTGTTCGTGCGTATCTGTTTACTCATGGTCATGAGGATCATATTGGCGCTGTGCCGTATGTGTTTCCGCACGTGCCTGCGCCGGTCTATGGAACGAAACTGACCTGCGCGCTCATACGCGGCAAGCTGACGGAGCATAATATTTCCGGTATTCATTTGAACGTCATTAAGCCGAGGGACACCGTGCAGATCGGTGCGTTTTCGGTGCAGTTCATCAAGGTCAGCCATTCCATCGCTGGCGCGGTGGCGATGGCGATCACCTGTCCTGCGGGTACGGTCATCGTTACGGGCGACTTTAAGATCGACTATACGCCCATCGATGGCGAGGTGACAGACCTTGGCACGCTGGCTGCATGGGGCAATCAGGGCGTATTGGCACTTCTGGCGGATTCGACCAACGTTGAACGCCCCGGATACACGATGAGCGAGAAGAAGATTGCGGAGTCGTTCCACGGCTTCTTTAAGGATGCGCAGAAGCGCATCATCATTGCCATGTTTGCCTCCAACCTGCATCGCATTCAGCAGGTGGTTGACCTGTGTATAGAATTCAAGCGGAAAATCTGCTTTGTCGGCCGCAGCATGGTGAACGTGACCAAGCTGGCGATGGAGATTGGCGAACTGAAGATTCCGCCGGAGGTCTATCTCGATGTGAGCGATCTTGACTGCTATGAGGATCACGAGGTCGTCGTCATGACCACAGGCAGCCAGGGTGAACCGATGAGCGGCCTGACGAGAATGGCCAACAGCGAACACCGCAAGTTGCAGATTCGCGAGGGAGATACGGTGATCGTGTCCGCAACGCCCATCCCCGGCAACGAGATCATGGTGGCGAGGATTCTGGATCAGCTCTATCGCTGCGGTGCAAACGTCATCTACAACCGTATCGCGGATGTGCACGTTTCCGGTCATGCCTGCCAGGAGGAGCTTAAACTCATCCAGGCGCTTGTGCGCCCGAAGTACTTTATTCCGGTGCATGGCGAATACAGGATGCTGCAGCGTCATGCGGCGATTGCCGTTTCGATGGGCATGCCGGAGGATCATGCGATCATCCTTGAAATGGGTCAGGCGCTGGAGCTTTCGGAGGACGAGGCCAACATTACCGGCCCGATTCCGACCGGCTCGGTGATGGTCGATGGCTTGGGCGTGGGCGACGTGGGCAACGTCGTGCTGCGTGACCGCAAGCATCTTTCTCAGGATGGACTGATCATCGTGGTCGTCGGCGTAAGCCGGGAGACGGGCAAGCTGGTCTCCGGTCCGGAGCTGATTTCCCGCGGTTTTGTGTATGTGCGCGAAAACGAGGAGCTCATCTCCGGCGCGCGCAATGTTGCGCTGGATGTGCTGGCGCGCTATGACCGCATTGAGCAGAGCGACTGGACGGGGATCAAGAACGGCATCAAGGATGCGATGCATACCTATCTGTTCAACATGATCAAGCGCAACCCGATGATCCTGCCGATCATCATGGAAACCTAATCGGTGTTTTGCTGGATGATGCTCCGACAAGGTCTGCTGCTTCTTTGGCGGACGAGGCCGGAGTGTGTTGAAAATCGTATTTAAAGAAGGTCTGTTTCAATATGAACATTTATGATACCGCACACCGTCTTGCGGCGGAAATCAAGAACAGCGACGAGTGTGTGCGTCTGCGCGAGCTTCGCGAGCGCGCCTATGCGGATAACACCAATCGCGTGCTGCTGGAGGAGTATAAGCGGCTGCAGATGCGCCTGCAGATGAGTATGGCCGGCGCGGCGGGCGAAATGCCGGGCGAGGAAGTCAAGCGCTTTCAGCAGCTGGCGTCGCTGCTGTATATGAACAGCGACGTGCAGGCGTATCTGATGGCGGAGATGCAGATGCAGAAAACGCTTGGCGACGTATTCAAGATCCTGACAGAAGCGGCCGGCATCAGCTTCGACCTGCCGGAGCGCGAATAACGGGAGGAAAGGCGATTTGGCGAAGAAAAAAAAGCGCAGCGGCATGCTCAGTGAACATGAGCTCCATGAGCGCCGCCGTTACGGCTTCTTCTGGTATGATTGGCTGTGGAAGCTCCTTCGGCCGGTTCTGGTGCTCGCTGCGTCGTTTGTGATTGTCTGCGGTCTGGTGTATACCGGATATCAGAAGATCAATGAACTGTTTTTTGCGCCGATGGATGTAAAGGACACGCAGACGGTTGCATTTGAAGTGTCGTCCGGCAGTTCGCTTTCCACGGTCTCAAGAAACCTTGAAGCTGCAGGCTTGATCCATAATCATACGGTATTCAAGTATATGGCGGATTTCATGGGCATGGGTCAGAAGATCCAGAGCGGTGATTACGAACTGAGCCGCGCAATGAGCGCAGCGGATATTCTGGATCAGCTGATCTCGGGCGACGGCAAGCCGCTGACGGCGAAGATTACGATCATCCCCGGCTGGACGGTTGAAAACGTGGCGGATTATCTGGTCGATCAGGACATTCTGGACAGCGCGGAGGAGTTCCTTGCCCTGTGCAGGACAGGCGAAAGCTACAGCGGGTATTATTTCATCGAAGAGATGATGAAAACCGCGGACTATGGCGAACGGCTGTATGCGCTGGAGGGTTATCTCTCGCCGAACACCTACGAGATCTACACCAGTTCCAGCGCGGATACGATCATCAAGCGACTGCTTTCCCAGACGGAGGCTGCTTATTCGCTTGCTTATGACGAGCGCGCGCAGGAGATGGGCATGACGATGGACGAGGTGTTTACGCTTGCGTCCATGATCGAAAAGGAAGCCAAGACGGCGGACTTTGCCAAGGTCAGCGCGGTATTCCACAACAGGCTGAAGAAGGGCATGACGCTGGGGTCGGATGTAACGATTAAGTATGTCTCCGGCTCTGAAAAGATGGTGCTTTCCGGCGCGGAGCTTGATGTGGATTCCCCCTACAATACCTATCAGCACAAGGGGCTTCCGATCGGGCCGATCTGCAATCCGTCGATGGGCGCTGTGGTTGCTGCGCTGTATCCGGATGAACAGTATCTGGCGCAGAAATATCTGTATTTCTGCTCGACCGATCCTGATTCCGGCGAGCTTTGCTTTACCAGAACGCTTGAAGAGCACGAGGCGGCGGTGGCGATGTATCGTCCGCTGTGGGAGGAATATGACAAACGCCGCGGCCTGAATCCATAACTGAAACATCAAAGGGTAGAATCAAATGAAAAATATGCCGACGCTGCTCGCTCCGGCGGGCAGCATGAGGCCTCTTCAGACGGCGCTGCGCTTCGGCGCAGACGCCGTTTATTGTGGGGCGAAGCAATACGGCCTGCGCGCGCAGGCGAATAATTTCGATGAGCTGGAACTTGCGGAGGCTGTGCGCCTTGCCCATGGCGCGGGCGCGCAGGTTAACCTGACGCTCAATATTTTTGCGTTCGACGGCGATCTGGCAGGCATGATCAGGACGGCACAGATGGCCAAAGAGATCGGCGTGGATGCTGTAATCGTATCCGATCTGGGCGCGATTGCAAGCATTGCGCGCAAGGTGCCGGAGCTGGATATCCATGTGAGCACGCAGGCAAACACGACGAACAGCGAATCTGCCAGGGTGTATCGCGCGCTGGGCGCAAAGCGCGTCGTGCTTGCGCGCGAGATGACGTTTGAGCAGATTGAGGCGATGGCAAGGGAACTGGATGGAGAGATTGAGCTGGAGACGTTCATTCACGGCGCAGTCTGTATGTCGCATTCCGGTCGATGCATGCTCTCCTCTTTCCTGAACGGGCGCAGTGGAAACCGCGGTGCATGCAGCCAGCCCTGCCGCTGGACCTACACGCTGACGGAGAGGACGCGGCCGGATGAGCCCATGCCCATCGAGGAGGATGAGCGCGGCACTGCGATTCTCTCCAGCCGCGACATGTGCATGATGGATCACCTGCCGAGGCTGATGGAGAGCGGCGTGGGCTGTTTCAAAATTGAAGGCAGAATGAAGAATGAACTCTACATCGCTACGGTTGTGGGCGCATACAGGCGCGCCATGGACGCCTATGCGGCGGATCCGGCGGCATACGCGGCAAATGAAACGCTGAGAAAGCAGCTGCGCGCAGAACTTGATAAGATCAGCCACAGGGTATACGATACGGGGTTTTACTTTGGTCAGCCTCAGGTGGCCGGCGAGGCGGCCGGCACCCAGCAGGAGGCCGAATACATGGGCTATGTGCTGGATGTTTCGGGCGGCGATGCGCTTGTGGAGATGAAAAACCGTTTCTTTGTCGGCGACGAGCTGGAAACTGTAACGCCGGCTGGCAGCGAAAAGCTGTGTATTGATGACATTGTCATCGATGCGACGGGCGAGCATGTCGGCGTGGTCAGCGTACCCAAAACGCTGGTGCGCATTCCCTGCGGCGGGAAGCTGCAGGCGGGCGACATGCTGCGCGGGCCTGTGCGCAACCGAAAGTAACTGCGCTTTGGCTGCCCCGCCGCTTGCATGAGGGACATCTATCTCCTCGCTCGACGCTCGTTGGTCAGGGCAGCTCTGACAGCCCGCTGGGCTGTCATTCACCCCTGCCCCAGTTCGGAGTATCCGAACCCTCAGACTCCCTTCCTCGCGTCGCGGCGAACCAAGGGAAGAATCCAGAAATACGAAGGAGGTGCCCGCATGGAAGAGATCGAAGTCTTTGCAGACGAGACGGTATTCCGCAACGATGAAAACGGCTATACGGTTCTGGTTGTCAAGTCCGGCAGGACGCGCGTGTCCGCAGTGGGCATCATGCCTCCGGTAGCGCCGGGGGAAAAGCTCAGGATTACCGGCGAATGGACGGAGCATCCGATTTACGGCAAGCAGATTAAGGTCAGCGCCTGCGAGATTGAGAAACCGACGACGCTTTCCGGCATTGAAAAATACCTTTCAAGCGGCATGATTAAGGGAATTGGCCCGGCGACGGCGAAGCTGCTGATCAAGGCCTTCGGCGAGGAGACGCTGGATGTGCTTTATTCCGATCCGAAGAGGCTGCTGGATGTACCGGGCATCGGCCCGAAGCGCGCGCAGATGATCATGGAGAGCTATGCCGAGCAGGCGCAGCAGCGTGAGGCCATGGTCTTTTTGCAGAGCTACGGCGTAACGCCGTCGCTGGCGGTGAAGATTTTCAAGCAGTACGGAGAGAATGTCAAGCAGGTTATCCGGCAGAATCCTTACCGGCTGGTGGAGGATGTGGAGGGCATTGGCTTCAAGACGGCGGACAAGATTGCCGCGTCGCTGGGCATCGAGCCGGACAGCGAATACAGGCTAAGCGCGGGCGTCAAGCATACGCTGGCCGAGGCAACAAACGGCAGCGGACATTGCTACCTGCCCAGGGAGGAGCTGTCCTATGCGGCGCAGCGCCTGTTGGGCAACGAGCCGGAGCTCATTGAGCGCACAATTGACAGCCTGATTCTGTCCCATAGCCTGACGGCGCAGATTCTGCCGGGCGAAGATGGCGATTCAGTCGTTGCGGTCTATCTGCCGATGACCTATCGCGCCGAGAATGAGGTTGCCCGCAGGCTGCGTGAGATGATCGATGCGATGCCGAAAACGATGGCGACGGATCTTTCTGCGCAGATTGACGAGCTGGAGAGCATGGAGGGCGTAACCTTCCATCCGCAGCAGCGGCGGGCCATTGAGACTGCGGTTTCAAGCGGCATGACGGTGATCACGGGTGGCCCGGGCACGGGAAAGACGACGATCATCAAGTGCATCATTAAGCTCCTGAGCGTCAGCGGAGAGATCGCGCTGGCTGCGCCGACGGGCCGCGCGGCCAAACGCATGAGCGAGGCCTGCAGCATGGAAGCCAAAACGCTGCATCGCCTGCTGGAATACGGCGGCGAGGAAGGCGACTTTGCACGCGGACAGGATAACCCGCTGGAGATGGACACGCTGATTATCGACGAGATGTCGATGGTGGATATCTATTTGATGCGCAGCGTGCTGCGTGCGCTTGTGCCGGGAACGCGGCTGATCATGGTCGGCGACAGCGACCAGCTGCCCAGCGTCGGGGCGGGCAACGTGCTGCGGGATATTCTGGACAGCAAGGCGATTCCTGCGGTCGAGCTGACGGAGATCTTCCGGCAGGACGAAAAGAGCATGATCGTCTACAACGCACACAGGATTAACCATGGCGAAGCGCCCCGTCTGAATGCCAAGGGGAGCGACTTCTTTTTTGAGCGCGCGGCGTCGCCCACGGATGCGGCGAGAAAGATCGTCAGTCTCTGCGCGGTACGTCTGCCAAAGTTTTTGGGGCTTGATCCGGTGAAGCAGATGCAGGTGCTTTCCCCGACAAAGAAGGGGGATTGCGGCGTGTGGATGCTCAATCAGATGCTGCAGGCGGAATTCAATCCTGCTGCAGGCCACAAGAAGGAGCGCGTGCGCGGCGATACGACCTTCCGCGAGGGCGATAAGGTCATGCAGACGCGAAACAATTATCAGCTCAAGTGGAAAAAGGAAGGCGTTTTTGCCTGGGAAGAGGGGCAGGGCGTTTTCAACGGAGACATCGGGTTTATCACCTGCATTGACCCGCAGGAGCGGACGGTTGAGGTGCAGTTTGACGATGAGCGCATTGCGACCTACGAGGGTGGCGATATTGATGATCTGGAGCTGGCGTACTGCATTTCCGTACACAAGAGCCAGGGCAGTGAATTCCCGGTTGTGGTGATGCCGGCTGTCGGCGGGCTGCCGATGCTGCTCACGCGTAATCTGCTGTATACGGCGGTCACACGTGCCAGGCGCATGGTGATGATCGTGGGCAGGGAGGCGGCGATCGATCAGATGATCGCCAATGTGAACACGCGCAGGCGCTACAGCGCCCTTTGCTACAGGCTGACAGAACTGATGAATCTATGAGAAACGGGCAGATAAAGGAGAGGCTATCAAAGTGCTTCGGGCGGGCAGGAGCTTGGCTGGATGACTTGCTTTTTCCAGAGAAGGTTCTGTGTCTTGGCTGTGAAAGCGCGCTGGGCGAGGATGATGAGGATGGTATATGTCCTGCGTGCAGGCGGGCGCTTGACGCGCTGGCAGCGGAGCAGGAGACTTGGGAGAAAGAGACGCACGATGTGCTGCCGGAGGGTATTGCATATGTCCACAGCGCATTTGCGTATGATGCACAAGCGCGTACGCTTGTGCGGTTGCTGAAGTATCGTAGCATCCGTGCTGCGGCCTTACCGCTGGCAAAGGGAATGGCGATGCTGCCTGCGGGTGAGGAGGAATTGATCGTCCCTGTGCCGACGGACGAACGGCGCAGGAAAAGGCGTGGATTCAATCAGGCGACGCTGATTGCCAATCATCTGGCTGTGATGTGGGGAATGCCGGTTTTGGAGGCGCTTGTGCGTGTCAGGCCATGTGCGCCGCAGACAGGCCTGAATGAACAGCAGAGGCGGGAAAACCTTGTGGACAGCATGGCGGTCAGCATGCGGTCAGTCGGTCAGATTCGCCGCAAACGTGTGCTGCTGATTGATGATGTATATACCACGGGATCAACGGCAGCGGAGGCGGCAAGGGCGCTGCTGGATGCTGGCGCAATGAGCGTCGGCATATTGACAGCCGCCCGTGCACACATTGGAAACGGGGATAAAGAGGTACCGTTCTTAGCACAATATAAACATGCGGCTGCTGCAGAAAAGCGGAAAAAACCGAGAAATACATGATAAAATCTATGGGCTTTTGTGAAAAACTTTAAAAAAGCGCTTGCAATTTCTTTCCATTGCCTTTATAATAGTGCAGGATGATCACATCGGGTCTGTGGTTGAAAGTCGATGCCAGTCGCAGGCAAAACGATCCACGTAATCCGGCCAAAGCGCCGGGGAGCATGGTGCGGCTTAGATGTAAGTCCGTCCAGGGTTTTCCTGAGAGGGTCAGTAGTGGGGCGCCGGATCGGCGTATGAGCGAACGCTCCAGACGGCGAGTGTGGGGTCAAAGACCAGGTCAGCCGGTGGTTCATACCGATTTCTATTTTTTTATTTTTTTCGGAGGGGAAAATCCCATGTATCAGGACAAGACTTTGACCTGCAGAGACTGTGGCCAGGAATTTGTGTTCACCGCTGGTGAGCAGGAGTTCTACGCGGAGAAGGGCTTCCAGAATGAGCCGACCCGCTGCAAGGCCTGCCGCATCGCTCGCAAGAACAGCCGCCCGGCTACCGGTGAGGCTCAGCAGCGCGAAATGTACGAGACCACCTGCGCGCAGTGTGGCGCTCCGACTCGCGTGCCTTTCATCCCGAAGAACGACCGACCCATCTATTGCAGCGAGTGCTACGCTTCCCGCCGCGCTTCCCGCTATTAATTGATGAAACAAGCCTCCGCAGAAGTGCGGAGGCTTTTTTAGCGATATGGCTTATAGCGGGAATTCAAGCGTGGTGTGATCCTTGGCTTCGTCCTCCAGAATGCTGGCGATGTAGGCGCTGAAGAAGGCCGGCTGCTTGAGCCAATCGGAGAGAAGCGAGACGTCCTTGGGCAGCGTGTCCATTCTGCCGGAGAAATAAGCGAAGTTGATGTCGGCGACGAGTTCGCTGACGGCGCGCTCTTCCTCGCTTGCGTATGTTTTTGTGGGCTGCATGTCGCTGACCCCTTTGAAAAACTGCTCGGCAAAGGCAGCAAACTCCGGCAGATGTCCGTCAGTCCTGCCGTTCTTTTTTGCCCATGCTGTGACGTCAGTCATCTCAGTGCGATATTGCGCGCGGTCTTCCGTGATGGTGATCACGCCGTACTGACAGGGGGCGACGGCGAGGGAAGAGGTTGCGATTTCGGGGATGCCGCCATCGCCAAAGTGCATGGTGTGCTGCATGTGCATATGTCCGCTGAGGTTGATGGATACGCCATACTGCTTATACAGCTTGAGCAGAGCGTCAGCATTGTTGATGACAAATCCCTTTGAAAGCAGGCTGCTGTGCGCGTAAAGGTTCTGGTGCGTGACGGCGATAACCTTTGCACCGTCTTCCTGCGCTTCGGCGAGCGCCTGTTCGAGCCAGACGAGTGTGGAGCCGGTGACCGTACCGGTTGCGCTGGGGACATTGGTATCGAGCATCAGCACGCGCAGGCCGGGAAACGGCTCGGCCATATAGCTCAGGGAGTACGGATCACGCGTGACGGCCTGTGCGAAGCCAAAATCGCGATAGATGGATTCAAACTCCTTCTGAGAGATGTTTTCCACGCGCGTAAAGGAATCGCCGTGGAAGGAGGCCGCTGCGCCGCTCTTGACATCGTGGTTGCCCGGGATGACATAGACGGGGATACCGGCCTTGCGTATGCGCAGCAGCTTTTCTGCGAGGTCCTCATGACTCTTCTTTGCGCCGTTGAACGTGACGTCGCCAGAGAGAATGACGCAGTCCGGATGCGTTTTAATTACCTGATCAATGAATGCTTCGATGATCTCATCGCAGTACATGACGAGCTTTCCATCCCCGCCGGCGATCATGCTGGTGAAGTAAGCGCCGTGATCGGTCAGTTCGGGAGAGATGAAGTGCAGGTCTGTTGCGACGATGATGGTGTGTGTTTCCTGCGCAATGGCATTTTTAAGGCAGCAAAGCATCGCCAGGCTCAGCAGCAGAGGAAGAAGAATTCGCATAGGGTTCCCTCCTTTGATGATTCAATTGTATATGATAACAGCTGAATTTGTAAAGAGTATGGGCCATGCATGCTTACTTTTGCCGGATTCAGCATGAATAGCTTTGCCGCGCAATTCCGTTTGGAATTGCGCGGCAGTTTTGTATGCAGATATTTAGTCTTCGGCGCTCAGCGCGTCGGCTTCATCAAGCCACAGCTGCATCTGTACATCGGAGGGCATATGCCAGCTGCCGCGCGGGGACAGGCTCACCGGCGTAACCTGCGGGCCGTCTGGCATGGCGCTGCGCTTGAACTGCTGGGTGAAGAAGCGGCGGATGAACGTGCGCAGCGCGCGCAGGATTTCCTCCCTGCTGTGCATGCCGCTAAAGGCCTGACGCGCCATGGCGAAGAGCTTTTCAGGGCCGGCGCCGGCGTCCATCATATGCCAGAGGAAGAAATCGTGCAGTTCGTACGCGCCGAGGGTTTCCTCTGTTTTCTGGGCGATTTCGCCGTTCTTCCCGGGGAGAAGCTCGGGAGATACGGGCGTGTCGAGGATATCTTGTGCAACCGGGACAATGCTTTCTCCCAGCAGCTGCGCGGCGTAGGCCACCATGGAGCGCATGAGCGTCTTGGGTACGGTGTCATTGACGTTGTACATGCTCATGTGATCGCCGTTATAGGTGCACCAGCCCAGCGCAACCTCGCTCAGGTCGCCCGTGCCGAGGACGAGCGCGCCGATTTTGTTGGCATAGTCCATGATGATTTGCGTGCGCTCGCGAGCTTGACTGTTTTCATAGCAGATGTCGTGTACTTCCATGCTCTGTCCGATATCGGCAAAGTGCTGCGTGACAGCTGGTCCGATTGGAATGGTCAGCATCGTGCAGCCGATGCGTTCCATCAGCTTTTCTGCGTTGCCCTTGGTGCGCTTGCCGGTGCCGAAGCCCGGCATCGTAATGCCGACGATGCCCTGCTTATCCCATCCGGCAAGGTCATAGGCATAGGCAGCGGAGAGCAGCGCAAGCGTGGAATCCAGTCCGCCGGAGACGCCGAGAACCAGCTTCTTCGTTCGGATCTGTTCCATGCGGCGGATCAATCCCTGCGCCTGAATGTTCAGTGCGTCAAGCAGGAATTCGTCCTTCTCTGCGCCATCCGGAAGGAAAGGCAGCACCGGGAGCGGACGCATCAGCGGCGCTGCGCTGAAGGCAGCGGGAGAGATGGACACGGACACTGCCTCTGTCAAGGTATCCTGCCAGAAAGAGGGACGCGCACGGCGCTGATAGGCGAGGCGTTCGGTATCGATATCGGCGATGGTATAGGAGGAATCTCGGCTGAAACGTGTGTTTTCAGCGAGCAGCGTACCGCTTTCGTAGATCCCTGCATGACCGGAGAATACCATATCAGTGGTCGATTCGCCGTAGCCTGCGCCGGCATAGATATAGCCGCACATGCAGCGGGCGCTGTGGGCTTTGATCGCCTCGCGGCGGGCGGTGTGCTTGCCGGCGAGGGCGCTGGATGCGCTGAGATTGGCGATAATCGTCGCGCCGTGCATGGCAAGCGCAGACGAAGGCGGCGCCGGTACCCACAGATCCTCGCAGATTTCTACGCCCAGCGTAAAGCTGCCGCAGTCAATCGTCTGATGGGGGCGGAGCAGGCAGCTCTTTGCATGGAGCCCCGATACTTGTGCATGGGCAGGAAGGGTTTCACCGGAAGAAAACCAGCGGCGCTCGCAGAAACCGCCGCTATTCGGGATGTGTGTCTTGGCTGCAAGGCAGACGCTGTGATTGCTTACAATCGCCGCACAGTTATACAGGCGGCCGCACAGAGCAATTGGCAGGCCGACGATGAAGGCAGCCTTTGTATCGCGGGCAGCAAGCTCGTCAAGCGCGCTGAGCGCGGCATTGAGCAGCGCAGGCTGCATAAACAGATCGCCGCAGGTATAGCCTGTCAGCGAGAGCTCGGGGAATACGCACAGCTGTACACCATTTTCATCGGCAATATCAAGAAGCGCGGCGATTTCCTCCGCGTTTTTTTTCGGATTGGCGAGGTGCACATGCGGCACGGCGGCCATCGTGCGAATCATACCGGAAACGGCGGGCATGGAAACTCTCCTTTCGTGCGGCAGGCGCCGCATAAGCTGCTTATACTTTACCGCATTGCAGGCTAAAATACAAGCAAAGCAGAGAAGATTTGGAGGCAGATATGAGAACAAAATGGACAGATCTAGCGCTGGAAACAAGCCGCGGAGAATTGGCGAAGAGCGAGCGGCTGGAAGGAGGCATTGAGCGGACGACTGTGGAAATCCGGGATGCGCAGAGCGCCAGGGAGCTGGGCCGCCCGATCGGCACCTATGAGACGCTCAGCTGCCCACAGACGATGACGATTGAGCTGGGCACAAGAGAGGCGCTCAGCCGCGAGTTGGCACGGACAATCCGGGAAATGCTGCCGGACAATGCGGAAACGGTGCTTGTAGCGGGGCTGGGGAATCGCAGCGTTACGCCGGATGCGCTGGGGCCGAGAACCGTGGAACGCGTGCTGGTGACGCGGCATATGGACGGCTGTCTGCCGCAGGATGTCGGCGCGCGGATGGCAAGCGTTTGCGCGGCTGCGCCCGGTGTGCTGGGCGTGACGGGCATTGAAACGGCAGAGGTGCTGCATGGGATTGCCGGGCATGTAAGCCCGGATGTGATCATCGTTGTGGATGCGCTTGCCGCGCGGTCGAGCAAGCGGATCTGTTCCACAATTCAGGTTGCGGATACGGGAATCACGCCGGGCTCGGGCGTGGGCAATCACAGGAAAGCGCTGACATGGGAAACGCTGGGTGTTCCTGTCATCGCTGTGGGCGTGCCGATGGTGGTCTATGCTTCGACGATTGCACGGGATGCCATGGCCTTTTTCGGGCAGTCGGAGGGCATATCGGAGTCTGACGAGGAAATTCTTATGTCGTGTGTGGAGCGTGTCATCTCCGAACAACTGGGCGATCTGATTGTCACCCCGCGCGAAGTGGACGCGCTGGTAGAGCGCATGGCGGGCATTCTGGCCGAAGGAATCAACATGGCGCTGCATCCCGCGCTGACCGCGCAGGAGATTGCGCAGCTGATGGCGCAGTAGAAGAACTGGACAAGGAGGAATGGCGATGAAGAAGATACTGGTCTTTTCAGCATGTGTATTGATGGCGCTTGTGGCGCCATGCGCAGCGCTGGCGGATTCGGAAGGACCGATGGAAGCAGGGACGCCGTTTACGCTGAGCAGCCCGAGTGTGATCCTGATGGAGCCGACGACGGGCAGTGTAATCTTTGAAAAGAATGCGGATGAGCGGCGGCCTGTTGCCAGCGTGACGAAGGTGATGACGATTCTGCTGACGCTGGAGGCGATCGACGCGGGCAGAGTCGGCATAGGCGACAGCGTGCCGGTATCCGCGCATGCGTCGGGCATGGGCGGCAGCCAGGTCTTTCTGGACGCTAACCAGAGCTATAAGCTTGGCGATCTGCTCAAGAGCGTGATTATCGCCAGTGCGAACGATTCTGCGGTCGCGCTGGCGGAATACATGGACGGCGCAGAGGAGGCGTTTGTCCGCCGGATGAATGCACGCGCGCAGGAACTTGGACTCATGGATACGCACTACGTGAATTGTACAGGTCTTCCCGCGCAGGGACATTATACGACGGCGCGCGATGTGGCGCACCTGAGCGCGCAGCTGGATGCACATCCGCTGTACTATGAATTCTCAGCCATCTGGATGGATGAGATCAGGCACAAGGGCGGACGGGTCACACAGATGACGAATACCAACCGGCTGATCCGCTTTTATGAGGGATGTGACGGTTATAAGACCGGATCGACCAACGAGGCGCGCTACTGCATATCGGCGACGGCGAAAAAGAATGGCCTGCGCTTGATTGCCGTGGTGCTCGGCACAAACGCAGGCCAGACGCGCTTTGATGAAGCGCGCGCAATGCTCGAATACGGTTTTGCGGGGTATCAGCTTTTTTCGCCGGTCCGGGAGGGAGACAGCCTGAATATGGCGGTTCCGGTTCGCATGGGCGGCTCGGATCTGGTTTCCGCCGTCAGCGCGGATGGATATGAACTGCTGGTCAGAAAGGGCGATCAGGGCCGATTCTCACTGGAGATCGCTCTGAGGGAAAGCGTGACTGCGCCTGTGCGCAAGGGCGATATGCTCGGCGAAATCCGCGTGAAAGAGGGGGAAAAGGTCATAAAGACCATTCCTGCTGTGGCGGGAGAAACGGTAGAGCTGCCGGGAATCCTCAATGCGCTTGTGCGGATCCGGGATCGATTTATGCTCGGGGGAAAGGCGCGATAACTCAGCCCTGACGGACGCCGGGAGCTTTTCTTGGCGCGCAGGTTGTCTGCCACGGCAGACCGGAATCGTAGCTGAATCCCCCGTGCAGCGCGCGCAGCGTGGCATAGGAGACGTCGCCCTGCATGTAGCCGTCTGCGGAGAGAATGAGCGATTTTGCGCGGGAAACGGCAGCTGCGTAGAGATCGTCAAAGCTGTCCGTACGCGTTTGCTCCGGCGTCCAGATCGAAGCCCAGGGCGCATGCGTATCGTTGGTGATATCATGCTCAGGCGGCTCTGCGGGCATCATATGCGAATGCAGAGAGGCGTCCAGTCGAAAGGGTTTCAGCAATGCGCCGAGCGCACGGTACTTCGTTCCGCTTTCTGAGCGCAGAAGGCGGCAAAGGTGAACCGCATCCTCAAAGCTTGCGCGGACTTTGTAGAAGCTGATCGATTCCTCCGGAAATACGCGTGCGATTGCGGAGGACAGAGCGCGGGCGATCTCGTCCTTTTCCCGGCTTTTCAGCTGCATGAATCCTGCCATCTGCACGGGCAGACCGGAGGTGTTTCCCTGGCGGCGATGGTGCAGGGTTTCAATCTGATGCTCAAGCGTGCAATGCGCTGTGGAGGAATAGCTCTTGTCCTGCGTCAGGGCATGGGCGTAGATAAAGGGATGGAAGGTTGTGTCCGCGGCGTAGTGCGTGAAAAAACCGCAGCAATAGGCGCGCGTGAGGGCGCTGTCCTTGCAGGCGTCCGCCAGCGCGAGCAGGAAATCGTCGGTCTTGCGCGTATGCAGGATAGAACCGAGTTTGGGGATGCTGGGCGAGAGGACGGAGAAGAAGAGCGGATCAGGTCCTTCGCTGCCGGCAAGCACGGCGCTGCGAAGCTGCGGCGTATTATACAAGGAAAGCGCATCACAGGCGCTTGCTGCAATGCACTGATGAACATAGGATGCAGGCATGGAGGCCCTCCTCAATATGATTGATGCATTCATTATACAGATTGTGTCGGTGTTTGTCGACGGGGAATATCAGGAATTCAAAGAGGTCGTTCATGCCGGCATGATGCAAAAGCGGCGGCCTGTGAAAACAGACCGCCGCAGATCAATGGATATGGGGTTATGCGACGCCGAGCATCTCCAGCAGCGTACGCACAAAGAACACGACGAGCACCAGCAGGATGACAGGTCTTGCGATGGACGCGCCTTTGCGGGTGAAGCAGCGTGTTCCTAGGAGATTGCCTGCAATGCCGAATAGGCCTGCGCAGATGCCCAGAGGCAGAAGAACCTGACCGCTGGTCAGATAGACGATCAGCGAGGAAACGTTGCTGGAAAGGTTGATGACCTTGGTGATGCCGTTGGCATGCTGAAGATCCATATGCGCAAAGCGCGTAAGCAGGAGGATGAGGAAGGTGCCGGTACCCGGGCCATAGAATCCATCGTACATGCCCAGCGCAAAGGCAATCGCGCTGGAAAGGAGAACCATGTGCAAAAAGGAGAGCTCCTTGCGGTTTTCACCAGAGAAGAGATCCTTTTTGCGCATGACGTACAGCGCGGTCAGCGGGAGGATGATCAGCATCAGGATGCGGAACACGGCGTCGCTGATGAGCAGAGCGATATTGGCGCCCAGTGCTGCGCCGGCGAGCGAGGCAGCGGCGCAGAAGACGCCGATGCGCCAGTTGATGTAGCCAGCTGCGGCATATTTCGCTGTAGCGACCGTCGTTCCCATGCAGGAGGACATTTTGTTGGTGGCGATGCAGGTATGCACCGGCAGGCCGCTGATGAGATAAGCGGGCAGAGAGATCAGCCCGCCGCCGCCGGCGATGGAATCGACAAAGCCCGCGATGCCGATCAGCGGACAGACGATCAGATAATGAAGAAGCGTAAGCTCCATGAATATGCTCCTTTCAACGGAGAAAGTGTTCATCATATGCAACCTATCATAGCACAGAATAGAAGTGGATACAATTGAAAAATAAACGAAAACTATGCGTACTGTAACCTGAGCGGCGCAGGAAGAAGGACTGTTCGGAGGCTTTGGCGCGTGATATAATGAAAATATAGAAAAGCCTGTCGGAGGTATACAGATGAAAGCGATCGGAATGGATATTGGAACGACGAGCATCAGCGCTGTGATGATGGATGCCGGCACCAATGCTGTGCTGCACAGCTGCACGATCGATAATCCGGGTTTTGCGGATACGCCGCATGCATGGGAACGCGTCCAGTCCCCACAGAGAATTGCAGAGGCGGCAAAACGGCTGCTGGACGACATGCTTTCCTGCGAAAAAGACGTCTGCGTCATCGGGCTGACAGGACAGATGCATGGGATCGTCTATCTGAACGCTGAAGGAGAGGCGATCAGTCCGCTGTTTACATGGCAGGACGGGAGAGGAAACCTGAAAGGGCTAAGCGGAAAGAGCATATGCGAGCAGATTTCCGCTCGCTTTGGCGTCGGCGCGTTTTCCGGTTATGGGCTGATTACGCACCTGTATAATCTGCAGGAAGGACTATCGCCGAAGCAGGCGGCGTCTGTCGCGACGATTGCGGACTATTTCGCTATGGTGCTCACTGGGGCGAAGGGGCCCATCCTGCACAGCAGCAACGCAGCCAGTCTGGGCTTATACGATATACGCAATCATACATGGCGGGAGGATATTCTGCGCTGCTTCGGCGGAGAATGTGCCATTCTGCCGCGGACGACACGCAGCTTTGAAACCATCGGCAGCTATCGAGGAATTCCCGTTGCGGTTGCCATCGGAGACAATCAGGCCGGCTTCTTAGGCGGTGTTCGCTGTGCCGACGAGCAGGTTCTGCTCAATATGGGCACAGGAGGACAAGTGTCGCTGCTTTCGGATCGCGTGCTGGAAGCGGAGGAAATCGAGACTAGGCCGTTTTGCGAAGAGACTTATTTGCTTGTCGGTGCGTCGCTTTGCGGCGGCAGGGCATATGCCACCCTGGCGAGTTTCATGAGATCCTGCGCAGAGGCGTTTGGCTGCGGGAAGCCGGATGTTTACGCCATAATGGAAGAAATGGCTAAGGAGAACGCGGGCACAGCGAAATGGTTGTGGATACCCGATTTGAAGGCACGCGGGCGCAGCCTCAGAGGCGCGGCAGCATAACCGGCATCAGCACAGAAACCTTTACGCCGGGAGGGCTTGTCCGCGGCGTGATGCGGGGCATGGTGCGCGAACTGTATGAGGACTATCTTACGATGAAAAGTGGGCTTGGCGTCCGGCGAAGCAGAATCGTCGCGTCCGGCAACGGCTTTCGGAAAAACAGGCCGCTGGGAAGAATTGCTGCGGAGATGTTCGAAATGGAGCTGGAACTGTCGGCGGTCGAAGAGGAGGCGGCCTGCGGCGCATGCATGGCGGGCATCATTGCCATCGGTGAGCAGACATGGGAAGAGGTTGTCGGCTTTACAAGAGGAAAACGTGCAGCGGATATCGGTAAAGGCGGAATACAATGAAAAGAAAATGGATGCACAGAGCGGCGAGCATTCTGATTCTTGCGTTGGCGCTCAGTCTTGCGTGGCTGTGTAATGCGCTCTTTGGCAATCCGATTTCTCGGATGCTTGCAGAGCGTACGGCCAGAAGGCATCTGGCACAGGAATATGCCGGGACGGATTATGAGATCGAACGGATTGGGTACAGCTTTAAGGATTCGAATTATCATGCGTTCATCCGTTCTCCCTCAAGTGCAGATACGGAATTCACGCTGTATATCACCATGCGGGGCAGACTCCGTCTGGATACCTATGACGACGTCCTCAGCGGGTTCAATACGGCGCTCAGACTGGAGCATGCGTATCGGGAACTCGCCGATGCGGTTTTTGAGGATCCGGCCTTCCCATATAACTGTCACATTGCGTTTGGCACGCTGGAAGTCTATCCGCGGGCGCTGATTAGAGATCCGAATGTCAAGGATGTTCCGGATTACGCGATCGTGCAGGATGAGCTTGTAATCGATGGCGAATATGATATCCGCGAGCTGGGCCGGCAAGCCGGTCATCTGATCATTTACACGGAACAGGATGAAGTGGACGCGCAGCGCGCCGCCGAAATCATGCTGGACATGAAAGCGAGGTTTGACGAGGCAGAAATTCCCTTTGCTGCAATGGACTTTACACTGTGGCGGCCGAAGAACAAAGAGGGGAAACGGCCGAAGGGGGAAATCAGCGTAGCGCATTTTCCGTATGACGCGATATACGCGGAAGAGATGCGCAGCAGGGTGGAGGAAGCGCACCGAGCGCTGGAGGCGTACTACGCAGAGATGGATGCTCAGAAACAGCTGGAGCAGTAGATTAGACGCCGTGAAAGAAATTGCCGCAATAAGTGGGTGTGCTTATCTATACGGATTACCAGACCACGGCAAACATCTACACGCACCTCAAATCCGAAATGATGAAGAAATCCAGCGTGGATATGGAGGATGTATTTCGGCGGAAGCAGGAAGCGAAAAGCGCACTGGCAAAGGCGCAGACCGCAAGGGATAAGCGATCCCGCAAACCGGCGCTGGATATGAGCCTGCCGTGGGCTGGGAAATTCTAATCCTACTGTTTTCTGCATATATGCCAACTTCAAAGAATGACACAGACTCTAGTTTTAGGTCAGATTCCGTTGGAATATATTGCACCGCATATATGAGGATCTGGGGAAAACACAGCCAGGTTGATTCAATCTAAGCAGGATTATCAAGATGTAGAACGAATAACTACCTTCAGAAGTTCATGTTTTATGGAACTTAGAAGAGCCAAACCCCGATCATCCGGGGTTTAACGAATGCGCTTGTCAATGAACTGCCGACTATGGCTTTGAATCAGTCAAAGGAATGCAAGATATGGATCAAAATAGGCTCAGCACAGAGGAGCTCTTTTCTCTTCTTTTTCAGACATCCAGCCTCCCTTTGTTTCTGGAAGAAAAAGGGTCAGTCATTACGTTGCCGGTTTTTCATGAATATATCGCCTCTCTGTGCGCTGAGCAAAACGAAGTGCCTGAGCATATCATACAGCGCGCCGGACTGGAAAAATCATTCGGGCACCAGCTTTTCAGCGGAAGAAGAACCCCATCAAGGGATACGGTACTACAGCTTGCTTTTGGGTTTTCGCTATCGGTAACCGATACGCAGGAATTATTAAAAGTTGCCAGAAAGAGTCCTCTGTATCCACGTGTAAAAAGGGATTCTGCTATCATCTACTGCCTTTATCATGGTAAATCTTTCGTTGATACGCAAATTATCCTTCATGATTTAGACTTGCCCATTTTAGGCGACGGAGGACGAAAAAATGATTGACAATCAATCTGCTGTGCAGGAAATAGAGAACATATTTTCAAAAGCCGGATACCCCGCTGCATTTTTGGCAGATTATGATCAATTGGAATGCCTCGCTTCTCATCATGGGAGGGAAACCTTTTTGGTATCACAAAAAGGAACACATAATTTTTGCGTAGCAAAATGCTATGATAGCTCATTATTTTCAGAGCCGAATACCGAAAGTATACTGCGTAACCTGCATCATGAAGGAATCCCGGATTATTGCGACAGCTATAAAAATGATTCAATGTTTGTTATTGTGCGCTCATACATCGAAGGAACGCCGCTTAGTGATTATGCCAGAAACAATGATTTATCCCAAGAGGAAATCGTACAGCTTTGCATAAAACTTTCGGATGTCTTGATTTATCTTCATAACCAGACGCCGCCTGTCATTCATCGCGATATAAAGCCAGAAAACATCATTGTTACGGAAAATGAAGATGTCGTGCTGATTGATTTTGACATCGCAAGAACTTTCAAAACTGCAGAGGAATCGGATACTGTTTTCTTCGGGACAAAAGGATATGCGCCGCCTGAACAATATGGCTTTGCGCAGACCAATACCAGATCTGATATATATTCTTTCGGCGTGCTGCTTCGTTTTCTCCTGACTGACAGCGTGCGGGAGAATCATAAGATACGTCTGTATAAACCACTCAGGAACATTATTACCAAATGTACGGCTTTTGATCCGAAAAATCGTTATTCAGACATGAATCAGGTGAAACGCGCGCTGCTGAATGCAAATCCGCGCTCTCAGGTTATACGGATCGTCAGAATATCGATTTGTGTTCTTGCAGTCATGGCAGTTGTTTCTTTCGCCGGAAAAACCGCCTATGAGCGGATCACATACAATCCTTTTACGGATGGCACAGTTATTCCGCGGGTCATGCCGGACGAAGAGCGCCAGCGGGAGGCGGTTTCCTATCTTCAGAGCAAATATGGAACGCACATCTTTGATAACAGCGCTGCGCATTATACCGTGGGGATGCTGAAGGATACCCTGATCGAGGTATATGGCCTTGAAAATGACTATGTGAGGATTCCCAGTCCGTTAGAACCTCCGCAGGAGAATGAAGCCCATTTTCTTCCCTGGTCTCTGGACGATATGCAATACATTGACAGGGATTATCTGGCGTATTTCGTGACAAAAACCTATTGGCCCCAGGTGGTTGCTGATTGGTCATCTATTAAAGGAAACCCGGAAGAATACCCAGGGATTACCGTGTCCTTGAAATGGTGCGAAGATCATGGAATTCTTATCGGCGTAAACCGGCCGAGGGATGTTTCCTGCGGAGAAGCAGCCATTGCGTTTGCTAACGCTGATAAAGTATATGCCATGATGCAGGGCGCTCAGAAAAAATAATCTGCCTAAGTGGGCGTGACGCCCACCCATTTTCCTCCATGGATTGATAGAATAAAGAAGGAGCACCAAATAACTTATTGGAGGGAAATGAAAATGAAAACCGGAAAAAGAATAACCGCTCTGTTATGCTCCGTCCTGCTTCTTGCTTTCCTTGTGTCTTGCAACACCTTGGCGCTCGCTGAGGAAGTGCCGGAATTGAACTGGACGGATCTGGTTACCGAAGAAATAGAGGCTCAGGGAGCATTCCAAAAGATTGAGATATCGGATTCTCTTTCGATCCAGCTTTGGATTCCTGCTGAGATGATTTCGGTTGACACCAGTTTCATGGACGGCCCATTCAAGCCTGTTGCGCTTTATGGGACGGAAGATCAGGTCAGGTCTGTCATTCTTTTTGTTTCAGAAGTATCAAGCCTGGATGAATACGTTGCGTTCATGGAAAAAGAAGGAGGCGGCTCAAACTTCAACAGTATTATAATAAACGGTGTTGAATGCATTTCTTATGATGTGGAAAAAGATAATATCCTGAGCTTGATTTATCCTGTTTCTGATCATATGGTGCTTTCTGTGAATTGTATGCCAATGGACGCAGACGAAAACTGGGAAATAACAAGAAATATCATTCTTTCGTCAATTCACCCCGCAGAATAAACTGTAACATACTTAAAACATTGAATCTCGTTTAGGTGAAACAAGAAAAGAGTTAAATCAAAAGTGGAGAAGCGTCACACAAAGGCTTCTTCACTTCTTCTTTTTAATACTGTTTCTTTACATTCCAATTGCTGATAAGGTACAATAAATTGCGCAAATTGAAAAAGACATAGTTTGCAAGCTCTGGTAGAATGAAAGTTGCGAGCGACCATTCTGAAAGGAGAGCAAACTATCACTCGATAGGAAACCGTGTCTTTGGCCCTTTCCCCAAGGTTGCACATCCGTTGCATGAAAAAAGCGCCAAAGACGGCGCTTTGTGCAAAAGAGACAAAAAAAGAACCGGAAACCTTTCGGTTTCCGGCTTTTTCTGGTCGAGGTGACAGGATTGGATTCTCAGGGCCTCGACGGCCCTTCGGTCAGCGCCGTTCTGAGGCCACACTGTGGCCTCATTCATTACGGCTTCTTCAAATCCTATCTCGCTTCGATGTTTCTTTGAAAAAAAGAAAAAACTCTTGATTTCTCAAGAGTTTCTTCAGTGGTCGAGGTGACAGGATTTGAACCTGCGACCTTTTGGTCCCGAAATCCTCAGGATGTCTTTCCAAGTCTTTTCGCGTCAGCAGTGTTATAAGAAGGAAACCCTGCAAAATGACATGGTCGGACATGGATAAAAACAATTTGTTGCCGTTTCGTTGCAACAAATCGATGATACGGACCAAAGACAATGCAAGACTCGGATGCAACCTTGCACAAAGAATGACCATCAAAACCACTCGAAGTACGCATAATATACCACGATTTGGCAGCAAATGCAACGGGCCAAAAGGTCGCTACAAAGATGCCCTCCAGCGCTGGAGGGCATTGCTTATTCTCTATTGAAATCATCCTCCGATAAAATGCAACACGAAATTGTCACCCGAGGGTGACAATTAGCTTTCTCTGGTGGTAGAAAGATCGAAATCACCGTGTTATAATATATTTATGGATTTATCTGACATTTTGATTCGGAGTGATGTTTTATGAAGCGGCTGCTTCTCATTTCATTGCTGATATGGTGTTTTGCTCTTCCTCATTGTGCTTATGCCGAGAACGAAGATAGTTTTTTGGATTCTGCCGGGAAATTTTTTGGCGATGCTTGGAATAGTGCCGGTGAACTATGGAATGAGGCCAGCAATGCTGCAGGTGAAGCGTGGGATGCTGCGGGGAATAAAATCGGACAAGCATGGACAGATTTTAGCGGCGCTGCATCTGATGCGTGGAATAAAGCAGGCACTTATCTAAGCGAAAAGGGCGATCAGTTTTCTGTCTGGATGAGTATTAACGGCAAGGATGCACTTGAAAAGCTCAAAGGCATCTATGACGATATGGCGGCAGAAATACAGATCAGTTCAGCGGCTGCAAACAAACTTTGGCTTCAGTCTATGGACCATGCAGAAGCCAACGATATTGCCAAGGTAACACAGGCAAAACTTACGTTGGCTCTGTTAGCATATGCGCAAGCCAATACCACAGAAGGCAACATTGCAGATGTTGCACTGGATATGCTGCTAAATAGTGGCATCGAAAACCAAACAGCAGCTGAAAATGTGTTGGCAAGCTTGCTGGCCGTAAGTGGTAGTCTGCCTGCCGAGCCGGATCCGAATGAGCCTCGTTACTACATGGGTGACGTTGTCAATACCGGCAAGGACAACGGCTATTCTGAATCACACAAAATTGATAGCAAAGATCCGCATTTCGGTTGGAAATTAGGCAGCTTTTTCGTCAGCGGCTACACCAGCGTACATAAGGATGAAAACGGTGATCCTATTTTCATCAAAACTCTTGGAGATCAAGTTGAGCTCTGGTTCCATCTGGAACAGGATATTGACTGTCTGAATGGCAATGATGCACTGTCCATTTCTGAGGATGGAAATGGCTTTGATGAAGCCTTCGGCATCAGCACGACTAACTTCGGTCGCGGAGCCATGATCACCCAGCATATCGACTATCGCAACGCTGTCGGCACTCCTCAGTTGTACACCGATTATCTCTCCGGTATTACTGCCAGCGGCGCAGACACCACTGTACAGTTGTTTGAAGAAGGCGATTATAAAGTTGCTCTGAACTATGAAATCAAGGATGAATCCATGAAGGTGATCGACTCCTACAGCAACTACCGTATCACCTTCAGGTTTTCCGTGCGAAACGGTAACTGCATGGTTTATCCTTTTGATGTAGTGACTGGCGCAGAACTGACCAACACCGCAATTACCTCAAACGGCTTCTATCTGGATCTCGCTCGTTCCCGTTATCTGGACATCAATATCAAGCGTGAAGTGCTTGCAGAGGGCGCTGTGGGCCTGACAGAGGATGTGCGCTTCAATCGTCCAGCGCGCGACGGCGATCAATACACCGACGAAGGTATCTACACCATCACCGTCAGTAACCGCTATACGGGGCAGGAAACTACCAAGCAGATATATGTCGGCACCAACAAAATCCTTATGGCACACATGGTGACCGGCCTATCCGTCGAAGAAGTTCGCGAACAGATTGCAAAAGGCGCACAGATCGCAGAAGACGGTACGATTATCGGCATGGTGACCGACTGAGGAGGTACTGAGCATGAAGAAGATACTTTCGATTCTGTTGAGCCTCTCCCTGCTGCTGTGTAGCGTCAACGTTTCGTTTGCAACAGAAATGCAACTGCAAGCAGGAAGCATTCCTGAAGTTGGTTTTTCTGGGATGAATGACCCGAATCTGCTGCGCTATACCGAAGATATCATTTACCAAAACCTTGTCGCCTCACTGGACAGCGAGGAATACTTCGTTGAAAACGTTAGTGCTGTCTATATTTCTCAGGAATACATCGACGAACTGGCGTATAATTCTCAGGCAAATATTTATTTCGGATATACGCTGCAGGAATTGTCCGAACAGTTCCAAGGCAAGAAATATGTATTCACGCTTGGAGATGACGGCACAACCATCGTCTCTGAGTTTGAGGATTACGATGACACTTATGATCGTGCGCTGAAGAATGTTGCCATCGGTACCGGAGTTATTTTGGTATGCGTTACGGTTTCCGTCGTGAGCGGCGGACTCGGCGCACCCGCTGTCAGCATGATCTTCGCTGCATCTGCAAAGACAGGCACCATTATGGCACTCTCTGGCGGCACCATCGGCGGAATTTCTGCAGGCATTGTTACCGGTATTCAGACCGGTGATATGGAACAGGCGCTCAAAGCTGCCGCACTGGCCAGCAGTGAAGGCTATAAGTGGGGGGCTTTTTCGGGCACTATTTCTGGAGGATTCAATCAGACATTTGCCTTAAAAGGAGCAACCTTGAGTGGCTTGACAATGAATGAAGCCGCTGCAATTCAACGAGAATCGAAATATCCTTTGGATGTCATCAAACAGTTCAAATCCATGGAACAGTATAAGATTTGTAGAAATGCCGGATTAACCCCAGTTACCGTCAACGGAAAGACTTCTTTAATCCGCGTAATCGATTTGGAGTATGTGGATGAACTGGGACGCACCAATCTCCAGCGCATGAAACAGGGGCTCGCCGCTATAGATTCGAATTCTGGCGTTTCCTATGAACTGCATCACATCGGACAGAAAACGGAATCTACGCTCGCAATTCTGACAAAAGCCGAGCATATGCAGGGCGGAAATAATACCATTTGGCATGAATTTGGTGTCGCCTCCGAAGTCCATAATTCCACAACTCAATCCCTGTGGCTTGCTCAGAAGCAGACATACTGGAAGCAGCTTGCGGTTCTGATGGAAAGAGGTATCTGATATGACTGATATCAAGAAAATACTCCGTACTCTACCGGCATTCTGCTCGCTTACTGGCGTTCATGCAGAACAGATTGATAATGCTGAAAATGCCCTTGGATTGCATTTTGCGGATGACTATCGCGAATATCTTCTGGCCTTCGCTATCGCTTCTTCAGACGGTCATGAATTTACAGGTATCTGTAATTCAAAACGTCTGAATGTTATTGATGTGACTATAGCTGCAAAGAATAGCAATCCCAGTATTCCGCGTGATTGGTACGTGTTAGAAGATGCCAATATGGACGGAATCATCATCTGGCAGAACAAGACTGGCAGTATTTTTCAGACTCAACCCAATCGAGAAACCGTCAAAATATCTGATTCAATTTGTGAGTATCTGGGATTATGAATTCTCCGGGAGGTGTGGCGTTTTGGCAATCAAAGATATTATAAGGTCGATGACCGGAAAAAAAGAGAATGCTGATTTGGCGCGTAAAAAGGAAGACGCAAATACCCTTATGACAGCCGAGGACTTCCCGATAATTCCGGCTACAAATGTTGATCTAAGCAAATACCGTAAAGTACCGCTGATGGGCTTGGCTACTCTTGGCGCTGCATTTTCAACTCTTCCCGATGCAGCGCGGACAATCACAAGAACTGTAACAACAAGCATGGAAATGGACACACCTGTGTTTAGAGGCCTGTGGCCTCAAGGCGTTGCTGGTCGGATGGTTGATAGAGGCCTCGGCTTCTCTGGTAACATTACTAGCATAGATGGCAGTAGTGGGATCGTGGGGCGCATGCGCTATAAGCTTATTGATGGTGGCTTGCCGATAACAACCACAACTAACACCGTGATTCCTTTTAATCCTATGACTATGGTAGTAGCTGCTGCACTGATCAGTATTGATAAAAAGCTGGACGTCTTGCAGGAGAAAGCCGAAGAGATTCTTCAATTTCTAAAACTCGAAAAACAGTCAAAGCAGCGTGGCAATCTGAATATGCTAGCTGAAATTATGGAAGAGTACAAGCGCGACTGCAATAATAACAAGATGTGTGCTCTGCGCGTGGTGGCCGTACAGGATATTAAGCGCGAGTCACATCAAGATATCCTGTTCTATCAAGAACAGATTTCTCGGAAAACCCAAGAGCAAAAAGCTATTCATGGAACACAAAATGCCAAAGGTATGCTGGATGCGCTTATGAGTGAATTCTACGAGTATCAATTAGCCAGCTATCTTTATGCATATACCTCCTTCATGGAGATAATGCTTCAGAAAAACTTTGAGTCAGCTTCCGCTATCGCAGAGAAAATGGCTGCTCATGCCCGAAAGTACACAGAACTCTATACAAATTGTCGAGCTCAAATTGCAAACTACCAGCGTACTGCTATTGAAGCACAGCTTCTGGGAGGTCTCGGCAATGTAGCTAAAACAGTTGGCCACAAGATGGCTTCCCTCCCCATTCTAAGCAAAGGCCCCGTCGATGAAGCGTTGATCAGCGCGGGCGAGTCTTTAGGAAAGCACAATAAGGAGGCCGTATCAAAGAGACTCAAAGCATTTGCGCCACTAGAAACTTCGCATATGGATGTCTTTATCGAGAATGTGCGACAGTTGGATCTGATATACAATCGCCCGGATGGCATGATTACTGACGGAGAAAACCTCTATATCATGGAAGTAGCATGAATCTTAGGCACTGCGAAATAATCGCGGTGCCTTTTTCGCGAAAATAACATGTCCTGTTCTGATAGCAACGCTTATCAGGAAAGGAGCATGAATATGGAGTATGATTTTCGAGTCACCGGACAGATTATTGGAATGCTTAGAGTCCAGCAACAACTATCGCAGGAGGCTCTATCAAAGAGAGCCGGGATTGCCCGCAGCCATTTGGCCACGATTGAGAATGGAGCAAAAAGTGCTAGTGTTGAGACATTGTGGAAGGTTTCATATGCATTAGGCCTAAGGTTGAGCGAACTGATTTGCATGATAGAGCAGCAATTGGTAAGCTGATTATTGTATCCAGTCACAATAATGCCCTCCAACGCTGGAGGGCATTATGTTATTCTGCTTCGAATCCACTGTCTTTCAGCCATTTATGTAATGCTTGGTCATTCGGGCCGGTTAGCGTGCCGCGCTTATCCACCTTGTATTCGCCAATGCGGTACGCGAATGTCGGCGCGTTCTGATACACCGGCGGCTGGCCAGTGAATTCGCCGATGGTTTTCACCAGCTCTTTGCGCTGTTCGCCGGTATAGCCAAAGCGGATCTCCATGGTGTCAGGTTCCTCCGCCGTAATGATCAGCTCGTTTTCCTTGATCTCTGCCGTGATCTCCGCGCCGCGAGCCATCATTTCTGCCACTTCGTGTACCGGCTGGCCTTCGGCATCGGCGCGTTCTAAGCCTGCTATCAGGGCGGCCTCGACTTCGGCCATAATAGCTTCCTTCTGCTCCTGAGTTGGTTCTGGCAGCGGGATCGGTTTCCGTCTACTCTGCCGCTGCCGCACCTCGGGCCATTCCTCCGGCAATACGCCCGGCGCAAAATGGATCTTAAACGTGATCGCGCCGCTGGCCGGCACGTCAAATTTGAAATCGATAAATGGCAGCCGTTTGATCTCGTCAGGGATTTCGATATTCTTGTAGCGCTTGACTTCCTTACCGTCTACCATGAGGCAGATCGGCACTGCATCGCGTAGCTTTGCCGTGAGCTTTCCGCATTCCATACTTGCTTCCTCCTTTTTTCGTAGGTGCCTTGTAGCAGTGACAGCTTACATAAACACACGTGGAAAGCAAGCTCAGAAATGTGGTTTCTTAAAATATTTCCAGTCCTCCTTTACGGTGGATCAGTCGTATGGTACTGTCTGCCCATGGAGGTGGCGATATGCGGGATATACTTCGGGATTTGTACTATGGCAATTACGCGGCGTTTGAACGCACATATTCCCGTGAATCCGAACAGGCCAAGGTGCTGGGGATTGTCGTTGATCTGGAGGAAAAACTGCGGAGTATGCTTTCGGAAGAACAGAAAGCCCTATTCAAGCAGTACGACGATGCGGTTGCCGATCTGGCCAGCGTTTCTAATGCAGATTACTTTGTAGAGGGCTACCAGTTAGGTGTAAACCTCATTCTGGCAGCGTTTCCGGAGCACGTGGAGATGCTAAAGCAGATTCTTACCGGCGCGGATTTGGGAGGTAACAATCAATGAAACAAACGCTTTCAGAAGATGCATGGCTTGCAAGCATCGGCCAGCATCGCGGCGTGGCAATCAGGATACTGGATATTATCGAGGAGATGCTGGAGAATAAAGGAATTATGATCCCGGATGAGGATCGGACGGGTAATGAATCAGAGGCATGTCTGTATGGCATGACGTATGCCGATTTAGAAAACGCAATTGAAGAATTGCTGGGCAGATATTATCCTTCGCAGAAGAAATGATAAACAGCGTCGGCATGCAGTCGACGCTGTTTTCATATATGCGAGTGTTTTCTGTAATTATATGCAAAAGTGCAACTTGGCTATATCATCCAGCTGCTTGGCAATCAGAGCAAACGGCTTGTTCAGATCCAGCGTTTTTACGCTGATCTGGTTGCCGGTGATGCCAAACGTGAAATCAGGCACGATAGCCTCCTCGGTTTTGGCATAGAGCAGCATGCCAGATACAGGGCCATCTTGCGCGGCCTCCTGATTCTTCACGTAAGTGAATACCTGATAGAGATTGCCGGAATGTACGCTGTAACTGTCGTGATGCATTTGCATGGTATGCCCATAATACTTTGCATCAATGATCAGCGTCCGGTCACCATGCCGTAGCATGATGTCGGTTTGCATGGTTGGCAGGAAGCGAACAGATGCAGGATCTGCGCTCTCATCCAGATCCCACTTTACCTGTGCAGCAGAGGCCTTCAGTTGTGGATGATGCTGGCGGTAATATTCGAGAATGAACTTCTCATACAAACGTTCCATGTGTTCATCTGAAAATGCAGCCATTTTGTACTTGCCGTCCTCCGTGGTTTGGAGCATTCCCTCCAGCACCAGCTTGCACACATTCAGCAGCATTTCGTAAGAACGGTTGCTGCGCTGCAGTTTCAGCGTATTCCAGCGAATTGCTGAAGGTTCTAATACATCGACGTTGTCAAAAAACAGCAATGCCTTTTTCAACGCCTGTTTTTGTGCAGTGGCTACGGATTTTTCACGGATCAGCAGGATGGCCGTCGTTTTCAGAACCTGATTGAACACATTATTTTCCGACAATTCATCGAATTCACAGGCCAGCACTTTCTTTTGCTGAATCTGCTGGCGGATTGTACCGAAAATATCCAGCTTACCGCGTAGGACAGGCAGCGTATTATGTCGGGAAACATATTCTCGATAGAGTCCCTGCTTTAGCTGCTGTGTTATGCCCTTCGCAAGAATGGCGGCGAACAGGTCCTGTATTTTGTCAAATTCCTCTGCAGCAACTTCTTCGTAGTTGCCCTGCTTCAACACCTGAAACGCGTATGCCAGCATGTGGTATACGTTTTGAATCAGAATTCCCTTATCGCTCGTCATTCAAAAACACCGCTCAATCTGCTCTCCCAGCGATCTACCTTGCCAGAATCATCAAACCAATACTCGCGGAGCATGGGCAAGATGTCGTAATACACCACAGCCTTCATCCATTCCTCGGTACATTCCTTCTGGTTGCAAAAATAGCTGTGGCCAATGCAGAAGCCGCTACCGAGAGATGCATCCTTACGGATATCGCGGTTGAGATCCTTGATGCAGTCGATCAGACTGTCAAACATCTCATTGCCAAAGCCGGACTGATATGCAACAAAACCCTCGGTATCGAACGCCGGAGCCATCTCAAAGAAGCTGAAACGACGGCGGAGGGCATAGTCGATCATGGCAAGGCTGCGGTCGGCTGTATTCATCATGCCGATGATATAGACGTTGTCCGGTACGGAGAACTTTTTCTTGGAGTATGCCAGCGTAGCGGATGTGTTGCGGTACTCTTTCTCGATAAGCATGAGCAGTTCACCGAAGATTTTGCTCATATTGCCGCGATTGATTTCGTCGATAATGAAGAAATAATCACGGCCTTTATCCTCGGAAGCACGGCTGCAGAATTCATAAAAAATGCCATCCGTCAGCTCAAAGCCCTTTTCAGTAGGCTTATAGCCCATGATAAAGTCCTCATAGGAGTAATTCTGATGAAACTGAACGAATTCAATGCGGCTTTCGTCCTTCACGCCCATCATGGCATAGGCCAGGCGCTTGGCAGCGTACGTCTTTCCAACGCCCGGTGCGCCTTGCAAAATGACATTCTTCTTATGACGCAGCAATGCGCAAAGCGTATCAAAACTTTCACCGCTTATGTATACCTGCTGCAGGAACTTGGTTCGGTCGTATGCTTCCAGTTCGTTTGCTTTAGAATACAGGGGATACATCGACAGATCCACCTTCTCCAGTGCAAATTTCAGTTCATCACGCAGCTTCCAGACAAAGGAACCGCGTTCATCAGAGGTGGCAACGCGCCCGATGTACAGGATTGGCCACCAACGTGAATTCGGATCTTCCGGATTCTCAACCGGGCAATTTGCCTTTTTAGCTACACGCTGGGCAAGCGCAGAAGAACCGCGATTATAATAGTTCCAGCTGTCGCCATATTTTTCAGCCAGTTGGATACAGGTGGCTTCGCCGCCAATATCCAACATACGGCGCATGATGATCAAGCTGTCCTGATTGAAAACTTCCGTATCGTTGATCAATGCGAGCCACTCTTCTGAAGATAAACCTGGATTGAAACCGTTGCGTCCCTTAGGAGGAGTATCAATTTCACGCAGCCCCCAGATTCCTTGACCAAGCCCTTCTACGGGGTAGAAAAGATCTGGATTGCCTTCTTTGTACGACTCGTTTTCAGAGCAATGCGTATAAATTGTTGCTCGTACAGCCTGTTCCCAGTTGGGATTCGTATGGATGCTCGGCAGCTTTCCACGTTCTTTGATTTTGGCGCAAATGTCATTCAGGTGGCCTTTTCCGCCAAGAACTTTCAGCGATTCGAGAATTTCACTCAGATATGTCGTTTTTTCTGCTTGCTCAGAGTAGTACCGGCTGATGTAGAAACCAACATCGATTGTCATTGTCCGAAGCTGCGGATCCGGATAGCAACTATCCGTCAGATGCTTATCCAGCATGCTGCGCAATTCGCCATCTTGCTGTAATTCAGCACAGATCTCATCATAGAAGTTGATGCTGTTGCGCAGATTGGCTGTATAGTAGCCTTTCTTAAAAGCATAGTCACTGCAAAGCAGCTTAGAAACCGAACGTACTTCACTGTATTTATAAATATAGTACCTGTCCGGGTAACGCAGCCACAGGTACGTGCTGATAGAATTTTCGTTTTGGAAATGCTGCTTCGCACCATTTCCATATTCGGCAAGAAGCATATCCGCCTGATCTTTGAAATGCTTAATACGATCAATAATATCTTTACTTTCATCAAAAAGATAAATGAATGCCGCGCGAACAGTCTCCGGCGCCGCACCTGCAAATTGGATAATCATCTGCTTAGGGAAATTACTCATGGAGGCCAAAAGGCCATAAGTATTCTCAAAGGATCTCTTAAGCATTGCTGGCAGATCATCGGCATGAATATCCCAGTTGTCCTGAAAACTCTTTACCGCTTTCCATTTGAACTGTTCATTTTTCCACTGAAACATACCAAAGTCGCGCTTGTATGCCGCAAGAGCAGCGCTAAAAATATCTCGATTGAACATATGCATTCCTCCGGATTTCAGGATCGACAAAAATCAATAGTATTGTTCCACATAGCCATAGGCTTTGGCAAAGACTTCCTGATCCTTGATGTGGTATCTGCGCATAATCACGTCGCGCAGGTTTTTGCTGACTTCTTTTCTGCCTGTAGACGTATCCTGCCAGCCGGGGAAGCGTACAATTCTGACAATACCGTCGATATCGTTGACGATGCGTTCGACGATGACCGGTGTTGCAGAGGTGCGTACCGTCTGGAAAAGCTTGGTCAGCATGGCTTTGGCCTTATCGATTTCATCTTCCGGAACCACTTCGCGCTCCATGCGGGCAGCATCCTTGGCCAATTCGAGCAGCGCTTTCAGGAATTCCATACTGGTCAAAAGGCCAGCTTCATGTTCTTCACGCAGTTTTTCCATGCGCTCACCAAGCGCAATGAATCGCGGATCATTTGGATGCTTTCGGATAATGGCAGCAAGGTCTAGTTCCACCTTGCGACGGTGCTTGTCCTGCGTGGTATTGCTTGCGATGAACTGCTCGATAATCGCTGCATCCATTTCAAGGACTTCTTCGTCCTTGACAACTTCCTCAACGGAGATATTCTCATGAACGAGCTGGAGGGTTTTGGAGCCCAGCGCAGCCCAAATGAGCTTGCCTCGCTCATCCACGGGGCGCACGGAATCATACACCTTGGAAAGCCAGCGATAGTCAGCCTTGAAGGGTGTCAGGCAATCATCCGGGGACAGCGCATTCCATATACGGTTCAGTACACGATACTGTGCACCGAATTCATCGCGGTCTTTATCCGTAGGAATGCAATCCTGCGCAGCAACCAGCGCTTCCCAGTCATCACTGGTACGGTCCACACCGGGGAAGAAGCGCAGGCAGCCCGCAACGAGCTCCGGCACCTTGGATTTCACACTATCGATGTTGGTAATGATCTTCTCAACGGCGTCGGCATCAAAGGCGAGCGCTTTAGCTACATCATCAAAGATGCCTACATAGTCCACGATCAGACCGTATGTTTTGTCCTGTCCATACACGCGGTTGGTACGGCAAATGGCCTGCAGCAGCGTATGGTCCTTCATGGGCTTATCCAGATACATCGCCTGCAGGATCGGGGCATCAAAACCGGTGAGCAGTTTGCTGGTGACAATCACAATCTGTAGCGGATTGGCGGGATCACGGAAATCGTCCAGCACCTTGGCTTCTTCATCGCGGGTACGACGCCATTTCTTGTACTCATCAGCCTTATCATTATTCGTATCCATAACGATGGTGGATGCCGTTTCGCCGAGAAGTTTATCCAGCTCTTTCTTATAGAGCACGCAGCATTCGCGGTCATAGCAGACAACCTGTGCCTTGAAGCCATTCGGGTTGATCTTCGTCATGAAATGCTCGGCGATATGCTCGCAGACAGCACGAATGCGCTCGGGATCCTTCATAATCGCAGCCATGCGTACGCGCTGCGCCACTTTGGAGCGTTCATCGTCGGTAAGGCCCACTTCATCTGCCATCTGCTTGAAAGCTTCGTCAATGGCAGTCTGATCGACTTTCAGCTTAACCGGAACCGGTTCAAAATGCAGCGGCAGCGTGGCGCGGTCGCTGACGGAATCAGCAAAGGAATAGCGGCTCATATAGCCGGTGCGGTCTTCTGTTGCTCCGAAAGTAGCGAAGGTATTCTTGTCCAATCGGTTGATCGGCGTGCCGGTCAGGCCGAAGAAGAATGCCCTCGGCAGCGCCAGACGCATCTTTGCGCCAAGGTTGCCTTCCTGCGTGCGGTGCGCTTCGTCGACCATAACGATGATGTTGTCGCGCAGATTCAGAGGCTCCTCCACGCGGGCAAATTCAAAAATCTTAGTGATAATGACCTTTCGGGTATCTGCTTTCAGCAGGCGGATCAGCTCATCATTGGTTTCTGCGGGAACGAGGTTCGGCACATCAGCCATGGAGAAGGTGCCAAATATCTGCCCGGCTAGATCAATACGGTCATTGACAATAATAACCGTGGGAGCGAAGAGTTCCTTCATCATGCGCAGCTTCTGCGCGGCGAAAACCATCAGCAGGGACTTGCCGCTGCCCTGGAAATGCCAGATAAGGCCCTTTTTCGGATAACCGGCTTTCACGCGGTTGACGATCAGATTCGCGCCCTCGTACTGCTGATAGCGGCAGACGATCTTGATTTTACGGTTGCGCTTATCGGTGGAGAAAAGCGTGAAATAGCGGAACAGGTCCAGAATGACCTCTTTGCGCGTCATGGAAACAACGCTTGCCTGTACTTTCGACAGGTCTCCTTCTTCATGCGGGATATCCGCATACCAAGGTCCCCACAGCGTTACGGGCGCACCAATAGAGCCATAACGGAAGCGCTTGCCCTCCGTGGCGAAGTTGAAGATATTGGTGACGAACATCTGCGGAATGGATTTTTCATAATTCAGGATATCACCAGCACCATCCATCCAGCTGATAGCCGGGCGAACAGGTGTTTTCATTTCGCCGATGCCGACAGGGAATCCATTGATCAGCAGAACAATATCCAGGCGCTTGCCGCCATTGGCCTGCGGATAGACCCACTGATTGGTTACAACGAAATGGTTGTTGGATGGATCGTCATAATCAAAGAAACGGATGCTGATCGAACGTCCATCCTTATCAAAGGGGAAACTGTTCTCCTCGAATACCAGCTTCTTGAAACGCTCATTCTGCGTAACAAGATCATGCGGGCGCACGGTAGAAATGAGCGCGCGCAGCTTATAGATGACCGTATCCGCATGGGACGGCGTTTCTGCAATACACGGATTCAGACGGATCAGCGCGTCGCGGAGGTAAGATTCCACCAGCACATCTAAATCTGACCGAGGCAGCTCTCCGGCGGGAATATACGTCCATCCATTACTCTTGATCGCATCGATGACCATGTTTTCAACATGTTGTTCACTGAAATTGGTGGGCATATGTATAACCTCCGTCATTGGTTTCTAGCACCATTTTATCATGGAATCGGTAGATAAGGTTGCTTGGTGAGCGACAAATTTTGATTTATCGGCTTGATGGATCAACTGTACATATTGTTCTTGTAGAGCTATTGGAGGTAAATACATCAATATGCCGCTAATGCCATCTTGACTTATAGAGTACTGTCCTGCTGATGTCTTTACATTTTCTTGTATCTGATTACGTCCATAGTCGGAAACAGTATACGCGCGAACAAACCGTACATCTGCTTTCTGTTCCTCAATATGCATACGGATGATATGATCATTATGGTATACGGGCTCAGCTATTTCCTTAAATACAGCCGAACGTGCCACATAATCAGGATTTCCATTGACACGTACAAATAATAGATCATTATCAATCAGCAGACACTTTTGCTCTTTTGCTGTGGTTGCAATACGATTTACAGCTGAATAATCTATATATCCATCTTGTAGTTCTGCAATTCTCAAAACGATTTGTCCATCGGGATCATTGCCTCGTCTTGTAATACCGTTATTTGAGTTGGTTATAATATCTGACATATGAATCATCGGCCAACCCATAGGATTAGTTTCAGGATCACCAAACATCTCGATAAATTGCGACTCCTGTTTGAGGGGCTGCAAACTGATCAGCCTATAAACCGCCTGTGCGACAGTTTTACGTTATTCTGATTCACCATCGCATACTGCAACGTGGTATCTACGCTCTGGTGGCCAAGCAACTGCTGTACTTGTTCGATGGGCATTCCCTTGTCGATGGCCATGGTAGCTAATGTGCGTCGGAATTTATGCGGATGTACCTTGTTGATCTCCAGTTTTCTGCCCAGCTCACGCAAGCGGATCTCCACACCGCTGATCTGCAGCCGGTCAAAGGGCTTTTGCAAAGATACGAAAAGAGCTTCGTTATCGTCAGATCTGGTGCGCAGATAGCTTTGAAGGTGGATTTTCGTTCGGGCGTCAAAATAGACCTTGCGCTGCTTGTTTCCTTTACCGAGGACGATGCATTCCCGGTTTTCAAAATCGATATCTGCGCGGTTCAGGCGTACCAATTCTCCCACGCGCATACCGGTGGAGGCGAGAATATCGATGATCGCCAGATCTCGGAGGCATTCGCTGTTGTCACGCATCAGTTCAAGCGCTTCGTCGGAATAAGTCTCCTTGACCGTTTTGCATGTCTTGACCTTATGAATCCTGCGGACAGGGCTTTTGACAATATAATCCTCATCCTCCAGCCAGGAAAAGAAACTGGAAAGGATGCGCCGGATATTGTCGATCGTCACCTTGCTGGCACCGCTGCGTTTCTGGTAATCATCCAGATACATACGCAGATCATCTGTGGTGATCTGCTTGATATCCTTGCACACAGCAGTCAGCACATTCCGGATAGTGGAATCGTAGTAACGGACGGTTTTCTCCGAGCAGCCCTCCACACGCTTGGCAGCCAGGAATACAGAAACCAGATGCCGATTGTCATTTTCACGTCTCTGCATTTCCTGCGCTGCAAAGCACTGAACAAGGGTGTCGTGCAGGATTCTCTGCTGGTTCGGGTCAAGGTGCACAGCCATCTGTGTCTCAATAAGGTTGATCATCGAAGTATCCATGCGGAAATTCTCCTTTTACCAACCTCCTGCACCGTTATTCTACGATAGATTTAGCAAAAACACTGTTTTTCCATGTTCCTATACAAAACATCAAGCGATTCCAAGGATTGCTTGGCTTCAAATTTTGATTTGTCGGCCTGTTCTACGAATGAAATATACAGTTTCTGTTGATCGAACGTCGGTAGCGGTATGCTTATCCGCTTTATAGCCGAAAGATTCAGTGTTTTTTGTGCCACTCCAAGAACTAATACTTCGATCTGTTCCTGTACATCAGTAGAAAGGATAGCTGCATGCAGAAATCTGCTATCTATCATCGAGCGATTGGGTTTCAAATGGGCCACATGTCTTTGAAAAGCAAATTTTCTTTCGTCAGTAACAACAGCAGGATGCCCATAAGATCCAACTGTTGATAGCAAAACATCGCCTTTCTCAATAGGTGTCCGTTTCATCAGGATATCGTATGTTTCCTCGGTAATGTACTTTGGAGTGTCATAGGTCACAACATTTTCCGTGATATTAGACACGAGGATGAAAGGAATTCCGGAATCAACGAACTTTGGTGGATTGTGCGTGCCGTCAGTGATAAGCGTACAGACTTCGCTCAATGGGCGATACTCTTCTTTTGCTATGCATCCAAACATCTCGATAAATTGCGATTTGACAAGCTCGTCCGTTGCGGAAATCAACTGTTTATATGCTTCCTTTGTACTGTCAATTCCAGCAAAGAGTTCCGCATATTTGTGTTGCTTGTCGATGTCTGGGATATCAAACTCCAGTTCTTTTAGCTGCTTCCAATTCACTGTAGGCGAAAGGGATCCGACAGAGATTCTGATCGCAGCATCCATAAAATAATTGGATACTATGAAGTATGGAAAAAACTCCTCGGTTATCACATTGGTTTTCGGACGAAATATCATACCATGCGCAGAGAAAAGCCCATCGTGCGGAGCGATAGCCGCTCTTCGTAGGTATGTATTACGTCTGCCAAAGAGAACATCGCCTTTACGCATAACCAGTTTCTGCCCTGTGATATCAACTGCACTACCCCAGCGAGACACGCGCAGGCATCGCGTATCCAAATGCTCCAGCCCAATATACAATTCTTTGTCTTCAGGAGTGGGCATTCTTTTATCGGTGATGTTAAAGGCGATTTCGTCAAATCTGTATCTTGCCATTTGGATCTCCTCCATTAAGCAATTCTATCAATGCAGCGTAATTCTCAGATAGGGCAGCAGAAGAATCCATCCATTCAACAATTGCGTCTTCCAACGGTAGTAGTTCAGGTTCGGGTTCTTCGCTTCCTCTGACATAAAGCGGAATACTCAATTTATGGTCATGCGCAATGATGGCATTAAGTGGAACGACTGTGGAGAAGCCTTCGACAGAACAAAAATCTTCGTATGCACTTGCGATTTTCCGGATATGTTCATCTTCGAGGTAGCTTTGGGCGTTCTTGCGAGTTACTTCTTTCTTTGCATTGATGAACAGAACTTTCCCACGCCTATTCAATGGCTTGTTTGTTCTGCAGATTAAAATACAAGCTTCCATCGGAGAATTAAAGAACAGGTTTTTACCAATACCGATGACGCACTCTACCAAGTCGCTTTCCACCAGTTTCTTGCGCATGTCGTTTTCTTCATCTCTGAAAAGAACACCATGCGGGAAAAGAATTGCACATCGGCCAGTATCGGGTTTCAAGCTTTTGAGAATATGCTGAAAGAACGCATAGTCCGCTCGGCCCTGCGGAGGGGTTCCGAGAAAGTTACGCCCGTATTTATCATTTTCAAATGCACCACGATCCCACTGTTTGATGGAATATGGAGGATTGGCCAGTACCAGATCAAACTGCTTCAGCGTACCGCCTTCGATAAACGCCGGGCTTTTCAGCGTATCATCATTGACGATATGGAAATCTTCAATGCCATGCAGGAACAGGTTCATCCTGCCGATGGCGCTGGTCAGCTGATTGATTTCCTGACCATACAGATGCAGGTTGCGCCATTCCTTTCCCTGTGCTTTCAGATAGGCGATACAGGAAATGAGCATGCCCGCGCTGCCGCAGGTGGGATCGTATACCGATTCCCCGGACTGCGGCTTGAGCATTTCGGTCATCAGGTGGACGACGGTGCGGTTGGTGTAGAATTCCTGCGCGGTGTGTCCACTGTCATCAGCAAACTGCTTGATCAAGTATTCATAGCCCTGGCCGAGCTCGTCCTCCGGGCAATTGGCCAGCGAAAGCGTTTTGGAGGAAAAATGCTCCAGAAGATCCTTGAGCAGTCGATCCGGCAAGCGATTCTTGTTCGTCCATGCGCCGTCGCCGAATACGCCAGTCATCTTTTCGCCGTTGGCCTTTTCAATTTCGCGGAAGGCAGCGACGATCGCTGCGCCGACATCTTCGGTCACTTCGCGGACGTCATTCCAGTGGTGTCCCTTGGGGACGAGGAATGTATGCAGTTCTTCCTCGGGATATAGCTCGATGTCCTCGCCGTATTCCTCGAGAGCTTTCTGCGTCTCTTCGTCATAGACGTCGCAGATACGCTTGAAAAACAGCAGCGGGAAGATGTACTGCTTGTATGCGCCCGCATCGATGTTCGTGCGCAGGAAAACAGCAGAATTCCACAAATAGGATTTCAGTTCATCAATCGTGATCCGATTCGACATTGAGGTATCCTCCTTCCTGCAGCAGCTTCTTCAGGTTTTCTTCCGCATCCCGCACGGCCTGCAGCGCTTCCATGAAGTGGCGGCGCACCTGTTTGGGATCCATCGCCTCAGCGGGCGTCTTTTCGATATAGGTATTGACGGAGAGGGTATAGTCCTTCTCGCGCAGGGTTTCAATCGGCACGATGGCGCACTTGTCAATGACGCTTTCGTAATTCTCCCACAGGCGATAGACCTCGTCCGTGTTTTCTTCGGTCATGATGTTCTTGGCACGCTGCGCGGTGTAGATACCCGTCGCGTCAATCAGGCAGACCTTACCACGATGGGTGGCAGGTTTATTGCTGTTGATAAACAGGATACAGGCCGATACGCCTGCGCCATAGAACAGATTGCCGACGAGCGCGATAACACATTCGAGCATGTCGCTCTCGATCAACTTCTTGCGCATATCGCCTTCCTTGCCGCCATGGAACAATACACCCTGCGGCATAACGACGGCACAACGGCCCTTGCCCGGACGCATGGAGCTAACCATGTGCTGCAGCCATGCATAGTCTGCGCTGGAGTCGGATGGGCAGCCCCAGATGTTGCGGCCCCACTGATCGACTTCGAATGCCTCCGCGCCCCATTTACTCAGTCCAAAGGGTGGATTGGCCAGCACGCAGTCAAACTTCTGGATCGCGCCGTGGTGGATAAACTTCGGATCGCGCAGCGTATCACCCTGTACAACTTTGAATTCACGTGCGCCGTGCAGGAAGAGGTTCATTCTTGCGATGGCGGAGGTGGAAAGATTCTTCTCCTGACCATAGATCTTGCCATAAGAAGCCTTTTGGTCATCCATGTTGCGGATAGCCTCAATCAGCATACCGCCAGTGCCGCATGCCGGGTCATAAACCGACTCACCGGATTTGGGCTTGAGCATGCGAACCATGAGCTTAACCACAGAGCGCGGTGTGTAGAATTCACCGGCGTTCTTCTTACTCAGGTCTGCAAATTTCTTGATCAGGTATTCATAAGCATCGCCCATGATATCTGCGGAGTAGTTACGATTACCGACGAGAATGGACGACATGTGCTCAATCAGATCCTTGAGTCGCTCATCAGAGAGCTTACCTTTGTCGGTCCAGTTTGCATCATCGAAGGAAGAAAACAGGCCGGAAAGCGTATCCGGGTTGGCACGCTCGATACCCATCATCGCATCAACTATGGCTTTGCCGACATCCTCGGATGTCACGCGCACATCGTTCCAATGACAACCCTGCGGAATAATGAAATCGTGCAGTTCTTCCTCGGGATAGAACTCCATGTCCTCGCCATATTCTTCGATGGCTTTCTGCGTTTCTTCGTCGTAGACATCCGAAATGCGCTTGAAGAACAGAATCGGGATCACATAGGATTTATAGTCATCCTGATCGATGGGGCCGCGTAAAATGTTGCACGCCTGATACAGATGGCTAAAAAGACGATTGGCAGTCGTTTCTTTGTCTTCGATTTCGTTCGACTTTTCTGCTTTTTCTGCAGCATCGAGCGCTTCGAACATAGAAATCTGCCTGTCACCGGATTGCACATCTTTTCCAGAGGTATAGGAAACAGGGCGAATCGCATCGCCTGCGATCGCCTTCTCTACGATAATACCGTATTTGGCTTCAAAAGCATTCAGGATGTCCAGCTGCGTTTCATCCAGGAAGGTGAGCGCCAGTTTGCGGATATCAGCAGGAATGCCATAATACGCTTCGGCGATACTGCCAGTAATGGCAGCGATGGTATCGCTGTCACCACCAATGGAGATGGCGTTGCGAATAGCATCCTCGAAGCTAGTGGATTCAAAGAATGCCTCAAAGGCCTGCGGCACACTTCCCTGGCAGGTGACATCGAACGTGTAGGTTGGGCGGATAGCATCCAGCGTAAACGCGATATCGTAGTAATGCTTTGTGATATGATCGCGGATTTCAAGCATGCTGCTGCCATTGCGTGCCATAAAGATGGCTACGGTTACAGCTTCTGCGGCTTTCATGCCTTCCTGATGATTATGGCTTACCCTAGTCACAGCATCCGAGAAAATCTTGGCTTCTTCTATGCTGCTGGCAGCATATCCGCAAGCGCTGACGCGCATGGCTGCGCCGTTGCCAAAGCTGTTATACGGCTTCGGATTCTTTTCCGTCAACCATCGCTGAAAATGCCCACCATAACCTGCGTGCGGATATTTCTGGCCAAGCTTCTGCATGCAACGGACGGCGCCTTGACTAAGCGTATCAGCATCACTGCACTCCAAAATTGCCTGTGCGATAGCCAGAGACATAATGCTGTCGTCGGTCGGCTTGCAGCCATGCAAATGCGTCAGCAGTTCAAAATCTTTAGTTTTTATGTTTTGCCATTCAAAGCGGGAACCGGCAATATCGCCAATAATCGCACCAAGCATGTTTTATGCCTCCGTATCTGTTTCAGACGCGTAGTGATATAAGTATTTCGAGTCGTTGGTATCTGGTAATCTCTATAGAATTACTCATCTTTTTGATTCATTAAGCTTTTTTTCTTACTGCGATGCGTCTGCATTTTCTGACTGTTTCTGAATGCTTGGCAGGCAGCCGACTGGCAGTATTTTTGCTGTCCGTATGCAGAAATCAGCTGATTGCAGCACTTGCATCGGATGAAACGATACCGGCCACGTCCATAACCCTCGCTTTCGGCAGCAGCAGCCATGCAGCTTAGTGCGTACCAGCAAGTATCAAAGACGGATTTCACAACAGGCGCTATAACAGTTATACCATCTTCGCGCATGTACTGCAGCTTCAAATTCATGGTCGGAAACATATCCGCAAAGTCCCAAAGGGTCATTTCCGAAATGGACACATTTTCTATGCAATGGCCGTTTCTATCTACAAATTGATAAAGAAATCCTGGAATACTGAAATGCTTTCCTTTGTATATCATATTTTCGATTGTAACCGAATCGCCGCGCTCATTGGCCGCCATGGCTAGATAGGCGGTAAAGGCATCGCATAGATTGCGAAGATCTTCCATGAATAGATCAACATCAAAGGATGCGCTATATGCGATATCGTGATTGTCAACCATCCTATCGAAGATGGGACCGAGAGAATCCCGCGCATCTTCATCAGTCAGCTCATTTAAGGCTTCAAAACCCCTTTCAGCATTGCCGTCAACGAGAATGATTGCGATACTCGCCAGAATATCATCGTAATTATATGGATGAAAATATTCTGAACACCATTTCATGATCTGTTCTGTATAAGGAATATCGCTGATCCCCGGACGATTGATAGAATCATATAGATTCATTAAGCTTACCAAGAGGTCCTGTCCGGAAATGCCGTGCTCCATATTCCATGTGGTCAGATCTTCTAAATCATAATCTGGCACAATACGATTCAGCTTTTCATCGAAATGGTATTTTTTGAATCGAAATGCTGTTTGACGCACATCGCCGATTCCACCAACGCTAAAAGAATAAGAGGTACCCAGTTGAATACGCTTTGGTTGCTGAAAATCAATTTTCGTTAGATCGGCAAGAATGGCACGCTTGTCCATAATCGACTCTCCTGCTTTATCCAGTATTACATATATTATAGCGTATTTGTCTTATCATGACAATTGAAAAATTACCGACATACTAACAGGCATTCGGTTACCAAATAGGTTACCGAATGTAATGGCGGAATATGGTTGCATTTCTGGAATTATCTGTTATAATGTATCTACGACGCGAAAAGACACCTGCAGCCGTCAGAAGTCGTGGACGATCATTCGATCACAGCAGAAAAAGAAAGGAAGTGTTGAATTCATGGATCAGTATCTTAAACTGCTGTACAAAACAAAACGTTTGGCAAAGGAGGCGTGCCAACTCCAACTGTGCATGACCACAAGACGAGAAAGCACAAGAAGTTCCAGGTTTCAGGTCAATGGAGGCATACGAGCCAAGGGCCGGTACGGCAATCCGACGATGACAAAAGCGCTCTCGAATATTGACGACGAAATCCGCCTGAAGAGAGTTCTTGAGGATTTGGAGAAATGCAAAGAACTCGTGAAAGCCAGGATTCAGCGATCCGACAATCCGTTGATGTTGCAGAGCCTGTATTTACGTATTGTTTGTGATCAGAGCTGGGAGGAGATCAGCGAAGTCATTGGAGGTATTTATACAGCGCGAGGATTGAAACGTTCTGCCCGGAAAATGGAGCAGCGGTGCTGTGATGATGCTTGCAAAAAGTATCTGAAAAAAGCCGTATAGAAACAGAGGTGTGAGTTTCCATACCTCTATTTCTTTTTGCCTCTATGTGAGACGACGCATTGATTATCCTGTTTATGAAATGCACAAAATATCCGAAGGGAGGATTATTATGAATGTGTTTGAGGCAGCCCGACAAGTGGGTTGCATACAGGCCGCAGAACGGTTCGGTTTGCAACTGAAAAGATCCGGCAGCAGGTGCTTTACCCGCTGCCTTTTTCATACCGAAAATACGCCGTCGATGTGCCTGTACCCTGATGCTGGAGGGTTTTATTGCTTCGGCTGTCAGGAGCATGGTGATTCTATCCGGCTGTATCAGCAGGCGTTGGGTGTTTCTGCCTTAGAGGCAGCAAAGCGATTGTGCCAAGACTTTGGGCTTTCCTACGATACCGGAAAACGCAACAAGAAGAATCATTCGCTTCTGCCAAATCCATTGCCGAGAGTTGATGCGCGAACACTGGCCAAGCGTTTGACGGAGTATCGTGAAAATGTAGCCAATGATTTGATTTCCCGGATTCGCCGCGCAGAGCAGCAAATGGAAGCCCTGGAGTCACGCTTGCTGGCGCAGGATTGTGATTGCGACGATATTTTTCAGAATGTTGCGTGGCAGAGCCTGCTTAAGGAAAAGTCGGATGCCCAAGAAACGTTGGCTGCTTTAGATGGTCTGACGCTTTCTGAATTACTGGAATACATGAAGGAGGGACAGAATGGTAGATACAGAACTGCATGAGCTGGAGGCATTGCTCGATAAGGATGACTTTGCCAAGGATATCGCCTTGGGTATCGCATTGGAACGCGCAGCTGATATGAATCGGCTGCGCGCTTTGCATCCTTGGCAGGATGAGCGCTATTCCAACAGCGATATCGGCAACGGTTACCTGTTTGCGGATTTTTACAAAGATACCGCGCGCTTTGTAAAAGAACGAAAGTGCTGGTATGTGTACGACGGCACGGTCTGGCGCGCTGATTTGGGTGGGCTGCAGGCCATGGAAAAATGTAAGGAACTGGCCATGATGCTTTTTCTCCTTACGGCAGAGATCGCAGATTCGACGCTGCGCGACGTCTGCATCAAAAGGGCAACACGCTGGCACAATCGTGGGGCCAGGGAAACCATCCTCAAAGATGCTGCGGGCGTATACAGCCTGCGGATGGCAGATTTTGATCGTGATCAGTACTTGTTCAATTGCATCAACGGGACGCTGAATCTACGTACCGGCGAATTTCGCGAGCACCGGCCTGAGGACTTTCTGACTATGATGAGTGGCGTGAATTATGATCCTCATGCACATTGTCCGCGCTGGGAACGGTTTATGTCTGAGGTGATGGCAACAACTATTCCAAAGCCTGAACAAGTAACGATGGCGGAGGTAGAACGCCAAAGACCGAACGTGCCATCTGCTGCGGATCAGAAGAAGCGATATTTGCAGAAAGCCTTTGGCTATGCCCTTACCGGCAATACACGCTTCGAGTGCCTATTCATCCTGTATGGCGCAACAACGCGCAATGGCAAAGGTACAACCATGGAGACGTTCCTTCGCTTGATGGGCGATTACGGAAAGACGGCTCGTCCGGAAACAATCGGTACGCGCTTTCAGCAGAACAGCAATGCGCCGAGCGAGGATATTGCACGCTTGAACGGAGCGCGGTTCGTGAATATATCGGAGCCGGACAAAAAGCTGACGCTGTCGGCAGCGCTGGTCAAATCGCTGACCGGCAATGATACCATCACAGCGCGCTTTCTTCATGAAAACAGCTTTGAATATCGTCCGCAGTTCAAAATGTTCATCAATACCAACTATCTCCCGCAGATCACAGATCTGACGCTGTTTTCATCAGGCCGTATCAAAACGATCCCTTTTGAACGGCATTTTGAGGAACGTGAGCAGGACCGAAGCCTCAAGGAAACATTTGCAAAGCCGGAAAACCTGAGTGGTATTCTGAATTGGTGCATCGAAGGCCTGCGAATGCTGGAGGCAGAAGGCTTTTCCGAGCCGCAGGCCGTACGTGCTGCAACGGCCGAGTATGAACACAACAGCGACAAAATGGCGTTGTTTATGGAAGAGTGCCTTGAAGCAGCGCCTGCGGCCATGGAGCGCTCGTCGCAGGTATATTCGGTCTATCAGAGCTGGTGTAACGAAAACGGCTTCCATGCAGAGAATGTGCGTAATTTCCGCTCGCTGTTGGCTGGGTATGCCACCGTCGAGCGGCGGAGGCCTTACCTCGGCGGCGAGAAAACCACGGTGTTGGTCGGATATCGTATTCGGGACGAAACATCAAAACTGTTTGCATAATTCCTGTGGGGCAGCTGTGGCAGCAGAATATATTCCCCCATATAGAGAAAATATGAACGCTATATATTCATCTGCCACTCTTGCCCCAGCACTATTGTTACTGTTGAAAGTGAGGTACATTAATGGAAATTGATAAGCGCTATTATCTGCAGATTTTCTGCACACAGCACCAGGAACTACGTGACGATGTGGTTGATTACTTTATGGCTTTACTTACTTTACTTTACTTTGAAACCATATCTCCAAGCTCCGAAAAAGCGCAAACTACCCCTGAAAAAGGATGATGTGAGCAAAAATCATGCCGGAAGAGATACCGCGGCAGTATCAGAGTTCCAGCCAAGAGCTTTG
>JAFXCE010000053.1 GCA_017521565.1 Clostridia bacterium | reverse complement strand
CTTTTTCTCCAGAAAATAAGAAGCAAAAAGCCTTGTCTTTTCGAGGTGTTAAGAGGAAGCTGGAGGCGGAGAACATGGAATTACGCTGGATCGATGAGAATACGGCGGAGGTCGCAGAGCATCCCGAAATCACGGTGAGCTTTGCGGAAGACGAGGATGATTCCATAATCGATATTGTGCTGGGTATGCTGCTTCAATCGTTCTCCAAGTAGCACCCATTGAGGAAGGAGAGCGACAATGGTTCGAGTGTACACGCTATACCGCGTTTCGACCGTAGGTCAGGTCGATCACGATGACATCCCCATGCAGCGCATTGCCTGCCGGGAATTCGTTGAATCCCAGCCGGACTGGGAAATCGTTAAGGAGCTCTACGAAAAAGGCGTATCTGGCTACAAGGTGAAAACCGATCAGCGCGACGCCATCATGGAGATTAAGGCGGACGCCTTGGCTGGCAAGTTCGATGTGCTGCTGGTTTTCATGTTTGACCGCCTTGGACGCCGCGATGATGAAACGCCCTTCGTGGTGCAATGGTTCGTTTCCCACGGTATTCGGGTATGGAGCGTCAAGGAAGGCGAGCAGCGTTTTGACAGCCATGTTGATAAGCTGCTCAACTACATCCGCTTCTGGCAGGCTTCCGGCGAATCCGAAAAGACCTCCATCCGCGTCCGCGCCAAGCATCAGCAGATGGTTCTGGCAGGTGAATATCGTGGTGGCCTTGTACCCTTCGGCTTCGACGCCGTGTACCTTGGCCGTGTGAACAAGAAGAACAAGCCCGTCAAGGACTTGGTTCGTAATGAGGAAGAAGCCGCGATCAAGGCGGAATGCTATCACAAAATCGTGGACGAAGGATACGGCGGCAACCGCCTTGCCAACTGGCTCAACGAGCGCGGCGTAAAGACCAAGCGCGGCACAACGCTCTGGAGGGCCACATCGGTTCGCGCCATGATTGGCAATCCCATCGACCGTGGCCAGATGCACTTAGGCGAAACGCTCTCCGAGCCGATTGAAGCCCTGCGCATCGTGGACGATTACTACTTCTATCGGGCTATCGAGATCATTAAGGAACGTGGCCGCGAGTTCAACGAAAACCGCGAGGTTGCCCTTCGTACCGATGGCGGCGGCCTTCTTACCGGTTTCATCTATTGCGCCGAATGCGGCGAGCGCCTGTGCATCAACCACTGCAAGAAGAAGCGCAAGACCCGCGACGGCCAGATGGAATACCACTGGAACGTATACCGCTGCTATCGAAAAGTGAATAGTCGCCAGACCTGCACAGGTCAATCAACGTACAATTCCGATAAGGTGGAAGAAGCCGTACTCGGACTTGTACGTTCCTTTTTTGCACGGGTGCGCCGCATTCCGCAGGATACGCAGGTCAAGGCCGCTATGCGCCGCGAGGAATCCACGCAGGCCAAGGCGCTCAAGGATGCCGAGGCTGCAATCGAAAAGGCGGCCAAGGCTGTGGCCGCTTTGGAGGAAGAAGCGGTAAAGGCACTGACCGGCGAATCCCGACTGGATTTGAGCATCATCAACCAACTCATGCCGAAGCAGAAGGCCGCGCTGGATCAGGCAAAGGAAGAATACCAGCGAATCCTGCTGGCAAATCAGGCCGAGGAAGAAACGCTGGCCGCCAAGCGCCAGCAAATCGACAAGATGCTGGAATGGGCGCAGATGTTCGATACCGCGCCGAGGGAAACCAAGCAGATGATTCTTTCCAATATCATCGAGCGCGTGACGGTGGGCCGTGGGTACAAAATCCACATAGAGATGAAGCTATCAGCCCGGCAATTCCTCGAACCAGATTCTATGGAGATAACAAAAATCGCATCATAATTGTGAGGGCTGCCTAATCCGGCAGCCCTTTTTTGTGTTTGACAAAAAGGCCGGGAAATGCTATAATTCATCCATCGGGTCGAGTTTGAGAGCCTTAGAGCCGCTTGATCCGGGCTTAAGAAGTGATTTAGTGTTATGTACTCCAACCAGTATGGTAGAGCACATCGTTCACATCGATGGGGTCACAGGTTCGAGTCCTGTTGGCACCACCAAATCTTCAATCTTCGGATTGAAGATTTTTTTAATAACCGGAAAGGAATCGAACATGTATGAAGATAACGCTTGGCGATGAGCGGGTCATCGTCCAGGGAATCCGCCCGGAGGAAAAGTTGTGGGGACCGTATCAGTTCCCTGCCCCCTATGATTTGGGGGATAGGCTGGTAGTCTCTGTGCATGTTCACGACGATGGAATCGATCATTGGGGAAAGACAAACCGCTGGTTTGCGTCATTTGATCGGGGGCGTACGTGGCAGGAGACCGATCCCTCCGTGGATGCGCAGTGTGGGCTGCTTTTGAAAAATGGCGACAGGATCTATTTCCCGCCGGAAAGCGCCATTGATCTTTCCGGATATCGCATCCCGCCGCTTACACAGCTCACGCCGGGATATGATTTTTCCAAGAAAGCTGCCCCGGGCGAACTGCCGATACAGGATGGCCTTGCCTGGTATGGCCCTACGCTGGTGCGCGGATATCTTTCCGAAAGATTGCCGCATGATCTGGATCAAAAGGAATGGACGGTCAAGCGAGTGCCCGCCGGCCAGACAGCAGCGGTGACAGAAAAAGCGAAGGTGGACTGGCCCTTTCTCACCCGTGTGGTGCATTCTGCAGGCGATCATCATGCAATGAAATCCATTTT
>JAFXCE010000052.1 GCA_017521565.1 Clostridia bacterium | reverse complement strand
TCCTCTCTGCGGCGCAGGAGATCGGCCCTGCCGATGACCTCATCGAGTGAAAAAAAGCCCAGTGCGGCCAGCTCCTTTCGGAGATCCTCGGCCACAAAACGCAGGAAGCGTTCTACCTGAACAGGTTTTCCTCTGAAGCGGCAGCGCAGGGTCTTATCCTGTGTGGCGATGCCAGCCGGGCAACGGCCTTTCATACAATTCCGGCACATGATACAGCCCATGCTCACCATGAGAGCAGTACCGAAGGCAAATTCTTCTGCTCCCAGCAGTGCGGCTATGAGTACGTCGCGCCCCGTTCGAAGCAGGCCGTCCGTTTGCAGGGTTATCTGCTGACGCAGACCGTTGAAGCTCAGGGCCTGCTGAACTTCTGCCAGCCCGAGTTCCCAGGGAAGGCCTACGTAGTGGATAGCGGAGTGAGGGCTTGCTCCGGTGCCGCCGTCGTGTCCGGAAATGACGATACTGTCCGCTCCGGCTTTGGCCACGCCTACGGCAATGGTACCGACGCCGCTTTCCGCGACGAGCTTCACAGAGATCCGTGCCGCAGGATTCAGGGTACGCAGATCGTAGATGAGCTGTGCCAAGTCTTCGATAGAATAGATGTCATGATGAGGAGGAGGCGAAACAAGAGAAACTCCGGGCATAGTCCCGCGCACACGCGCTATCTCTGCCGTGACTTTGTATGCCGGGAGCTGACCGCCCTCGCCGGGCTTTGCCCCTTGTGCCGCTTTGATCTGTATCTCTTCCGCATGGACAAGATATTCTGCGGTGACGCCGAAACGCCCCGACGCGATCTGCCGGATGCGGGAACGGCAGTCGTGCAGGCCCTGTTCATCCTTCAAGGGAACGACACGCGCCGGATCTTCTCCGCCTTCGCCGCAGTTGGAACGAGCCCCGCAGGCATTGCAGGCTTCAGCGATGGTACGGTGAGCTTCCTCACTGATGGCCCCGAAGGATATGGCCGCACCGACGAAACGCCGAAGCAGAGAATCTGCGGATTCCACCAGGGAAAGAGGTACTGGCGATCGTCCAGTGTCCGGCACGACGTTCAAAAGGGAGCGCAGAGTGAAGCCCTGCCTGTCGATGCTGTGACAGAGCTCCGCGAAATGACGCCACGCCTCTTCTTTCGGTCTGTCACCAAGTACGGCGTCATGGAGAGCTTCGACCGTAGCTCTGTCCCACTGATGGAATACGGAGATTTCCTCCGTGAGGACGTACGAGGGCAGATCCCACGCTTTGGCATGACGATCAGAGGCCTCATGAGCCAGCACGTCCAGGTCCATTCCCCCTATGCCGCAGGGGGTCCCGGTGAAATACCGATCGATAACCTTCTGAGAAAGTCCTATGGCCTCGAAAGGCTGAGAACCGAGGAAGGAACGAAGCGTCGAAACGCCAAGGCGTGCAAAAGCCTTGAGCAGACCTTTCTTCAAGGCTCCGATATACCGTTCCTGTGCGCTTTCTTCGCTGAGAGGATGCCCTTCCGTGGAGATCTTTCCTTCCCGCGCCAGCCCCTGAACAGCTTCCAGAGCGGCATGAGGATAGATGGCATTCACGCCGTAGCCGATGAGCTGTGCCATGTGCATGACTTCGCAGGCCTCGCCGCTTTCCGCGATGATGCCGCAGGCATGACGAAGACCGCAGCGTATGAGGTGGTGATGCAGGCCGGAACAGGCCAGAAGCGCAGGGATAGGAGCATGGTTTTCGTCCATGGCGGCATCACTGACGACGAGTAATGTTGCACCGCTCTTCAGCGCCGTTTCGGCTTCGCTGAAAAGTCTGTCGAGGGAAGAACGAAGATCCTCGCCATTTCCTCCGGCAGGAAAAGTGGCGTCGAGAGTGACCGCTTTGACGAGCGTTTTGTCAGAATTGCGGATACGGCGCATATCTTCTGCCGTAAGAAAGGGATGCGGCAGTCGGAGAGCGGCACAGCTTTCCGGCTCAGGCATCAGAAGGTTGCCTTCGCGCCCTGCGTGACCCATAAGCGACATGGAAAGCTGTTCTCGATACGGGTCGATGGGGGGATTGGTTATCTGAGAAAAACGCTGTTTGAACCAGTGGAAAAGCGACTGCGGATTAGGAGACAGGCAGGCCAGAGGCTGATCCGTACCCATGGAGCAGACCGGCTCCTGAGCATCTTTCGTCATGGGTACGAGGATGCGCTTCTGCCATATCGCATCGCACCCCGCATGGCGGAGCCGACGCTCCAGAGGAGGGAATTTCGACGGCTCGGCAGTCGTGCCGCCATTGAGATGTTCCAGACGTACGCTGTGCTTCTGGAGCCATCTCCGCCAGGGCTGAGAACGTACGACCTGCCCCTTTATCTCGGCATCCGAAGCGAGGCGATGCCGGGCCATATCGGCCAGTATCATGCAGCGAGGGCGAAGCTGTCCGTGCTGAACGACGGCATCCTCAGGGATATCGACGATGCCGCTTTCAGAGCCGAGAACGACAAGCCCGTTTCTGTCCATGCTCCAGCGGCAGGGCCTCAAGCCGTTACGGTCGAGCATGGCCCCGACCTTGCTCCAGCCGTCTGTAAAAACAAGGCAGGTAGGGCCGTCCCACGGTTCCATGAGCGCAGAGTGATATTCGTAGAAAGCGCGTTTATTGTCCCCCATGACGAACGTCGAGCCGAAGGGTTCGGGGATCATCATCATGAGAGCGTGGGTGAGGCTGTATCCGGCCCTTACAAGAAGTTCCAAAACATTGTCCAACGAACCGGAATCTGAGGTGTATGGACTGATGATGGGCAAGGCTTCCTTCAGCAGAGGGCCGAGTCTGTCAGATGACAGTACAGCTTCCCGTATGCCCATGCGGGTCCTGTTTCCGCTCAGGGTGTTGATTTCCCCGTTATGAGCGGCCATTCGGAAGGGCTGAGCCAAGGGCCATGAAGGCAGGGTGTTCGTGGAAAAGCGTTCATGGAACACCGCAAAGGAGGCGGCACAGTCCGGCTCTATGAGATCCGCATAAAACTCGCCGAGCCGGGCACCGGGCAGCATTCCTTTATATACGATGCTCCGGCAGGAACAGCTTGCGACATAAAAGGTGCGAGGATCCTGCCCCTTTTCCTTCAGTTCACCCTGAATGCTGTTTTCGGCTATGTGCCGGGCAAGAAACAAACGGGTTTCCAAGCCGTCCGGATCGGACAGATCCTCCGCGTCGCTCGCGACAGAACTTGGGACGATAAGAAGCTGGCGCAGGTCAGGCAAGGTCTCATACGCCCTAGAGTCCAGTACTTCAGGGAATACAGGTACTTCTCGCTCGTCTTCGACGAGGAGTCCGCAGGAAGCGAAAATTTCCCGGAAACGTCGCAGGCAGAACGAAGTAGCTCTTTCATCCCGAGGGAGAAAGAGCTGAGCCACAGCCCACAGGGACGGATGTTTTTTCAGGACAGGCCACTGGCGGAGAAAGAACTCCCGGGGCAGAGGTAAAAGGATGCCGGCACCATCGCCGTTTTTGCCCTGGCCGCCGCCACGATGGGCCATGCGGGCCATGGCTGTGAGGGACATGGTGATCACGTCATGACGAGAGATTCCATCAAGATGAGCCACAAACCCCACACCACAGGCGTCGTGTTCACGATAAGGCTCGAAAAGACCGTTCATATTCATTCCGGGAAAATGCGATGCAAGTAAGAGGTGCCCCGGAGCGACGGGAGGGCATAAGTCGCCCCGGGGCGGCAGGAGGAAACGGAGTGAGAGAAAAGAAGGCAGGAGACATTTTTCTCTCGCTCCTTTCAACGGTCATTGGCGAGGGACCGTTGAAACAACAAGATCAGTGCAGCCAGAGCAGTTCGGCATAGGAGGGCAAAGGCCATGCTGCGGCACTGACCATACGTTCCAAGGCGTCGCAGTGTTCCCGGCAGGCTGTCATCGCCGGGAGCACCATGTCACGGGCGATGTGCGCCATATTATGAACATCTTTTTCAACGCGCTGGGAATCGAGTGCTTTTTCAAGAGATTTCTGGGTGACGAAAAGAGCGGACGTGTGCTCACGAAGCTGGGCCAAATGGGCTTCTTCCGCTTCTGCTTCTCCAAGAGCGCTTCGCGTTTTCAGTACCGTATCGGCAAGCCTAGTCTGTTCACCAAGGGCGGCAGGAAGAATTCTGGTGCGTACCATGTCGAGTAGAAGAGCGCCTTCGATGCTCACGCTCTTGGCGTAGCTGTCCAGCAGTATCTCCTGACGGGCAAGCATCTCGCGTTCCGTCAGCACGTTCTGCCGCAGGAAGACTTCCATGACTTCGGGGGAACTGTAATGCTCAAGAGCCTCCACCGTGGTCGAAAGGTTGGGCAGGCCTCGGCGGGCCGCCTCCTCGGGCCAGTCGGAAGAATATCCGTTGCCGTTGAACACTACAGCCTGATGTTCGCGGAACAGACGGGGAAGCAGTTCCTGAAGCGCGGTATTCAGTGCCACTCCACCGGCCACAGCCGTTTCCAATTCGGTGGCGATATCGTCCAATGCGCAGGCCATGGCCGTGTTGAGTGCGATATTCACCGGAGAAATGGACTGGGATGAGCCTACGGCCCTGAACTCGAACTTGTTGCCGGTAAAGGCAAACGGACTGGTACGATTACGATCAGAAAGATCCACGGGAAGCGGCGGCAGCAGGGATACGCCTATCTCCATGGAAGTACGCCCCGGGGCATGCTTCACACCGTTCATGATGGTATCGAGGACATCTGTCAGCATATCGCCGAGATAGACGGAGATGATCGCGGGCGGTGCTTCGTTCGCGCCCAGACGATGATCGTTGCCTGCGCCCACGGTGCCCAGGCGTAGTACCGCGGAATGCTTGTGTACGGCGCGGAGAACGGCCGCAAGAAAGACAAGGAACTGAGCATTATCCAACGGCGTGGAGCCCGGATCGAGCAGGTTGTTCCCTTCCGAATCGCTGATGGACCAGTTGTTGTGCTTGCCGCTGCCGTTGACTCCAGCAAAGGGCTTTTCGTGAAGCAGGCAGACGAAGTCATGCTTGGGAGCGATCTGATGCAGGAGGTTCATCATGATCATATTGTGGTCGACCGCCGCATTGGCATCTTCATAAATAGGTGCCAGCTCGAACTGTCCGGGAGCCACTTCGTTATGACGAGTCTTCGCCGGAATACCGAGACGGAACAGCGCATGTTCCACGTCCTGCATGAAGGCCAGGACTCGCTCAGGGATGGAACCGAAATAGTGATCTTCCATCTCCTGTCCCTTGGCTGGAGGCGTACCTGTCAGCGTGCGACCGGCAAGCATGATATCCGGACGAAGCACGGCGAGCCTTCTATCGACAAGAAAATACTCCTGTTCCGGGCCGACGTTAGGTTTGACGAACGTGGCCTTTTCGTTGCCGAAAAGACGCAGGATACGCAAAGCCTGACGCGAAAGCGCGGAAATGGAACGCAGCAGAGGGATCTTGCGATCGAGAGCCTCGCCAGAATAGCTGTAGAAGAGCGTGGGGATATGGAGCGTCGTTCCTATGACGAAAGCAGGTACCGTGGGATCCCATGCCGTATAGCCTCGGGCTTCGAAGGTAGAGCGAATGCCGCCCGAGGGGAAGGAGGACGCATCCGGTTCGCCGCAGATAAGCATCTTTCCCGAAAATTCATTGATCATCCTGCCCTCGCCCGTCGTGGAGAGGAAGGCGTCGTGCTTTTCTGCGGTGAGACCGGTCATGGGCTGGAACCAGTGCGTGTAATGCGTCGCGCCCTTGGCGATGGCCCAGTCCTTCATCACACAGGCTACCGTATCGGCAATGGAGGAATCGAGCAGTTCACCCTTGTTGATCGTGGCCTTCAGTGCTTTGAAAACAGGCTTGGGAAGGCGCTTCTGAAGGACTTCAAGAGAAAATACGTCACAACCGTAAATGGAATCGATCTCTGATGTCAGGGAAAGATGAGGGCAATGGCTTTGCGCTATCTGCTGGATTGCTTCAGTACGGGCGGTCATAGCTGCTCCTTTCATGAAGAGGGGAAGATTCTTTGGGGCGGATCGCCGGAGCAGGAGAGGGGAGAACTTCCGGCGATCCAAGGGGAGGAGGACACAAAAACTGGATAACTCTACAAGGCGTCAGTACCGCGTTCACCCGTTCGGATGCGAACGGCGTCTATGACATCGTAGATGAAGATTTTGCCGTCGCCGATGTTTCCGGTCCGGGCTACGGAAACGGCTTCCAGAACCTTGTCGAGGGCTTCATCGTGGATGACGACATCAATTTTCACTTTGGGCAGACAGTCCACGTCGTAGGTGAAGCCGCGGTACACCTCAGTATGGCCGAGCTGACGCCCGAATCCTCGAACCTCGCAGTAATTCATGCCATGGATGCCGATAGCGGAAAGACTTTGCTTCACTTCTTCCAGCTTGGAAGGACGGATGATGATCTCTATTTTTTTCATGCTGAAAGCTCCTGTCTGTTTTACTGCTGTATGGAGTAGCCGCGTTCGTTATGCTGACTGAGGTCAAGGCCGCTGAGTTCGGAATCCGCATCCACGCGCAGACCTATGCAGAGATCCACGACCTTCAGGATGATACGGCTGACCGCGTAAACGAAGACCCATGTTCCTGCGATGGAAACGATCTGTACCCAGACCTGATGAGGATTGCCGTAAAACAGGCCATCCACGCCGTTGACGGCAGACGAAGCGAACAGACCGGTAGCAAGAGCTCCCCAGGTGCCTCCGACGCCATGGATACCCACGACATCAAGAGCATCGTCGTAGCCGAAGATATGCTTGAGCAGGATGCCGCCGTAGCAGATGACACCGCCAATGAAGCCTATGAACAGGGCAGGCATGAACTCCACGAAACCGGCAGCAGGAGTGATGGCTACAAGACCTGCCAGAGCACCGGAAACCGTGCCGAGCGTAGTGACCTTGCCAATCCGGCACCGTTCGACCAGCATCCATCCGAGGACACCGCCAGCCGT
>JAFXCE010000051.1 GCA_017521565.1 Clostridia bacterium | reverse complement strand
CCCGCGCTGTGTACCTCGGCCCGCCCACATTTGCATATCAGATCGGCGACATCCACCTGTCGCGTGAAGGGATCCTGTCCGGAAATGATCTGGACGGGATCTTTCCTTTTCTGGAGATGCAGGGCATCATTGCTGCACAACCCAAGTTGATTCAGGAGCCGGAGGGCAGCACAGCATCTAGCATCCAGATTCCGCTGGAGGACTACACGACCTTGAACCTGCGCAATCTGTTCATCACACTGTACAGCAAACAGTGGCTGATCAGAAAGGCCTGCAGCATGCCTGCGCTGCACATATCAGAGCGTGCAGTGAACAGTATGCTAACAGACACACTGGAGTCTGCGGTGCAGCTTCTGCATGATTTGAAAGCAGCTGGCGCGCTTACAGGCATTGACATTACCTGTGAACAGATCACATTTTTCATGGATGCCGATGTTTCGCAGGAGACATTGGAATGTGCATTTGAAGAGGTGATGCACAGGATGATTTCCCAGCGCGAGCGTGTGATCGCAGCCTGCTCTCTTGCGGTAAAGGAAGTGCTGGATGCGGATGATCTGAATCGGGAGCGAGAAACGCTGGAGGAAAAGCAGCTTTTGCTCAATGAGCGCATTCGCCGACTGGTGAATGATAATGCGCGGACGGAGATGGATCAGGAAGAGTATCGCCGGGAATACGATGCGCTGAGTGCACAGTACCGACAGGCGACGGACAGAATCAGGGAGATTGATGAAGAACTATGCAGCCGGGAAGCGAGGAAGAAGCAAATTGTGCTGTTCCTGCGGATGTTTGAAAAGCAGGAAGCGGATGTGGAGTTTGACGCAGGTGCGTTTGTTGCGATGGTGAAGAGGGTGGTTATACGACAGAGGATAGAAGGAAAAAGTATAGAGTTAGCATTTGAATTGAGAAGTGGGCAGGTTTACAGAATTAAGTTGTAAATCAATGTTGCGACACGTATTGACAATACGTGTTCTGCGCGATATAATGGATACATCGGAGGTAATGTCCATGCCGCTCACGGCAAAGGAAGCTATCCGACGTTTACGGCGAGAAGGTTGGCGTGAAGTCCGACAAGTTGGTTCACATAAACAGTTTATAAAAGACGGTGTGCGACTGACTGTTCCTGACCATCCGGGGGACCTGAAGCCGGGCGTTGAAAAAGATATACGTCGAAAGGCGGGGTGGTAAGCAGCATAAGCTGCTTGCCTACCTAATATCTTTTTCTCCGATACTAGAAAGGAGAGTGCAGGATGGATAAAAAAGCAAGATATACGTTTGCAGCTGCTTTCACTCAAGAGGAATCTGGTGGTTATAGTGTTCGTTTTCCTCAATTAGATGGATGCTTTACTCAGGGGGATTCGCTTGATGAGGCTATGAGCAATGCCAAAGAGGCATTATCCTTGCATCTCTTTGGTATGGAGGAGGACGGTGAGAGGATTCCGGAAGCGGATCTCTTGCCCGAGGTTGACCACGACGAGAAAGTGGTACTGATTCAAGTGTGGATGACTCCATTCCGTGAACAAATGAGAAATCAATCTGTAAAGAAAACTTTGACTATTCCTGCATGGCTTAATGCTGCAGCCGAAGAAGCCAATGTTAATTTCTCACAGGTGCTTCAAAATGCATTGAGAGATGTTCTGGCAGAAAGAGCATGATTTTAAGTTGAATTTCTGAATGGACGAAAATGCTGAATCTAAGAGAGCGTTTCATTCTGGCAGGTTAAAGCCGGGTTGAAACGCTTTCTATTTTGATATGCATATTGCATAAGTGAGCAAAGTAAGGGCTATTTATGGACACTAACCCGGGTGATCGCTATAATGATCGTATGTAAACCAGAGAGAAGGATCGCAATGTTAGACACAGGAAGACTAAATATAGGCACGTATTATCTTTCGCCGCAGGCTAGTACCCCAGAGCATGTGCGTGATCTGGCGCAGTGCGGTATCGATGTCGTTGTGAACATGCGCAACGACCGCGCTGCGCTTGATCTGCTCGAGCAAAGCGGCGTCAAAGCTATCGTCAGCGGAATCGTTCCGGGGGTGGTTCGGCGGGGACGGAAGCAACGCGGGTATGATGAACGAAAAGAACCCGCTTCAAAAATACGAGCTCGCCGCGGATGCTTTTCAGGATCACCCGGCGATCATCGGTATCGACGCGGGCGACGAACCGTCCTCGCTTGACTTCCCCCACTATGGTAAGGCAATCGATACAATCAGCAAGCGGTTCCCTGGAAAACTCCCATACCTGAACATCTACCCTAGCTATGCGGTCAAGGGAAGCAACACGCCGCAGGAAATCGCCGCGCAGCTTGGCACAAACAGCTATCAGAATTACATCGACCGCTATGTCCGCAGCGTCAACACGCCATACATCTGCTTCGATTACTATCTGTATTCCGCCGACCTGCCCGGCTTGTACGAGAGTCTGACGGTCGTATCGGACGCATGCCGCAAGACGGGCAGAGAGATGTGGATGGTGCTGCAGGTAAACTCCAATCAGCCGGAGGTGTTCATTTCTGAGGAACAGCTCCGCTTCCAGGCGGGCTGCGCGCTGGCCTTCGGCGCGCAGACGATCATCTGGGCATGCTACTGCGCGGGCTGGTGGCACAATCATGTGCTGGACCGACAGGGCAACAAGACAGAGCAGTATGAGAAGCTCAAAGCTGTCAATGCCGGACTGCACCGTCTGGGTGAAACCTATATGCAGTACCGGCATACAGAGACGCACTTTGTCGGAGGCTTCTCATCCGAAGAACTGAGCAAAAACGGCAAGGCAGCGATAGCCCGACTGGATACCACCTGCATCCGCGGCCTGCACGCCGGCGGCACTAAACTGCTTATCGGGCAGATGCAAACTCACCAAGCAGAAATGCCTGGTGAGTTCTTTTTTGCATGGACAGTATTCATTGGAAGCGCATATGCATATCGCAAGCGCCAGCATCTTGGCGTGGATATTCTGATCAATCGTCTTCCTTACCGTATTCGCTGAATCTGATGTATGGCGGCTGAAACCCGATATGACGGCAGAATGGCTCAATTATACAGAAAAATCCCGCTCTCCGAAAAAGGAGAGCGGGACGGGGAATGCTTTGACTGCAGACGATTATACGCTGCCGGTGAGAAGTGTCGGAATCAGCAGGGTAATCTGCGGGAAGGCGTTCAGGAGAATCAGCGTGATGATCAGCGGAATGAGGAACGGAATGACGCCCTTGACCAGCGTCTTGAACTTCATATTGCCCACGCGTGCAACAACGAAGAGCGCCGTGCCCATCGGCGGGGTCAGGATGCCGATCATCAGGTTGAAGATCACGACAACGCCGAAGTGGATCGGGTTGATGCCGTAAGCCAGAACGGCCGGCAGCAGGATCGGAACCAGGATCATCTGCAGCGGCAGCGCGTCGATACAGGTGCCCAGGATCAGCAGGACGATGTTGATCATCAGCAGCAGCATGAACTTGGAATCGACGAAGCTGGTGAAGAAGGTCGCGATCGCCTGCGGCATCTGCTCGCGGGAAATCACGAACTGGAACAGCGTAACGCCCAGAATCATCAGCACGATGGTGCCGCTGGTCTTGATGGAATCCAGACAGATCTTGAAGAAGCTCTTCAGGTTCAGCTCCTTATAGACGAAGAAGCCCAGTACCATCGTGTACAGCGCGGCGGCCACGGCAGCCTCGGTCGGCGTCAGGTAGCCGGTAAAGATGCCCACCAGGATGATGACGGGAGTCAGCAGCGCCCAGAAGCTCTTCTTGAAAGAGTTCAGCCGGTAACCCCAGCTTCTCTTCGGCTCAGAGGGGTAATTCCTCTTGTGCGCCAGGAAGGCACACATGGCCATCAGCGCGAGCGTGGTCAGCAGGCCCGGCAGGAAGCCGGCCATGAACAGCTTCTCAACGCTCTGGTTGGACAGAACGGCATAAATGATCAGCGGCGTGGACGGGGGAACCAGCGGGCCGATGATGCAGCTGGCAGCGGTGATGCCGCCCGCGAAGCCCTCGTCAAAGCCGGCGTCCTTCATGCTCTTGATTTCCAGCTGGCCCAGGCCGCCCGCATCGGCGAGCGCAGAGCCGGACATGCCGGAGAAGATCAGGGAGGCCAGCACGTTCACGTGCGCAAGACCGCCCTTCTTGTGGCCGATCATGGACGCGGCGAAGTCAAAGATGCGGGTGGTGACGCCGCCGCCGTTCATCAGGTTGCCGGCCAGAACAAAGAAGGGAACCGCCAGCAGCGTCTGGCTGTTCACGCCGTTGAACATCTGTTCCAGCGCGAACGGCAGCAGATTCAGGCTGTCAGAGATCACGAAGAAGAAGATGGAAGACATGATCAGGGCGTAGCCCACATGCGTTCCGACCATGATCAGGACAAACCACAACACAAATGTCAATGCCATATTCATATTATGGTTCCTCCTTGATGTCGTAGAAATCGTTCTTGACGTCTTCGATGACCCACGCGCGGACAACCTCGCCGTTCTTGACGACGTTGATGATCTGCGCGATCATTTCAAAGACAGTCAGCGCAGTCCACAGGAACATGGCGCCATACAGCCAGCTTTCAGAAATGCCCAGCGTGACCAGCGGCATGTAGGACTTGCGCGCCACGATGGAGAAGGTGTGGTAGAAAATCCAGGACAGCAGGCCGATCATCACAACGTTGATCGCCACTTCAATGACCAGCTGAACCTTCTTGGGCAGCGACAGCAGAATCGCGTCGATGCGGACATGGATGTTCTCGCGCTGCGCGAGGTGGCAGCCGAGGACGCCCATCCAGACAAACAGAAGACGGCTGGTCTCATCCGTCCAGGAGGCGGGAGAGCCGATCTTTCTGGTGAACGCCTGCCAGAAGAGGGAGAACAGAATGATGTTGAAGAGCACAACGGCCACAAACTGTTCTGCCTTTTCAAGCGCGTGAACTGCATCAGCAGGCGTCTTGATAGAGAACTTCTTCATAACTTGATTCACTCCTAAATCCGGAATGTAGGAAAATAAGGGATCCTGTTCAGATCCCTTATTCATTCAAGATTACTTTCTGGCTTCTTCGATCGCCTTGACAGCCGCATCGCCGAACTCCTTGACGTACTCATCGTACATCGGAGCGCAGGCAGCTCGGAACGGAGCCTTATCCGGCGTGGTGATGGTCATGCCATTCTCAGCAAACTTGGCGAGCAGGGCCTCTTCGTCAGCCTTGAAGGTGTTGGTGTGGAACTCAGCAGCCTCGACGGTCGCCTTGGTGATGGCTTCCTGCTGCGCCGGGGACAGCTTGTCATACACGAACTTGCTGATGATGTAGTTGTTGTCGTTGATGATGTGGCCGGTCAGCGCGCAGTACGGCTGAACCTCGTAGAACTTCTGCGCATCGATGGTGGACAGCGGGTTCTCCTGGCCATCAACAGCGTTGGTCTTCAGAGAGAGGTAGACCTCGGCGAACGCCATCGGGGTGGCGGCAGCGCCGGAGTACTTGGCGAACGCCAGATTGGCTTCGGCGTTCGGCACGCGCAGCTTCAGACCAGCCATGTCTTCGATGGACTCGATCTTCTTGTTGGAGGTCGTCTGGCGGGTGCCGTTGTAGGCGTTGGCCAGCACCTTCCAGCCGCGCTGCTCGAGCTGAGCGTAGATGCCCTGACCATATTCGGTCTCGGTCAGGGTGCGCATCAGGTGATCGAAATCATCGAACGCGAAGGGATAGCCGAAGATCTCCAGCTCCGGGATCCACAGGCCCAGACGGCCGGTCTCGGCGTAAACCATGTCAAGCGCGCCGGCGGCAACCTGGTCGATCATCGCGCGGTCATCGCCGAGCTGGCCGCCCGGGAAGATCTCCACGGTGAGGGTGCCGTTGGAATACTCGTTGGCCTTCTGAGCCAGCAGCTCAGCAGCCTTGTACTCGTTGGAGCTGGTGTTGGCCTGGAAGCCAATCTTCAGGGTCACGTTCTTTTCAGCGGAAGCACCGGCGATGCCGGCCAGGCTGAACAGGACGACTGCAATCAGCAGTACAGCGAGGGTTCTCTTCATGTTGTTGATCCTTCCTTTTTCTTTATTTTTCAGCGGCTTAAGCCGTTGAATACAAAAAAGACGAATTCTGCATGCCATTAAGAAGCCTGTATATAAAAACCTGTATACGACAACATCATAAGCAAAACATTGTCATAAGTCAATGTTTTTTTCCGTTTTTGTAAAATTATATGCGTAGTTTTTGTGAATGGCTGTCCATTTTTTACCGGGCACGTGATTTGTTTTTAAAAAGCATACACAACACTTGCATTTCATGGAAGCACATGATATTATACTTTTGGATTATATTGTCCCCAGCATATTCTTATCTGAGAGGGTGATTTTTCTGATCTATGCAAAGCGTAAAGACCTGAATCGTTATCTGGGCATAAGCAGCAGCCTGGACAGCGCAATCCGCTTTCTGCAGAGCGCTGATCTGAGCCGGCTGCAAATGGGCCGCAACGAAATCGACGGCGATCAGGCGTTCGTCAACCGTTTCAACTATGAAACCATGCCCGAAGAAAAGGCCATCTGGGAAGGGCATGTGCAGTATGCAGACATCCATGTGCTGCTCTCCGGCTTCGAGCGGATCGGCGTCACGCACAGGGATGCGCTGCAGGAAACCGTCCGCAAGCCGCAGGAGGATTTTGTCGGCTTCGAAGGCCCGGTCAACGCCTGGCTGAAGATGACGCCGGAGGATTTCCTCATTGTATTCCCCGAGGACGTGCACATGGTCAAGGTCATCGACGGTGAAAGCACGCTGGTTGAAAAGGCCTGCTTCAAGTGCAAGGTATAAACTGGCCGGTACAAAATTTTTAAACATAGAGGTGTTCCCCATGAGCAATATCAAAAAGTACGAAGGCATCATTCCCGCGCTGTACGCTTGCTACGACAAGGACGGCGCCGTCTCTATTGAAAACACCAAGGCGCTGACCCAGTGGTTCATCGACCAGGGCGTCGCCGGCCTGTACGTCGGCGGCTCCTCCGGCGAGTGCATCTACCAGAACAAGGAAGAGCGCAAGGCTGTTCTGGAAGCCGTTATGGAAGTGGCCCGCGGCAAGATCACCATCATCGCCCACATCGCCTGCAACAACACCGCGGATTCCCGCGAACTGGCTGCCCATGCAGAGAGCCTCGGCGTGGACGCCATCGCCTCCATTCCGCCCATCTACTTCAAGCTGCCGCCCTATGCCATCGCCAAGTACTGGAACGACATGAGCGACGCTGCGCCCAACACCGATTTCATCATCTACAACATCCCGCAGCTGGCGGGCGTTGCGCTGACCACCGGCCTGCTCAACGAAATGATGAAGAACCCGCGCGTCATCGGCGTGAAGAACTCCTCCGCCCCGACGCAGGATATCCAGATGTGGCGCGACGAGGGCATCAAGGCCGGCCGCGACTTCGTGGTCTTCAACGGTCCCGATGAGCAGCTGATCTCCGGCCTGGTGATGGGCGCTGTCGGCGGCATCGGCGGCACCTACGGCGCCATGCCTCAGCTGTATGTCAAGCTGTATGAGCTGGTGAAGGCGGGCGATCTGGCCACCGCGCTTGATCTTCAGAATGACTGCTGCCGCATCATCTACAAGCTGTGCTCCGGTCACGGCAATATGTACGGCATGATTAAGGAAGCTCTGCGCAGGATGGGCTGCCCGGACTGCGGCAGCGTGCGCGCGCCCCTGGCCGAGCTGATTGAAAGCGACTACGCGATTGTCGACGAGTGCGTCGCCATGATCCGCGAAGCCATCGAGAAGTATTGCTGAAATATCAGGCCGCCGGTTTTCCGACGGCCTGTTTACAAAGTGTAAGGAGGTTTTGCATATGCAGTACCTTGGCATTTCCTACGAGATGAAACACGCCCCCAAGCTGGACCCCACCTTTATCCCGTTTGGCGTCTGGCGCGCCGCTTACCTGAAGGACGCTGACAAGCCCATCGCCATCGCGGTGGAGCGCGACAACGGCCAGATCTCCGTTCACAGGACCTTCGTCCATGGTACCCCGGAGATGGCAGAGGCTGATTACCGCTATGTCGAGCGCTACGTGAAGTTCCTGCTCTGGTCCATCGGCGGCTTCCGTGTCTTCGTATGCGGCTGCTCCGATCTGGCGAAGAAGCTCCAGGCCGCCTACAAGCCCGGCGCCGAGCGCGAGTTTGACTACGGCTTCGTCGAGCAGCTGTATGAAAAGCAGCTGGAGATCATCGATCTGCCGCTGGAAAGCTGCCCCGCCGCCAACGAGACCGCCGTTCCGATGGGCGGCCACATGGACGGCTGCCGCATCGGCTTTGACGCCGGCGGCTCCGACCGCAAGGTTTCTGCCGTCATCGACGGCGAGTGCGTCTACTCCGAGGAGGTCATCTGGTTCCCCAAGCTCAACGAGGATCCGGACTACCACTACGAGCACATTCTGGAAGCCTTCCGCACTGCGGCCTCCAAGATGCCGCGCGTGGACGCCATCGGCGTGTCCTCCGCCGGCGACTACATCGACAACGAGCCCCGCGTGGCCTCCCTGTTCATCAAGGTGCCGCGCGAGAACTGGGACAAGGTCAAGACCATCTACACCCGTGCAGCCGAGGCCATCGGCGACGTGCCCCTCGTTGTGGCCAACGACGGCGACGTTTCCGCGCTGGCCGGCGCGATGGGCCTTGGCAAGGGCAAGCTGATGGGCCTGGCCATGGGTACCTCCGAGGCCGTCGGCTACGTGGACAAGGATAAGAACGTGCTGGGCTGGATCAACGAGCTGGCGTTTGCGCCGGTGGATCTTCAGCCGGGCGCCATGCAGGACGAGTGGAGTTCCGACTTTGGCGTGGGCTGCAAGTATTTCTCCCAGGACGCCGTCATCAAGCTCTGTCCCGCCGCCGGCATCGAGCTGGACGAGAGCCTGTCCCTCGCCGAAAAGCTGAAAGCCGTCCAGAAGCTGATGGAAGCGGACGATCCCCGCGCGCAGGCTATCTTTGAGACCCTCGGCGCGTACTTCGGTTACACCGTCGTTCTCTACGCCCAGTTCTATGATCTTGACTATATCATGCTCATGGGCCGCGTGATGAGCGGCAAGGGCGGCGACACCATCCTGCGCATCACCAATGAGATCCTCGAAAGCGAATATCCGGAGCTGGCCGCCAAGTGTGTGGTCACCCTGCCGGACGAAAAGATGCGCCGCGTCGGCCAGGCCGTCGCCGCCGCTTCTCTGCCCAAGATCTGATTTCATCAACAGTAGTAAGGAGCTTCACCGACATGAGACTGATTGTTGCGAAGGATTACGCGGACGTCAGCCGCAAGGCTGCCAACATCATCGCTGCCCAGATTCACCTGAAGCCCGACTGTGTGCTGGGCCTGGCTACCGGTTCCAGCCCTGTGGGCACCTACAAGGAGCTCATCGCCAAGTATGAGTCCGGCGAACTCGACTTCTCCAAGGTCAGGACCGTGAACCTTGACGAGTACGTGGGCCTGACCAAGGACCACGACCAGAGCTACGCCTACTTCATGCGCACCAACCTGTTCGATCATGTGAACATCGATCAGGCCAACTGCAATATCCCGGACGGCACCAACCCCGACGCCGCCGCCGAGTGCGCCCGCTATGACGCCGTGATCGACGGCTTCGGCGGCGCCGACCTGCAGCTCCTGGGCCTTGGTCCGAACGGACACATCGGCTTCAACGAGCCGTGCGACGAATTCGTCAACGGCACCAACCACGTCAAGCTGACCGATTCCACCATCGACGCCAACCAGCGTTTCTTTGCGAAGCGCGAGGACGTCCCCACCCACGCCTACACCATGGGCATCGGCTCCATCATGAAGGCCAAGCGCGTGCTGCTGGTCTGCAACGGCGCCGGCAAGGCTCAGGCTGTGAAGGACTGCTTCTTCGGCCCCATCAAGCCGCAGTCCCCGGGTTCCATCCTCCAGCTGCACCCTGACTTCACGCTCGTCGCGGACGAAGCCGCGCTGGAGCTGGTCAAGGATCTGATCTGACCGCTTGACACAATCGCCTGACAGTATAAAAACAGCCCGCTTAAAAGTGGGCTGTTTTTTATGCTGCTGCGTGTTTTTGCAGCCGGGCTGCGGGGCGCTTACGCCTTGGCGAGCACCTGGCTGATCATCTGATCGGCCATGATCAGGCTGCGCGGCAGGTGGAACGGACCCTTGAAGGTGCTGCCCTTGGTGGAGGGCATGGTGGGCTTGCCGTCGCGGCGCAGGTAACCATACCACTCGCCGTTCTGAGGATCGGCAAAGACCGCCTTGCAGTAATCAAGCGTCTTGGTAAACCAGTCGTAGTACTTCTCATCCCCGGTATCGCGGTAGGCCATCATGGACGCGATGAGGATTTCGTTGTGCGGCCACCAGAGCTTCATGTCGTGCTCATACGCCTCGGGCGGCAGGCCCTTGCAGTCGATGAAGTAAAGCAGTCCGCCGAACTCATTGTCCCAGCCGGCGTTAATGGCGTAGTTGAAGACGCTCTGCGCATTGGCGTGCAGCTCCTTGTCGCCGGTGTGGTTGGCGTATTCCATCAGGAACCAGCTGCACTCGATGTCGTGGCCCGGGTTGACGATGCGGCCCTCGGTTACATCGCCGCGGAACTCGCCGTTGGGGCCGACGTTCTCCAGCGTGCAGCCCATTTCAGGCTTGTAGTGATACGTGAAGATATCGCTGACGCAGACCTTGGAGCGCTCGTTGTACTCTTCCGCGTGCGCAGGATCACAGCGGCGAAGCACGGAGCAGATGTTCAGGTAGATCATCGGCAGACCGAGGCCGCGGCCGCTGCGGGTCTCCGGGATGGTCTTGGGGCCCATGCCGGTGGGATCCTCGCCGATGCCCCGATACAGCTTCCAGTAGATTTCGTAAGCGGCGCGGGCGCGCTCCAGGTAGACCTCTTCGCCGGTCAGCCCGTAGTATTCGGCGTTGGCGATGGCGTAGAAGCCCTCGGAGAAGAAGTAGCGGCGCTGGCGCAGCGGCTTGCCGTCGGCGGTTACGGTGAAGTACATGCGGTTGCCGGCTTCGCGGTTGATGCAGTGCGTCTCCAAGAAATCCAGGCAGCTCTTGGCGAAGTCCATCCACTCCTGCTTCTTGCCATACACATGGCACAGGTAAGAATACGTCCACGCGCAGCGGCCCTGCATCCACACGCTCTTATCGGTGGAATAAACCTTGCCCCAGCGGTCAAGGCAGGTGTAGACGCCGCCGTTTTCGTGATCCCAGCCGTTCTTCAGCCAGAAGTCGGCGCAGCGGGCGAGTTCCTCGCGGATCCATGCCTGCTGGTTGAGAAGCTGTTGCTTATTCATGATTGATTTCCTCCTTACAGTATAGCAGTTGACAAAACAGATTTGGGTTACTTTTCTTCAAAGGAATCGCTGTCGGAGTATTTGCCCGTTGTGAAGTGCCATTCCATCGCTCGGGCAAACGCGCGGTAATCGTACTCTTCAAGCGCGGCGACGATTGCCTCATGCTTGGCGATAGACTGCATGAGGTGGGGGGATTTCTTTTCCAGTTCAAAGCCTTCGTCCACGGCCCAGATGGCTTCCATCAGCGAATTGAGCACGCTGTTTCCAAGCGGCCTGAATAACGTCATGTGAAAATCCCGGTCCGCCGTAGCAAACGCCTCAAACGATCCGCCGCTCTCATGCATGCGCTGAATACAGTCCCTAAGGAGGACGATGTTCTCCTCCTCAATTGCACGGAATGCCTGACGCATGTAGCTGAGTTCGAGCATCTTGCGGATGCCGAACATTTCCATGACGGGCACGTCCTGTCCGGCTACATTAAAGAATAACACATTCTGGAACACAAAGTCGAGAGAAAATTCCTGAACGACGGTGCCTCTTCCTGCGCAGGCCTGCACCATGCCCATCAATTCCATGCTTTTGATCGCTTCGCGGATCACATTGCGGCTGACGCCGAGCATCTGGCTCATTTCCTGCTCCGTGGGCAAAAGATCGCCGGGCTTCAGGTTATTACGAATGATGTAGCTGCGGATTTCACGGAACGTCTGAATGTAGAGCTTTTCTTCTTTTCTGATCGTCTTCATATCTCACCTCCACATTCGCGTATCTGGTTTGTAGGACATTCCACACGATGTATTATACGTTTTCCTGAACGGCATGTCAACCATACCACCATTTGTTTGTCACCTAATTTGTCTGCTTTGGTGTAATTCGCAAAATATTTTTTCGAATATCTATTGACAACCGCCGACATTTGTAGTACATTTAGAACAACAACGGGGTTTTTAGGCCCCAAATATAATTAGGAGGATTTTCGCATGAAGAAACTGTTTGCTCTGCTGCTCTGCCTGGTTCTCATGATTCCGGTGCTGGCCATGGCCGAAACCGAGATCACCCTGTGGACCTATCCGATCGGCAGCTGGTCTCAGTCTGAGGTCGTTGACGAGGTCATCGCCAACTTCAACGCCGTTTATCCGGACATCAAGGTGAACGTTCAGTATCTGGACTATCAGTCCGGCGACGATCAGGTGACCACCGCCATCGAGGCGGGCACCACCCCGGATATCATCTTCGAAGGTCCGGAACGCCTGGTTGCCAACTGGGGCGCCGCGGGCAAGATGCTCGACGTCTCCGACCTGTGGACCGAGGAGACCTCCGCTGATATCGCTGTTGCGGGCCCGACCCTGAAGGATACCTGCACCGGCGCGGACGGCAACATCTACCTCTATCCGCTGTGCATGACCGCGCACTGCATGACCATCAACTATGAGTACTTCAAGGCGGCCGACGCCCTGCAGTTCATCAACGAAGAGACCCGCACCTGGACCACCGAGGGCTTCGTCGAGGCCTGTAAGAAGCTGGCCGAGGCTGGCTACCTGCCGGGCATCGTGTACTGCGGCGGCCAGGGCGGCGACCAGGGCACCCGCGCGCTGGTTTACAACCTGTACAATGCGCAGTTCGCCAACGCCGAGCACACCGAATACACCATCGGTTCCGAAGCCGGCGTTAAGGGCCTGACCCTGCTGCAGGATATGGTTAACGAGGGCATCCTGACCGCCGACCCGGCGATCGTTGCCGCTGACGAAATCGCGCTGTTCTGCAATGGCACCGTGGCCATGGGCTTCTGCTGGAACGCTTCTGCCGCCGCCTCCAACAAGGCGACCCTGGCTGACGGCGTGACCGTGTTCCCGATGACCTTCCCGTCTGAGGACGGCGTCCCGGTTCTGGACGGCGGCGTTTGGGGCTTCGGCCTGTTCAACAACGGCAACGACGAGAAGGTTGCCGCTGCCAAGAAGTTCATTCAGTTCGTGTGCGACGATCCGGTTCAGGGCCCGAAGAGCGCCTTCGCTACCGGCTACTTCCCGACCAAGGGTTCCTTCGGCGACATCTACACCGGCACCGATAAGGCTGAGAATGGCGAATACGGCATGTTCACCCCGTACCTGGGCGACATCTACCAGGTCACTCCGGGCTGGGCGACCCAGCGCACCGAGTGGTGGAACCTGCTCCAGCGCATCTTCGCCGGCGGCGACGTGGCGACTGAGGTTGGCGTCTACTCCACGAACGTCAATGCGAAGTAATCTGCTTTCGCAGAGATCAAACAAGAATAATTGATCATTAGGCACAAGGCCCATTCCCTCGCGGGAGGGGCCTTGTGTTCTTGAAGGGAGCGTTTCTCTTTATGGCCAGGACATCGCTGTCCAGGGCGAACCAGCGCCGTGAAAACATCGCTGGTTACCTGTTTATGCTGCCCAGCCTACTGTTCTTTGCGGGATTCGTTATTTTCCCGATGGGCATGGGCCTGTTCACCAGCTTCTTTAATTACACGATGACTGATTTCTCCTTTGTTGGCCTGGCCAATTATAAGGAGCTCATCGCTGATCCGATTTTCCAGAAAGCGCTCTGGAATACGATCGTCATCGTCGTTGTTTCCGTTCCGGTCACGTGCATCTTCTCTCTGTGGGTGGCGACCGTCATCTATAAGATGCACGATGCGTATACATCCCTCTTCCGCTGCATTTTCTATCTGCCGGTTGTCACTGGCTCTGTGGCCGTCACGGTTGTTTGGAAGTGGATGTTCAGCCCCTACACCGGCATTCTGAACTACGTGTTCAAGAATCTGGGCATCATCTCCAAGAACATCAACTGGCTGGGCAGCCCCGAGTATGCGCTGGGCTGTATCATCCTGATCCTGCTGACCACCTCTGTCGGCCAGCCGATCGTGCTGTATGTCTCCGCTCTGTCCAATGTCGATAATTCCCTGATTGAGGCGGCTGAGGTGGACGGCGCGACCAACCTGCAGGTGTTCTGGAAGATCAAGTGGCCGCAGATCATGCCGACCACGCTGTATATTCTGGTCATCACCACGATCAACTCCTTCCAGTGCTTCGCGCTGATTCAGCTGCTCACATCCGGCGGCCCGAATAACTCGACGCAGACCATCATGTACTACATCTACTACAACGCATTCAAGCTGAGCCGCTATGGCTACGGCAGCGCGATGGGCGTCATCCTGGCGCTGATCATCGCCGCATTCAGCGCGATGCAGTTCAAGCTCGCCAAGAGCGATAACGGCTAAGAGGGGAGGAGAAAGAATATGTCTGAAAACATGAAAGCTGCTCCCCAGGTGCATCACTTCAAGAAGCCCAAGTCCGGCAATCAGGATCACAGCGTGCATCAGATCACGCCGTTCCAGATTGGCAGCGTGATCATGCTGATCATCCTGGCCTTCCTGTTCACCTTCCCGCTCTATTGGATCATCACCGGTTCCTTTAAGGGGCCGCAGGCGGTCAATGCCCGCATTCCGGTCTGGTTCCCGACGGAGCCCGTGATGCTCAACTACACCAAGCTGTTTGAAAAGCCGGCCTGGCTCTGGCTGTTCAACACGGTATTCATGTGCGTGATGTCCATGATCTTCACCTGCATTGCCGCTGCGATGGGCGGCTATGCGCTGGCGAAGAAGAAATTCACCGGACGCACGGTCATCTTCTCCATCTTTGTATGCGCGATGGCTCTGCCCAAGCAGGTGATTCTCATCCCGCTGCTCAAGGAGATGGCTTTCCTGAATCTGCATAACACGCTTTGGGCCGTGATCCTGCCGACTGTCGGCTGGCCGTTCGGCGTGTTCCTGATGAAGCAGTTCTCTGAGAATATCCCAGGCGAGCTGCTGGAGGCGGCGAAGATTGACGGCGCGGGCGAGGCACGCACGTTCACCCAGATCGTCTTCCCGATGATCAAGCCGGGTGTCGGCGCGCTGGCGATCTTTACGTTCATCACCGCGTGGAATGATTACTTCCTGCAGCTGATCATGCTCAACGATACCAATGTGCTCACCATCTCTCTGGGCATCGCCAAGCTGCAGAGCGAGCTGTCTACGGACTATGGTCTGATCATGGCCGGCGCGTCTCTGGGTTCCGTGCCGATCATCATCATCTTCCTGATGTTCCAGAAGTTCTTCACCCGCGGCATCACCATGGGCGCCGTCAAGGGCTAAGCGGGCAGTACCTG
>JAFXCE010000050.1 GCA_017521565.1 Clostridia bacterium | reverse complement strand
TCGAAAGCGTATTTCGGATGAGTTGAGTGATATGCAGAAGCTGGATCGGCACATGGGTTTCAAGCTGCAGGCAGCGGGACGGAAGTTGGCGAAAGAATTCAACGTCTACAATTACCAGCTGAGAAACCGCATGATTCATGTAGGCTTTCCTGCCGCCAAAGGCGCGCTGAACTTCGTAGAGGATGATTACATTACGCCCTTTGCCTTTGAACTTGGCGAATGCCATGGTAGCCAAACCTTCGTAATCAGCCCGAAGGAGGTGGCGGATGAGTATGTACGGAACGAGGCATTCCGTAAACTCATTGACACGGGCCGCTACATCCATGCGGATGGACACGTTTGCCTCAATGAACCACAGTATGTCGTTCGACAGGGTAATAAGCTGCGTCTGACGGAATGGGGCAATTCTCATGTAGATCAGTGCTGTCTCCGCTTTGTGCGTAACTATATCCGCGATAAACATACTCGTTATGTGTTCGGCCAGCTGAACAGCGATGAAGAGTATAATGGCCGGAGCCTGGCTCTGTCTCTCCAAAGCAGCGCAGAAAATGCGCTCAAGCAGGCTCAGGAAATGTCGCAGGTGTTGCTGAACCTGCCCGGCAGCTTCAGTGGAACACTCATTGCACACATGAAGAGAGTCGGTATTACGAGGGAACGTCTTGCCGAGGAAGCCATGATGTCGGGAACAATGATCAAAAGAATGAGAACTTCCGAGCGCGATCTGACGCTGGATCAGGTCATTGCCGTCTGCATTGGGCTCCATATCCCACCGGAATACAGTTTTGATCTGATTGAAAAGGCCGGATTCCGTCTGCGCAATACCCCGGAACATCTGATTTATAAATCCATCCTTCAGACGATGTACATGGAAAAGCTGATGAACATCCAGAAACTGCTTGCAAAATGCGGCTGTGGTGAACTCAGGCTGAGGGAGAAGAGCGAATAACCGTTGCCCGTTTATCTGCTACATTGCAGGTGGACGGGCTTTTTTCATTTTTGGACAAAAAAAGTTTTTCAGAGCGGGTCTGGCGCAGACCCACTTTTTCGTTGCTTCGGAGGCAGCTGAAACTAAAAATGCCGGTTTCGATGTGCAAACCAGAGGCAGTTGTCCATACATCGGTTAAAAACAAGACCGTTTTCTGCAAGATCGACGTCATTTGCCGGGTCTGGCCCAGACCTTTTTCTTTGCTCCTTCATCCGCTATCATAATACACGTGAGGTGGCCACCCACAAAATCAGAAACACGGTAACACACGGTTAAGGCTACAGCTCCCGGTTTCAGGGACAACTGTACCCGCAGTCTGTCCAGAGGAAAGCTGCGCTTCCGTTGCCGTTTCAGGATTGAGTGGGAGGTCACTTTTATGATTTCGAGCAATGAGCGCAAGCACCATGTACAGGTAGAATTCACCCGAACCGGCTGGAGGCAGTTTACACGCCTCAACCGCAGTCTGGGCGCGAGGTTCATCCGGGCCTTCATCCTTCGGTATGAACTGGTTGCCTACCTCGCCGAGCATGAAGCGGCAGGCGTGCATCTGGACACCGAGTGCCAGGAAGTGCGCTATGTGGATGGTGTGTACCTGCTCCTGCGCAAGAGCCAGGGCGTCTGGTACATCACCGATGTGTTTACTGCTGAAGAAGCGGTCGGCTATGAGCCGGTCTACTTCTGGCAGCGCATCAAGCGCGGCGCAAGCTACATCCTTGCCCGGCTCCTGATCGGCTGGCGGCAGCTGACCCGAAAGGCGGTGGCAGGCGCATGAAGAAAGACTTCTGCTCGGATTGTGCCAATACCGCACGCTGCACACGGCAGTTTGACGAGGAACAGCGCAGGCGCTGTCCCATTCTGAACGGTGACGACGAACCGCTGAGTTATCGTAATTCTGAGGGATACTCCGATCCTACGGCGTACTTCGCCCTTCGCAATGTGATGAAGAAACCGAAACCTCAGAAGAAGGAAAAGCTGCGCCGACCCCGGACGCAGGTCGTCCACTACGATTGAAACGAGGAGAATCACGATGAACGAGAAAACCATTCGACTGGTCACGGCGGAATCCGTCCGCGCCGGTCATCCCGACAAGTTCTGCGATCAGATCGCAGACGCCATTCTGGACGCACATCTTGCCCATGATCCCGCGGCCCGCGTTGCCGTTGAGGTGTTCGTTACCGAGGGTAAGATGATCATCGGCGGCGAGGTTACTTCCCAGGCAGAGGTGGACTGCGGCGAGATCGTTGCAGAAGTCATCAACCGCATCGGTTATAGCATGCGTGATTTGAGCGACGATCCCAAGGGTGAACTCAAGCTGGAAATCCGTATCCATAAGCAGTCGCCCGATATCGCAGCTGCCGTTGATAAGAAGCAGAACATTGGCGCAGGCGACCAGGGCATTATGGTGGGCTACGCTACGGACGAAACCCACGAATGTATGCCGTTGCCCGTCATGCTGGCACATCGCATCTGCAGGCGGCTGGACGAACTCAAGCCCAGATGCCCGTGGATGGGTGCAGATGGCAAGGCGCAGGTTACCGTTGCCTATGAGAATGATAAGCCTGTCGCCATTACCGCGCTGGTCATCTCCCTTCAGCACGGTGCGGAGATCGACCGCAAGAGCATCAAGCGTTTCATCGGCAAGGAAGTGCTCAGCAGGGTAATTCCCAATGAACTTCTGAAAGCCGATACCAAAATTCTGATCAATCCCTCCGGAGCTTTTGTACTTGGCGGCCCGGCTGCGGATACCGGCCTCACCGGACGAAAGCTGGCAGTGGATCAGTACGGCCCCGTCGCTCATATCGGCGGAGGCGCGCTGTCCGGCAAGGACGCCACCAAGGTAGATCGCTCCGGCGCCTACGCCGCCCGCTGGGTTGCCAAGAACATCGTGGCCGCAGGTATGGCCAAACGCTGCGAGGTACAGATCGCTTATGCAATCGGCAGGAGTGAACCTGTCAGCATCATGGTGGATACCTTCGGCACCGGCGTTATCTCCGACAGCCGTATCGAAGCCGCCGTGAAGGAAGCCTTTGATCTTTCTCCTGCCGCCATCATCCGCGATCTGTGCCTGGACAAGCCCATTTATTCTGGATTGTCCTGTTATGGTCACTTCGGGCGCATGGATCTGTGCGCGCCCTGGGAAGTTCCCAACCGCAAGTACGATCTGCTGACTGCTGCACTGAAGCAGGATGCCCAGCGTTTTTGCTGAGAAAGGAGAAGCCTATGACTCTTCATGTTCAGATGCTCTATGAAGTAGCAAAGCACGCAAAAGCCATGGCCGATGCGATGCAGGCTATCGTGGATGACTGCGCCGAGCAGCTTGCGCAGCGCAAGGCCGCAGGTGAAACCGACGCTGCGTTGCTCAACGAAGTATTTGGTGGTGTGAAGCCTGACATTCCTGTCGGCATGACGCCCTACGACGGTCCCACTCCCTTTGACGAGAAGCCACCTGCAGCGCCGCCTGCGCCTCCCGCTCCGGAGAAACCCAAGCTGACCATCGTGGAACTGCGCGCCTTTGTTGCGGAACGCTCTACGCCTGAGAATCGCACGAAGATTAAGGCGATCCTCACGAAGTACGGCGTAAAGAAGCTCACGGAGCTGAAGGAAACGCAGTACGAAGCTGTTAAAAACGAGGTGGCGGCGCTGTGAGTGAGATTCAGCACAGCAGCCGGGCGCATGCCCGGCTCAACGCCTCCAGTTCCCACCGCTGGATGATGTGTCCGCCCTCGGTGAAGCTGTCCGAGCAGTTCGCGGATAAGCCT
>JAFXCE010000049.1 GCA_017521565.1 Clostridia bacterium | reverse complement strand
TCCTTCGCCCACGCCGTCAGCGTGCTGCCGTCGCCGTTTTCGATCGCGTCGATCAGCAAGCCCGGCAGGAAGAAGTCGTAGGTCATATAGCCCTTGCGGGAGAGTTCCTCATAGTTGCCCTCGCCATAGGAGGCATGGATCTCCGGAAGGAGCGTCAGGCCGTATTTATCCGCCATCTGACGCACGCGCTCGAGCACGATCCACGTATCCGGCTCATTGAGGAAGTTGCGGGAGCCCGGCTCCTTGGGCGCATAGGCAAACGCATCCAGACGCACGATCGCCGCGCCGTAATCCCGCAGCGTACGCAGCGTCTGGTCGTAGTATTCCCAGACCAGATCGCTCTTGAGGTTCAGATCCATCTGGCCCAGATACTTACGACGGGATTCCAGAAGATTCACGATCTGCGCGCGATAGCTTTCGTACTGTCCCAGATCGATCTGCGCAGGCTTTTCGCCCTTTGCAAGACCCTCTGCGATCAAAAGCGCCAGCTCCGTCGCCTCGCCGTACTGCACGTCCATCGCGCGCATGAGATCCTGTGCATCCGGCGCATCATAGCGCACCTCCTGATAGAACGTATTCCAGTACGGCACGTCGCGTCCGTCCGGGAAGCGCACCATCAGAATCGGCAGACCGGGCTTGCGGAAGAACATATCGCGGATCAACTCTGCGTCGGGCTGGATATAGCCTTCCTGCGTCATCTCGCCCTTGCCCTGCCAGAACTTGTTCCAGTCGATGAAAAAATCGCGGTACTTCGCGTCCTCGCCGTTCTTCACGATATCCTGAAACTGCGGGGAGAGTACGGACAAATGATTGAGGATAAAATCCAGCTTGAGATCCAGACCCTGCTGATGCAGCGTATCCAGATCCTCGCGCTTGGCGAGTTTTCGGTCCAGATCATAGCTGATCACGGAAAAGCCGCGATCCAGATCCGTATGAAACAGGCTGGGCAGCACATAAAATGAGCGGAATACGTCCGCGAATTCCGGTCTGCTGATCAGCGCCGCCGCGCCGCCGAGACAGCCGCCCAGGCTGTCGGGATATGCATTGAGCATGGCGCCGTTATTCATGCATCTTCCTCCTTATTCTGCGGCCATCAGCCGGCGATACGCACTGTAGGTGAGCAGCTCTCCGCTCTTGGAGAGGATGATCTTCGCCTTATGCGCCTGTGCTTCCAGCTTCTTTTGCTCCAGATCCAGCACCATGGTGATGAACGCGCTGTCCGGCTTGCCGTCGCGATTGCGGGCGCGTCTGTGCGCCAGCGTCTCCGCCGGCGTGCTGTTGAGCAGAATCGGAATATCCACGCCTTCGATAAAGTCGCTGTTGCCGTGCGTCCATTCGATGATGAGCACCTGCGTATCGCGCACATCCACCTCGTCATACCAAAGCACGGTCGTTTCGCGGCCCATGCGCTTAAGCATCAGCGTGTCCGCGCCCTGCTTGAAGCGGGCGATGATGCCCGAGACCTCGTCAAAGTCGATCTCGTTCGTCGTGCCCAGATAGCCGTTCAGGCTGCGGCGTCCGGCCTTCTGATAGACAGCCAGCCACGGATATTCCAGCACTTTTTCGGGTTCGGCGTCCGTGTCTGCCTCCCAGAGCGCGCGCAGCGTCTGGCATATTTCCTGCGTGCAGCAGCCGGCAGCCACCAGCCCTCGCAAACCGCCCGCACGGAACACGCGAAGGCGCTCCGCGTCGTTGTCGCGCGGGATACGATGCGGGTAATTGTCTCCGGACATCGTATAGCTGCCCACGCCCATCTGATTCAGATAATACGAAAGCAGCGAAGCCGTCTCGCTCTTGCCCACGCCGCTGCCGCCGCATACGGCGATCACCGCGCGCTGCGCCGGATTTCCGGCGAGCACCGAGGCAAGCTGCTCAAGCAGCACAGGGAAAACCGTATTCGCCTTGGCGATATGTCCCTCGCTGATGACCACCTTATCGCCCGGCATATCGCCGTGCGGAATGTTTTCCGGAATCGCCGGAGCAGACCATGGCTGCCTGAGAATCGTCAGATCCATCATACACACTCCTTTTATGCCGATTTCCTGCCTGAAAGGAAGCTGAACGCCGCCTCCAGCATGCTGTCCCAGTAAGGGATATCGTGCTGACCGTCGCCCTCGATGTACTCAAGGCCGATCGTATGCTCCTTAGCAAAGGCAGCAAAGTCCTTGCACATATCATAGACCAGCGCATCCTGACGGCCGCAGCACATGAACATCTCCGGCAGCGCCCTGCCCGCTTCCCTCGCCGCAAGGATCGCGTGCCTGGGGTTCATCCAGGACGTCAGATAGGCCTCCCGGTCGCCCAGCCACGCGCCAAACAGCGTCGAAGGCAGCGTGGGCACCCGCTCATTCATCAGATCCTGCGGATCGATTGCCGGCGAGAGCATCATGACCTTGGAGAAGGTCTCATGCCAGCGCAGGCCGTTTGTGCATGCGCCATAGCCGCCCATGGAGATGCCGCCGATATACGTCTGCTCTTTTTCCCTGGACAGGCAGGGGAACATCTCGCGCGTCACGCGCACCAGCTCCTCGCCGACATAGCTGCTGAACAGCGCACAGCGCTCAGGATGATCGGTATAGAACGAATTCTCGCCGTCCGGGATAACCACGGCAATTCCATGCTCGGTGCAGTAGCGCCGAATCGGCAGCAGCATCGAGATTTCCTCTGCATTGGCAGAGTAGCCCGGCAGGAAATACAGCGTCGGATACGGACGCTTGGCATCCGGATAGCCGTCGTGGTAAGGCAGGAAGACGTGCGCGCTGACGCCGCGCATGAGCATGTCCGACTTAAAGCTTACGCGGATATACATTTCATTCGCCCTCCTTTGCATTCAGGAATTCGCAAAGCGGCGTCATCGCATGCTTCCAGAACGCATGATCATGGCCGCCGTCCGCCTCATAGTAGGTCATCCTCGCGCCTTCCTTTTTCATGAGCCGGGCAAAATCGCGGCTCGCATCATAGACAAGCTCATCGCTGCGTCCGCAGGCAATGAACATTTCCGGCATGGACGCCTTGTCATGAAGCGCCTTCTGCGCAGCCGCTTCATAGTCGCGATACGAGCCGTGGAACTCGTCCGGCGTGCCCAGCAGATCGATCATCTCGCTCACGCGCAGCGGGCTGTTCAGCCGGCCCTTTCCGTCCTCGGGATACAGCCCCAGCGCCGGGGAGAGCATGCCAATCTTGGAGAATGTCTCGCTGTAGCGCAGGCCGTTGATCAGCGCGCCATATCCGCCCATGGAGATGCCGCCGATAAACGTATCCTCCCGCCTGCGGGACAGCGGCAGCAGCTCACGCGTCACCTCAACCAGTTCCTCGCCGACAAATCGGCTGTAGCGCGCAGTGCGCACCTCGTCATCCACGTAGAAGGAATTATTGCCGTCGATCATCACGATCGCAATGCCGTGCATCGCAGCAAAGAGCGCAAAATTGGTGAAGGTCGCCGTTTCCAATGCGCCGCCGGAATAGCCATGGAGAAAATACAGCGTGCGGTACGGCGGCTTTACATCCCACACGCCGTTGTAATCGGGCAGAAAAACACGCGGATACACGCTGCAGGTCAGCATGTCCGAGCGAAAATTCAAATGAAGACTGGCCATAATGCCTCCTTAATCAAAACTCCATGCGTTTGACAGCAGGGAAAAATGCGGTATAATATATGCAGTATGTATTCAGGAGGAGTAGAAATGGCAACGCTCAAAGACGTCGCCGAACGGGCGGGCGTAACGGTGACCACCGTATCCCGCATGCTCAACAACAAAGTCTGCGTCAGCGAAAAGACACGCAGCCGCATACAGGCCGCCATGAACGAACTGGGCTATCATCCCAATGATTTTGCCCGCTCCCTTTCGAAAAAGAGCAGTAATTTCATCGGTCTGATCGTCCCGATGGCAGACCATGCTTTCTTCAACAGCGTCATCGCCAGCGTGGAACGTCATGCCAGCGAAAGGGGACTCAAGCTTCTTCTCTGCGTTTCCAACCATGCTTTTGAGAAGGAAAAGGAATTCATCCACATGCTGCTGAGCAACAAGGTTCAGGGCATCATTCTGGCAAGCCACACTGAGGGAATCGACGAATTCGAGAGCATCGACGCTCCGCTGATTACCCTCGATCGTATTGTCAACACCCGTATTCCCGCCGTATGCGCCGACAACTACCATGGCGGAAAGCTGGCCGGCAGGCATCTGATCGAAAGGGGATGCCAGAAGCTGGTCTATATCAGCGATACGCCCATCCCCTATATGGAAGCAAGCAAGCGCTATCTGGGCTTCTGTGACGCCTGCGCGCAGGCCGGCGTCGACCGGCCTCCTGAAGTGATTGCCGCTGATAATCAGTTCTGTCAGATGGATTACCATAAGACGATTGAAAAGGTCTTTGCCGAGCATCCGGATGTCGACGGCATCTTCACATCCAATGACATCATTGCCGCGCAGGTCATCCAATACTGCCATAAGCATCAGATCGCCATCCCGGATCAGCTGAAGCTGGTCGGATACGACAACTCTCAGCTTGCCTCGATGTGCTCGCCGCCGCTGACGGCCATCCATCAGCCGATTGACGATATCTGCAATTACGCGGTCGCCTCGATCGTTCAGGCGTCCAAGGGATATCTCAATCCCAGCCAGGCCGTTTTTCCCGTCACGCTCGTCGAGCGCGAAACCACCTGAATTTATTTTTCAATTCGAAACAAGGGCAGTGCCTTGCATGGGGCACTGCCCTTGCTTTATGTCCAGATCAGCCCTTGACAGCGCCCTGAACAACGCCTTCCAGAATGTACTTCTGGCAGACCAGATAGAAAACCAGCATCGGCGTGATGGTCATCACAAGTCCCGCCATCATCGGCGCATAGTCGTTGGAATACTGTGCGCAGAACACGCGGACCATCATCGGCAGCGTACGCATGTCCTGTGTATTGAGGAACAGGCTGGAGAGCAGATAATCGTTCCAGATGCCCATCGCCACAAAGACCAGCAGCGTAATGAGAATCGGCGTGAGCATCGGCAGAATGATATAGAAGAACAGCTTGATGCTCGAGCAGCCGTCGATGAGCGCCGCCTCGTCAATCTCTCTGGGAATCGAGCTCAGGAAGCCCTTCACCAGGAAGATCGAGAAACAGATATTGAGGCCTACGCCGATATAGATGACCGGAATCAGGCTATTGTTAAAGCCCAGCTGAGAGGCATAGAGCTTGACCAGCGGAATCATGAACGCCTGGAACGGAGCAGACATCGACGCGATCATCATATAGAACATCGTGGAGACGAACTTGCTCTGCACACGGCTGACGGTATACGCCGCCATCGGACCCAGAAGGGCGATAATCGCACAGACAGCAACCGTAATCACCAGAGAATTGGTCAGCGCGGAAAGGAAGTGCATCTGCTCAAACGCATAGCTGTAGTTTCCCCACTGCATAATGGTGGGCAGCGAGAACGGATTGCTGGTGAATTCGCCTGTCGTCTTCAGCGAGTTCATCGCCATCAGAATCAACGGGAAGAGATAAAACACCGTAGCAAGCAGCGCAAGCACCAACAAGATGATCAGCATTTGGCGTCTCTTTTTGCTCATTACATCTGCACCTCCTTCCTAGAGGTAAAGTAGGCCTGGAGGACGGAAATCAGCGCAACGATCACGAACAGCACAACAGCCTGCGCCTGTGCGTCGCCGAATTTCAGGCTGACAAACGCCGTATTGTAGATGCGGTACGCGATCATTTCGGTGGAATTGAACGGACCGCCGTCCGTAAGGGCCATGTTGACCTCAAACACCATGAAGGAGCGGATGATCGCCAGGAACAGACAGATCGTAATGGAGGAGCGGATCATCGGAAGACGAACGTTCCAGAATACCTGCCAGGCATTCGCGCCGTCCACATCGGCCGCCTCCACCAGTTCCTGCGGAACATTGGTAAAGCCGGCAACATAAATGATCATCAGATATGCGCTCAGCTGCCACGAAGACACGATGACCAATGCAGCCATCGCCTTGGTCGGATCAGAGAGCATGGACGTCGCCAGCCACGGAATGCCGGTGCTTTTGCCCACGGCAGTCAGGCCATAATGGAAAATGTATTTCCAGATATAGCCCATCGCTACGCCGCCGATGACGTTGGGCACGAAGATCGCGGTGCGGAAGACATTGCGGCCCTTGAGCGGGCTGGTGAGCAGCAGACCCAGCGCAATGCCCAGAATATTGCTCAGGATAACCGTCGCAACCGTATACACGGCCGTGCGGTTGAGCGAAGCCCAGAACTTGGCGCTCCTGAATATTTTGGTATAATTCGCAATGCCGACAAACGTGTAGTTATTGCCGATGCCGTCCCACTTCACAAAGGAAATCCAGATTCCATAGAAGAACGGAATGACAAGCGTCGTCAGCCAGATGAATACTGCCGGCAGGAAAAACAGCAGGATCAGCTTCCATGTATCCCGCTTCTGCGCACTTAGCATCGGGTCTTCCCCCTCTCATGTTTTGAAAAAAAGGGGCAGGGACTGTCGCAAGCCCTGCCCCTTCTCAACGAGATTATGTCATGCTCTTATTTGAAGCACAAACGATGGATGGATCTTACAGATCCTGGAAGTATGCCTCGATCTCAGCAGCCAGGGTCTCGCGATCCATCTGATCGACGAGGTACGCCTGCATATACGGACCCACGATGAGCCAGAAGTCGGTCGGGCTCTCGCAGATATAGGTGCTGATGTCCAGAACCTTGTCCGCCTCGAGGTATTCCTGAGTGGAAACGGCCAGCGGGTTTCCGTTCGGCGTGGTCACGTTGGTGAACGGCAGGGTGGAACCCAGCTGAGTGATCATGAATTCCTTGCCCGCGTCGGACAGGGCCAGCCACTTGGCCAGCTCAACGCCGGCGGCCTGCTGTTCCGGAGTATTCTGGTAGATATCCACGCAGTAGCCCTTCGGGCAGGAACCGCGGATGGTGCCGTTGAGCGGGTTGGCCTCGTCGTTGGTCAGCGGGAACGGCATGAAGCCCAGATCGTCGCGCTCAGCGAAGGTCTGAATCTGCAGCCAGTTCCAGTCGCCCTGGAACATGGTCGCGGTCTTGCCGGTGGCCAGCATCTCAAGGTCGCCTTCCTGCGTGTCGGCCAGCGGGTCAGCCTTGTTGATGTTGTACTTCTTAAGAACGTCGAACATGTCCATCACGTTGTGGAAGTGCTCAAGCTCCATCAGCTTGGTTTCGCCGGTGTACAGGCCCTTGAGCACAGCGCGCTGGGTGTCCTTGTCGCCCAGCCACTCGGAGAACAGCTGGCAGCCCAGATAGTGCGCGCCCAGCGCCCAGTCAGCGCTGAAGACGACGGTCGCCGGGATGCCGGCAGCCTCGAACTTGTCGAAGAACTCAATGAGCTTGTCCTTGGTGTTGACGGTATTCACATCGAAGTCCGCGCCAAGCACTTCGGCGACGAGGCGCTTGTTGTACATCAGAGAGAAGCCCTGATAGCTGCTCGGGATGCCGTAGATGGCGTCGGAGCCTTCCTTCTGGACGTAGTTCCAGCCGGTGATGACGTCGCTCATCCATTCGGTGTTGCCATCGTTGAAGTTGTACATATAGTCGCTGTAGTTGAGGATCTGACCGACGTCCAGCATGGAGACGGTCGGCGCGGTGCCGGCGGAATACAGCGCCAGCCAGGCAGCCAGCTGATCATCGCCGCAGGGATAATACTCAACCTTGATGTCCGGGTGCTCCTCCATGAACTTGCCCAGCAGCGCAACGGTCGCCTCGTCAACGCCGGCCTGCGTGGAATAGAAGGAGATGGTGACAGGCTCGGCAACTGCAACTGCTAGAGACAGCATCAGCGCCAGCGCGATCAGGAGAGAGATAAGCTTTTTGAACATAGACATTCTCCTTTTCTGATTGATATCCGCATCACATGCAGATTCTGTTGGGTTCAGTATATCACGCCCTGCTCATCCATGTCAATCGATTGACATACATATTATTGTCAGATTTACGCAAACTCCAATATGTGATTTCGTTTGTTTCGTCATTTGCGCGCATGAATGCACACATAGATCATCAATATCCTCCAAATATCCTAACAGATACCGGAGGATTGCGTTATTTGCATTGTTCATCGCTGAACACGATCCCAGCTCGCCCGAGGCGCGCACGCCTGGCCTTACCGCTTGGGGCAAAGATTTCACGCACGCTTTCTCCCTGTATCTCTCCTGCAAGCAGCGCACCACACAGAGAAACCATATCTGCCGCCAGTGCACGGCAGGGCGTATTAGGCGGCACGCCTTCTCCCCTGCCCGCCTGATGATAGTGGCCCGCATGCCAGGTATAATCCGCCCACGGCTCGATCCTTTCGAGAAACTCCTCCAGAGAGTGCATATAATCCGAAAGATTATACGCCAGCGGCACACTCATCAGCACGATATCCCCGCTGCCCACGGCGTCGCCGCTGAAGATGCAGCGCTGCGCCTCATCGACAAACACAACCGATCCCGGCGTGTGTCCCTTCAGCGCACATGCAATGAGCGTTTCTCCGCCAAGGTCAAACACATGATCGTCGGCAAAAGAATGCAGCGTTTTCCGATCCAGCGGCTTCACGCCCATCACAGAGAACGCCTCCTCAAAGACAGGAAGCGCGCTTATATCGTCTTCATGCAGCCACACCTCGTCAAACTCTGCCGCAGAGCCGTAGTGATCGGGATGCGCATGCGTGAGCAGCAGGATAACAGGCAGATCCGTCATCGAGCGAATCCATGGCATGACAGGTTTTCCTGCGCCGCCGCAGTCGATCATCGCCGCCCGCGTCTTTCCCACGACCAGATATGACGTAGAGCCCGTTTCATCATGATAACGCCAGATGGAGTCCGTCAGCTGTGTAATCATCCTTCAATCCTCCCGGAAAATCATCGGCAGGAAGTCATGCAGGCAATGCCGCCAGACCTGCCAGCCATGACCGCCGTCGTACAGCTTGCGCGTGATTGACGCGCCGACTCCCTTCTCCGCGATCAGCGCATCATCCCCCTCAAAATGCGCAAAGAATGGATCATCTGTACCCATCGCGCGGAAGAACACACGGTAATCCGCTGCAAAGCGCTCGGGATCATCCAGCGCCTTGAGATGCGGCTGATCCTCCTTCCAGAGATGATGCATGAATCCGCTGAACAGGCCTGCATAGCCAAAGCGCTCCGGATAGCTGAGCGTCGCCATGCTCGTATGCATGCTGCCCATGGACAATCCCGCCATCGCGCGATGCCATTTATCGCCCATGACGCAATAGGTGCGCTCGATAAAGGGGATAACGTCCTCCACCAGCAGCAGCGGGAAGACGACATAGTCGTATTCGCCCTGTATCTGCACCATGCCGCTGCACATCACAACCAGCATCGGCTTCGCTTCTCCGCTGCCAATCAAGCGGTCAAGAATGAAATTGGCGCGTCCCTGATGCACCCAGCCCGTCTCATTTTCGCCCAGGCCATGCTGCAGATAGAGCACAGGATATTCCTTGCTCGGGTCATACTGCGGCGGCTGATAGACCAGACAGCTCTCCAACTCACCCGTCACCCTGGATTCAAAGTAATGGCGCACGACCGTTCCATGAGGACCATCATGCGGCTGATAGAAATCGTCGCCTTCTCCCGGCACGTCGATATAGTTGATCGGCCGGGAAGCGCCAAATCCTATCGGCAGATAGGGAGAGAGTACCGCTTCGCCGTCAACCATCACGTCGGCATAATGAAATCCCATGCCCGGCGCAAACCGGCCGTTCCATACCCCATGCCCATCCTTTTTCAGATCAAAGCTCGGGCCGTCCATGAGCTTGATGCAGACCTTTTGAGCTGTTTGCTGCAAAAGCAGCTTCACCTCAACACTTCCGTCTTCCATATAGCAGATTCCTTGCTCAGACAAAACAGGATAATACGCCACAGCCTGAGATGCACAACGTCTCGCCATTCTCTTTTCCTCCATATGTGAAATGATCCGTGAACGGAAAACCTTGTTAAGCGCTTGACATTTATATGCTGAATTATAGCATCCGGCAAGTTGATCGTCAATTTTATTTGCTTTCAAAACCAACTGCTGCCGGCAGTCTCAAAAGAATTCGGCTGTTCTGCAGGCTCGGCTACTGCTATCATCGTTGACGAAGCTTCAAGATCAGATTGTTATTTCCAGCATTGCCCTATTGCGGAAAACAAAGCGGAGTATTGAATACGTTCTCCCCTCTTTGGATGACCCGCATATCCCGATCTCTTTTCAATCCGACAGGCGTCTTTGGGCGCGTGTGAAGAAATCCATCAACGTATATGGAAAAACACTGCAGTCGATGGGCGGTTGGAAAGACCTTGCGACCATGAAAAATATCTGCGTTCATACGCAGGACGAAGACCTTGAAATCGCCCGCCGCATCCTGACCTTCAGCAACGCATGATGCGGCAGATTATGTGGCAAAATCAAGGGATGACGCATCAAGACTGATGCAGGAAAAGGCCATTTCGGTAAATTTGAACAAAAAAAGAACTCACCAAGCATCAAATCTTAGTGAATTCTGTTGGTGGCTCAAGACGGATTTCTGACATCGACCTGACGGGTATGAACCATCATACGCTCGATTTGCGCATCTGTACTTGCATGAAGGAATCTCCTAAGCTTTCTGTCTGGAATACGCACACAGAAAAGGATGCCTTTCTGGGCCGATGCATTTTCTCAATCATCGCCTCTATATCATCACAGCACCATAAGCAAGGTACCAACCGAGATCAATCCACAGCCAAGAATTGACTTTGGCGTAAACTGCTCACGCAGGATCACCGCAGCCAGGATCATCGTAATCACAACGCTGAGCTTATCAATAGGGACAACCTTGGAGGCCTCACCAATTTGCAGCGCCTTGTAGTAACACAACCACGAAGCGCCCGTTGCCAGACCCGAAAGGATCAGGAATACCCAGCGTCGCCGGCTGATTTCAGAAATACCATTCAGAGAATTCGTCAGAAAAACCATG